>CALKBO010000049.1 GCA_937989875.1 uncultured Collinsella sp. | reverse complement strand
AGTCCCTTGCGGCGTAGTTCTTATTTAAGCCGTCCAAGTTTTGGGGCGCAGTTCAGTTCGGTCGCAGGGAGGGTTGTTGATTCGGCGCTATGATACCCCGATGCGCTCGGGGCAAGGCGGGCTAAATCCGCTCGCGGGCGTTATTCGCCGGCGGGCGGTTGTGGTGCGGACGAAGACGGGGTCGAGCCCTCGCCACCATCCTGGCGCGGCTTGCGGGAACGGCGACGACGACGGCGCTTTTGACCCTGGTCGGCCGAGCCCTCGCCACCGCGATCCTCGCGCGGCTCGCGCTCGTCGCGAGCGGCGCCACGCGAAGCCTTGGCAGCCGCTCCCCCGCCATCTCCGGGACGACGGCGCGTGACCTTGACCTCGCCATCCGAGATCTGATCGGCCACGGAGGGCACTGAGGGCTTCTGTTGCGCGCCCGAGGAATGGCGACGGCGCGGACGCGGCGCGCGCTCCTCCTCGCCACGTGACTTGCCGCCCTTGTCGGCAGGCGCATCGGAGACCGAGGGGCCCTTGGAAGCGGCACCAGCCTCGCGAGCAGCTGCGGCGCGGAAGGCGTCCTCGCGCTCCTCGCTCGACAGATGACGGCGACGACGGCGTGTGGGGTTCATGCCACCGCCGCGATTCTGCTGCTGGGGCTGCTGAGCCTCGCGCTCGCGGGAAGCGTTCTTGCCTGCGGGAGCGACCTCGCCGGCATCGCCCGAACCCGAGCGTTTGCGACGACGACGGCCACCGGCGGCCTCCTCGGCCTCGGGTGCCTCAACCTTACCACGGCCCTTTCCGCGGCCACGGCCCTCGCCCTGCCCCTGACCGGCGCGAGCATCGGATTCGGCATCGCGACGACGGCGCTTGGGCATCGACGTGCCGGCAAGACGGTCGGCGCTCGACAGGCCATCGCCCACGTCGACGCCGTTCTCGCGATCGAGCTCCATGAGCGCCAGGCGCATCTCGGGCGACTCGATGCGCTCGAGCACGTCGCGCGTCACGCAGTCGGGGCGGCAGTTGCAACCCTGCTCGGCGGCCTTCTTTTTGCAGCCCTCAGAGCAGGTCATGTCGGCCAGGTTGACCTTAAAGACTTTGCCGTTCTCCAGGCGCAACACCAGCTGCTCACGCGGCGTGTCATATTCCTGGATGCGCGCCTTGCCAAGCGGCGTATCGATAAGCGTCTTCTTTTTGGGCGCGCGGCTCTTAAAGTCCTTGTACGCCTCGAACTCATAGCGCAGGCAGCACATCAGGCGGCCGCAGACGCCACTGATCTTGGATGAGTTGAGCGGCAGGTCCTGCTCTTTTGCCATGCGGATCGAAACCGGCTCAAACTGTCCGCCAAAGCGCGTGCAGCAGAGCTCCTGGCCGCACTGGGCATAGCCGCCCACCAGGCGGGTCTCGTCGCGCACACCGATCTGGCGCATGTCGACGCGAATGTGCAGCGTCGAGGACAGATCCTTGACGAGCTGGCGAAAATCGACGCGCTCCTCGGCCGCAAAGTAGAACACGGCCTTCTCGCCGCCAAACAGGTACTCGACGCCCACCGGCTTCATCTCGAGGTCGAGCTCCTTGACCAGGCGGCGGAAGTCGACCATGGCCTCGTCGCCCTGAATGGCCAGATCGTCGGCAAGCTGCAGGTCGATGTCGCTCGCCACGCGCAGCACGGGCTTGAGCGGCTGACCGATCTCGTCTTGCGGCACCTCAAAGGGATCGGCAGTGACCAGGCCGATCTCGGTTCCGCGCTCGGTGGAGCAAATGGCATAATCGGCCTCGAGGATATCCAGATCCTGCGGATCGAACCACAGGTCGCGCGAGGCGTAGGTAAACTTAACGGGTACGACTAACGGCATTTCAGTGCCTTCCTGATATCGAACAGCATGACCTCGATGGCCAGCTGGGGAGTAACGTTTCTGGCGATGTTGCGCTCGGCGGTCGCGACTGCCTCGAGCGCCCGCGTGGCACCCGCAACATTGGTCGCGGCGGCAAGCCGACCGATCGAGTCGCGCACGTCTTCGTTCACCACGTCGGCCGCCTCGTCCTGAAGCGTCAGCAGCACGTCGCGCATGAGCGTCCGCGCGCTCGCCAGCGCTTCCATGATACCCGAACGCTCGCGCGCGTTGAGTTCGCGCTTGTTGCGGTCCTCAAGCTGCTTCAATGCTCCACGCGACAGGTAGTCGGCGTTTTGCTCGAGCACCTTTTCCTGCGTGGACTTGACCTCGGCGAGCGGCGCCTTAACGGCGACGATGAGTGACTTGGCGCGGCTGAGCACGTCGGCCTCGTCGGCGACGATAAGCGAATCGATGGCGCGAACCATCTGACGGCGGGCGTCCTGGCGCTCGGCGCTCTTGAGGAACTCGATGCCACGCGTGGGGCTTCCCGCTACGGCGACGGCCATGCGGCAACGCGCAGGGTCCTGCCCGGTGGCGCGGCTCACGGCCTGCGCGGCGACGGCGGGCGATACCAGCCGAAACGGCACGCACTGGCAGCGGCTCACGATGGTGGGCAACATCACGTCTGCCGAGGTGCCCAGCAGGATGAACATAACGCCCTCGGGCGGCTCCTCGAGTGTTTTGAGCAGTGCGTTGGCGGTGTTGGCACGCAGTTGCTCGGCACGGTCGATGATGTAGACCTTGGCCTTGGCACGGATGGGCGCCAGAGGCACGTCGTCGAGCAGCTCGCGGGTCTGGGCGATGAGGTAGCCCGTGGCGCTCTCGGGCGTGTAATAGTGCACGTCGGGGTGTGTATGGCGGGCGACGCGCACGCAGCTATCGCATGAGCCGCAGCCATCCTGCTCGCACAGGAAGGCTTGGGCGAGCGCCCACGCGGCGTCGAGCTTGCCCGCGCCGGGCGCGCCCAAAAACAGGTAGGCGTGCGATGCGCGACCGCTGGCGACGGCATTGGTCAAAAAGTCGCGCACGCGCTCTTGGGTGTCGAGCTTGGCCAGCAGACTTGCCTGAGCGGGGGCCATGTTACTCGGCCTCCTTGGCAAGCGCGGCGGCGACGGCGTCTTGCGGAATGTCGAGACCGTACGCGCGAACCTGCTCGACCGTCTTCGCAAAGACTTCCTCGATGGACGCGGTCGCGTCGATGAGCTTTACGCGGTTTGGCTCCTCGGCGGCAATTGCGCAAAAACCCTGGTAGACACGCTCTTGGAAGGCCATGCCCTTAGCCTCCATGCGATCTGCCGCACCGCGGTCGGCCATGCGCAGCGCCGCCTGCTCGGGCGTGATGTGATAGACGAGTGTGAGCGCCGGGTGCGTACCCGCGACGGCCAGGTTGTTGGCGTCGCGCACTATCTGGCGATCGAGGCCATCGGCAAACGCCTGGTAGCAGGTCGTGGAATCGTAGAAGCGATCGCACAGGACCACCTTGCCGGCTGCGAGCGCGGGGGCGATGACCTCGTGCACCAGCTGGGCACGCGCGGCCTCGTAGAGCAACAACTCGCAGGTGTCGCCCATCGTCGTGTTGGCAGGGTCGAGCAGCAGGGCGCGAATCTTTTCGCTGATGGCAGTGCCGCCCGGCTCACGCAGGGTCACAACCTGGTAGCCGGCAAGGTCGAGCGCACGGGCAAGCAGGCGCGCCTGCGTAGATTTACCGGCGCCATCGACACCCTCGAGCGTAATGAAGCTATGTTGAGCGGGCTCAAAAGCCATGGGCGCAGCCCCTTCCTACAAGGCGCGTAAATGCGAGTTATAGCAACCAAGCCATGATACCCCAGGGGCAGGCGCGTCCCAAACCCCCACCTAGTCATTGGGGACGTTCTTGAATGACTAGTCGTTTAAGAACGTCTCCAATGACCAAAGGCGCCTTTCCAAAGTTGCGGTGAAATAGGGACTGATTGAAGCTCTGAGACCGCCAAACAGTCCCTATTTCACCGCAACTTATGATGGAGAATTTTGGACGCTGGGTATAATCGTCGTATTGCATTGAAATGTGGCGAAAGGAGTGGCAATGTCTCGGTATTGCGCCTCGTGCGGCAAGCTTCTTGCAGATAATGCCAAGTTCTGCACCTCGTGCGGTGCACCCGTTGAGCAAACAGCCGCGAGCGATAGCCAGCCCGCTTTCGAGCAGACCGGTTCCCTCGATACGCCGCAAGCCAAGGCGGACGACCCCCTCGCCTATCGCCCTGACCCCGCCGCAGGCCCCGCGGCCGTCGAGACCACGCAGCGCATACCCGTCGCGAGCGGCTCGTCCCAACAGGAGCCGGCTCCCGCATACGCGCCCGCTTCGCCACAGACCCCCGCCCCCAAAAAGAGCGGCACCGGGCCGCTTATCGCCGTTATCGTTGTGCTGGTGGCAATCATCATCGCCCTGGTCGTTTTCTTTGTGATCAAGCCTTTCGACAACGCCGCCACGCAGACGACTACCGAGGTAGCTAAGCTGCACCATGACGTCGACGACGATGACCTAAAGCCTCTCGGCGATCCCAACAGCCTGTACGACGATGATGACGATGACGACGAGGATGGCGGCGAAGCAACGCTCTCCGAGCAGAACCTCTACCGCCGACTGAGCGAATACTACGACTTGCTCGAAGACCTCGACAACTACGTCCGTGGCTGCGCGCAGAACTTCAACGGCAGCTATCTGGAAGAGGATCGAACCACCCGTCAAAATCTCGCTGACGTCGCCGAGCGCACGGAGGACACCATCGAGCAGTATTACGACATCGTCGAGGACCTAGACGTCCCGACGAGCTCTAAGAACTACAGTTCCTGGAAAGACATCGTTGCCCTGTATGACGACCTGGATCACCGCATTGACGCAATCTGTGATGCCTGGGAGATCAGCCTGAAATACGCCAAGCCTGCGGACCACAAGAATGAGATCGTGGCGCCGCTGTCGCGCGACAACGTGGCGGGCACCAATGACAATAAGTACCGCCTAGACTTTGAGGAGCGCTATCCCGGCGCCAAACCCGTCGAAGTGAACTAGCGCTTTGTCGTTCCCGAGCCGGCAGTTAGGGACGTTCCTAAACTGCCGGCAGAAAAGGAACGTCCCTAACTGCCGGTCAAAAAACGAGCGAGGATCGTGGGGTCCTCGCTCGTTTTTTTGGCAATGTTTCGACTGCGCCGTTACTTGTCGGCGGCTGCTTTCTTGGCAGTCGACTTCTTCGCGGTCGCCTTCTTGGCGGCAGTGGCTTTCTTAGCCGTCGTCTTCTTCGCAGCCGTCGTCTTCTTTGCCGTACTCGCCTTGGTCGTGGTCTTGCGGCCACGGGCGGGCTTCTTCTCCTTGGTCGGGCAATCCATGTTGACGCAGATGCGCCACGGACCGCGCGCCGTGTTGACCACCACGATGGGGGCGCCGCACTCGGGGCAGGTCTCACCCGTCGCCTCGAGCTTACCGCGCGCCGGCAGAGGATAGCTCACGCCGCAGTCATCGTAGTTGGTGCATCGGATAAAGCGCTTGCCGCTCTTCTCGCTCTTGTGCGCGATCAGGTCGCCGTGACGTCCGGCCTCGGCACACACCTTGCACTCGCCCACCTTAAGATCGGGCTCGTAGTTGGTGGGGCACGTCGGGTTCACGCAAATCTCGAAGGCCTTCTGGCGGAACGGCTGGCACTTAATACGCGGCGCGCCGCACTCGGGGCACACGGCCGCCTCACCCTCGAGCGGGCTCACCTTGACGCCGCTCGGCACCGGATAGGTCACGTCGCAGTCGGGCCAGCCCATGCAGCCGATAAAGCTGCCGCGGGTCTTGGCGCTCGTCTTCATAACCAGGTCCTTGCCGCACTTGGGGCAGGCGCCCACGCGTGCATCGGCCGTGACGGCGTCGCTGATGGCGTCGCCCAGCTCCTGCGTATGTTTGAGCAGCTCGTCGAGCACGCCGGCCAGCAGCGCGCGCGAGTGCGTCACGACATGCTCTTCGGTGTCCTCGCCGCGCTCCACGCGGGTCATGTCGCCGTCGAGCTCACTGGTCATATCGGGGCTCGTGATGCGCGGGGCAAACTGCGTGAGCGCGTCGATGATGGCGATGCCCAGCTGGCTCGGCTCAACGGGGTCGTTTTTGAGATAGCGCACGGCGTACAGGCGCTCGATGATGCTCGCACGCGTGGACTTGGTGCCCAGGCCGCGCTTTTCCATCTCCTGCACGAGCTTGCCCTGGCTGTAGCGCGCGGGCGGCTCGGTCTGCTTGGCCTCGAGCTTAATGTCGAACACATCGACTGTATCGCCCTGTTCCAGCGGCGGCATCTGCTCATCGCGCTTAAGGCCGTACGGATAGGCCTCGCGGAAGCCCGGGGTCACGAGCACATCGCCCGAAGCCACAAACGGCTCGCCGTTGACGTCGAGCTCGAGCTTAGTGTTCTCGATGGTCGCGGGGCCCATAAGCGTCGCTAGGAAGCGGCGGGCGATGAGGTCGTAAAGCTTGCGCTGGCCGCCATCGAGCGTGGACGGATCGCCCTCGCCCGTGGGGTAGATAGGCGGGTGGTCGGTAGTCTCGACCTTGCCGCGCGTGGGCTTCATGGGGCCGGCGAGCACCTTTTTGCACACAGGCGCCAGCGCCGGGTTGATCTTTGCCAGGTCGCTCACCACGGCGCCCAGATCGAGCGTCGTGGGGTACACGGTGTTGTCGACACGCGGGTAGCTGATGAGGCCCGCCATGTAGAGGGACTCGGCGATGCGCATGGTACGCGCGGGAGAGATACCCTCGGCCGCGGCGGCAGCCTGCAGCGAGGTCGTCGCAAACGGCGTGGGCGGCTGCTGCTTGCGGGATCGCTTGGTCACCGCGGCAACGGTCGCCGTCTTGGCACCGTCAACGTGACCGTACGCCGTCTCGGCAGCATCCTTGTCGGTAAAACGCGCCGTCTTGTGCGCAATCTTAAAGCGATCGTCCTCGGCGGCACCCTGCGCAGCACCCATGCCGCGAATCTGCCAATAGTCCTCGGGCACAAACGCCATGCGCTCGCGCTCGCGCTCGACCACCAGGGCGAGCGTCGGCGTCTGCACGCGGCCGGCGGAGCGCACGTTGCCAAAGCCGCCAAACTTGGCGAGCGTCAGGTAGCGCGTGAGCACCGCACCCCAAATGAGGTCGATGTGCTGACGGCTCTCGCCGGCGTCGGCCAGGTTCTGGTCGAGCGAGACGAGGTTATCGAAGGCCTGCGTGATCTCGGCCTTGGTAAACGAAGAGTACTGGGCGCGGGCAACCGGCAAGTCCGGCGCAACCTCGCGCACCTTGTTGAGAGCGTCCGAGCCGATCAGCTCGCCCTCGCGGTCGAAGTCCGTGGCGATAATGACGCTGTCGGACTTTTTAGCGAGGTTCTTGAGCGAGCGGATGAGTTCCTTCTCGGCCGGTAGCTTAATGACGGGCGCCCAGGTGAGATACGGCAGGCTCTCGAGCTTCCAGCCCTTGATGGAAATGCCATCGGCAAGGAACGGCTTGCGCTTGGTGTCGTACGGCGGGCGGGCCAGGCCATCGGGCATATCGGCCGGCAACATCTCGCCGTCCTCGGTCACCGAATACCAACCCAGCTTTTTATCGAACAGCACGCTGTCGCAAAAATCGGGCGCCAGGATGTGACCGGCAAGGCCGATGGTCACGCACTCCTCGCCCTTCCACTCAAAACGGTAGATAGCGGTGTTGTACACCTTGTCCTTTTTGGGTTTGCCCGTGGACAGACGCTCGGCGATCTGACGCGCGGCGTCGTTTTTCTCGGCGATGATGAGCTTCAAAAGAGGCTCCTATCTCGTGTCTCTGCGGCTACGCCCGCCCGTATGGCGGCCGATTTACGCCCTTGCTTGCTCGATCTGCCCGATGAGCCAATCGCACCAGGCATCCATGCCCTCGCCCTTGCGCGCGCTCACGGCAAACCGCGGCGCCTGCGGATTGAGGTCATCGAGTGTCTTAGTATACCTATCCATGTCAAAATCGAAAGCCGGGGCAACGTCGACCTTGTTGAGCAGCTGCGCGCCGGCATGCTGGAAGATGCCCGGGTACTTGATAGGCTTGTCGTCGCCCTCGGGCACCGAGAGGATCATGATGGACAGGTTCTCGCCCAGGTCAAAGTCGACTGGGCAGACCAGGTTGCCCACGTTCTCGATAAAGATGACGTCGATGCTGTCCAGACCCACCGCCTGGTCGAAGGCGTCGACGGCCTCCATGATCATGTTGCCCTCGAGGTGGCACAGGCCGCCCGTGTTGATCTGGATGGCGGGCATGCCGGCTTCCTTCATGGTGATGGCGTCGACGTCCGAGGCGATATCACCCTCGATGACGGCGCAACGCAGGCCGGCTTTGTCGCGCAGGCGCTCGTTGGTGCCCAGGATCGTGGTGGTCTTGCCCGAGCCGGGACTCGACAAGACGTTGATCACGTAGGTGTTTGTCTCTGTGAATCGCTGACGCAGCTGATCTGCCAGGCGCTCGTTGCGCGATAGGATCGGCGATGCGATATCAATCGTTTTCTCGGCCATACTTAGCGCTCCTTACTTTTGCCCCTTTATACCCCATCGCCAGATGGCTAGCGGGTTAATCGTCGGGGGTTTCGATCTCGATCCTCGCAATGTCGAGCTCGCGGCCGTGCAGCAGGCGCACATTGGCGCCGCCGCACTGAGGACAGCGGCAGTGGAAGCGGTCGTGGTCGAAGACCTCGCCGCAGTCTAGGCATTCGCTTTGCGGATGAATCTCCTCTACGGCAAGCTCGCAGCCTTGTGTGAGCGGGTCCTCGTCGCGAAATGTCTCCCAGGCAAAGTCGAGCGCCTCGCGAACGACCTCGGTCATATCCCCGATACGCAGCGTTACCAAAACGGCGCGTGAGGCACCCGCCCCACGCGCCGCGCGAATCACTGTATCGAGTATGCCGTTGACAATGCCAACCTCGTGCATACCGATTTACTCCTCGTCGTCCTCGTCGTCCGAGAACAGGTCCAGACGGCTCACAAACAAGCCCTCCTTGCCCTCGCGCGCGGTAATGACCACGCGAGCGATGGCGAGCGAAATCTCGTAGAGCGAGAGCAGGGCGCCATACATGAGACCCAGCGTAACGGGCGAGCCGTCGGGCGTAATCACAGCCGAGCCCGCAAGCAGGCCAACGTATACGTAACGCCAGGCGCTGCGGAAGGCCGCATAGGACACAATATGGAAGACGGACAGGTAGAAGATGATGAGCGGCAGCTCAAACGCCACACCAAAGCCGATCATAAAGAGCAGCTCCATGTTGACGTAGTTCTCCAGATCGGGCAGCGCCGTGGCGACGGCCGAGGTCTCGCCGATGAGCCACTCAAAGCCCGCAGGAATGATGATGAAATAGCAGAAGATGGCGCCCAGGAAGAACAACACCGTCGAGGCGAGCACCGTGGGCACGACCCATTTGCGCTCGTTGGGACGCAGTGCCGGCAGGAAAAATGCCAGAATCTGCCAGATGATCATGGGTGTGCACATGACCACAGCCATCTTGATGGCCAGCGAGAAGCGCAGGCCAAAGCCGCCGAGCGTGGTTGTGATGTAGAACTTACCGTCCGGCACAAAGGAGCGGATGGGGTCTTCCAAGATGTCGAGCACCACGGGCGTGGCAAAATACAGCACGATAGCGGCGGCAAACACCGAGACGACC
Organism: uncultured Collinsella sp.; assembly: GCA_937989875.1. GTDB lineage: Bacteria > Actinomycetota > Coriobacteriia > Coriobacteriales > Coriobacteriaceae > Collinsella. The sequence continues at coordinate 17,491 of CALKBO010000049.1, read as the reverse complement.
ACGATGGTCAGGCGGCGACGGAGCTCTCCCAGGTGATCGAAGAGCGGCATACGCGCGGGTCCGATAGGCATTACTCATCGCCTCCCTTCGGGGCGTCGGCGGCAGCGGCGGCCTCGTCCTCGGCCTCGAGCTCGCGAGCGAGTTGGTCGACGACGGCCTTGCGCTTGCGGGGACGACGGGCGTAGAGATCAGCCGTCGTGGGCTCTGCCGGCTCGGGCTCGGGCTTGGACTCCGGCTCTGCGGCGGGCTCGGACTCGACGGCGGCATCGGCAGACCCGGCGTCGGCACCCTCGGTCGCAGGCTCCTCGGCAGCATTCTCGCCCTCAGCAGTGCCCTCGCTTGCGACCTTCTCGGCAGCAAGACGGGCGCGACGCTCGGCAAAGGTCTCCTTCTTGGCGGGCGCTGCCGTCTCGGCAGCATCCTCGTCCGCATCGGAATCATCGTCGACAGCAGCGGCCTTCTTGGGCTTGACCGGGGCCGACGCGGCCTCGCTCACCGGATCGATAATCTCGGACTGAACAACGGCCGTCATCTTTTCCTGCGTCTCGCGGAACTGACGGATGGCACGGCCGATCGTGCGGCCCATCTGCGGGAGCTTATCCGGGCCAAACAGCAAAAAGCCGAAGACCACGATGATCGCGAGCTCACCCTCTCCAATACCAAACACACATACCTCCAAGGCTCGATGTGAGTCGAGCCCGCACCGCGCCATTCGGCCGGAACTCGTCTATTCATTCGGTCAAGTATAGCGCCCGGACGCCAAAACGTCCGAGCGCATCACAAACATATGCCAAACGGCACGCCCTTTTGAGGGCAAAGGTTATGCAGCGGTAATCGAAATCTCCTGGTCGACACCCAACAGCTGAACCACGCGCATCACCGGGGGCTGCACATTGGTGCAGCTAAAGCGCTTGTCGTGGTCGGCCGCGTGGTGCGCGGCGCCCACGAGCACACCAATGCCCGTCGAATCGATGTAGCTCACCTGGGCAAAATCGAGCTCAACGGCCTCAGTGGGCTGCTCGAGCGCCAGGTCGATGGCATTGCGCAGGCTATCGGCGTTAGAGATATCGATCTCGCCGGTTACCTTAATGGTGTAGAGCTCTGGCGTGGGGTTGGTGGAAATACCCAAATCCATGTATACGCTCCTTTACGTATCGAAAGTGCGGATAGTACGGGAAGCCGCGCGTTAGGCGCGCTCGGCACGCGCAAGCTCGGCAGCGACGAGCTTGACGGCCAGCACCAGCACATCGAGCGCAGCCTCTAGGTCCTCGACCGTGGGATAGCTCGGCGCGATGCGGATGTTGGTATCGCGCGGGTCCTTGCCATAGGGCCAGGTAGCACCGGCCGGCGTGAGCTTGACGCCCAGGTCGGCGCAAAGCGCAGCAACCTTCCGGGCCGAGCCCTCGGGACCATCGAAGCTTACAAAGTAGCCGCCGCGGGGGTGCGTCCAGGTGGCGCAGCCCGTGTCGCCCAAGCCCTCGGTGAGCTTGCGCTCGACGGCCTCAAAGCGCGGGCGCAAGAACTCGGCATGCTTTTTCATGTGCTCCTTGACCGCCTCGATGGTGGGAAGGAAGCGCACGTGACGCAGCTGGTTGAGCTTGTCGGCGCTGATGAGGCCGGCCTTCAGGCGCTTGGAGAACTCGGCGATGACCGCGGGGCTCGCACCGATAAAGCCGATACCGGCGCCCGGGAAGGTGATCTTGGACGTCGAGGCGAATGCCACCACGCGGTCCTCGGTGCCCGCCGCGCGGGCAAGATCGAAGATGTTGGCGAGCTCGTCGGTCTCGTCGTACAGGTCGTGCACGCAGTAGGCGTTGTCCCAGAAGATGCGGAAATCGGGCGCGGCCGTGGGCATCTCGACCAGGCGACGCACGGCGTCCTCGCTAAAGGTGATGCCCGTGGGGTTGGAATACTTGGGCACGCACCAGATGCCCTTAATGGAGTCGTCGGCGGCAACCAAGCGCTCGATCTCGTCCATGTCGGGGCCGTTGTCGGTCATCGCGACGGGAACGTTCTCGATACCCAGGTCGGCGGTGATGCCAAAGTGGCGGTCGTAGCCGGGAACAGGGCACAGGAACTTGACCTTCTTGCCGTCGTGCGCGGCCTCATAAGCCTCCCAGGGCTCGCTGCCACACGAGCCGCAGCGCCAGAACATGCCGGCGATGTCGTGCTCGATCAGCAGGCTCGACGAACCCAGTACGAGCGTCTGCTCGGCGGGGCAACCCAGGAACTCCCCCGCCAGCTTGCGTGCCGAGGGAATACCCTCAAAGCAACCGTAGTTGGAGCAGTCGACGTTACCGTCGTGCAGATCGGCATCGGCATTGAGGATATCGAGCATGGGTCGAGAGATGTCCACCTGGGAGGGCGACGGCTTGCCGCGGGCCATGTCGAGCGCCAGGCCCTTGGCCTTGACCTCGGCGACCTCGGCTTTGAGCGCCTCGATGGCGGCATCGAGTTCGGTGGTTTCCATCTTCTGGTAGATCGTCTGCATGGGTGCGACCTTTCACGAAGCGGTACGTTGCAATTCTTCTAAGTATAGACCGCCACCGTCGCAACGTTATGAAGCCGTGATAGATTAAGTCCATCGCAATGAATTACGAATCGCCGCGCATGCCGGCATGAAGCGCCCAAGGAGGCACTATGGAGTACGGATCGTTCCAGGCCGAGGAATTCGGCGACCTTCAGCGCCTGGTCGACGGACTGTTTTACGACCGCCACGCCATCGACCGCCTGGATCTGATCGTACAGGCCGAAATCTTGGACCTGGCGCCCGATCTCATGGAAATCGTGAACCTGCTACCGCCCGGCTATTACGACCGCCAGTCACTTTGCGACCAGCTCAACTCCGCCTTGGCCGCCCACGGCTGGGGCGCCATCTACGGCACCGTGGAATAAACCTAGTCATTGGGGCCTGTGGTCAAAAAATAGCAAATATGAGTACTGTTACTTTTTTAGTAACAGCGATTTTGAATTAAAAAGGCCAGTCTTGGCCTTTTGTGTCCGGTTTTGGAAGGATGCATCGGCATTTTTCGTCCAGCCACGCAATCGTTAATGCACAGACAGAATAGATTTGTACATTATTTTTCGCGCCTAAAATGAAACGCCGTTTGTGACAGTACTCACAAACGGCGTTTTTTGGCCACTGGGGTGTCCGGCAGGTGGCAAGTACCACTCAAAACCGCGTTTTACACGCGCTCGAGCAGACTCTGGCGTCTGTTTCTACGCGCCTACTCGTTCTTGGGCGCGGGGTGCTTGCAGATCACACTCATGTAGATCATGCCAAGTACGGCCGCGGTGACAGAGCCGGCGAGAATAGCGGCCTTGGCGGCCAGAACCTCAAACTGGGCCGTCGGGAAGGCAAGGCCGCTGATGAGAATCGACATGGTAAAGCCGATGCCGCCCAGAATGCCCACACCGGCAATCATGTGCCAGTTGACATTGCGCGGCAGCTCGCAGGCCCTAAGCTTAACCAGGGCAAACGTCATGCCAAAGATACCGATCGGCTTACCCAGCAGCATGCCAAAGTACACGCCGAGCGTCACCGGGTCGGTGAGCAGCGTGCTCATGTCCACGCCCACCAGGCGAACCTGCGCGTTGACAAACGCAAAGATCGGCAGGATCACAAAGTTAACCGGCGTGGAGATCAGACGCTCCATGCGGATGAGCGGCGGGGTCACGCGGTGCATGACGCGCTCGACCTTGGTGGTCGAGACGGTAAAGTCATGCTGGCCCAAGATGTGCGCCTCGTCGTCGTAGCGGTCGTCGAGCAGCGGCAGGCACTCGCCCAACCAATCGGTGAGGCTATCGAGCTTGACGCCGCACTTGGCCGGGATGGTAAAGGCCAAGATGACGCCAGCAAGCGTGGCATGTACGCCGCTCTTGAACATGCAGAACCACAGCAGCAGGCCCAGCACCGAATACGGGGCGAGACGGTAGTGCTGCGTCTTGTTGAGCCACACGAGCGCGCAGGTCACAAGCGCGGCGGCGCCCAACCAAAACGGATTGGGGCTCTGACCGTAGAAGATGGCGATGGCGGCGATGGAAATGAGGTCGTCGGCGATGGCGAGCGTCGAGAAGAACACGCGCACGCCGTTGGGCACGCGATTGCCCAAAAGCGACAGCACGCCCAGCGCAAAGGCAATATCGGTTGCCATGGGAATGGCCCAGCCGTTGTGCGCGCCGGCATGGTTAAAGATCAGATAGATGCAGGCGGGAACGACGACGCCGCCCACGGCCGCCAGCATGGGAAGCATAGCCTGGCGCGGGTTTTTGAGCTCGCCGACCGTCATCTCATACTTGAGCTCAATGCCCACCAGCAAAAAGAAAATCGCCATGAGGAAGTCGTTGACGAATAGCTCAACGGTGAGACCGGCCGTAAGGTTGCCCAGACCCACATACAGCGGGGTCTCCAAAAAGTGATGGATGGCCTCGTAGGCATCGGTATTGGCGCAAATGACGGCGGCGATGGCGGCGAAGACCATGACGGCGGCAGAAATCGTGCCGTTCTCGGTGATGCGCTCCCAGATGTCGTGGCGTTCAAAGCGCTTGCGCTCGCGAACGTTGAACAGCTGCTCAGTTGCTGCCATGGGCGGCTCCTTTCACGGGATGGCTCCCGTCTTAAAAAAGCACGGCCCGCCCAAGTGGCGGCGCCGCGCTCTAACGTATTACGCTTGCATCTAGCCTACCCTGCACGACAAGCACGCAGGCGTGGCCGAAAAGCGGAACCACAGGTTGAACATTATTTGCTCAACGGCACGGGCACGCCTGTCCAAGAGACGACGCGGCGCCGTGCACAAAAAACGACCGGAGCGCGGGGCGTCCGCGATCCGGTCGTGGCGTTTGGTCAACTAAACCTAGCAGGCGGCCATGATGGGGGCTGCGACCTGCTTCTTACGGGAGAGGACACCCGGCATCCAGACGCCGTCGTGCTCGTCGGCAATGCCCAGGCCCTTCTGAGCAGCCTCGGTCTCGCCCTCGAGCAGGACCTGCGAGCCCTCCTCCATGATGTCAGTGATGCACAGGACGATGCCGTCAGCACCCTTCTCGGCGGCGTAGGCGCGCATGGCCTCGCGGATCTCGTCGATCATACCGAGCGCACGGCTCTTGTCGACGGTCTCGTACTGGCCGATGAGCAGCTTCTTGCCGGCGGGCTCGAACATCTTGATGTCGTTGCCGACCATCTCGGCTGCGGTGAAGGAGCCGGACGGACGGGTGAGGAAGACCTCCATGCCAAACTTGACCGGGTCGACGCCCACCTGCTCGCCGAGCTTGGCGGCGACGGCGCGGTCGACATCGGTGGTGGTGGGGCTCTTGAGCATAAGCGTGTCGGTCATCATGGCCGAGAGCAGCAGCTTGGCCTGGACGTCGGAAAGCTCAACGCCGAGCACGCCGGCGAGCTTGGTGACGATGGTGCAGCTGGAACCCCAGGGCAGGCAGATGTAGTGCAGCGGGCCGGCGGTCTCGAAGTCGCCGATGCGGTGATGATCGACAACGCCAAAGACCGTGGCGTCCTTAAGGCCGGCGACGGACTGGGCAGACTCGTTGTGGTCGGTGAGGACGACGAGCTGACCGGCCTCGACGGACTCGATCACGCGGGGCTCGGCGATGCCGGCGTCGGCGAGCAGCTTGGCGGACTCTGCCGGAAGCTGACCCAGGGCGCAGGCCTCGTAGGTGTTGCCGGCATACTCAACCTGGTTGAGCAGCTGGGACAGGACGACGGCGCTCATGATGGCGTCGTTATCGGGGTTCTGGTGACCAAAGACAAGAACGTTTGCCATGGATATCCTCCACTTGATATGTGTACTTGGACGTAGCTATGGTAGCACGCTGGCGCCGAACCTTATGAGACGCAAGGGCCGCGGCGCAATTTGGGGCGAGCCTGGGGGCGAAGTCTGCCACCTTGTACCACCGCCCTCCTGCACCGACTATTTACCGGCGGCGCGCAGGGCTACGTAGGCGGCACCGATGATGCCGGCGTCGTTTCCGAGCGAAGCGACCTTAATGGGCGTCTCGCGCGAGGCAGAGAGCGCGTACTGCTTAAAGTGCTCGCGAACCTTGTCGAGATAAACATCGGCCGAGGCAGACGCGCCGCCACCGATCAGGAACATCTCGGGGTCGACCACGTTGGCGATAAGCGCCAGGGCGCGGCCAAGGTAGTCGGCCATGGTGTCGGCTGCGGCCAGCGCAAGCTTGTCGCCCTCGCGGCAGGCCTGGAACACGTCCTTGGAATCGGAGGGGCCGGTGAGCTCAATGGGCTCGACACCCGCCTTCTTGCACTCGGCAAGGTAGTTGCTCACCACGCCGGTGGCGCTGGAATACTGCTCCAGATGGCCATGGCCGCCACAGCCGCAGGTGCGCTCCTCGGCCGGGTTCAGGCACATGTGGCCAATCTCGCCGCCGGCGCCCACAACGCCCGATACCACGTCGCCGTTAACGATAACGCCGCCGCCCACGCCGGTACCGATGGTGACCATCACCACGTTCTGCACGCCCTTGGCAGAACCGAGCCAGGCCTCGCCCATGGCAGCGGCGTTGGCATCGTTCTCATACTTAACGACCGCATCGGGGCAGTGCTTCTGAATGGCGACCCTCAGCTCGGGCAGGTTAATGGCAATGTTGGCCTTGACCTTGGCATCGCCCGACGCCGGGATGGGACACGGAACGGCCAGGCCAATGCCCGCCACAAAGGCACGCGGAATCTGTGCCTTGGCGACCACCTGGTCGATAGCCTCGGTCACCGCGGCAAAGCCCGCAGCGTCAACGATAGGAGGCGTGGGCACGCTGGCCTTGGCAAGCAGGTTGCCGTCCTCGTCGAACAGGCCCTCCTTAACCGAAGTGCCGCCGACGTCGATGCCGATGTAGTACTGCTTAGGTTCCATGGGAGCCCACCTTTCTCGTTTAAACATTGCCTGTATGGTACCGCTCTCAAGGCAAAAACCTACCAAAAAGGGACAGGTTTGTTTTGGCAGGTTTTATCTGGGGTAACGCAATTGGCTGCCCAACAGGCCGCGCAAGACCATCCCCAAAAATAAAGGCGCCGGGAGGCGGAGGCTCCCGGCGCCCGTCAAAGGGACTATGTTGTCTGTTGGACCGCACGGTCCGTCGCGGCGATAACGCCGACTAGGCCTGAAGTGCCTGCAGCTGCTTGTGAACCTCGATGAGCTCCGTCGCCATGACGCGCATGGTCTCGGTGCCGGCCATCTGGTCCTCGGCATGCAGCAAAATCAACGGGGCCTCGCCGTTACGCTCGCCGTTGGCCTCCTTCTTCAGAAGCCCCATGTGAACATCGTGGCCACCGTTATAGGCCTCGTCGCCCTGCTTGATAAGCTCCTCGGCGGCGTCAAAATCGCCCTCCTTGGCCTTTTGCACGGCATTGATGTACATGCTCTTGGCGGTACCGACGTAGCTGATGATCTCAAAGCAGGTCATCTGCAGTTCGTTCATATCCTCCATGCAGAGCACCTAGCCCATCACGCTGACGCAGTGGTCGATGATGCCGGCAGCGTTCATGCGGCCGTAGTCGACCATGTTGATAACCTCAACCGGGAAGCGGCCGGCGGCCTCCTTCTCAAAATCGCCCTTGGTGTAGCCGATCTGCGGACCAAGCAGCAACATGTCGCACTCGTCCAGGTGATCGTGGGCCTCGTTCATGGGACGAGCCTCGACCTCAATATCCAGACCACGGTTTGCAACCTCGGCCTGCATCTTCTGGACCAGCAGGCTCGTGGACATACCGGCATTGCAGCAGAGCATGATCTTCTTCATGGTTTCCTCCTTATAACTGCGCGGCGCGCAGACGACAACTGGTTTTATTCCTTGCGGCTATTGTGCCCACCCCCCTGCATCTTTACACAAGGGAGAGAGCTGCGGGCACCGGCACCGCGTACCGGCGCCCGCAAAGGTGAAAGGGACGAACGTTAGGCGTTCTACTCGGCGAAAGCCTCCTGCTTGGCGATTGCCTTCTCGGAAATCTTCATAAAGGGCAGGTAGACGGCCATGCCAATGACAATCTCGATAGCCTGCCACACGCCGGCGCGCCAGTCAAAGCCCGTAGCGAGCAGGGCATTGATGACGGGAGGCATGGTCCAGGGCACCTGGGCGATGCAGGGGCTGATGATGCCTGCGCAGGTAAGGCCATAGGTGATGCCGATGAACAAGTCGGGAAGGAGGACAAACGGGATCATGAGCGGCAGATTGTACACGATGGGGTAACCGTAGATAACCGGCTCGTTGATGTTGAACAGACCAGGCAGGATAGCCATCTTGGAAACGGTCTCGGAAGCCTTGTTCTTGGAGAACAGGAGTGTGTCGAGCAGAAGCATGAGGGTGCAGCCCGAGCCGCCGATGAGGGCAAAGCTGTTAACGATCTGCATGTTCATGTAGTGATCGGGTTGGATGGTGCCACCGGCGGCAAAGGTAGCCATGTTGTCGACGATGAGCATGGTCAGGATCGGCTCGACGGTAGCGCCAGAGATGGTGGACTGGTGAATACCGACGCAGAACAGCAGGTTAGCAAGGGTGTAGATGAGGATAACAGCCCACGGACCGGCGTTCATGATGCTCTTGAGCGGGTTGGAGATGCACGTGGAGATGATGGTGCACAGATCGGTGCCGGCGCACACGGCGAGCAGGGCTGCGGCAAGAGCGAAGACCGCGAGGTTAAGCAGCATCGGAATCATGACGTTGAAGGAGTTGGAGACCGCGGGAGGCACGCCCTCGCCCAGCTTAACCTTGAGCTTCTCGACGCCAGAAATCTTGATGAAGAGCGAGACGGAAAGCAGGGCGATGATAATAGCCGAGAACAGACCGTTGGTGCCGGTGTTGGCAGTCGAAAGGGCGCCCGTGACCTCGGCGGAGGTGATCTTGTCGGTGAGCAGTGGGCTCGTGGCGGCAAGCGAGGCGGTGATCTGCTGCGGCATCATGATGACGAAGGCAGAGATGGCGACGACCACGCAAGCGAGCGGGTTATCGAAACGCTTGTTCTTGGCGAGGCTGTAGCCAATCAATCCGGCCAAGATAATGGCAGAGACGTTGAGGGTGCCCAGCGTAATTGCCGAGCCCCACGTCTGAAGGTTGGCAAGGCCCGCCGCATCGAGCGGGAACAGAGGGAACACGACGTTGTTAATAAGAACCGCGATACCCGCAAGGATATAGAGCGGCGTGATGGTCGCGAAGGCGTCACGCAGGGAACGCAGGTGAACCTGGTTTCCCACCTTCGCAGAGACCTCGGCAAACTTGTCGAGGAAGCTCTTTCCGTTGTCACTGGCCATGATTGCTCCTAACTTTCAAATCCGGCCTTTTCCTATGCGCACGGTGGTCTGTCGCCCTCTGCCACCAGATGTGCCATGTGTTGCGCGCGGCGGCGCGCGGTCTGGGCGTTCGCCCGGTCGCTAATCAACCACGTGGGTCGTGGCGACCTGTTTGAGCCAGGCCGCCGACTTCTTAAGGCGGCGCTTGTAGCCGTCCATGAGATCGACCTCGACAAAGCCGTAACGATTCTTAAAGGCATTGGCCCAAGACCAGTTATCGATGACGGCCCAGTAGTGATAGCCCCGGCACTTGGCGCCCTCGTCGATGGCCTTGGCCACCCACTCCAGGTGCTGACGTACAAAGTCGACGCGGTAGTCATCCTGGATGGTTCCTTCGGCGTCACGGTTCTTGTATTCGTCCATGATGCCGATGCCGTTCTCGGAAACGAACCACTCAAGATCGGGGTAGTTCTTAGCGCAGTCCATGCCAAAGTCGTAGAGGCCCTGCGGGTAGATCTCCCAGCCGCGGCTCTCGTTCATAACGGCGTCGGGCCATACGTACTCGTCGGCAAAGTGCGGCAGGCCGTACTGGTCGACCTTGCTCGCCGGCGCCTGAACACGCGTGGGGTGGTAGTAGTTGCAGCCGAGCCAGTCGACAACACCCTGCTTAAGGATCTCTTGGTCGCCGGCGCGGAACGGGAGCTTAACGCCGCCCTCGGCCAGGCTGTCGAGCACGTCGGCAGGAAGCTCGCCCTTGGTGATGAGGTCGAGCCACCAGCGGTTGTTGATGCCGCTGGTCATGCGCACGGCCTCGAGGTCCGCCTCGCTGGGGTTCTCCTTGGTGTAGACCGGGGTAAAGCAGTTGATCATGCCGATCTTGGCATCGGCGCGAATAGCGCCCTCGTCATAGGCGCGACGATAGTTGGCCACGGCCAGCGCGTGCGCCAGCGAGATGTGATACTGCACGGTGCGGGCGCGGTTGAAGTCGTGGAGCTGCGGGAACCACACGCCCTCCTGATAGCGCTGCTCGGGCTCGACGATGGGCTCGTTAAAGGTGAACCAGTACTTAATCTCCTGGCCAAACTCGTGGAAGGCGACGTCGGCGTAATGTGCGTAAGCCTCGACAACCTCACGGCTCTCCCAGCCGCCACGGTTAAAGAGGTAGGTGGGCATGTCAAAGTGGTACAAGTTGACAAACGGCTCCAAGCCGGCTTCGCGAGAGGCGCGGAACAACTCGTGATACCACGCGGCACCTTCCTCGTTGAGGTTGCCGTCGGCATCGAGCAGACGGCTCCACTGGATGGAAGTGCGATAGGTATCCAGACCCAAGTCCTTCAAAATGCGAAGGTCTTCCTGGTACTTGGCCATAAAGTCATTGCCGGCGTAAGAGCCAACGCGGTTGTAGAACGAACCCAGATCCTGGATGGACCAGGTGTCCCACAGGTTCTCGAGCTTGCCGCCCTGGTTCCACTGACCCTCAGTCTGCGGGCCGGACATAGCAGCGCCAAAGAAGAAGTCGTTGGGCAGCTGATACTGTGCCATCAAAGTCCTCGCTTTCGTGTTCTAGAGCTTCCGGTTGGAGACGGGTTTGCTTTGGCAGGTTATCCGGCGCGGGCGCGCACCGGCCATACCGATATCCAACCCGCCAAAACAAAACCGTCCCCAAACGGTCGATCCTGTTGTGCGGAAGGATTCCGTTCGTTGCTTAAACTATAGCGCTCTAATTTTAAAAGTAAAGCGTCTTTTTCTTTTTTCTTTCTCGAACTTCTTAGATAAAAGTAATATGGATGCCCTGTTGAGGGTTATACTTACTTTTTGTATTCATATATGTCGGAAAGGAGGTTCCTTGATTCCCAAATACGAGGCGATAGCTGCAGATATTCGTCGAAGTATTGAGGATGGCGCTCTTAAACCGGGCGACAAGCTTCCCACCGTCGTTGAGTTCTGTGAGCTCTATAGCGTTTCCAAAATCACTGTCAAACGAGCTATCGAGCAAATCACCGAGGAAGGTCTAATTACCAGCCGTCGTGGATCGGGTACCTACGTTAAGGACACGGCGGGGCTTCCCGGCCAGGCGTTTTTCCAGGGCAAAAACGACCGTGCCCAGGGTTTTTCGTATGAGCACCGCGGGGAGAAGGTGACCTCGGTGGTCTATGATTTCTCGATTGTTAATCCACCAGCGGACATCGCAGCCCAGCTGGGAATTGCCGAGGATGACTTTGCCTATCACATCGTGCGCGTGCGTCAGGCCGATGAGAAGCCCATCGTTATCGAGTACACCTACATGCCGCTCGAGCTGATTCCGGGCCTTAAAAAGAAGGACCTGTACGGATCGGTCTACCATTTCATCCGCGAGCAATGCGGGCTGAAAATTTCGAGCTTCCACCGTACCATTCGCGCCGTGGCAGCAACCAAGGAAGAAGCTGAGCGCCTGGACACCAAACCTGGCTCTCCCCTGCTCGAGCTCAAGCAGATTGGCTTTTTGGACAGCGGCGCCGCCTTTGAGTATTCGGTCTCGCGCAACGTTGGCGACCGCTTTGAGTTGCACAACGTAACATTGGCATAGGTTTTTGTAGTCATACAGGCGCTCGTTTTGAACAGTTTTACGCGGCGCCCACGCAGCACAATGGGGGTATGAACATGTCCGATTTGATTAAACTGACGCCGATCTTCCACGAGAAAATCTGGGGCGGCCGTCAACTCGAAACCGTATTTGGCTACGACATTCCCGAGGGTCCCATCGGTGAGTGCTGGGCCATCTCGGCCCATCCCAACGGTGACTGCCAGATTGCGGAGGGCCCGTATGCCGGCCACACGCTTTCATGGCTGTGGGCCGAGCACCGCGAGCTCTTTGGCAATTGCGAGGGCAAGGAGTTCCCGCTGCTCATTAAGATTCTGGATGCCAAGGACGACCTTTCGATCCAGATTCATCCCAACGACGAGTACGCCGCCGAGCACGAGAACGGCAGCCTGGGCAAAACCGAGTGCTGGTATGTACTGGACTGCGAGCCCGGTGCCACGATCATCGTCGGCCAGCGCGCCAAGGACCGCGTCGAGGCCGCACAGATGATCGAGGAAGGCCGTTGGGACGACATGCTCAACGTGCTGCCGATCCACAAGGGCGACTTTTTCCAGATTGATTCCGGTACCGTGCACGCCATCAAGACCGGCACGCTCATTTTGGAGACGCAGCAGTCGAGCGACGTGACGTATCGCCTGTACGACTACGACCGCCCCGGCACCGACGGCAAGCTGCGCCCGCTGCACATTGAGCAGAGCCTGGATTGCATCAACTTTAACGCGCAGGCACCGACCGACGGTACCGTAACCACGCCCGAGGTAGATGGCGTAACCGAGCTCGAGTCCAACCCCTGCTACACCGTCGACCGCGTGCGCGTCGACGGCAGCAAGACCCTCGACCAGCGCTGGCCCTTCATGTGTCTGTCGGTCATCGACGGCGAAGGCACCGTCTGCGGCGACCCCGTCCACAAGGGAAGCCACCTGCTGGCCCCGAACACCGTCAGCTCCATCGACCTCGAAGGCAAGATGGAACTGATCATCAGCCACCTCTAGGTCGCAGCAACAACCAAAACGCAACAAGGGGCTCCCCCGTCCACCAACGGAGGAGCCCCTTATCCATATATATCAGCCCACCCGGCTCTCCAGATCAAAAAAGCGGACGAGCAGAGCGACGTTCGCAAGCAACGTTATCTAAGGACCTGGACGGGCGTATGGGGCAACATCGATCGCGAGTTCCGCACAAGCCGGAGAGCACTTAATGTGCTCTCCGTGCGAGCAGGACTGCCCGAGCAGGCGATGTTGCCCCATACGCCCGCCCAGGTCCGCCGGGATCACGACAGCTTGACGATCGGAGCAAAGCCCTTCATAAGCTTTTTGGTCTGGCCGGTCTTTTCGAATTGGACCTCAATCATGTCTCCGGCGACCGAGATCACGGTGCCCGTGCCAAAGGTCTTATGACTCACGGTATCGCCCGCGGCAAAGTCTTGCGATGCGCTGGCACGATCGACCTTGCGCTCCACCGTCGGGGATACCTTGGATGACGGCTTTTTGGCTCGCGGCGCGCCCGAACCAAAGGTCGAGGCAACACGGCCGGCGTCGGGCGAAACCCCACGATGGCGCTCGGTGCCATAAGTGCTGCCGCCAAAGAAGTCATCGAAGCTCGATCCGCTGCGCGATCCAGAGCCGCCGGTCGAGCGCGTATGCGAGCCAAACACCTTGCCGCCATACATGTCCGAGCCCATACCCGAGCCAAACGTGCCACGACGATCGCCGCGCTTCTCCCAGCCCGTGCCCTCAAAACCGGCAGAACCGATACCGCTAAACTCGATGTCCTCAAACGGGATCTCGTTGAGGAAGCGCGAGCGCGGGTTGGCAGAGGTCGAGCCGTAGGTGCGGCGCGTAGCGGCGTAAGTCAAGAACAGGCGCTTGCGAGCACGCGTGATGGCGACGTAGGCCAAGCGGCGCTCCTCCTCGAGCTTGCCCGGATCGTCACTACCGCCAAAGTCGTGCACGTGCGGGAAGATACCCTCCTCCATGCCGGCCACGAACACCGCCGGGAACTCCAGGCCCTTGGCGGAGTGGATGGTCATCATGGTAATGGCATGCGTCTCGCCGGCCAGGGAATCCAAGTCGGAGCGCAGGGCCAGCCACTCCATGAGTGCCGGCAGCGCCTTACAAGTGAGCGGACCGTAGGTGCGCTCGATCTCGTCAGCATGCACGGCGCCCGCCGGCAGCTCAGTCGGCGCGGCATACGCGTTGCCCGCGATGGCGGCGGCCAGGGCATCCTGCGGAGAAAGCGCCGGAGCGGCCAGGCTATCGAGCGGATTGGAACCCGCGGCATCACGCGCGCCAACGAGCGCCTCAAACGAAGACACGGGCGCAGACGGGCCGGGCTCGGGCGCAGGCGCGCTCACCACAACGGGCTCGGGCTCAACGTCGGCGGACACATCGGCAACACCAGCAGCGCGCAGCTCTTCCAAGCTCTCGAGCGTGCCTTCGATATCCTCGTGCGTCTCCTCAAATTCGGCAGCGACACCCAGGAATTCCTGGATGTTCTCGGCGCGGCTCTCGGACTCCATGGTGCCCTCGGCGCGGAAAGCCTGCAGCAGGCCCGTCTTATCGACAATCATCTCGACGACGTCCTTGAGCTCGCCGTCCATGCGGCGACCCTCGCGCACCAGCGACACAAAGCTCGACAGGCCATTGCGCACCTTGGCGCTAAACATGCCGGTTTCGGCGCACGCGATCTCGCAAGCCTGGAAGAACGAGCAACGGTTGTCGCGCGCCAGCTGCTCAATCTTTTGGATCGAGGTGGAGCCGATGCCGCGGCGCGGCGTGTTGATGACGCGCTTGACGCTCATCTCGTCTGCCGGGTTCACGATCATCTTAAGGTAGGCCATGACGTCGCGGATCTCGGCACGGTCGAAGAATCGCGTGCCGCCCACAATCTTGTAGGGCACGCCCGCGCGCAGGAACATATCTTCGAGAATACGCGACTGGGCGTTGGTGCGGTAGAACACGGCGATATCGTCGTAACTCGTGCCCTTGGAGTGCAGCTTTTCGATCTCGCCGGCAATCCAGCGGCCCTCGTCGCGCTCATCGCTTGCCTGGAAGGCCTGGATCTTCTCGCCGTCGCCCTCGGCCGTAAACAGGCGCTTGTCCTTGCGCTGCGAGTTGTGGCGCACCACGGCATTGGCGGCGCTCAGGATGTGACCCGTAGAGCGGTAGTTCTGCTCCAGCTTGACGGTCTTGCAGTTTTTAAAGTCCTTCTCAAAGTCCAGGATGTTGGTGATGTCGGCGCCACGCCAGCTGTAAATGGACTGGTCATCGTCGCCCACGACCATGAGGTTTTGGTACTTGGCGGCTAGCAGGTTGGCGATCTCGTACTGGACGTGGTTGGTGTCCTGATACTCGTCGACGCTAATGTAGCGGAAACGCTCTTGGTACTTGTCGAGCACCTCGGGGCGGGTGCGCAGCAGCTCGAGCGTGCGCACGAGCAGGTCGTCGAAGTCCATCGCGTTGGCGGCGCGCAGGCGGCGTTCCAGCTCCAGGTAGACCTGCGCGGCCTTTTTGTCGTTGGGGCTGTCGGCGGATTTGAGCATGTCCTCAGGGCCGATCATGGCGTTTTTGGCCGAACTGATCTTGCTGCGGATCATATTGATGGGGAATTGCTTTTGCTCGATACCGAGCGCCTGCATAATATCGCGCACCATGCGCTTGGAATCGTCGTCATCGTAGATGGTGAACTGACCGGTGTAGCCCAGCAGGTCAGCGTCCTCGCGCAGCATACGCACGCACATGGCATGGAAGGTGCACACCCACATGCCACGGGTGCCGCTGGGAATGAGCGCCGCCAGACGCTCACGCATCTCGGCCGCGGCCTTGTTGGTAAACGTGATGGCAAGGATCTGCCAGGGCTTAACACCCAGGTCGCCGAGCATATGTGCGATGCGGAAGGTCAAGACGCGGGTCTTGCCCGAGCCGGCGCCGGCAAGGACCAGCAACGGACCCTCGGTGGTCAGGACCGCCTCGCGCTGGGCGGGATTAAGGCTGTCGAGGTCGACGAGCGGCTTGGCGGGTTTGGGTGCCGGCGCGGGAGCGTCGTAGATGTCGAGCGGGACGAGCTCGGGCTCCGGCGCAGCGGGGGCGGTGTATGCATCGAGCGGCACGGGTTCCGGCGTGGGCGGCACGGGTACCGCGGCGTTCTTTTCCCAGGGCAAGGGCTGGGTCATGGGCGACTCCTCATCTGACGGACGGTGCGCCTGCGGGCGGCGCCATAGTTTGAGCCGTACCAGTATACCGAGCCGCGCGGACACCGGCGCAAATCACACCACGACTCCGTGCGCCACCGTCAGGCCCGCCCCAGCGGATTTGGTGCAATGGGGTCAGGTTAGTCTGCACCAATCTATTGACAATCACGAAACCGCCGATGTCATGGCAGCAGCAGCGAGCGACGGTCAGGGCGAACAAATTGGCATGAAAAGGGGGCGGCATAGACCTTTTGGTCATGCCACCCCCTTTGAATGACAAGTTGTCGCCCTGGCCGCCGCGCAGCGTCGACTAAGTTAGAGGCCGAGCATCGGCTCCAGAACGAAGAAGTATGCGAGCACTACGATGCCCAGGATGATGCGGTAGGCACCGAAGCACTTGAAGTCGTGACGGCGGACGAAGCCCATGAGCCACTTGATGGCGATGAGCGAAACCACAAAGGCCACAACGCAGCCCACGCCCAGGATAGCGACCTCGTTGGCACCGAACGTGCCGCCCTTGATGAAGTACTTGACCAGCTTGAGCGCACTCGCGCCAAACATGACCGGGATGGCCAGGAAGAACGTAAACTTGGACGCCACCGAACGCGTGCAGCCCAAAAGCAGGCCGCCGATGATGGTAGAACCGGAGCGAGACGTACCAGGCACCAGCGAAAGCACCTGGAAGCAGCCGATACCCAGCGCAGTCTTCCAGCTCAGGTCCTCGAGCGTGGCGATGGAGCCAAAGTCCAGATTCTCGTCATCGTCCTCATCCTCAGCGGTAGCCGCGGCGGGCGCCGCAAAGTGCGCACCGGCGGGACGTCCACCCGACACCACAGCACGCGAACCAAACGAACCGGCAACGGCCATTTCCTCGCGCTTGCTCGCGCGCCAGTTCTCGATCACGATAAACAGCACGCCGTACACAATGAGCGCCAGCGCCACGACGGGAGCATTGTAGAAATGCTCCTCCATCCAGTCGTTAAGCGGCAGACCGATCGCCGCGGCGGGAATGCAGCCGAGCACAATCTTGCCCCACAGCACCCAGGTGTCGCGACGGCCCTCCTTGCCCTTGCTGGGCGAGAACGGATTGAGCTCATGGAAGAACAGCACACAGACGGCCAGAATGGCGCCGAGCTGAATCACGACCAGGAACATATTCCAGAACGTCTCGCTCACGTTCATCTTGACGAACTCGTCCACCAAGATCATGTGACCGGTCGACGAGACGGGCAGCCATTCGGTGATGCCCTCGACCAGGCCCATGAAGGCAGATTTTAGAAGCTCGATGATATCCAAAGGGACCCCCTCGTTAGACACCCGCCGATATTGTTCTGCGGACGGTGCGGGCGATGTCCCATTATCAACCGTTCGGGCGCGTCTGCGCCCACCCTTACCAAAAAACTCGTCCGTTCACAGAATGCCTTGATTGTCATTTTCATTGCAACAGCCTCAGGACTCAGCGCAACGCGTTGC
>CALKBO010000048.1 GCA_937989875.1 uncultured Collinsella sp. | reverse complement strand
GACGGAACGCAGCCACCAAGTGTACCGAGTTCCGTTCAAGCGGTGCGCGGTATCGCGGAACAGGTCGAACTGGCAGTCGAAGCCCACGCTGTAGCCCTTGGTGCCCCACACTGGGAAGCCGTACACCTCCATCTCGGAGGGCGACCACACCTTGCCGATGTCCTGCCAGCTCCAGCTGTTGGAGTCGCTGAGCGCGCCGCTCGCGCTGTAACGCTCCTCAAGCAGCACGCGCTGGGTGAGCAGGTACTTGGTCAGCCCCTCGGGCAGGCACGCCTCGAACAGCTTCTCCCACGCCTTGAGGTTGCTGTTCAGGTACGGGTTCTTCACGTCTGCGGTGCCCTGGTTGGTGTTCGCAGTGTTCCACATCAGGTAGCTGTCGTTGGCCACGCCGGTGACGGTCTTGGCCACGGCGACGGGCGCGGACGCGATGAACGCGATGTGGTGGCCCTTGGCGCTGTCGCCGCACTGGTAGTACGGGTCGAAGTGCGCAAGCAGGAAGCGCACGGACTGCTGGGCCGCCACGTTTGACGCGCTCACGAGCGGCACGTCGATGTAGTCGCCCACGCGCATGCCGCTGAAGTTCGCGGCCTGCACGCGCTTGTGCAGCGCGTCGTAGATGGTGGCGGAGCCTGAGACCTCGCCCGCGAGAAGCGTTGCGAGCGACTGGCCCGGGTACTTGCCGATCAGGCCCTGTCGGTTGTACTCGGCGTTGTTGAGCGCCGTGGTGGCGTTGGTGCGGGCGGTGTCGTCTATCATCTCGTAGTTGGTGCCGCCCACTGTGAGGATCTTAGCTTGAGCCATTTCGTTTCCTTCTTAAATCAATGTGATGGTATTGCCGCTTGCGGAGCATGTTGAGCCGAACGTTACGGTCACCCCGCTCGCCGATGCCTTTGAAGCCGGGCAGTAGACTGTTCCGCCCATGTATATGAACTGACCTGTCGAGTTCGCCAAAAGCGTCGCGAGCTTCGCGTTCTGGGCACGCAGCTCCGCGACGTCCGAGCTTCCTGCGCTGCCTTGCGCCACGGAGTTGGCGATCTGCAACGCCTGGTTCGCCGCTGCGTCCGCACGCGAAGCCGCGCCGTTCGCCGCAGAGGTCGCGTTGCTCGATGCTTGTTGGTCGGCGATATGCTCGTCATGGCGCTGGCTTTCGGCCTTTTTGCGTTCGATCTCGGCGTTCGATCGGCTCGTCTCGTTGTTCTGGCGCGTGGTTTCGGCATTCTTTCGCGCAGTTTCGTTGTCTTGACGTGTTGTCTCGGCGTTCTTGCGCGACGTCTCGTTGTTCTTGCGGGTTGTCTCGTTGTTGCCGCGCTCGGTCTCAGCTGTTTTCCGAGCGTTCTCGTTGGACACGCGCGTCTTCTCTGCCGCTTCGGCGCTTTCAGTCGCGGTGTTGCAGTTCGCCGCTGCCGTCTTGGCCTCTTCGGCGGCCTCCATCGATAGCGTCGACTCGATGCGGAAGATTGAGCCGTCGGTGGTTCTGGCGCGGTCGATGTTACCCGCATCGTTGAGCAGCAGCGCCGCGCCTTTGTTGGTATCTGCCATCGCACCTCCTTTACTTAGCTAGCACGCCGATCACGATGGCGTGCGGGCCGATTGCCTGGATGATGCATCGGTCGCCTGCCTTGGCTCCCGAGCATGAGGTGGTGTACGGGAGCTTCAGGGATGCCCCCTTCACCGATACGGCCATGGTGGCTCCGGATACGGAATTCACCGTTCCGTAGCACGCCTGCTGGCCGGGAGGGTCGTTGGCGGTCGCATCGGCCATCGCGGCGCCGTATCGGCGCATGGCCGACATGAGTTCATCGCTCATACCTCTTCACCTCCATCTCGATTGGGCATCCTCCCACGAGCGTGAGAGTCGCAGTCCTCACCGCGAACTTGCCGCTGATGCCGGCGCTTGCCCAATCGACCATCACGGCATCGCCGCACGCGATAGGAGCGTACGTCCGCTTGACCGTGACTCTACGGATAGCGCTCTGCTGTGTTCGCAGCATCTCGTTAGCCTTGGCATCGGCGTTCCTCTGTCTCTCGGCATCGGTAGACCCCTCGGGCAGGTCGCTGTAGCTGTACGTGGCCGTCTTGCGCCAACCGCGCGAAACCGTGGAGTAAGGGCTGCTCGGGTCTGAGTCGATGGCCGTGCCACGGTAGAAGGCGTCCTGCGTTTCGTAGTCGCAGTGCACCACGTTGGCGACGCCCGAGCGGTCAAGCTCGTCGACTACCTCGTTGATGAAGCGTGCGCCAGAGCCCTCTCGAAGGGTCATGGAAACGGGCCTGTCCTGCGGCTCCCTATATCTGCGAAGTACGGGCCTTCCGTAGGCGTCCTCGTCGACGGCGCGGAAGCCCGCCACGTCGAGCAGCGCGTTGCACGCCGCCAGGCGCTTCGACAGCCTCATGTCGCCCGAATCGATTCCGAGCGTCCAATCCTGCGCTAGCTTGTAGTCGGAGCCTTCGGCGATCACGTCAGCGAAGCCAGCCGCCTTGAGCAACTTTACGACGTAGGGGACAACCACGGTTCCAGCCGCCACCGTGAATGGGGCATCGAATTCGTCCTCCGCAACCTCCGACAGCCTGCCCGACAGGACTGCCGTGCCGGTTGAGTTGACGCCGCGTCTGGTCCTTTTCGGCGCTGAGACAACGAAAGTCCCCAGCGCCTCACTGACTGACGCGCCACCGAAGTCGGCATCGAGGTACACCCGCAGCAGATCTGCCCCGATATCGAGCGCCCCGGAGTAATCGACCTGCCCTGTGGTGTAGTCCTTGTCCTGGTTGCGCTCAATGCACCCGCCGTTCTTTATGTTCGTGATTCTCTCGACCTCGTTGCCGCTTGCGCGGTCTACGCGCATGAAGCGGAACGAGGTGAGGAACGGTTTTCCCCAATCAGCCATTTATCGGCTCCTCGAAGACGTTGTGCGTGACGTTGGCCGAACCCTTCCAGATGCCTGCACCCTTCACAGACATATCGAAGTCCATGGGGCCGTATGCGCGTTCGCCCGCATGTCCGCGCCACCATCCCCTCCACTGCTCGTCCATAATCCGTATGTACCTGTCGTGGCCGTCGCGCTTCATCTCCCATGAGAGCGAGGTCTTTTTGTTCAGCTCGTCGAGCATGTACGAAATGGGCAGGTCGCCGTTCTCGCCGCCATCGGCGAAGTGGTATGTCTCTACGGATCGCTGAGAGCTTGTCGAGTAGTCGCCGTTGTAGTCGAGCACAAGCACGGTCGATGCATCCTGGCCGAAGTTAAGCGCCATCCCGTGCGCGAACACGTTGGCATCGGTCACGGTCTGCGACGAGGTGCCGTTGTCGGCGTACCCGGTGACCTTGTACTCGTAGTCGGTGTTTAGCGGCGGCACGCGGTCGATCGTCTCTTGGGAGTCAAGCACGCCGGATGCTATGACGGCATCGCCGCCGTACGCCACGCGCTCCACCGTGAAGGCGGAGCAGCGGGAGGCGTTGCCGAGCACCAGCGCGTCACCATCGACTGTGATCGTGCCTAGCATGGAAAGCTCATTGCTCACCTCGTCGACCGTCATGGGGCCTACGAGCGTGGTCTGCTCGATCTCGTATGACGAGAGGCCGTTGCGCACCTTCACGTGACACGCCAGCGCATCGTCGTACGACAGCGACACGTCTGGGATGGCCGGTTCCGCCCAGTGCGTCTTGAAGCGGCGCATGGCCGTCTTGGACAGGCCGGAGCCGCCCTTGACCGTGAGCATGAGCAGATAGTCGATGCCGTTGCGTATGGTGGCGTAGCTGCCGAAACTCACGGGCTTCAGGTTCGTGACGTCTGCCGTGGCGACCGTCGCGCCGCCGACCTCTGCGAGCGTGAGCGTTGCCTGCGCGATGCCAGTTTCGTCGGTTGCGGCGACTTGCACCGTGAGCGGCACCGCATCGACGAGCATGCCGTCGGTAGCGGGGGAGGCGACCCAGCACTGCGGGTAGTCGGCGACCGTTATCGCCGCATAGCCAGACCAAGCGCCCCAATCGGCGTGCAGTCCCTTCGTGCGAACGCGAGCTTTCCAACTTCCCTTCGTGAGTGTGACCGATGCGCTTTTCTCGGTCGTGTACGACTTCGTTATCGTCTCGCTGCCGACGAGCTCAAGTTGCGCGGCGGACTGCGCCGAGCCGTCGGGGTGGTTGGGCACCCACGAGAAGGATGCTGCCGACCCCGTTGGCGCAACATGGTCGGCGGTGACCTTCGGTGCGAGAGGCGGCGTGATCGTGGTCACGGAATTCGATTCGACCCACGAAGACGTTAGGCTACCGCGCTTGGCCCTGACGCGGTAGACGATCGTGCCGGCAGGCGCGGAGGTGTCGTGCAGGTCTACCCATGCGGGGTCTTCGCCCTCGGTGGTGGTCGAGACCGCCGCCCACGTATTCCCGTCGTCGCCTGATCGCTGAACATCCCATGCGCTGGCGTACCACCACGCCCCGTAGACGCGCAGCGTCACCTCGGACGCGCCGGCCTTGATGGCATCGATGCGCGAAGGTGCCGACGGAGTTGTGTACGTGGTTCCGCACGAGACGTGCGTGGAGTTGCCGCCCGGGCCGTGGGCGCAAAGGCGGTACTCGTACTTGTGTCCTGCGGTCGTCGAGTTGTCGGTGTAGTTGGTCACGTCCCACGAGACGTCGGCGATGTTCACCCATGAGCCGTCGTCGGTGCGGCGGTCTACATACACGCCAGCCCAGGGGTACGCGCCGTCCATGCCCGTGTAGTCGACGTCCCACGTGATCTTGTGGGATGTGTCGGAAACGCGGGCCAGCTTCGGGTTCTTGGGCGGATGCGGTTGCGAGTACCCGCGCTGGGGAATCCAAGCGTACTCTGTTGCCCAGGCATCTCCGCCGGCGCTGCCGTAGTAGTTGTTGTACGTCTTGCCGTAGACGTGGATCTGCACGGAGCAGTTCCAGCCGCTGGCCCCGCGCCCGACGTCCACGGTGAAGGTCACGGCGTCGCGCGTGGCCCAATTCCCGTAGTTGTTGAGCAGCACGTCGCGCGACCTGTAGGTGATGCCGTTCACGATCACGTCGTAGTGCGTGCCGTACTGTGCCGCATACTTGTCGTCGATCGCGGCGGTGATTGTTATGCGCGAGGTGGTGTCGTTGACCGTGCTCACGCCGTCAACGGAGATATAGCCGCAATACCAGCGGTTGCGCCCCGCGATCTGAATCTCCCTTGTATAGGTTCCCATTGGCTACCTTCCCGACCCTGCGGACCGCTTGGCTGCGGAGACCAGAACGTCAACCGCCTGCATGATCCGCTGGTCTGCGTTTACACTTCCTCCATTGACCGTGACGTTGTAGGTCGTGCCGGCGGCACCTGCCCCGGCAACGGCAACCGACGGAGCGACCGTGATGCCCGAGCCGATAAGCGAGCTCGCGGAGGCTAGCGCCGACGTGATGGCGGAGTTGACCGCCCCCGTGCCGCTGCCGATGCCCTCGGCCCATCCCTCCATGAGCGCCTTGCCCGAGTAGGTTGTATAACCGTGGCCGCTGAATGGGCCGCGCTTTGCGGGCGAGAACGGGAAGAACGAGCGGATCTGCGAGACGGCGCCGGACACGGCGGAAAGGGCGCCGCCGATTGCGTTCTGGATGCCCTGCGTGAAGCCGTTGATCAACGCGCGACCGGAACCGACGAGCCACGACCCAGCGCCTGCGAAGAAGCCCATTACCTGGCCGGGGATGCTGGAAATGGTGTTCATGAGGCTCCCGATATGGCCAGACACAGCGCCGACGAGCGCCGAGAAGGCACCCGTCACTGCCGCGTACACCTGCTGCGCCGCGTTCGCCATCGTAGACACCATGGTCGAGAAGTACCCGGCGATCGAGGAGACGAGGCCGGACACGAGCGAGAGCGCTGAGGACACCAGCGAGCCGACGAACGCCACTACCGCGTTCACACCGCCTGAAACGGCGGCGACCACGGTAGCTATCCCGCCGCCGACAACGGATACGATCGAGCCGATGAACGTGGTAACCGCAGTCACGAGGCCGCTCACGACCGACATGACGAGGCCAATGGCCGAGGCTACGACGGATGCGGCGTTTACCACGACCGAGATCACCTGGCTTGCCACCGTTATCACGACGGACACGATTGAACCAACTACAGACAGCACTGTCTGGATTACCGGTATGAGCATCTGAGCCACGGAGAGCACTATCTGCATGCCGCTAGCCAATATCGGCAGCACGGCGTTGGCGAGGTTTGCGAGCGCCGTGCCGATAGACGTGATTGCCGGCATGAGCGCAGCGCCCACCTGCGACACGAGCGGGCTTACCGCAGCGAAAAGCTGCATGGCGACGCCGATGACCTGCGAAATGATCGGGACGATCATCGCGAAGGCGTTGTGTAGCACGGGCAGGATGGCCTGGCCGACGTTCAGCAGCGTCGAGCCAAGCTGCTCTATGACAGGCCGCACGGCGCTGAACGCGCCGACTGCGCCAGATGCAAATGACGCGATGGCGGGCAGCATCTGCGATGCGAAGTACGTCACGAACGGCGACACCGCCGAGATGATCGTCGTCACGGCTCCGCCAATAGTCGAGACGATGGTGTCCCAGATGCCCGGTATCTGCTCGCCAAGCTTCCCGAAAGCGGACTTGCACGTGCCTACGACGGATGCCGCAGCGTCGGCGATCGCTTGGAACGCCCCCGTTATCTGGGAAGCGTCGACTGTCGGCAGCTGTATGCCAAGCTCAGCCAAGGCTCCTACGGCGATGTTCCAAGCAGTAGCGAGCGCTTCCGAGAGCACTGGGCCAAGGACTGGGCCAAGGCCAGACAGCACAACCGGGAACGCCTCGACGATTCCCTTGCCG
The DNA here is from genome assembly GCA_937989875.1 of uncultured Collinsella sp. GTDB lineage: Bacteria > Actinomycetota > Coriobacteriia > Coriobacteriales > Coriobacteriaceae > Collinsella. The sequence continues at coordinate 23,738 of CALKBO010000048.1, read as the reverse complement.
ATCTGCGCAACCCTCGGAGCCACGTTCGTAGCTACCGCGCCGATCGACTCAAGCAGCTGCTGCGTGAGCTGCGAGAAGTCGACGTCGTCGCGCCCGAGTCCGGTGATGAAGTTCTCCCACGCGGCCTTCGCCATGCCGATGGAGCCGCTGATCGTGGTAGCGGCCTCCTTGGCGGTGGTGCCGGTGATGCCCATGTTCTCCTGCACGGTATGGATGGCCTCGACCACATCGGCATAGCTGTCGATCGTGAGGTCGGCGTTCTTGCCCTGCTCCTGGCGCAGCTTGTTGGCATCGGCGATAAGGCGCTTCATCTCAGCCTGCGTGCCGCCGTAGCCGAGCTTCAAGTTGTCCAACATCGTGTAGTTCTGCTTCGCAAAGCCTTGGTAGGCGTTCTGCACGTCTGTCATGTCGGAACCCATCTTGTTCACGTTGTCCGACATGTCGCCCATGGCCATGTTCGCGTAGTCAGCCGCCTTGGCGACATCGCCGCTGCACGACGAGACGAGCGAGGCCGCGAAGCTCGTGGCCTGCGTCATGTACTGGTTGGCGGACATTCCGCATGTCTTGTATGCCTCTGCGGCATAACCTTGCAGTGTCTGCGACGCGGAGCCGAACAGGGTGTCGACGCCGCCAACCAGCTGTTCGTAGTCTGCATATGCGGAAAGGGCCGCGCCGCCAATCGCGGTCACGGCCCCTGTGAGCGCTGTGAACCCGGCCACCGCCGCAGTGGCGACGCCCTTGGCTACGGTTCCAAGCCCTGTCAGGATGCCCGAGGACTTCTTGGCCCCGCCGTCGATGCCGACGGTCATGGAGTCGCCGAAGGCCTTGCCTGCGGCGTTGCCCTGGCTGCCGAACTCCTTGCCGATTTTGCTCGCGAAGCCATCCATCGACGGCATCAAGGACACATAGGCCGACCCGACACTAGTCGCCATCTTCCCCTCCTATCCCCAGGATCTTGTCTATCTCTTCCTTGGCTTCCAGCGCGTTCGCGCGGTGGCGCTCAAGCTCTGCGAGCTGCGCCGGCGTCTTGATAGGCTCGGGAGGCTCCGCGCTCCTGTCCTTCTTGTCGGCCATGCCCCAGGCGATGCACCGAAGCTGGTGCTCGATACGCCAGAGCATGTAGTCGGTCGTGCTCCACCTGAGTTGCGGGTACTGCGCCTTGGCGAGGCGCGAGTTGTCGGGGAGGTGCTGCCAGAGAAGCGCCATCCGATCGAGGTCTTCGGGCGCTCCATCCAATGGCAGGGCTATGCCGTAGAACTGCTGGAAGTCTGCTATCGCTTCGCCGCGCCTGTTCTCGAGGTCGCTGGCGAAGCCTATTAGTTTTTTGCCTTTGCAGCCTCGAATGCCGCGTCGCACAGGCGGCGCATGTCGTAGGAGGTGCCTCCGAGCGCTTCGATGTACTCCTCGTCGCGGCCCATGAAGATGCGCTCCATGGCGTCCATCATCCCCGCCGGGTCGGTTTCGCTTCGGGCGAACTGCTTCACAGTCTTGTAGGACTTCAACTCGTCGAGGTCTGCGGCGAACTCGCCGTCAACGCCGTCGACGGAAAACTTGATCTCGGTCATCTGCATTCCTCCTAGGCGATGGCGGTTTCGGTCGACTCGATGTAGTCGTAGCAGGTGTTTCCGTCGCTATCGACCAGGTACTTGAGCGTGATCTGACGCCCGGCGATCTCGCTCACCGCGAGCTTGAGGTCGTCAAGCTCGGATAACTTGGCGGAGGGCACGACCTTGCGCCAGCGGCGACCGTTCTTGAGCACGAGTTCGAGCACGATCGACCACGCCTCGTCCTTGTTGCCGTTGTGCTCGACGGTGATAACGCCATCGAGATCGGTCACGTTTTCGGCGCCATACATGACCTTGAGTGTTTGCGCCTTGATCTCCGCGAGCGTGAGCTTCGCAGACTCCACGCGCGAGGTCGTGGCGGAGTCCATGAGGTCGCCGTTCATATCCTTCAGCTCGTTGGCGTCGGTCTCCTCGGACTCGGTGTAGCCGTCCTCGGAGATGAAGCCGAGATTGAGGAAGGCTTCGGCGAGATTGGTCTTGATGTCTGTGGGGAGGGTGGTGCCGGTCGGAGCCACGAAGATGTATCCGCCCTTCACGCCCTTGGTGGACGAGACGTTCTTGGTCTCGTTTTTCTTGAAAAGTGCCATGTCGGCTCCTATTCGCAAATGGTTACGTTTACGTTGGTCTGGTATCGGCGCTGGCGGCTGTCTGGGTCGTCCCAGCGGTACGTGTCTCCGCACGTGGCCTCGAACACGCACTCCTCGTCCATGAGACTCGGCACTGCGTGCTCCACGGCTTCGGCGATCTCTGCGGCGCGTCTGCGGGTCTTCGCCCATGACTGCGCCACGAGCTGCACACGGTTGATGCAGCCGCTGCGGATAGATCCGGTCTGCGACACCGATATGAACTCGCTGGGCCTGTCAGCTGGTACGTCGAGCACGGCCTCGATGCCGGTCTCGTCCATGAGCCGCTGCGCCACCATGCGCTCCACGTCCATCACTCACCGCCTCCGAACATGGATCTGAGGCGGTTGTGCTTGCGCTCGCTCGCATGGGCGTGCGGAGTCGCCGTGGTAACCACGAAGCCGTTTGCGAGCTTGCCCTTGAACTTGCGGACTATGTAGCCGGCACCCTCGCCGGGGTGCCGGGAGAAGGACGAGTTGCACGATGCCGCTGCGGCGTCTGCCTTCTTCTTAAGAAGCGTTTGCACCGCGCCTGAGTTCATAACCTCGGCATAGCCGCCGCGCTTCCAGCCCTTCCACTCGAACTTCACCTTGCACTTAGCCATCGGTGCGCCCCACTTCCACGGTGAGGTTCCAATCGCCTGGGGTGTTTTCCGGGTCGTAGCGCTGCGGGTCGCCTATGACGCGGTACTCGGTGCCTCGAACGTTCACGCGGCACCCCTTGAGCGATGCGGTGAAGCTCTTGGGGAAACACAGCGTGTAGGCGACCTCAGTGCCATCGGGGCGCGATGCGTCGAGTTCCGACGTGGCCCCCGGGCACACGACCACGCCCTCTATGGCGGTGTTCACGCTGCCGCGCTCGATAGGCTCGCCGAGCGAATCGAAGTCGACCACTGGTGTTGTGACCGTCACCGATTCGGTGCTTATGAGTCCCATTCGGCATCACTCCCAACCGGTTGGAGCGCCCCGATGCGCTGGTCGAGCAGCCCGAGGCGCTTCAGCTCCGTCTTTCCCAGGTACATTTCGCCGAGGGCAGACCCGTACGACACGCTGGCCGTGTAGCCGCCTGCGCCCTGGCTGTACTGCATGGCACCCGCCAGAGCTGCTGGCGCAGACAAGACCCTGTTGACCACGAGGCAGCACACCGCTGCGGCAGATCGGTCGAAGGCGGCTACCTTGCCGCGCTCGTAGTCGCCCACGTTTGATTCGTAAGCGCTCATGAGCAGGTCTGACGCGTCTGAGAGCAGGGTCGCGGCGCGTGCCTCGTCAGTCGGGTCGCCGTACCTCGCCCTATAGTCTTCGATGGTCGCTAGCGGCTCCATGCGCCTACTCCTCGCTGGCAGGCTCTTCGGCCTTGCCGGAGTCAACCGGCTTCGCGGCATTCTCGCCGGCCTTCTGCTCGGATGCCTCGGAGGTCGCGGCCATCACGCCAGCGTCGACGAGGCACTTGACCACCTTGGCGATGGTCGGGTTCGCACCAGGGTTTGCGGCCTGTTTGGAGATGCCGACAGGCTCGCCGTCGGCGGTCACGAAGCAGACGTGCTGCGGGAGGATCGGGGGTGCCTTAGATGCGTCCTCGACGATGAACTTCTGCACAAGGTTCGCCATGGTTACCGCCCCCTAGGCCGTCTTCAGGATGGCGAAGGCCTTGGGGTCGAGAACCGCGTAGGCAAGGACTGCCTCGGTGCGGTACGCGACCTGGTTGTATCCCTTCAGGTCCTGACCGGTGTTGTCGGGGTCGCCGTACTCGATGATCTCGGAGGTCATGTCGCGCACCATGCCCCACTTGATGGTGGAGAAGTCGCCCATGATGCCCGCCACCTTCGGGTCGATCTTGCAGCGGCGACCGTTGACGGTGCCGGAGGTCGCGGCGGGGATGCCGTCGATGTTGCCGACGTTGAGGGACAGCGGGATCTCCGGGTAGAGGCGCTGGCCGGTGGCGGGAATGCGCAGCTTGCGGAGGTCTGCGGCGAACTTGCGGGAGAGCGCGAAACCGTTGATGTCGTAGTCGATAAGCGCGTCGGCCAGCGCGTCGATGTCGTCGACTGCGGATGCCGAGGCGGTTACGGCGTTGGCCCCTGCGGTGAGCGCGGTGTAGCCATCGAGCGCGGTGCCCGTCTTGGGGGACACGGCGTGGTAGACCACGTAGTCGAGCGCTCGGCCGATCGCGGCGGTCTGGTCGGCGATGATGTTGGTCACGATCTCAAGCTGGTTGTCCTCGTCGGCCCAGCGCAGCTCGTCGGAGACGCGTGTGGTCGTGACTACCTTCACGCGCTTTGCGACGATCGGCGTGGTGGAGACCTCGGAACCGCTCTTCTTCGCGCCCTCCGCAACTACCTCGGCCTCGGTTGTCGGGTTGAACACGATGTAGGTGGTGTCGGAGAACGTCTGCGGGGTGCTGGGGGACAGCGCCGCGATGGTGGAGGTGTCCTTTGCCTTGTTGATGATGGAGGTCACTACCTTGTGCGGGAGCTTGACCTTGCTGGTGTCGTTAGCCATTTCGGCTCCTTACTTGTCTCTAGTTGTTACCGAGGAGCTGGCGCGTGAAGTCGCGCAGCTCAGATTTGTCGCCGTCGCTCGGCTTCGGGAAGCTTCCTGGCTTCTCGACCTTGGGCGCGGGCGGCTTTTTGAACGCGGCGAGCATGTCGTCTGCCCACTTGGACATGCTTTCCTCGTCGTCGCCGATGATCAGGCTCGCCGGCACGCCCTTCTCCTGCGCGACCTTGGCCGCGATCTTCGACCGCTTCTCTTCCTTCTCCTTGTCGTCGAGCCTCTTCTTGAGGTCGGCGATCTGGTCTTCGGCGGTCTTGTTCGCGTTGTTGGCCTCCTCAAGCGCCGCTGCTGCGGTTCTGTTGGCCTTCGCCTTCTTCTCCCACTCGCGCGAGTGCTTCTTCTCGGCCTCGTACAGCGCCTTGTAGTCGACGGGCGGCTCCTGGTTGGCGCCATCTCCGCCTTCTGCTCCCGGCACTTTCGTGGGTTCGTTTGCTTCTGCCATGTCGCGTCCTTTCCCGTGCCGTGCGGCACGCCTGAGCTGCCGTGCGGCTGCTCAACGGTCATCAGTTGGGCCGTGCGGCCCGTCCGCGACAGTTTCTTATGAGCGTGAGATTCGGCATGAAAAAGGCCACCCGTAGGTGGACCTTGCTGTTTTTTGCGGTTATAATCTGGTTAGCCAGCGGGTTGTTTGACTCACCTATAGAGACATGCAGCCGCTGGCTATTTCTTTATTCGCAGGAGTTTCCCATCGTGCCCGAGCATCCTGACCTCGCTGATGTGATAGCGGGCCATGTACTTGCTGATCCACTTTATCGCCTGCTCGTCCGTCACCTTTTCGTTCTCGCTCACGTCGACGACGGTGAGCTTCACGCCATTCTTGCCGGGTATTGACTTGATGTGAGACTTGAACGTGTTCTCAGACCCAGCTCCGTAGATCGTCTTGATTTCGATACCCGTTGATAAATCCGCTCGGCTAATCGTTGTCTTCCCATCGGAGTTCGGTGCTGTCAGATGCGATTCGTCTTCCCAGAACTCCGCCTTATAGCCAAGCGCGTTCAACTTCTCGGCGGTAATTCTTTCGCCGGGGTCTTTCTTCCAGCGCTTTAGCTTCTCGCCTTTCACGGCGGAGTCCGTAAACTCGATGCCGGAATGTTCTCCCGATGCGTACCACTTCGGATCGCGCAGTTCGATCTCCTCGACCATGCGCTTGTTCACGTACTTGTCGAAAGCCTTGCCGGCCTTGTTTCCGTGGGCCTTGATGTACGCCTCTCGCTCCGCGTCGGGCATGGCGTCCCATTCCGCCCACAGCCCGTTGCGACCGCCCAATGTGTCAAGGCACTCGTTGAACCTGTCGTACATGCCGTCGGGGTCGTAGCCCTTGACCTTTGATCCCTTGCCGAAGCTCGGCACGACGCGGCAGTCGCACTTTGGGTGCGAGTGGCTTGCGGCCTCCTTTGTCTTGTAGTTGAAGCCGAACGAGGAGAGCATGAGGCAGAAACCGCACGTCTCGCCAGACGGCACGCGTGCGTACCTCGGTTTCGCCGGGTCTTTGGAGACGTTGTGCGCCACGCACATGTTCGCGGCCTTGCGGATCTCTGCGTCGAGGCGGCGAACGCACGCGGCAACGAACATGTCGGTGGCTCCCTGCTTCACCACGCTTGCCATGAACGCCTTCACCGAGCCGTACGTCGCCTGGGGGTCGCGCAGCGACTCGGCGACGGCGGCGTACTTTCCGGGCGCTTCCTGCGCCTTGCGCACGGCGTCGTAGAACTCGGCGGCGCGGCCAGCCGCAACGGTGTCGGCGTAGTAGCCGCAAGCCGTCTCGATCACCTCGTAGGCCGCCTCTCGCAGCGCCGCTATGTCGCCGTTCCCGCTCGCCTCCCAGTCGGCCACCAAGCGGGTGAGCGCGTCGCCGGCTTGGCGCTGCGCCATTCCAGATAGCGCGTTGATCTCGTCCGTAAGCTCGTTAAGCAGGCTGCGAGGTATCTCCGCCATCCTCGCCCTCCTTCGGCTCGAACAGCGAGGCCACGGCAGCGCTCGCCTGTGCCTTCTTGTTGTCGCTGTTGATGCGCTGGATCTGCTCGTCTGTGTAGTCGAGCATTTCGAGCATCACGTCGGAGTTGGCGAGCTTCGGCAGACCCTGCACCTGCTTCAACGCGGCGTCGGACAGGCTCACGATTGACGGGTAGGCCGGGGACATGAAGCGCGGGTTGAGGTTGTAGCCGGCATCGCGCTCGGTCTCGTAATCCGTGCCGTTCGCCACAGCGAGCGCCATGTAGGCCACGTTGCGCAAAGCGTTGCCATTCTCGCGGTTGAGGTTCTTCGCATCGATTACGAGCGGTTCGAGCGATGCAGCGATGGCATCCGAAGAGGATGGGTTGTCGTTGCTCACGCCGAAGAAAGACACCGGAACATTGGTGACCGCCGACATTTGGCATGCTAGCTGGCGCAGGTACTCGGTGAGCGGCGCCATCTGCAACTGGGCCGACTGCCACACGGTCGGCGAGTCTCCGTCAGGGTCTTTGGTGATCTCGTTGACCGCCCCCATCGACGCGTCGTACTTGTTCTGCCCGTTGATCATCTTCTTGTATGTGCCGAGCAGCCAGGTCTGCGGCAGCGTCGCGGCCTCAGACGCCACCTCCATGCGGGCGCGTTGGCGTATGGCGTCGTCTGTGATGCTCATGACCGAACGGCTGATGCGCGAGGAGCCGAACGGTCGCTCAAGCGTGGCATCGTAGGGCATAGGCTCCATGAGACAGCGACCCATGCCATGCTCCATGTAGTCGGCCACCCAGTGGCCGCTGCCGCGCGTAAGCACCACCAGCGCGTCTTCTGTGAGCAGGTGCACGACGGTCGGCACGCGCTCGGTGTCACCTGGCATCTTCTTCGACTCGGCCACAACGAGACCGGCCTTGATGCGCTTCTGCGCGTCATCCCAGATTGCCGCCGCTGCGGTTGCCGGGTACGCGGAGATGATTGGCTTGCCGCCGCCGTCCGTGACAGTCCAGAAGCCGCAGCAGTGCTTCAGCTCACCGATAAGGTTCTTGCGGTAGAGAGCTTCGAGCTGGTTGTCGGCACATATGTCGCGCAGCCGCATGGTAACGGCATCGTCGTCGGCAGTGAAGCCGTTGAACACCGAGCGATCTGCCAGGGCGTGCACCGCCTTCTTGGGCCAGTCAACGCGCGGGTTGATCTTCTTGGCGAGGGCTTTCGGCATGGCGATGCCTAGGTCTTTGACGCCGACGTGTCCGAGGTAGTAGTCCTCCCGCAACATGTTGCGGGATCGGTGGGTGCGCCACGTGTCCATAAGCTCGCGCACGAGCGCCTTGTCCTCGTGTCGCAGGCCTTCCGCCGCCGCGACCTGTCCGGCCAGTTCCATGTTCACTGCTGCCATCAGAAGCTTGCCTCCTGTTTACGTCTCGGGTCTCTCTTGGTTGTCCTCGCCGCCCATAGGGCCAGCGATGCGCTCTCGATCGGCGCTGACGAAGAGTCGGGGCCGTCGCCGAAGCCCCAGCCGTCGCGCCCGATGTCGCGCTTGATCGACTTCGTTGCGGAATCGTCCAACGCGGGCGATTCGATGTGGCTCGTCGTCCCGGCGTTGACCTCGTCGGCCAGCATCGTCGCGGCGGCCTGCACGATCGCGGTGCTGCCCATGACGATCGCCGACTTCGGCATCCTGCCGTCCAGAAGTCGCTGCTTCAGCGCGTCCGCTCCGCTCTTTCCGTCGATGCAGACGCACGCGATCTCCTCGCGGTTGCGCAGCAGCATGTCGGATATGCCGACAGTGCCGCCCTCAGCGCCCATGAGGTCGTAAAGCTCGACGTAGGAGCCGGCACCGCGCTCTGCCTTCGCCCAGGACACGGCAACGCGCGACCCGTCGGGCGAGAACTTCACGCCGAACGCGAGCTTGCCTTCCTGCATCGGCCCCGCCGCCTCGCACGCCTTCCACTTGGCGCTCGAAAGCGCGTATGAGTCGGCTCCTCCGATTGGGCTCCACCAGCCAAGGCGCTCACGCGCGAAGACGTCGGGCTGCATCTGCTCGGACTCGCCGCGTACGGCCTCTATGTCGAGGATTGTGCCGAGAGACGGGTTGTACTCGAACCATCGCGACTCGTCGTGCACGTCGCCGATCTCTGTAGCGCCCCACTCGATCCATCCCATCTCAGACCTGCCGTTGTGAACGTCCTCGTGGAGGTCGCGGAACACCGTGCCAACGTTGTCGGGGCTTGGCGGCGTGCCCAGGTAGATCGTCTGCGGGTTGTGCTTCGACCCTGCCGAGATGGCGGGCAGAGAAGCCGCCTGCTGCTTGGCCGTAAGCTCCTGCGCCTCGTCGTAGATAAGCACGTCGTAGGTCTTGCCTCGCGCCAGCGAGTCGGTGCGCGTGGTGAAGCGGATAAGGCCGCCGTTCTTGAGCTTGATGGCCTGTTGGCCGTTGGTCTTGCGCACGGCGAGCAGCAGGGCGTTAAGCTCAGGCTCGTCCTCGTCCTCGAATGGCCTTGAAAGCTCCTGGAACATCTGGTCTGAGGTGTCGCCGTGCTGGCATGTGTACAGAATCTTCTCGCCGTTGAGGGCGCCGTGGAAGCAGCGGGCGCGAACGTCCCAGCTCTTGCCGTTCTGTCGCGGGATGGATATGCCGATCGAGCGCAGCAGATACTTGTCGCGTCCATCGCGGGCGAGCATGGCGTCGAGCAGGTGCGGCTGCCACGGCAGCGGGTCACCGAAGTACGCGGATGCCAGTTCTGCCGCCATGGGGCCGTCCCCGTCGAGCCTTTCTGGGATGTTCGCCTCGTATGTCGGGGTCTGCCTCGCCTGCATCACGCGCCTGCCGCCTTGGCACGCGTCTCGCGGTCGTCGAACATGAGCGTGAGCAGCTTGCCGTGGGCGCTCGCGGGTCGCGCCTGCCGCACCGTGACGTTGCGGGCCGACTTGGACAGGCCGAGCTGGTCTGACAGCGCTCTGATCTCGGTGCTGGCCTCCTTCAGCACGGTCAGCGCCGGATTCTTGCGCATCATCTTGAGCCGCTTGCCGCCCTTGCCTCTAATCGGCTTGTATGCGGTGGCGTCGAGTATTTCGATCTCGTTGCCCCCGAGGGCCATGGCCTCGCGTGCCTGGTTCGCCACGGCGTGCCAGTAGCAGAGCAGCGCCAGCGTCGGCGCATCCTCCTGCGCGAACGTGCGCCTCGCGGTCAGCTGCTCCCAGATGGCGGCTTGCACGGGGTCGCTAGCCACTTCCTGCGGCATCTTGATGTTCTCGGCCATGATTCCCTCCTTCTTCGCGGGGAATCGTAATGGCGGCGTGAGATAGCGAAATCGTTCGGAACGGACGGGGGGAAATCGGCCCTAGGCGGCCGGAGTGGCCTTCCGACCCGGGGGAGGGGCGACCGCCCCGCCTCTTTTCGGCGGCTTCGGCGCTTGGGGCCAAAAGAAAGGGCGCGACCGCCGAAACGACCGCGCCCCTATTGGTGCATTGCTATGTTTTCCCTCAGAACAGCCGCGTGCGGCGTATCTGGTACTGCTTGGCGTCGCCCGGCATCCTGTTGCCGCGCCGCTGGTTGCAAATCCTGTGGGCTGCATCCACGTTGGAGTAGTCCAGCGGGCTGCCTCCCCTCGACACGGGCAGCAGCTCGTCCACCTCGAAGCTCCACGGGTCGCCGCTCGGCAGGCTGTAGTCTATCGGCTGGCCGCATATGTGGCACGGCCTTCCCTCTGCCCTCAGCCTCGCTCTCAGCTTGCGCCTTGCGTTGCCGTTGCGGTTGCGCGGGTTGCCGCTCATGCCAGCATCGCCGCTATCCCGCCGATGCACCACACGATGCCGTAGCACACGAGCAGCACCAGGAAGAGCATCACGAGCATGGACACGACAGCACCGGCTGCATCCATTAACTTCTTGTATCCCATGTCAACCTCCAATGATCATGCGGGCCAGCGATACCGCCGCCCACAGCGTAAGTCCGTCTATTAGCAGGGATGCCGCTATCACGAGCAGACATCCCCGGTTGCATCCTGGGCGGCTCATTCGTCCTCCCACCTGACGGTCCCGTCGTCGTACTCGGCCTTGAGCCAGTCCAGATACTCGCCCCATGAGCCGAAGTCCCGCACCCAGCGCGATTCGAACGCGCACGTTGTGAAGGGGTTGCACTCGCTCAGCGAGATTTTGAACCGCCGCCCGTCGCGCAGCATGCGCACCTCCATGCGCATCGCGGCCTCAGGCGAACCGAAGTACCGCTCCCAGTTGGTCAATCGTCCACCTCCTACCCGCAGGCGAGCAGGGCCAGAACCACCAGCCCCGCCGCCAGCGTTCTGATTACATAAAGCTCAAGGGCCACAACCGCGACAAGCAGCGCGACGCATGATGCCGCTATCCATCGAACCGTTTGCACCAGTCCTCCTGCATGTCCTTGTAGTGTTCGACGATCCAGTCTCGCGCCCACTTCGCAGCCTCCCATGCCGCTATCGGCTCCTTCGCCTCCTGGGCGCTGAAAGCCTCCTCGAACTCAAGCTCGCAGATGCCGTAGTCGCAGCCTCCCTCTATGCAGTGGGCGCAATCTCCGCAAGCCGGCTCGTCCACCCGGTTCCACGGCGCGTCCGGATCGTCGTCGAAGCACCCTGGCGGCAGGTTCCACCCGCTGCCCGGCTCGTAGTAGGCCATGCTCACGAGGCATCACCACGGCACGGTAGGTCGTACCCGATGAGCTCAAGGTCGTAGGCCACAGCTGCGGCGCGCTCGACCTTGCAGCCCCGTGCGTTCTCCCAGCCATCGCATAGGTACACAGCGTCGCACTCGGCCATCTTGCCAAGGCTTTGGCTCAGGTAGTACAGCGGCACGTTCACCACCTTGGGCGGCACCGCGAGGCCGTCCTTGAAGTACGTGTCCACGACCTCGTATCCGCGCCGCTCAAGCTCTGCGACCGCCTTCGCGCGGGCCTCAAGTATCTGCTCCTCGCCAAGCCCGTTCATGGGCTGGACGATCATCGCCTTCTTCATTTCTGCTCCTCTCGCACGTTGCTATAGTCGATTTCGTCGCGGCACTTTTCGCAGACCTCGCCGACACACTTCTTGTTGTCCTTCCAAAATTCGCGCGGGTAGCACGTGAAAAACGGATTGCGGTACGTCCTGCCGCATCTTTCGCACGCCCACTCAAACGAATCGCAGCTCATGAAATCTCACCCGCCTCGGCCATGGCGATCCTCTCGCCGATCCACCTCATAACGGGAACGGCCATGCTGTTGCCGACCGCCTTGTAGCGCGGGCCGTCCGGGCACTCGTCTGCGGGCTTGCCGCGATAGGGTATCCTCGTCCAATCGTCCGGAAAACCCTGAAGACGCTCGCACTCGCGCGGCGTGAGCCTTCGCACAACCATGCCTCCTCCTTCCTCGCTGAAAAGCGTCTGGGTGTTGCTGGTGGAGAGGGTGAGCGACACCTCGTCGCTCACCAGCGCTCCTTTGCCCCCGCCCGCGCATCCGCAGCGAACGAGCAGCGTGCAGGCGCTCACGGGCACACCGACGGCGCGTCGCCGCCAACCTTGAGCGTGCCAACCATGTCGTATCCGATCGCCGTGTTGGCGTTGAGGTCGGCCATCGTTATCGGCTCGTCGATGGGGTAGACGGCGGGGTTGTGCCAATCGGCGGTGAGCGTGGGAGGCTGCTCGGGTTCCGCTCCTACTCCTCCCGCGCCCGCTCCCTGGTGGTACTTGAAGCCTGCGCTACGAGGGCTTCTTCCAGCCTCTTCGGCAAGGCTCGCCCTCTTTTCCGCGCTCGATTCAAGATCCCCTCGCATGCTCTCCGGCTCAATGAGTACGCCGACGGGGGGCAGGCTCCAAGATGTCCGACAAGAAAGAGACGGCGGCGTCTTTGGGCCACTCCGAAGAACTGCGCATCGAGTACGCGCCACGCCAGACCGTACCCGAGCTTGTCCATTTCGGACAGGAGCTGTCGGAAAGCCTCCCCATTCTCGCTTGAGAGCGCTCCCGGGACGTTTTCCCAAAGAAACCATCGAGGACGTATCTCACGTACCGCCCGAATGTACTCGAACATGAGTCCTGACTCACCTTGCAACCCCTCCCGTTTGCCCGCGATCGAGAAGGATTGGCATGGGCTTCCGCCCACCACCAGGTCCACCTTGCTGCGGTACTTCTTCCAGTTCATCTTGGTAACGTCGCCGATATTCGGCACCTCGGGGTACCGCTCGGCCAAAACGGCGCTGGGGAACTCGTCGAACTCGGCGAAGCACACGGGCTCCCAACCAAGCGGTTCCCACGCCGCTGTCGCGGCCTCTATGCCGCTGAAAAGCGAGACGTACTTCATCGGTGCGCCCCCAATGCTTGCTCGACGAGCATGAAGAAGCGGCGCTCGGCGCTGTCCGACGGGTTGCGCTTGCGCATGTCGGCAATCTTCAGCAGCTCGTCTTCCTCGTAATGGGTGGCGTCCCAATCGACCTCGGGCCAGTCGTAGCAGGAGCAGTGCCAGCCCTCCAGCAAGATATAGCCTTTGTCGTAATAGTCGTCGCTTCCATCGCCGGCGTAAATCAACATGTAGCGCTCTTCGCTGTAATCAGGCTCGCTTTGAGCCGCGCAGATGATGCGCCACGGCTCGATAGTTTTCGGCGCCTCGATGGCCTTCATGACTCGTCACCGTCCTCGGCCTTCGGCGGTTTCTGCTCGAATCGACACCACCTGGTTCCGCGCACGTCTCTTGCGACGAAATTGTCGTAGCGCTCGCAGCACGTGCGCTCCACGTGGTCGAGGTATGCACCGCACTTGCACAAGATAGTCACGCTGTTGAAGGCCTTGAAGCGCGAGTGCACGCATTGGGTGCACGGCGGTGTCATGGCCTTCCTGATCCCCCTGATCGGGTTTTTGAGCTTCATCGTAGGCGCCTCGTTCCTCTTCGCTTGCTCATCGCTGCGCCTCATCCTCGATGCCCGCGAGCTTCTTGGCGCGGTCGAGCATGTGCACGCGCATGTTGTAATCGCATTCTTCGAGACGATGTTTCTCGCAATAATCGCGGCAGCCGAGATTCACGTCCTCTTCCAGCTTCTCCCAGCTGTCGGGCTCCAGTTCGCCCGCTCGCTCGTCCCACATGCGCATAGCCATCTCTTCGTCCGGAGCGATGCTTCCCCTGGCCTTGCAGCGTGCGCATACGACGGCGTGCTCGGCTTCCTTATAGCGCACGTTCCCGCTTCCGCAGAACGGGCACGGCTTCAGCTCGGTTGTTTTGGCGCTCATTCGCCCACCGCCTTCCTGATTCGCGCAGCCCAGTCGGTCACGCCGTCCACGTCGGCTGCGTCGCACTCGTCGGCGACCCTCAAAAGCTCGTCGAGGTCAACCTTCCTCTTCGGCATCAAGCCCCATCCGTATTCCGTGCCACTCTCCGTTTCGATTGCGTACGGTGTCAGTGCGCAATCGGCCAGTTCGATGATGTAACAGCTCATTTCACCACCCCCGCGAGGCATCCGGGGAACGTGCCCGTCAGGTCGATGCACGTGCCGTCATCGTCGACGGCGAAGCACTGGTAGCTGTCCTCGGTCATGGCCTCGACCTGCTTCAGCGCGTCCTCTCGCGTCTCGGCCTCGCCGATCTTGATGCCAGCCCTGTAGGCGCTCGCGTAGCTCTGGCAAAGCGAGCGCTCGTAAATGCGTATCATTCCTGGCCCGCCTTCCACTCGTTGACCAGTTCGTCGTACTCCTCTCGGAACTCTGGCTCGAAATAGGCGATGAACTCGCTCTTGGTCATGCCGCAGCGCAGGCTTGAGTAGCCGACGTGCTCGATGCACCAGTCAGAGAACGGGATGATCTTGCCGCCGTCGTCCACGCTCGTGCGGTAGCCGGTGCCGTCGCGGTAGAGCTTACGGCGGCCCTCCTTGCGGATGGCCTGCTCGACCTTCGAGGCATCGCGCTCGCCGCGCTCCATGAGCTTGCCGCGCAGCTCCTCTGCCTCGTCCTGCGCCTGCTCAAGCTTGCCGCGCAGCCAATCGCGCTCAGCCCGCGCCTGCTCCAACTGATCGAGCACGTACTGCTCGCATGTCTTGATCTCCATGGGTTACATCCCTTCACGTATCATCTCGTTGCCGTCACGGTCTGTGATCAGCCAATATCCGTATTCGTAGAGGCCAGGGCTGTGCGGCTCGTAGACCTGCAACAGCTGGCCCGTCCACCAGGCCTCCTCGTAGACCGGATGCCGCCAGCGCCACTCGGCCTTGAGCCGCGCCCCGCCGTGGAACTTGTCGTGGCATCCGGTGGTGCCGCTGCCGCAGAGGCAGAACAGCGGGCTTCGCAAGTCCCAGGCGCCGCACGGCGTCACCAGGCGGAAAATCTCGCCCCAAGAGCGGTGCGCCACGTGGTGGACGCTTCCCGCCCGCCTGCCGCAGACGCAGCACCGGGGCGAAAGCGCCTCGTAGGCCTTTCCATGGGTGTAGTGCGCCCCCAGGTGAGGCTTGCCGTAAAGCTCGGCTCGCTCCTTGGGGTAGCCGCGAAGCACCCCCGCATCGAGGATCATTGCAACCTCCCGTCCGGGCCGTCGAAGTGCACGACCCTCGCGCCGCCCCTGAGCCGCGACACGATGGCCTTGGCGGTGTCGGGGTCTCCCTGCTCGGCGAGCCTGCGCACGAGGTCGCTCGGCTTGTACTGCGTTGTCACCAGCGTGGGCAGCATCGCGGAGTAGCGCTGGTCAATCAAGCTGAAAAGGCTGTCGAGCACGAAGCCCGTCGGCCTGCGCTTGCCCAGGTCGTCCACGATCAGGTAGCGCACCTCGGCGTAGCGCTTGAGCGGGTCGCCGCCGTCGTGGAAGCTGCGCTGAATCTCGTCGAGGATGCGGTACATCGGTGCCATGAGCACCGACCGCTTGCCGCCAGCCAGGCGCTTCACCACGGCTGCGGCGCAGGTGGTCTTATGAGTTCCGACGTCTCCCCAGAGGTACACCCACTGGCCGCGCTTCATGCACTCGGCGATCTCCGCAGCCAACGGGTGGTCGAGGCTCACGTAGCGATCGGGCACGCCCGCCCGCTTCCAGTCGTGCATGGCTCTGTCGAGCGCAGCCTTGCGAGCCGCCTCGGCCTCGGCCTGGCGCTCCTTCTCGCGCTCGGCCTCGGCGCCTGCGCAGCCGCACTGCTCGTAGCCGCAGAACAGCGTCCGCCCAGCGAGCCGCGTGGTGCGGGCCTTGAGGGTCGCGCCGCAGTGCGGGCACTCAGTCGTAGGCCGAAAATCCATCGTCTGGCACCTCCTTCGCGCTGCCGTTCCTGGGCTTCGAGGTGCGCAGCCAGTTGCGCACCGTTGCCTTCCAGTCCTTCATGTGCGATCGCCCGACCATCCAGCCCTTCTGGGCGTAGAAGTCGACGAAGCGCTCGGGGTCGAAGTCGAGGGCGGTGAGGTCGAGTCCCTTGTCCGCAGCGAACTGCTGGGCGTATTCGGCGACCTCGGCGGGAGAGGGGGCGCGGAAACGCGCCGCTTTCCCTCTCTCCTTAATCCCTTTTCCTAACTCCTCTTCCTCTTCCTCTTCGCTTGCCCGTTTGCTCTCGGGTTTGCTTGCATCGTTGCTTGCCGCTTTGCTCTGCGTTTTGCTTCCGCTTTTGCTTGGCGGTTTGCTTCCCGTTTCGCTTGCCCGTTTGCTCTCGGGTTTGCTTGCCGCTTTGCCGCCCGATCCTCCAGCCACGATGCGCTTGCGCGAGGTCTCCATGACGGGCTGCACGGCGAACAGCACGGCCTCTTGGGCGTCCGTCCGAGGCTCGGGCTGCTCGCCAGTTCGCAGGTACCGGACGATCATGCCGATAAGCTCGTCGCCCTCCCTGCGGTTGCGCAGCCTAAGCGGCCCGTCTATGAGCGAGTCCAGTACCTGCATGCCGCCATCGCCCCTAAAACGGGATGTCGCCGTCGTACAGGCTTTCCTGGGCGGGCGGCATGGGCGCTTGCTGCGGCGCCGTCTGCGGGGCTGGCTGCGGCGCGTACTGGGCGGGCGCCTGCTGGTAGCCCTGCGGCGGCGCAGGGGCTTGCTGGTAGGCCTGCTGCGCGTTCCACTGCTGGGGCGCCGTCTGCGGGGCGGGCTGCGGCGCGTACTGCTGCTGGTAACCCTGCGGCGCTTGCTGGCCCTGCTTCTGGCTCATGAACTCGATCTCGTCCACGATCACCTCAAGCTTGGATCGGCGCTGGCCGTCCTTGTCCCAGCTCGAATAGCGCAGCTTGCCCTCGATGGCCACCTTCATGCCCTTGTGCAGGATGCGGCCCATGCTCTCGGCGCGGTTGCCGAACATCGTGCAGTCCACGAAGTTCGGGTAGTCCTCCCACTCGCCGGTTTGCTGGTTGCGGCGGCGGTCGTTGACCGCCACGCCGAAGCCCAGAACCTGCATGCCGCCCTGGGTGGCCCGCAGCTCGGGGTCGCGGGTCAAGTTTCCGCTGATGTTCACTCGGTTGATCGACATTTAGTAACTCCCTTCGCCCGTCCCGTTCGACCAGGTGCGCTTTATGTCCTCGTCGACGGTTCGGATCTTGAGCTTGTACACGTTTATCGCCTCTTGGCTCGCCTTGTAGAGCGCTTCGGAGCAGTCCCTGCGCTGCTTCAGCTCGGCTATGTCCTCACGTCCTCGGCAGAGGTCGCTTATCACCGTCACTGGCGTTCCCTTGGATCGCTCCTCAAGGATCGCGATGCGCAGCGCCTTGCGGTACTCGGCCTCGTTCTCGGCGTACTGGCTTCCGCTGTTGCGCAGCGCCTGAAGCTCGTCCATGAGCCTGTCGAAGAGCTGCATGCGCTCGGCGTAGAGGTCTTGCATGGCCTACACGACCTGCCATGCGGGAGACGGGCAGCACCCGGGGTTCGCCTTGAACTGCTCGTACTGCTGGCGGCTCTCGAACTGGTAGGAGGTGCCGCAGCTCTTGCACTTGGCGATGAACTGGCCGAACTCGGGCGGCTCCTTCTCGGCGGGCTTGCCGTCACCCATGAGGGTGTCGGGGTCACTCGTGCCGTCGATGTCGAAAGCTCCGCAGAGCGCGTACTTGCGGGCATAGCTCGATGCGCTGCCAGTGACCTGCGCCTCGTTCATTCCCTTCTGGTTCAAAGGCTCGCGGGCGTAGGCCGTCACGTCCATGGGATCGCCGTGGCCGTCCTCGAAGAACAGGCGGCACGTGGCCTCGACGTAGTAGCGCTCGCCGATCTGCACGATGCTGTCGTTGAGCGTGAAGGCTATGCCCGCCTCCTTGCACGGCTCCTTGAGCGCCGCCACGATGTCCTCCATCGAGCGGTAGTAGAAGTTGCCGTGGGCGTTGTAGCGTGCCTTGGGCACCACCACGGATCGCTGCACCTGGGCCACGGCCTCGGCCAGCGTCATGTGCTTGTCTTCTGCCATCGTCTACTCCATCCTCGCCGCCACCTGGGCTGGCGTGCCCCGGCGGATGCTTCCGGTGATTCCCTGCGCCTTGAGTACGGATGCGAGCGCCTGCATCTGCGATCGCGTGGCGCTCGGCACCTCGACCGTCCACGCCTCCAAAGGCTCCGCGACCGGTGCTGGCATGGGTGCGGGCATTGGCACTGGCGCGGGCATCGGCTCAGGCTCGGGCGCTGCGATCGGCTCTGGCTCAGGCTCTGGTTCAGGTTCAGGCTCCGGCTCAGGCTCGGGTGCCATGGCCGCCTTCAGCTCGGCGATTCGCTGGTCTTCCTCGTCGGCCAGACGCGCCGCGTTCAAGGCGGCTCCGAGGTCGAGCGTGCGGAAGAACTCGCGCTCCGCGTCGGCGTAGTGCGGCATCGCCTCCTGCTGGGCCTTGAGCGTTTCCCAGTCTCTGGCCACGTCGGACACCTTGGCCTCAAGCGCCTGCTGCGCCTTGATCTCGCCGAAGGTCTTGTTGAGCCACTGCGGCTCATGCAGGCGCTCGTAGGGGACGACCGGCGCGAGCAGCCCCGCGAACTCCTCGTAGTGCTGCTGTAGGCGCGAGTAGAGCGCGTCCTTGCGCGTCTGCTCGGCCTCGTCAAGCTGCGCCTTGATGGCATCGGTTGACTCGTCGATGATGGCCGTGATCTGCTTGCAGCGCCTCTCGAATGCGTCGAGCGGCTTGTTGTACTCGCGCTTCACGGCCTTGCGGCGCTCGTCGATCTCCTTCTTGATGCCGTTGAGGTAGCTGCGGTCGTGCTTGGCCTCCTTGACGGCCTGGGCGCTCGCGAGGTCGTAGGTGGCGCCCTCGTAGTCGGCCACGACCTTCTTCACGTGGGCCTCCAACGCGTCCATGTTCGAAGCGATAGTGGCCTCGGTGTAGGTGACCTCAAGCGTGGTGGCCTCGGCCTCGATGACCTCTGCCTCGACCTGCTGCGGTTCGGTTTCCTTAGCCATAGATCTCGCCCGTCTCGTCGTCGAAGTCCATGGCCTGCTGCTGCTCAGCCACGGTGAGCAAAACCGTCTTGCCGCTCTGCTTGATGATGCGGAAGGCGTCGGCGTTGTCGGTCAGGATCTCGAATTGCAGGGTCGCAACGCTGCCCTTCACGGTGGCCTGCTTGAACTGCGCCTGGATAGTGGCTTCGTTGATCATGTCGTTACCTCCTATTTGATGCCGAGAACGGCGGCAAGGAACGCGCGACCGAACTCGCGCTCTTCCTCGCTGACGGGCTTGATCTTGTCGGCGATGAACTCGCGGCTCTTGGCGACGCACTTCTCGTCGATCCTGGAAAGCCCGGCCTCGCAAAGCGCGATCATCACGTGGTAGGCGTTTGCCGCCGTCTCGCCGTCGTTGTTGTCAGGATGCGTGGCGTCGAACATGAGGTTGTTCGCGATGCAGGCGGCGTGGTCGAGCACTGCTTTGTGGAACTTGGTCCCGTGGAAGTCCTCAAAGCCGTTCTCTTCGAAGTATTTGGCGTTCATTTCTTCTCCTTCACGTACTCCTCGACGAAGTACTCGATGTAGATGTCTATGCGCGGCTGTGTGCCGTATGGGCTTCTTGGCCGCTTGGTGACGGCTCCCATGTCGACCTGCGAATCGTCCTTGAAGGCGATCCCGTTGAGCGCGTCGCAGGCGAGCTTGCCGAGGTTGTCCCAGTCGGGCTTGCCGAGGTCGGCGCGGCCCTCCCAGTACTTCGGGTTGCTCTTCGCGAGCGGCCTGGTGGTCGAGATCCGCATCACGACCGGGCCGTCGTGGTCGGCGAAGGTCTCGCCGTATGCCGCGCGGAACGCGTCCTTGATGGCCTTCTCGGCCTTGAGCGTCTTGGTCGGCGTGTAGGTGCGGTGGTTGCGGTAGTCGGTCATAGGGCGCTGCTTTCCAACAAGCTCTGCTGGGTGCATGGTGATGTGCGCCGTGGCCGCAAGGGTGCGCTGCCAGCTCATTCGGAAAACCCATCGCTCTGGCTGCGGTGCTTGTTGAAGGCTCCGCGCAGCTCCGGGTACCGCGCCTCCATGATTCGGGCAAGGGCTGGGGCTATGCCGTTCTTGCAGCCGACGTGCAGCTCGTTGCGCACCATGTTCACCAGGTAGTTGATCGACACGTAGCCCTTCTCCTTGAGGCGGCGGGCGTTGGAGAGCATGAACCGCCACGCCTCGGGGTTGGCCTCGATCCACTTCTTGGCCTCGGCAACGTCCTGCTCGCCAGCCATGCCCAGGCCGAAGATCTCAAGCTGGTTGCTCTGCGGCTTGGGGCGGTATCTCTCGTCGTTACGCATTGAGCACCGCCATGGTTCCCACGGCGCGCTGGGCGTCGGCCACGGCCTGGTCCATAGTGGGGATGACCCAGAGCCAGAGCACGGCGAGGAAGATCATGAGGGCCGCGAGGAAGCCGACCATGACGCCCGCCCTGAACTGGGAGCGCTCAAGCTGCTCCTGCGCCGTCGGGCGCTTGCCCTCGAATGGTATGATGGTCGCAGCCTCTTTCGAGGCGGATACATAGCGGGTGCCCGATGTGTGGAAGCTGGGGGCGCTCGCTTTCTTTTTTGTCTGCATTTCCGTTCTCCTTTCGGTGTTTTCGCAGGTCATTGCTAGGGCGCTTTTTAGGGCCTCTTTTTTGCCGCTTTTTTCGCCCTGCTCTTCTGGCTGTAGTAGCGCTGGCGCTGCCTGCCATTCCTCTTCTCCCTGATCGCCTCCTCCTTCATCGCGTTGGCCTGCTCGGCGAGGTCTGCCATGTGAAGCTCCTTCGTGCACTCGATGCACCAGCCGTTGACCCTGTTGAGCGGTCGGAACGTCCATTGGCCGCAGCGGGGGCACTGCCTGCGCTTGCGGAGTGAGAGTCCGCACTTCCGCGCCATATGCTTCACTGAGTCGATGGAGCGCCCGAGGTCCTTGGCTACCTGCTTGGCGCCGTCTCCGGCGTGCTCTTCGAGGTATCTGAGTTCACGTGTAGACCACTGCTTCACGCCTTCGCTTCTCCCTTCTGCTGGCGTTCCCACTCGCGATATGCTTGGCGGATCGTCGAGCACATGCCGTCAAAGGCAACTTCGCGGGCCGTCTTCTGACGCTGCTCCTGTTGCTTCTCGTCGCTCATTAGGCCACCGCTAGCTCATGCAGCTCGTCCAACGAAACGCCGAGGATGCGAGATAGCGCGTAGGCTTCAGACAGGCTGAACTCGTACGAGCCTCGAACTTTGTTAAAGAACGAAGATCGGCTCATACCGAGACTGTCTGCCAGCGCGTCACGTGTAACACCATTCGTTTCGGCGTACTCGTTGACCTTCTCCGACAGGTTCATGCTTCTCCTTTCTCACGTACAAAACTTTGTACTCCTACAGTATTGTACAAAGTTTTACATCGTGCAATACTTTGTACGTGTAAATATTTGGACTGTAAGGGGAGGCCATGGAGTACCGGTTTGTTCTCGCACATTACTTAGAGGAACAGGGAATGACTCCAGCTGAGCTTGCTCGCGCTATTGGTTCCCCTAGATCGACCGTTTCTGCCCTTTTGAGCGGAAGGGCAAAAGAGCCAACACTTGGTAAAGCTAAGGCGATAGCGGACGCTCTTGGCGTGTCCCTTGAAGAGATGGCTCGGATGACATACGAGGAGGAATAGGCATGGGACTTCTTGGTGATATGGCTAAAGCCGCTGCGAAGGTCGCTATAAATCAAGTTTCAAACACTGCGCACGAGAAGGTTTCCGAGATGTTCCCAACAAAGGAGATCGTTCTATCCGGCTCACACGAGCGCGATGTCTACACCTACTACGGCGGGCCATTGAAGGGAATAAGGGTCGGGCAGACATTCGATGCTGAGGTCGCTAGGAAGCCTGTCACCCTTGTAAGCGAGTTGACGGGAACAGAATGGAATACTGCCGAACACGGAAACAACGCGCTTATGTATAGGGGCAAGCCATTTGGCTCTTTTAGCCCAATGAGCAAAAGCATTCGAAAAATGATCCGTATGGGATACCGGGTCAAGATTAGGTGCAAAAACGTTGGATGGTACGCGCAGGGGATACCTGAGATTGTTGCCATGATTCCAGATCCAGAAGCTGTGTTCTCTTGGCTTGACGAGTGCGAGAGAAGTGGTGAGGAGGTTCCGTTCAATGCCAACAGCTAGAACTGCGGTGATATACGCCCGCTTTTCGTGCAACAAGCAGCGCGAGGCCTCCATCGACGACCAGCTGCGCATCTGCCGCCAGTGGTGCCAGCGCGAGAAGTACGCCATCGTGGCGGAATACTGCGACTATGCCATAAGCGGGCGCACCGACGACCGCCCCGAGTTCCAGCGCATGGTAGCCAACGCGGGTGAGAGCGACATAGTGCTTGTGTACATGATGGATCGCTTCAGCCGTGGGGAGTACGACGCGCCCATATATAAGCGCGAGCTTGCCCAGCACGGCGTGAAGCTCGTCTCGGCGCTTGAACAGATACCAGATTCGCCCGAGGGCATCATTTACGAGAAGCTGCTTGAGGGCCTTGCGGCGTGCGAGTCGAAGAAGACCGCGATCCGCACGAGGCGCGGCATGGAGGGCAACGCGCTCAAATGCAAGACCAACGGCGTGCGCGTGTTCGGCTACGCCAGCAACGAGGCCGACGAGTACGTGATCAACGAGGACGAGGCCGCTTTCGTGCGCGAGGCGTTCAAGCGGCGCATAGCAAAGGAGACCACCAACTCGATAGCTCGCGACTTCGCGGCACGCGGGGTCAAGACCTCGCAGGGAAACCCGTGCGGCTACTCGATGGTCGAGCGGATGGTGAAGAACCGGAAGTACACGGGGCGCTACGAGTGGGGCGGCGTTGTCAAAGAGGGCGGCATGCCCGCGATTATCGACGAGGTGACGTTCATGGAGGCACAGGGCATACGCGCGGCCAAGGAGCGCAGCGCGGAGAGCTGGGGCGACTTCGCCCTTTCCGGCAAGGCGATCTGCGCGGGCTGCGGGCGCAACCTGCAAGGCGTGAGCGGGCGCGGGCGCGGCAACCGCAAGTACGAGTACTACCGCTGCCACGACGGATGCGTTAAGCCCGTCAGGCGCGAGGAGCTTGAGGGCGAGATCGTCAAGGCGCTGCGGGCTCTTCTGCAAGACCGCGAGGAGGCCTTGAGGATAGCCCGCATGGTGGCGGAAAGCTCGGACGGGGCAGAGGTGGCGGCGAGGCGCAAGCAGGCCGCCCAGTCGCTCTCAGCCGCCGAGCGCGGGCTTCGCAACATCTTGAACGCCATCGAGCAGGGTATCATCGCGCCCGGCGCGAAGGAGCGCATAGCGGAGCTTGAGCACCAGCGCGACCGCGCCAAGCTCGACCTTGAGGCGATCAGGGACGATCAGATAGACCCCGAGCGGCTGGCCGACTTCCTGCAATGCGGCTCCGCCCTGGACGACGCGACTCTGTTGAAGGCGTTCGTCTACCAGGCGAGCGTGAGCGACGAAGAGTGCATAGTGACCTTGAACTACGACGTGGAAAACAACGAACCCGCCAGACTTGACGTCCAACGGGTTCGTACAAAATGCAAATGGTGCCCCCAGCGGGATTCGAACCCGCGATATCCACCTTGAAAGGGTGGCGTCCTTGGCCGCTAGACGATGGGGACAGCGGGAAAGAGTATAGCAGACTTTTTTAGCCGTTCACATATCGTTGGCAAACTGAAAAACCACCACAAAGGTGTCCCTTGATTGTCATTTTCATTGCAACAGCCTCAGGACTCAGCGCAACGCGTTGCG
>CALKBO010000047.1 GCA_937989875.1 uncultured Collinsella sp. | reverse complement strand
GATGGGACCGATCTTCCCTCTGCACTGCACTCTTCCATGTCTTACATGTCTCCCGACGCAAAAAACCAATCAGCGGTTTCAGATCGCCCGTCATGTCGAAATCGTCCAGCGCCGCATAATAATCTTTCCGGTTTTCATCAAAGATTACGATCGGCGGATGGTTGTGCAACAGCAGATAGTAATTCATCATCGCCCTGCCAGTCCTGCCGTTCCCATCTGCAAAAGCATGAACACCCTCAAACCTCGCGTGCCAAAATGCAGCTGCCACCAGCGGATTTTTATCTCCAAACTCGGAAACCTCATCAAGATCCTGTTGAAGGTCGTTCTCGATCTCATCTACAGGAGCGGCAACATCGTGCATGCCGACTCCCCATAAATCGTTTTTCTTGAATTTCCCCGGTCTTTCCCCAAGTTCCCAACGCCGCTCGTCGTAAGTCCCTTTTGTCAGTTCAAACTGCATCTCCCGAATGGAATCGAGCGAGATAGGTTTACGCTCGTCGAACCATCGGTACATCAGCTCACTTGCGTCTTTCAGATTTTTAATCTCGTAAAGCGTCCGCAGGTCTCCTGTGTAACCGCATACACGGCCATTCTTAAAAATCTCGTGCGTATCATGGTAAGTGATTTCTCTATTCTCGATTTTCCCTGAGTTGTAAGAGAATAATATTGCAAAATTTTCCAGGTGCGCTGCCAACTCAAGCGACGTAGCGATACTGTAACTGCGCCACAATTCCATAGTGCGATCGTATTGTCTATCTGAATTCATAAAGTCCTGCCTCTTCTTTTCAATTCGATATTTAGGGAATTCTCCCTTTTTATATTATACCATAATACTAACATATTGCATCATGTAATCTACGAAGCGCTATCAAGTCGTCCTGCGAGTCGACTTGCAGGACGTATGGCGATGCGCTTTTCATGCGGTGCCCTACGGCACCTATTGATCCGCTCCCCGTGGTCGCTGATAGATTTCCTAGACAGTGCTTCTTTTCAAACAGACAGTCAGATTGTCGCTATAGACCGGCTTGAATCCCGATTCCTCCAAATCTTGAATACCGACATCATTGATGCCGTAATTCAGTACAGCGTAATCCATTCCATAGTCATCGCAAATGGCCGATAGGCTTCCAGAAGAAAGCGCATTTCCTGCCTCGGCAAGTACATTCTTCTGCCCGTTCTGCCCATTGAACACCTCAATTCTGGTATCAAGATACGGCTTGAACCCGTTTAGCTCCGCTCGGCATCCGGGGTCAATGTCCGTCAAGACTGCCGTTCCCGATACGGCGCCATCCTCTCTCATTGCCTGAAACGCTCTTTCAATCGAGATGGACTTTTGATCGGTCGCAGACAGCGTGCTATAAAACAGAACCGCTCCAAACTCAAGTGGAACCACAGAGATTGAAAATAAGACTATCCTGCTTAACATCTTCGAGCTCACCTTGCACTTTGGCTCAAGCTTCCAGCACCACGTGCTGTAGACGATCATCAATATGCCAAGCAGCAAAAGTTCGTTTCGCCATGTCATCAGGGATAGAAAGAGCAGTCCTGAGATCATCATCGTTTCGAACGAAAATACCGTCTTTTTAAATCCCAAGCACTTGGCATGGAAGATCACCGGCACGACCGAGATGACAATGAGTATCACTGCTTCAACCGGAACGATGGAGAACATCGGTTTCAGTTCCGGCACGGCAACCGTGGCGATATCTGACGTGCCTATTGTCTTAAACGGAAGCGACAGCACGTCTAATCCGTATGGATTCAGCATTGCGGAAGCGATCGTAAGTAAGATCGTCACAGCCAATGCGACCCGCGCATTCGGATCCAGCTTACTATCTAATAAAGCGGCAAGCGGCAACATGATCGCACAGGGCCAAAGCGCACCGTGCAGATTGGCTATACAAACCCCTAGGAATGGAAAACCAAACAGAAATCTAATATCGCGGCTTTTAATGTATTTCTCCATCAACTCCCAGGAAACAGCCAGGCACAGGATATCGAGCGCACGCGGTGTCGACCGAAGGCTATAAACGATTACCGCTCCGAATACGCATGAAACAGCACAGTGAAGAATGCGGTTTCCAGCTTTTGGAAAAGTTTGGTACCAAATGAAGAGAACCGCCACCATGTCCAACAGCGCAAAAAACAGCCGAACTGACATCTCTCCAAAAGTGTCGTAGAGAACTGCAACTAATATGCAGATAGGATATTGCTGGCAGATATAGGTCAATTCCGAATGAATCGATAACGGATCGGTTGTCGGCAGATGACCGTTGGCTATAATCCAACGGCCGGCGGCAACCATATACTGCGCATCGGTTATGAACAACTCTCCTTGTAGGGAGCGAATGCTCAAAGTCACCAGCAAGACCGTCAATAGGACACAGAAAGAGAAATATCGAGCAGGTATATATTGAGGCTTAATGTTGAGACTAAACACAATTAACGTTCTCCTGAAACGGAAGGTGGAACCATGTATTCAAAGTGAAAACCCTTGTACTCCCAACCGCCCTCGATCGCCCGCTGAAGATCGTACATGTGACATGGACGATCATATGCGCAACATTCATGCTCTCTCTCCAGCAAATCCAGCAAATCGGATAATGTATCGAACGTCTTCCCGGTCTCTCGACAGATTAAAGGCGTTTCCTTCAGCCTTTTCTCGAAATCCACGTCGTATCGCAAAAGCCTCCAAGTCAGACCGTCAAAAACGATTCCCTTCTTGCCTGAATTCAGTAAAGACTTATGGTCGAACCCGTACCACCTCGTTAGCTCAAGAACCGAATAATCGCACCTTCCCCGCTCATAGCAGATCACCGGCTGCATGTCCTTAATGCGCTCGCCGGACTTCAGTTTGATATTTTTCTTCCAATCGTCTTTCCAAAACCACCGTTCACCCCTCCAGCGTGTCGCCTCGCTGGTCGGCTCGCCCTTCGCATCACAGATTGCAACGATCTTCTTCCAGTCGACGTAACGTGAGCCGAATTTCAGCGCGTCGTGCACATCTGCGTACTCGCGCATCGTTGTCAACTCGATAACCGGACGAGCACACAGCCTTTTCTCCTCCATGTAGGCTTCTTTTCTCTCTTCAAAGTTCTCACGATTTGCCCAATGCATATCAAAGGCAGGGCATCCATGCCGTATGGCATCTCCGACCTTCTGAACGATCTCTTTTCGCGTTTCCCCGTATCCATCGGACCATATTGCGGCACAGATTTCGTCATAGCTGTGATAGATGGTGTCCGTCTCAAGACAAATCATCTGCACATTCAAATCTACAAGTCTTCCTACTTTCCCGTCCCAATCCCTCACATATGAAAACCTCTTATTCTGAGGCTTGACCTTGTTTTTCACATGGTCTAGGACTACCGATCTGCTTGTGCCGGCAGCCTTCGCCGCCTCGGTCGTAGTCGGGAACATCTCCCCCGTTTCCAAATTGACGATCCACCCGGCGAGTCCTCGAATCTCTGTCAGATCCATATCCGGCGAATACATCGACTCAAAACAATAGAACTGATTTTTGATTGCGACCCATTTGCCCCGCAGCGCCATATTGCACACATCCGACATCCAGCCCTGGGTGATCCCAAGCTCTTTTTCCGCTGCACTGCAGCTCGGCCATCTCTTACCATCGTCAATCCGGACAACCGATTTTGCCGTTCTGCGAACAGGGGCATCGAATGGAAACTCGGCTTCCTTCAACTCGGCAATCTGCTGGTCGGTCAGCTCGCCCGCACGATAAAGACGGCGAAGCTCGTACTCCAGAGTCTTTTTCCGTTTGAGCTGGTCCTTTTTCCCGTCAGTCATCTGTTAAAGCCCCTTCCACAGCGCTATCTTCTCATCGATTGTCAGTTTCTCGGATCTTAATGCGAGCCGTCGTTCAAGGTTTTTCGCCAAATGCCTTGCGTCCTTCTCATGGTCGATGACCTTGAAGGCTGAAGGCGGAATGAGCTCTTTCGGATCATTTTCATCTGACAGCCGAGCGTAGCTTTCCGACATCATGTTTACAATCTGCTCAATCCCGATCATCTCGAAATTGTCGACCAGATCGATGACCAACGGTTCGAAGTTGCCTGCGGCGGTCAATGCACGCCCAAGCTGCTGATAGAAAATCGTCGGCGACGAGGTACGACGTACCATAATGACGGCATCCACGCCCTTGATGTGAACCCCCTCGTTAAGCTGGTTGACGCAAAGCAAAAGCTTGATTGCGGTCTCATCATCGTTCTCTTTGAACCCATCGTATTCACTCGTCCCGAAGGGATTCGAGCTATGGACAACATAGGTATGAACGTTACCGTTTACTCGGGAAAACCACCGCGGGCACATCTTCTCGATTTCATTCAGCTCGAAGACATTCGGGCAAAAAACAATCACTTTCTCTATTCCCGCAAAGTACTTTTGAAAAATGGCCGGAAGGTTCGCTGCCCTGCTCGCGCAATCTCTCAGCTCGTTAAAATCAGCCAGCAACTCCGCCCGCCTACCCGCACTCTCTTCCTTTGCGATGCGCTCGCCGAGATCTTCAATGTAGCCGTTGATGCTGTACCCGGCAGTCACATATGTCGGGACAGGCAGGATGCCTAAAACCCAGCAATCCGTCAACGACATATATGAGGCGATATGCCCATCAAAAAGTTCATCGGACATATCTCGGCCGCTATCGCTGTATCGAATCGAAGTCGCGCTCAATCCGATCAAATTGGCGTCGGGATTGCATTCGATGACCCCTTCAACACCACGGGACCACTGCGGTGCCCCCGTATGATGGAACTCATCGAAAATAACCGTATCGGCATGGATATCAAGGTTTCCCTTTTGCGCTCGATGCATGGCAGTCTGATACGTCATGCGCTCGATGTTCTTGAATTCATAATTCGGCAGTTCACGCCTGATAGAAGCTTCCTGCTCCTGTTCGATATAGGTCGAGGGTGACATCCAGATGATTCGCTCCTTCGGATGATCGAAGGCATAACGGTATGCTATAAACGCCTTGCCTGTCCCGGTAGGATGAATGATGCACGCACGCCTGGTCTCAGACAGCATATCCAGTAGTTTGCGATACGCCTTTTCATTATGTGGATACAGTTCCAGTCCGCTCGGCATCTCAATCCCCTTTGTACTCATGTAACCATGGTACTAGGATACCATAATGCTATGCAGAAACATAAAAGAAGGTACAATCTGGACAATTAACAGATTGCACCTTCTTGTGAAAGGGGATTTATCGACGTGGAGTCCCTGCGGTATCCATGTGCTCCCCCGCGTGTCCGATCACGATCTTCTCCTCATCCCTGTCGATATAGAAGTGGAGCCGGAAGGCGGCCTTGATGTTCCTTCCCTTGATATGCGGCGAGATATCGATCTCCTTGCCTTTGTACATCCGCTTGCGGAGCTTCATCAAGTTGGGCATCGCGCAAGTCGTTCCAGACTCTCCGCGAGCCAGCTCATATCCGGTTCGTTTCTTGAACTCAGAACCCAGCCGATCGTTCACCGTCTCCTTAAAGCATAGATCCCAGAGCGTCGTCGCGACGGCAACCAAGATTTCCCATTCTTCCGTCAAAATGCCGTCAAATTTCTTGGCACTCCTGTAGGCATCGGGAAGAATCACGATTCTGTCCGGATAGAGCACCTTCGCCAAATCAAGCAGCTGTGTAAGGTTTTCAGGCACTACCGTAAGCGCCTTGCGGATGCCGTTTAACGCATTGGCGTTTAGCTGCTCGAGTTCTGCCATCTCGAGCTTACGCTCGACGGCCCTTTTCTCGTTTTCAAGTCGCATCGCATCGCGCGTGAGCATGTCGATTTTTGCAGCCGCTTCCGAGTTCGAAGTCTCCAACTCGCTCGCAATTTCCTCCCAGTCCGCGATGTCCTTTTGAAGACCGCTTATCTCATCGCGAAGCGAATCAACCGTTTCGTTTCCACCGGAATCGCCTTTCACCCGCTGCTTCAGTTTCTTAATCCGTGAACTGAGGCGTTTGGCCTCATCTATTCCATCTAACCATCGGACATCGGCGATACTCAGGATATCCCCAGCCACCCTGTCGCTCGCACGGCAGATCCCCTGACGAAGGACATTTATGAATCGGTTTTCACCGTAGCGCGTATATCGATCGATCAGATACTTGGCATAAGCCATCCCCATTTCATTGTCAGTTGGAACCGTGAGATCGACCGGCTTACAGTAAATCTTCAGGCTTGAGCATTCCATGCCGTAATCATAAGCCGGCGTGTTCTTCAGAAAGACCTCTCGATAAGTGTCCATAAGAGCACGGTCGTGCCAGTCAAGGACATATATATCTGCCATCCCGAAAAGCTGCTTGGTCAGATTTTTCAAGTTCCTGACCGGCAGTTTAGATTCTTCGTCGGTGGTGATTAAGATC
>CALKBO010000046.1 GCA_937989875.1 uncultured Collinsella sp. | reverse complement strand
CGGAAACGCGGGGTCCGTTCAGGCTGTTGCGTTGAGATTGAAAATCAACCCAACCCCCTTGAACGTTCACTTGCATGTATGGTGCCCGAGGCGAGACTCGAAGGGCCTTCGCTTCGCGAAGCCCCGGGCTTCGGACGCGCGGCGCCCTCGCCACGCGCCGCTACAAACAGGCCGCAGGCCTGTTTGCTTAACGCTTCGCGCGCTCACGCGAGTTCGGCACGAAAAAGGGGGCCGCAACCCCCTTGAACGCTCACTTGCATGTATGGTGCCCGAGGCGAGACTCGAACTCGCACGTTGTTGCCAACGGTGGATTTTGAGTCCACTGCGTCTGCCAATTCCGCCACTCGGGCACGTAATGCGTGAGTTAGTTTATCACAGCTTTCTACCGATTAGTCCGAAAATGGAACTTCGAGCATTTCGATGAGTTCGACTGTGCGGAGCATCTCGCGCTGACGGCATCCGCGACCGTCGACCGAAGCCTCACCCATCTGGTTATCGTAAGGGTCCTCGCGCATGCCGTCGAAAGAGGGCTCAAACTCTGCCTGGAATCGATTGTTGGCCACCATACGCCACGGGTCGAGATTGCCAAAGTAGTGACGGCGGCGCCACTCCTCCCCCATCCTGCGAGCAGAAGATCCAAATGACACGTCGGCGTTGAGCCAACCGGTCTGCGGCGTATAGAACTCTGCCCAGTCGTGCGACCCCACCGAATCGGGCGCAACGTACAGGCCGCTCTGCCAACGGGCAGGCACGCCCGCGATACGGCACATGGTGATAAACGTGAGCGCCATAACTCCGCAATCGCCGCGGAGCGAATGCGCGCAGTCATCGGCAATAGATCCCAAAAGCAAGTACGGCGGCTGATAGCGATAGTCGATATGTTGCGTCAGATAATCATAGATAGCACGAGCGCGATCGAGCGGATCCTCGAGTCCGTCAACAACACCGGCCGTCAGCTGCTGCAGATACGGCGTGAATGCAATGTGCGGACGGTCCTCAGAAATATCTTCGGGCAACGGCGCGTCCATACACGGATGCGACGGAAGCGCACCCCCATAAATATCGCGATAAGCGGCATTGATTTGATAGCGATAAGTCACCGAGAATGAGCGCTCACTCGAAGAAGACCACGAGGCGGTACGCGCCGAAGCGTTCGCGGGAGCAACAGCACCCTCCGGCGTCATGTCGAGAATCTCGACCTGAGACTGTTGGCGGCAGGTGGCGGCTACGGGAAGCCAAGCGCGAACGGTCTCCCCCTCTAGAGCGCCGGGGACAGACAAGGACGCCTTAAGCGTAATAACGCGAGTCAATCCGTTTTGTGACTCCATCTCCTTGAGCATCTCGTTGCGCAGTGCAATTCCGTCCGTAGGATCGGGACGCATGCCGGGAACCTCTTTGGGATATACGCGAAGCGAATCGAGGAAGTTGTCGAGAACGAACAGCTCGCCATCGATAAAGCGCCAGTCAATACGCTTACGGTCAATCAGATCGTCAAACTGCTCCTCGGTAAACCCAGGCCACTCCTCGCGGATCATCGCAATAGCTCGATCGCGCGACACCGAAAAATGAAGCGGCGTCTCAAGCATGCGATACCGCTCGGCACGAACGCAGGCAGCCAGCGAAGGCTCAGGGTTCTGCTCCAAAAGGCGATCGCAGGCGGCAACAGCCTGCGTCAAATACCCGGCATCCTTAAGACGAAGAATCTCAGGCGGTAGCCCAATATCGAGATGGCGAAAGTCATCGCAGCAAACATCAACAGAGCAACCAACAGGACCCTCGTCAATAACCTTCCCATCCGAAGGCAACACATTAACAACAGCCATACCAAACTCCAAGTCATTAGAACGCTTGAAGTCCATTGTAGCGAGATAAAAAGAAAGCCCCAACAAGGGAGCCATCAACACCGCCGAACGGTAGTCAAAAAAAGAATTCAGCCCAGTAACCCTGCGGCGTTAAACGAAGGAAGCCCCGTCCCCCGGAACTGTTTCCTTGGCGCGACTTCTGGCGAAGCCAGGTGAGCGCAAAGGAAACAGTGTAGGGAGACGGGGCTTCCGGCGGGAAGTTTAGCGACGCTTACGCCTTGTTGACGGAGCCAAACTCCTCCATGAGCTCCTTGGTGCGGGCAACGATGTTGTCGCGACCAGGCTTGAGGAGCTTGCGGGGGTCAAAGCCCTTGCCCTGCTGATCCTTGCCGGCCTCGATGTACTCGCGAACGCCCTTGGCGAAGACGAGCTGCAGATCGGTGTTGACGTTGATCTTGGAGATGCCCAGGGAGATGGCCTTCTTGATCTGATCCTCGGGGATGCCGGTGCCACCGTGCAGGACGAGGGGCAGGTCGCCGGTCTGAGCCTTGATCTCGCCCAGGCGCTCGAAGGAAAGGCCAGCCCAGTCGGCAGGGTACACGCCGTGGATGTTGCCGATACCGCAAGCGAGGAAGTCAACGCCCAGGTCAGCAATCTGCTTGCACTCAGCAGGATCAGCGAGCTCGCCGCTGGAGGTCACGCCGTCCTCGGTGCCGCCGATGCCGCCGACCTCGGCCTCGATGGACATGCCCTTGGAGTGGGCAAGCTCAACGAGCTCCTTGGTGCGGTCGAGGTTAAGCTGGAAGGTCTCCTCGTGAGAGCCGTCATACATGATGGACGTGAAGCCGGCCTCGATGCACTTGAAGCAGTCCTCGTAAGAACCGTGATCGAGGTGAAGGGCGACGGGAACGGTAACACCCGTGGCCTCGACGGCAGCCTTGACCATGTCGGCGCAGACCTTGAAACCGCCCATCCACTTAGCGGCACCAGCGGTGCACTGAAGGATCAGCGGAGACTTGGCCTCCTCGGCGGCCTGGAGAATAGCCAGGGTCCACTCGAGGTTGTTGGTGTTGAAGGCACCGAGACCGTACTTGCCGGCCTCGGCCTTCTTGAGCATGTCTGCTGCGTTGACGAGCATAAAAGAAACCTCCTGTAAGGTTGCTCCGATAACGCCTGTGATTTTACCACGGCGCACCCGAGCATAAACGTTCGTTTGTTCACGAATATCGTCCAAACAGACTTTTTTGACCGTTTGCCCTACGAAATTGACCCGTTGGGGAAAAATAGCTTGACGTTTGGACGCTTCTCGTGCTTCAAAAAGCCGACTATTAAGCTACACCTGCATGAAAGGGTTCTGCATGAGCTCGCGTGCCATGGTGGTCGAATCGCCATGGCCGGTTAGGCAAACGGTATCGGGCGGGAGAAGCCGGGCGAGCTTGGAGAGCGAGCGCAGAATCGCCGCCTCGTCTCCTCCAGAAAGATCGGTGCGGCCGTGCCCACCCGGAAACAGGGTGTCGCCCACAAAGGCAATGTTCCCCTGCTCGGTGGCGGCAAACAAGACGATTCCGCCCGGCGTATGCCCTGGTGCCTCGATCACCTGCAGGCAGATATCGCCCACCTCGAGAGTATCGCCCTCGGCGAGCAGGCGCGTCGGCTCCCCAGGGTCGGGCGTCTCAATGCCCCACATAGCTCGCTGTTCCTCGATGTTCGCATGCGGCACCGCCACATCCTTAGCACACAGCTCATACTGACAACCCTCGCCAACGGTGGTTCGCACGCCGGCAACACCACCAACATGATCGGCATGGCCATGAGTGCATACGGCGCCAAGCATGCGTACGCCGGGATGCTTGGCTCGAATATGCTCCACCAGGCGCTCGCCTTCCCATGCGGGGTCGACAATCACGCACTCATTGTCCGAAATAACAGCATAGCTATTGGTCTGAATGGGACCGTTTACGAGTGTCTCGATCTCGACCGTTCCCTTGGGAGTTACATCCAAGGACACAGCACTCATGTCCCTCTCCTCTCTATAGAACTCGAGGCATCAAACGATGCCTCGAGTGTAGCGAATATCGATAATGTGGCACGTTCGTCGCGACTAAACGCGGCGCTTAAGTTGGGCTCCACCCTCGCCGGGCATCAGGCGGCGCGCGTCGTAGACCGAGTCAACGCTGCTGATAGAGGCCAGCAGCGGATCCAGGCCACTCGCGTCCGAGATCTCGACCATAAAGCGCAGGGTTGCAATACCCTCGCGGTTGGTCGAGGTGGCGGCAGAAAGGATATTGCCGCCCGCATCGCCAATGGCAATGGTGACATCCTTGAGCAGACCCATGCGGTCCAGGCACTCGACCACGATCTCGACCTGGAAGAGGGTGTCGGCAGCGCCGTCCCACTCCACTTCGATCATGCGCTCGGGATGCTCCATAAGACCCTTGACGTTGGGGCAGTTGGCGCGATGCACCGAAACGCCGCGGCCGCGCGTGATGAAGCCGACGATATCGTCGCCCGTCACCGGATTGCAGCAATGCGCCAGACGGACCAGCAGTCCGCTGTTGCTCTCGCCCTTGACGATAATGCCGTTGCTGGCGCTCTTGCCGCGCTTTTGCGGCTTGCGGTTGGAGCCGCGGGCAGGCTGCTTGACAACCTCGGCGATAGCCTCGGCCTTGGTGACCTGTTCCTCGGGCTTGGGGTCCAAGATTTGCTCGACCTTGTTACCCACAGCGCGCGGGGCAACCTTGCCGGCGCCGACGGCGGCAAACAGGTCCTCGAGCTGCTTGTAGTTAAACTGCTCCGCCACGGCGTTGAGCGCACGCGTGGATCGCGGCGTAGAGATGCCATACCCGCGCTTGCGCAGGTCCTTGGCCAGTATATCGCGGCCGGCAGCGGCGTCATCGTCTTTGGTCGCGGCGGCGAAGTAACGGCGAATCTTTGACTTGGCCGAAGGTGTCTTGACGATCTTGAGCCAATCACGCGACGGCTTGGAACTCTTGTTGGTCAGGATTTCAACGCGGTCGCCCGTCTTGATCTCGTGCGTGAGCGGGGCCACCGCACCGTTAATCTTAGCGCCGACGCAGTGGTTGCCCACCTCGGTGTGAACGGCGTAGGCAAAGTCGAGCGGCGTGGAGCCGGCACGAAGCGCCATGACCTCGCCCTTGGGTGTAAAGACGAAGATCTCCTGGTCGAACAGATCGACCTTCAGCGAGTGCAGGTATTCCTTGGCGTCCGTAATCTCGTCAGAAGCCGCCCAATCGAGCGAATGTTTGAGCCAGTTAATCTGGTCGTCCAGACGCTGGGCGTCATTGGTCTTGGAAGCAGACGATCCGCCCGACTTCTTATAGAGCCAGTGGGCGGCAATGCCGTACTCGGCCTGCTCATGCATCTCATAGGTTCGAATCTGAATCTCGAGCGGGCGGGCCGTGGGGCCGATAACCGTCGTATGGAGCGACTGGTAGTTATTGACCTTGGGCATGGCGATATAGTCTTTAAAGCGACCGGGCATGGGGTGCCACAACGTATGCACCGCGCCGAGCGTGGAGTAGCAATCGCGCACCGAATGCGTGATGACGCGCAGTGCCACCAGGTCGTAGATCTCGG
Organism: uncultured Collinsella sp.; assembly: GCA_937989875.1. Lineage (GTDB taxonomy): Bacteria > Actinomycetota > Coriobacteriia > Coriobacteriales > Coriobacteriaceae > Collinsella. Next base: position 17,749 of record CALKBO010000046.1, on the reverse strand, counting down.
AGAATTCCTTGCCCTTGCGCTTCATCTTTTGGTAGATGGACCAATAGTGCTTGGAGCGGCCGTTGATCTGGAAGCCCTCCAGGCCAATGCGGTTGAGCTCGTCGGTGAGCGTCTTGATGGTCTCGGCCAGATAGCGCTCGCGAACCTCGCGTGACTCAGCCACCATGCGCGCGATACGCTGGTAGGCATCGGGCTCCAGGTAGAAGAAGGACAGGTCCTCGAGCTCCCATTTAATGGAGCTCATGCCCAGACGGTCGGCCAGGGGCGCATACACGTCCATGGTCTCGCGAGCCTTAAACAGGCGACGATCCTCGCGCAGGGCTGCCAGCGTTCGCATGTTGTGCAGACGGTCGGCAAGTTTAACGATGATGACGCGAATGTCCTTGGACATGGCGAGGAACATCTTGCGCAGCGTGAGCGCCTGCTTCTCGTCCATGCTGTCGACTTCGATGTTGGTGAGCTTGGTCACGCCATCGACGAGCTCGGCCACCGTATCGCCAAACAGGCCGGAAACATCGGCGAGCGAGGTCTCGGTGTCCTCGACGGTATCGTGCAGCAGCGCGGCGCACACCACATCGCAGTCCATCTTGAGGTCGGCCAAAATGATGGCCACCTCGACGGGATGGTTGATGTACATCTCACCCGAGCGGCGCTTTTGGTTGCAGTGCTTCTCGGCGGCAAAGCAATAGGCCTGCTCCACCTTAGAGAAGTCGTCCTCATTCATATATTTGAGGCACAGGCGCTCCAGCTTGTCGTAGCTGTCCGCCATAATCTCGGGCGGCAGCTCATCGGCATGCTTATAGTGCTCCATCTCCGAAAACGGCTGGAGGGTGGAATCATGGGCGGTACGGGCTGCGGCATCCATCGAGGTCCCCTTCCCCTAGGCCCGCGGTACGATCGGGCGGTTAACTTTGGCTAGCATATCAGAAGCGCACGAATCGAGCGCCCAGCTCCGGAAAGCCGAAAACTCCATGCGCGAGCGCAAGCCCTCCAAATAGCGAATTGACCTGCTCAATTGCACGCGGCCGGGGTTTTCGGCCATCGCGATGCGACGAGTGTCGTCAAACCCCGAAACTCGACAGAAACCAAGCTCTTCGAAGATTCCCAGGCCGCTTTCCACCGAGCGCTCGTCGACCGGCGTGCGGGCATCGATGGCAAGGCACATCTGCGCGATGTCGATATCGCTCGCGCTAAAGGAATCGTCCCCGGTTTTGCCGCGGTTGGAGCGCCACATGGTCTGCAGCGCGCGATAGAGCGTGACGAGCTCGTCGCGCTCGGGCGCATAGCAGTCGAGCAGGCGCTCGTTAATGCGGGCGTCGCGCGACGAATAGAGCAGATGGATCACGGCGGGCTGGCCATCGCGGCCGGCACGTCCGCTCATCTGGTTGAACTCGATGGCGCCAAACGGCATGTGGTAGAGCACGACATGGCGGATATCGGGCAGGTTGACACCCTCGCCAAAGGCGGAGGTCGAAACGATGCAGCTGAGGCTTCCGTCTCGGAATGCTTCCTCCACGCGGCGGCGATCGGAACGCGCAAGCCCCGCGTTATAGAACGCGATATGGGTTGCGCAATCGGGCACACGCTTGCGCAACGTCTTGGCGAGCGCCACGGACTGGTCGCGCGAATTGACGTAAATGACGGTCTTCTCCCCCGTCGCCACGATCGACACCAAACGGTTCTCGCGGCTCGCAAGGTCGCGGTCGTCCTCGAGCTGCAGGTTCTCGCGCACCGTCTCGTCGACCACCGTGCGAGTGATCGGCAACATGCGGGCAAGCTCGGCCACGACCGGAGCCGTCGCGGTGGCCGTCGCAGCCATAACGACCGGGTCGCCCAGGGCTTTGAGGATATCGGGCATGTCAAGATAGGCGCTACGGTCGCCGCCCTTGGCAAGGCCGGCGTGGTGCGCCTCATCGATAACGACAAAGCCGATGCGGCCCGAACGCGCGAAACGGTCACGGTGGATAGACAGGAACTCGGGCGTCGTGAGCACGATACCGGTGCGGCCCGAAGCTAGACCGGCGAACACGTCATCGCGTGCGGCCTCCACGGTCTCGCCGGTCAGCACGCCAACGCCAATGCCAAGCGCTGCCATCGTCGACGAGAGGTGATAGGCCTGGTCGGCAACGAGCGCGCGCAGCGGATAGACAAAGATGCTCGCACGCCCGCGAAGAACCGCCTCGCGCGCGGCATGCACATGGAAGATGAGCGACTTGCCGCGCCCCGTTCCCATAACGGCCAGAACACTTTGGTGATCGGCCAGGGCATCGAGCGCCTCGACCTGCGCGCGGTGCGGCTGGTTCGAGCCTATAAAGCTATGGATAAGCGAGCGCGTCAGCTCGGTATAAGAAAGCTGGGCGAGTGTCTCGCGCTTACGCGACTCCAGGCGCAGGCCGGAATCCGCCGGCTGCACGCCACGACGAAGCTCGCATGCCGGATCGTCGACGCTGGGCAGCGTGGTATCGCGGACCAGAACATCCTTGATCATGAGCTTGGGCTTCACACGCCCCTGCCAATGCTCGGCAACGGCCTCGAACACCAAGTCGACAGCGCTATCGCAGTTGATGAGCTTATCGATTTGCGGCACGCGGAACATAATGGCCGGCACACTCGCGGCGCCATCGGTCGCCACAAAGCGCATGTGCTCGCCGGTTTTGCCCACCACGGCGCGATCGCACATCGTCACGCCCTCGGCGGCCAGCAGCGGCACCTTGTTGCCCTGGCCAAACGGCTCAAGACGGGAAATCTGCTCTATAGTCTCGATATTCAGCTCGGAAAGGTCGACCGTGGCGGCAACCTCGTCGATGTCTTCAAAGTCCTCGGCGGAAATCTCCGATAGCACGGCGGAAAGGCGACGACGGAATTCATCGAGCTTGGATGCCTCGATGGTCACACCCACCGCACCGGCATGTCCGCCGCGACGAATCAGCAGGTCGGAACAGCGCTCGACGGCGTCAAACAGGTTAACTTTGCCCACCGAGCGACCAGAGCCGCGCGCGATACCGTCCTCGATCGAGAACAGCAGCGCCGGCACGTGATAGCGGTTGGTCAGACGGCTTGCCACGATGCCCTTGACGCCCTCGTGCCAGCCTTCGCCGCCCACGACGATCGCGCGTCCGCCGTCATAGGTCTCCTCGACCTTTGCCATGGCATCGCGCGTGAGCTCCGCCTCGATCTCACGGCGCTGGCGGTTGATTTCCTCGAGCTCAGCCGCCAGTGCGCTTGCTTCGATGGGATTGCGGGCAAGCAGCAGGTCGAGCGCCAGCTTGGGATCGGCCATGCGACCGGCGGCGTTTAAGCGGGGAATGAGCGAGAATGACAGGCCATCCGCCGTAATGCTCGAAAGGTCCGCCTTGGCGAGCGCGGCAAGCGCGATATAGCCGGGGCGAGCGGTTACGCGCATCTGCTGGATGCCCTCGGCAACCAGCGCGCGGTTCTCGGGCGTGAGCGGCATCATGTCGGACACGGTGCCCAGCGCCGCGACCTCGATTAGCGAACGCCAATACGACGGCTTGCCCAGGCGCTCACCCAGGACTTGCACCAGCTTGAGCGCCACACCAGCACCGGCAAGCTCGCGCGAGGGGCCCTCGTCCTCGAGCTTGGGGTCGGTCAGGGGCACACCCTGCGGCACCTGGTCGGAGGGCTCGTGATGGTCCGTGACCACCAAATCGATCCCCAGGCTCTCCAGATAGGAAACCTCTTCCTTGGCGGCAATGCCGTTATCCACGGTCACGATCAGCTGGGGGCGAGCGAGCTCGTTAACGCGGTCGAGTGCCGCGCGCGAAAGGCCGTAGCCCTCATCAAAGCGATGCGGAATAAACGGCGTGACATCGGCGCCAAACGTGCGCAGCGCCTCGGTCAACAGACAGGTCGACGTAATGCCGTCAACGTCAAAATCGCCAAAGACTGCAATGTGCTCGTGGTTGCGAATAGCGCGCTCGACGCGGTCGGCAACGACCGACATGCCCGGGATAATGAGTGGGTCGGCCCAGTCGCGATCGAGCGAAGGCGTCAAAAACAATTGGCCCTCTTTGATGGAGCCGATGCCGTGCGCGACCATAATGCGCGCCACCAGTCCGGGAATGCCCAGACCAGCCGAAAGCTCCTTTTCGAGCCCGGGGTTTTGCTGAGCGACCGCCCAGCGATGCGTCGTCTTAAGCGATGACATAGGCGCCCACCCCCGATAGGGGCAGGTCGCCGCGATACCTCTCACGGTTCATAGCGATGAGTCCTCTGTGTATGCCCGCTTCGGCAGGCAGATCTGTTGAACGGATTTATTATACCGTGCGGCACGGACGCAGAACCTCGCAGCGCGCCGCGGTTTCGGTAAACGATGACGGTAATAGCCTCGAAATAATCGAGCGTTTCAGCCGCACAGACACATACGAGCGTCTAGCATATCCATACAAACGAGTTCGCGGATAAAGGGAGTCACGGGGCATATGAAGCAATGGGCTGGACTGGGAAAGTTCCTCGCGGGGCATATGCAGGTCATCGTTCCGATTTGCGTAACGCTCGGCGTGCTCTTTCCCCAGCAGATCGGCGTACTCAAGCCCATCGTTCCCGCCCTCTTCGCCTTTATGACGTTCCAAGGCGCGCTCAGCAACACCTTCCACCAGGTAGCTGAGGTGTTCCGCCGTCCGCTGCACCTGATTTTGGCGCTACTCGTCTCGGCGGCGCTCATTCCCATTGCAGCCTATGCCATGGGATCGCTGTTCTTTGGCTCCAATCCCAACCTTGTCTGCGGCATCGTGCTCGAGTACAGCGTACCCGTGGCAGTCACCGCTTTTATGTGGATCAGCATGTTCGGCGGCAACGGCCCGCTCGCGCTCACCATTATCCTGACGTCCTCAGTTATCTCGCCTGTGACGATTCCACTCACGCTCAAGCTCTTGCTGGGTGCCACCGTCTCAATCGACGTGCCGAGCATGATGCAGAACATGGCCTTTATGATCGCCATCCCCGCCGTGCTCGGCATCGTCATTAACGAGCTCACGCGCGGATGGGGGCACGAGAAACTCTCCCCCGCGCTCTCGCCCGCCTGCAAATTTATGATGATGGGCGTCATCGCGTCCAACTCCACCGCCATGAGCGAGTACGTGCTGCACATGAACACGGTGCGCCTGGAAGTCGCCCTCTTTATCCTGGTGTTTGCCATCAGCGGCTTTATCATCGGCATCCTGGTCGCACGTGCCCTGCATCTGCCGTATAGCGAGACGACCACCATGTGCTTTACCTGCGGCATGCGCAATATCTCTTCGGGCGCCGTCATCGCCACGCAGTATTTTCCCGGCGAGGTCGTGTTCCCCGTCATGTGTGGCACGCTGTTTCAGCAGGTGCTGGCCTCGACCATCGGGCATCTCTTTGAACGTCTAACCAGCGAGGAGCGCGCCAAACAGCGCAAGCGGGTCAAGGCCGGCCGCGACGCGATGGCACGCTAGGCAGCACGCTTTTCGCAGGCGCTCGCCTTGCTACGCGAGCGTTTCCAGATGCGCACGCAGGCGCTCAGCATCGACATCGAGCGTTGTCTCGGCATTGACCTGGGCCAAACGATAGCCGACAAAGTAGGGCGAAACCACCCAACGCGGCAGCGCCTTAGCAATGGTCCGACCGCCCAGGTGATAGAAGAACAGGTTGTACGACTCTGCGCGACCACCGTGGTGCTCGTTCAGGATATAGCGCAGAGCTACCTGGATCGCATCGGCGAAGAGATCCGCCTCGGCTTGGTCTCTCGTGTCATCGCTGGCGGCGATTCCCTGCGGGGCTGAAACGTTGACCTCAAAGAACCCCATGATGGGTTCGGTTGAGATGTTGACCGAGATCCTCCCCTGTTGCCAGACATTGATGCCTTCGAAATTGGCAGAAGTCAGCGAAGTGTAGCCGTCTTCCTGCTCCAAACCCACAATCTGCATGTGCGGATGAACGAGACTACCACCCGAGAGCGGACCCTTGTTCTTGTACATGAGCACGCTTCGATACTGCTGTGAATCGATCATCTGCTGCCAGCAACCCAGGGCAAACCGCATCACATGGTGGAGTTCATCCGGCTCATAGGTCACCAGGTCGGCATCGTGATCGGCCGACTCGATCAGCACGGTTTGACGGGTGGCGCGCAGGGTCTTGAACTTATTCTCGAGCCAGATGCAGTCACCGTCGCGCTGGATGATGTTGGTGAGACCCTCCGTGTTGCAAAAGGGGCACGCGGTACCGGGGCGGCGGTTGTCGTCGGGCTTACCGTTCGCCTGCTGAACGTCAAATACCAGCGCCACGGGTTATACCTCCAGCGGCACGATCTTGGTGCCATGGAGCTCGGAGACGCCCAGTGCCGCCGCCACGGTATCGCGGTTGGCCGTGGAAATGCCGCCGCCGGGAAGGATGGTCAGGCGGTCTCCCGCACACTCGATAAGACGCGACAGATGCTCCAGGTTGTCCTCGATCGGCGTGCCGGCGGCACCGCCGTGCGTCAGGATGCGCGTAACGCCGCAATCGGCGAGTGTGTCGACGGCGTCGAGCTGAGCCTCAGGCGAGAGCTGATCAAACGCCATGTGGAAGGTGATGTCGATGGGCTCACGCTTGCATTCCTCGGTCGCGCAGCCCGCGGCCATCACGAGGGCGCCCAACGTAAGCTCGTCGAGCGCCCATCCGCCAGCGCAGGGCTTGCAGCAGCCAAAGACCAAGCCGTCAACGCCGGCGCTTACGGCAAGGCCCAGGTCCATCTCCATCATGCGCAGCTCGTCTTGGTTGTAATGAAAGTCACCGCCACGCGGGCGAATCATGCACATCACTCGCGCGTCATGCTCGTGAGCATAGCCGACCGTAGCGCTGATAACGCCAGCCGAGGGCGTGGTACCACCGACGGCAAGGTTGTCGCACAACTCGATGCGCTTAGCACCGGCATCGATAGCCGCCGGCACCCGCTCAAAGTTCTCGGCACAAAACTCATACAGCATAGATAGACCCCCAAAGACAGCAGATGTTTTCCGACGGGCATTGTCACACATCCCCATGAAGTTGCGGTGGAATAGGGACTCTTTTGGCCTCTGGAGCCCGTATTCAGTCCCTATTTCACCGCAACTTAAAAGGGGGCGCTGACCGGGTTGGTCAGCGCCCCCTTTGTTGAATGGATTAACCGCCCAGATAGGCCTTGCGGACGTTATCGTCGTGCAGGAGTTCTTGGCCCGTGCCGGTCATGGTGATCTTGCCAGTCTCGAGCACGTAACCGCGCGTGGCGATGGAAAGCGCCATCTGCGCGTTTTGCTCGACCAGAAGCACCGTGGTACCGGCCTTGTGCAGGTCCTCGACAATCTGGAAGATCTGTTCGATCAGAATCGGTGCCAGACCCATGGAAGGTTCGTCGAGCATAAGCAGTTTGGGGTTACTCATAAGGGCGCGCCCCATAACGAGCATCTGCTGCTCGCCGCCCGAAAGGGTGCCGGCGACCTGGCGACGACGTTCCTTCAGGCGCGGGAACTGCTCGTAGACGCGCTCCAGGCCCGGAGCCACCGTGGACTTGGGCTGCGTATAGGCACCCATCTCCAGGTTCTCCTCGACCGTCATCTGCAAAAAGGCGCGACGACCCTCGGGAACCTGAGCCAGGCCCTTACCAACCAGCTTATCAGCGGGCGTATGAGTAATGTCCTCGCCCATAAACTTGATGGAACCGGTCTTGGAACGCAGCAGGCCCGAGACGGTCTTGAGCGTTGTGGACTTGCCGGCACCGTTGGCGCCAATCAAGGCCACGATCTCGCCCTCGTTAACGTTAAAGGAGATGTCCTTAATGGCGTGGATGGCGCCGTACCAGACGTTGATGTTGTAGACGGAAAGCATCGGCTCTGCCATTTAGTTCTCCCCCTTATCCTGCTTACCCAGATACGCCTCGATAACGGCGTCGTTGTTCTGGATTTCCTCTGCCGTGCCCTTGGCGATGACCTTGCCAAAGTTAAGCACGCAGATGCCCTCGCAGATGTTCATGACGAGCGACATATCATGCTCGATAAGCATGATGGCGATGCCGAAGGTGTCGCGAATCTTGACGATGTTCGCCATGAGTTCTGCGGTCTCGGACGGGTTCATGCCGGCGGCAGGTTCGTCGAGCAGCAGCAGCTTGGGGTTGGTGGCAAGCGCGCGGACGATCTCCAGACGACGCTGAGCGCCGTAAGGCAGCGACCCGGCCTGCTCGTTTGCCAGATGCTCCATATCAAAGATGGACAGCAGCTCCATGGCGCGCTCGTGCGCGGCCTTCTCGTGCTTCCAATACGTCGGCAGGCGCAGCACGCCCTCAAAGCCGGAATAACGCTCCTGGTTGTGCAGGCCGACCTTAACGTTATCCTCCACCGTCATGGTGTTGAACAGGCGAATGTTCTGGAAGGTACGGGCAATACCCATGCGGTTGACCTGATAGACCGACTTGCCCGAGGTGTCCTCACCGTCGAGCAGGATGGTGCCGTGCGTGGGCTGATACACCTTGGTGAGCAGGTTGAAGACCGTGGTCTTACCGGCACCGTTGGGGCCGATCAGACCGGCGATCTCGGTCTTGCCGATAGTCAGGCTAAAGTCGTCGACCGCCTTAAGGCCGCCGAATTCAATGCCCAGGTGGATGCACTCGAGCGCCGGGCGCTGGCCCAAGTCGCGGTCGGGAACGATGGCGCCAGAAGGATACGGGACCATCTTGCCCTTGTTGAACTCAAACTTACTGGGCATCGGCTGCCACCTCCTTCTTGGAGGCAAAGCGGTCCTTGACGCGACCGAAGAACGCCTTGAGCTGCGGGTTGTTGGTAAAGATCATGACCAGGATCAGCACGATAGCGTAGATGAGCATGCGGTAGTCCGAGAACTGACGGAGCAGCTCGGGAAGTACCGTGAGCAACGCCGCCGCGATAACGGAGCCGCGCATATTGCCCAGACCGCCCAGGACTACGAACACCAGGATAAGGATGGACGTGTTGAAGTCAAACTTGGTGGCGGAGAGCTGCGAGAAGTTACCGCCGAAGAGGGCTCCGGCAGCACCGGCGAGGGCAGCGGAAACCACGAACGCGATCATGCGGTACTGGGTGACGGAGATGCCCACGGACTCGGCTGCAATCTTGTTGTCGCGCACGGCCATAATGGCACGGCCGGTACGGCTGCGAACCAGGTTGAGCACGATCACGAGTGCGACCATGACCAGGATGGCACCGGCGAGGAAGGTCGAGTACGTCGACACGCCCGAAGCGCCCTGGGCGCCCTTGATGATGGCGGTGCCGTCCTCGAGCAGGTGCAGGTCGTCGATCGTAGAGTTGCCCGTGATGTTAAAGATCACGTGCAGGCCGCGCGAGTCGACACCCACGATAAGGCAAGTGACGATCTCCTTGATAATCTCGCCAAAGGCCAGCGTCACGATAGCCAGGTAATCGCCGCTCAGGCGAAGGACCGGGATGCCAATCAAGAAGCCCAGGATAGCGGCAGCGATGGCGCCGACCACGATACTGATGATAAGACGCACCGGATCGGAGGGAACGGCGCTCTCCAGCGCGACGGCGGTGACGATGCCCGTGTAGGCACCGACACTCATAAAGCCCGCATGGCCCAGCGACAAGTCGCCCGCGATGCCGACGACGAGGTTAAGGGAGATAGCCATGACGATGTAGGCCGTAATGGGAACCAGCTGACCGGCGATCATGCGCGGAATCATGTGGTTAGCCTGCATAAAGAACACGATGGCGAACGCCACAAGGCACATGGCGTACGTAACAAAGTCGTGACGCGTCTGCTTGTCTTTAAGAAACTTCATAACGCTCACCTACACCTTCTCGGGGACGTACTTGCCCAAGAGGCCGGCAGGCTTGACGAGCAGGACGATGATCAGAACACCAAAGACGATGGAGTTGGCAAGGCTCGTGGAAATGTAAGCCTGCGCCATCGCCTCGATAATGCCGATGAGAATGCCGCCGACAAAGGCACCGGGGATGGAGCCGATGCCGCCGAAAACGGCAGCGTCGAAGGCCTTGATGCCAGGCATGGCGCCCGTGGTGGGCTGCAGGACCGGCGAGTAGGAGCACAGGAGCACACCGGCGATGGCGGCAAGGGCGGAGCCGATGGCGAACGTCATCGAGATGGTGCGGTTGACGTTGATGCCCATGAGCTGAGCGGCGGCCTTGTCCTCGGACACGGCGCGCATGGCCTTGCCCATCTTGGTCTTACCTGTAAAGAACATCAAACCGGCCATGATAACCAAGCAGGCGACGATGGTGACGAGCGAGACGGCGCTCACGTTGAACTTGGCCAAGAACTCCGGCACCGGGAAGGCGACGAGCGAAGTGAAGTTCTTGGGCGTGGCGCCCCACAGAAGCTGCGCGGCGTTCTGCAGGAAGTAAGACACGCCGATGGCCGTGATCAGAACGGCCAGCGGGCCTGCTTGGCGCAGCGGCTTATAGGCCAGACCCTCAATGAGAACACCGAGGACCGTGCAGACCACACAAGAGAGAATTACAGATACCCAGCCCGGGAGGCCGAGATACGACGTGGCGCAGAACGAGACATAGGCACCGACCATGATGACGTCGCCGTGAGCGAAGTTGAGCATCTTGGCGATACCGTAGACCATGGTGTAGCCCAACGCGATGATGGCGTAGACGCTGCCCATGGACAGGCCGTTGACCAGGTATTGGATAAAGACCGTCATGTTCCACATCCCCCTTTCGAATAGGTTTCCAGTTGATGTATGAAACAGGGACGTTACATCGTCCCTAGATACCAAGCAAGCAGGGAAGGCCAAAACCTCCCCTGCTTGGGATCAAAACCGCTCTATGTAAGGCGGCCTATTAGGCCTGTACGTACTTGCCGTCGGTAATGACGTACGCCGTCGGGTCCTTCTGGACCTGGCCCTTGTCGTTCCAGGAGAGCTTGCCAGTCAGACCGTCAACAGTAATGTTGCGCATAGCCTCGGGAAGCTTCTCGGCAACCTCGGTGGGATCGGCGTCGACACCCAGGCCGGCCTCCTTGAGGGCCTCGGCCACCGCATGCACGCCGTCGTAGGCGTCGGCGGCAAACTGGTCGGGGGTATCGCCGTACTTATCCTTATAGGCGTTGACGAAGTCGGCGTTCTTCTCGTCGTCGGCGGAGAACGGGGTCATGAGCAGCAGACCCTCGGCAAGAGAGGTATCGAAGCCCTCAACGCCCAGGATACCGTCCATGCCGTCGCAGCCCATCATCTTGACGTCGTAGCCCATGTCCTTGGCGTTCTTGAGCAGGACGGACGCCGGTGTGTAGTAGATCGGCGCAAAGATCATGGTGGCGCCAGCCTGCTTGGCCTTGGTCAGCTGGTTGGTAAAGCTCGTGGCGGAGTCGTCCTTAAAGGTCTCCTCGTCAACAATCTCGAGCTTGGACTCAGCGGCCTGGGCCTTAAAGGAATCTGCGATGCCCGAAGAATAGGCGTCGCCGGAGTTATAGAACAGCACGAACTTCTCGTCCGCATACTTCTGCGCCAGGAACTTGGCAGCGTTGACACCCTGGTTGGGGTCGGTGAAGCAAACCTGGAAGACGCAATCCTTGCCCTTGGTAACGTCCTCGGAGGACGCGGACGGGGTAATCATGAACGTCTCGGGGTCGTTACCGCACTCAGCAGCAACGGCGACCGACGCACCCGTGGTGGTCGGACCGACAAGGGCCTGCATGCCCCAGTCGAGCAGGGTGTTGAAGGCGTTGACGGCCTTCTCGCCGTCAGCCTGGTCGTCCTCGGCCTTGCTGACAAGCGGCAGCTCCTTAGTCGAGAAATCCTTGCAGCCAAGCTCGACAGCCTGTGTAACGGACTTGCCGTAAGACGCGTTGGCGCCGGTCAGCGGGCCGATGGTGCCGATCTTAAACGAAGCGTCGCCCGACGCGGAACCGCTGTCGCCGCCGTTGGAGGAGCAGCCAGCTAGAATGGACATCGCCCCCAGACCTGCTGCGCTCGCGATAACGCTCCTGCGATTCATAACAGGGTTCAATGACTTACCGGTGAGGCTCGACATGCGGCTCTCCTCTCAAATCTCGTCGGGTTTCGGTTACCCGACAGGCCATCCTTCGCCGTGTTCGGCGTTCGCAAAATACTAGACGCTTTAGTTAAGGAAAGTGGCGATTATTTTAACTTTTCTTTGGATTTGTTCATTTATCCATAATTCTGCGTATTTCTATTACTTTATGCAGTAATGCCACTTTATTGTGTGAAAGTAATGTTTCCGTTCTGTTACAGGCGTCCCTGCCCTGAATAAAACGGCCTCACCGGTCGCGCTTTATGCGCACTTAGGCGGCGATGTACTTACCGTCCTGAATCACATAGGCCGTAGCAGGCTTTTCGACCTGACCTTCGTCATTCCACGTCAGCTCGCCGGTCAGGCCGTCGATCTTGATCTTACGCATGGCCTTGGCAAGGTCGCCGGCAATGTCGGCGCCGTCGGCCGTAATGTCGATGCCCACCTTATCGATAGCCTCGGCGATGGCGTGGACGCAATCGTAGGCGTCGGCGGCAAACTGGTTAGGCGTCTCGTCGTAGGCATCCTTATAGGCCTTGACGAAGTCGGCGTTCTTCTCATCGTCGGCGGAAAACGGGGTCATGAGCAGTACCCCCTCGGCAAGAGAGGTATCGAAGCCTTCCACAGAGAGCAGGCCATCCATGCCGTCGGTGCCCATGAGGGTCATGTCGTAGCCCATGTCCTTGGCGTTCTTGAGCAAAACGGACGCCGGCGTGTAATAGATAGGGGCAAAGATAAGCGTGGCGCCGGCCTCCTTGGCCTTGGTGAGCTGGTTGGTAAAGCTCGTGGAAGAGTCGTCCTTAAAGGTCTCGGTATCGACGATGTCGAGCTTGGACGCCTTGGCCTGCTCGGCAAAAGCGTCGGCAACGCCCGAGCTATACGTATCGCCGGAGTTGTAGAACAGGGCAATCTTGGCATCTGCATACTTCTCGGCCAAAAACTTGGCAGCGCTGGCGCCCATGGTGGGGTCGGTAAAACAAACCTGGAAGACCGTGGTCTTATCCTTGGTGACATCGAGAGACGAGGCCGAGGGCGTGACCATGAGCATGTCGTCGGCAATCTCGCCCGAGACAGCGACGGCAGCACCGGTGGTGACCGGACCGACGAGCGCCTGCATGCCCCAGTCACACAGGGTATTGAAGGCGTTGATAGCCTTCTCGCCGTCAGCGACGTCATCCTCGGACTTAAGCGAGAGTTTGAGGTCCTTGGTCGAGAAATCCTTGGCGGCGAGCTTGGCACCCTTCTCGGCCGAAACGCCATAGGTTGCCGCGGCGCCGGTCAGAGGGCCGATGACACCGATCTTGAAGGTCTTACCGTCATCGGCGGAGCCGCCGTCCGAGCCACCCGACGAGCAACCAGCGAGCACCGCGGTGCCACCGAGCGCCGCGGCGCCAGCCAAGAAACTCCTGCGGTTAAGTAGGTTGTTGATGCTAAACATGGTGTCCCCCTTTTCGCTGGCCGCGGTGCGGCCGTCTTGCGGTACAGGGCAAACCTTATGGTGCAAACGTTGACAGTTTGTTACGGAGTTCCGTTTGTAGCGAGCATGTTTCCAATGTTTCCGCAGCGTTTCGGGGGTGCCGTTTTGTGCGACTCCTGTTGCCTGGCGAGCACGCGCCCTCGGTTCACGCTAGAATGCACTCAACCTTTAAGCGGTTAATCCATCCATAAGATGCACGAAGGAGCTATCTATGAGCGAACCCCTGCGCACCGTGAACGTCGGTCTGATCGGTCTTGGAACCGTCGGCGGCGGCGTGGCCCGTCTGATCAAGAGCCACCACGATGAGTACCTGGCCGCCTACGGCATCGACCTTAAGCTGACCCGCGCCTGCGCGCTTGCCTGGGAGCAGGCCGAAGCCGCCGGTATTGAGCGCGAGGCCTTTACGAGCGACTGGCACGACGTCGTCACCGACCCCGCCGTCGATATCGTCGTCGAGCTCATCGGCGGCGAGCACCCCGCGACCGAAATCTTCACCACCGCCTTCGAGAACGGCAAGCACGTCGTCTCTGCCAACAAGGCCCTGCTGGGCCGTCATGTCGAGACGCTCGCCGAGAAGGCGCGCGCGTGCGGCGTGCAGATTAAGTGCGAGGCCAGCTGCGGCGGTGGCATCCCCATTGTCAGCACACTTGAGCATGACCTGGTGGGCAACAAGATCCTGACCATCGCCGGCATTCTCAACGGCACCACCAACTACATCCTGTCGCGCATGGACGCCGAGGGCGCCGATTACGCTGACGTGCTCGCCGACGCCCAGGCAAAGGGCTATGCCGAGGCCGACCCGTCCGCCGACGTCGACGGCTTCGACGCCGCCAGCAAGACGGCAATCCTTGCTTCCATCGGCTTTGGCACCCGCGTGACCACCGACGATGTCTACCAGCAGGGTATCCGTACCATCGGCGCCGAGGACATCGCCCAGGCCCGTGAGCTCGGCTACACCATTAAGCTGCTCGGCATCGCCCGCAATACCGACGCCGGCGTCGACGTCCGCGTGCATCCCACGCTCATCCCGGCAGACCATATGCTCGCCAAGGTCAACGGCGCCATGAACGCCGTCTACGTGGTGGGTGACGCCGTGGGCGAAACCATGTTCTACGGTGCCGGCGCAGGCTCCTTCCCCACCGCGAGCGCCGTCGTGGGCGATATCCTGTCGCTCTCCGAGCAGATCAGCCGCGGCGTGGCTCCGCTGCCCGAGATTGAGCCCTATGGTCACAACCTCGCCTTTAAGCCCATGGACGAGCTCCAGACTAAGTACTATGTGCGCTTGAAGGTCGCCGACCGCGTGGGCGCCCTGTCCGAGACGGTCGACATCTTTGCCAAGCACAACATCTCGATCTCGCTCATCAACCAGGTCGAGGACGGCAAGTCGGGCGTCAGCGATGCCTGCTCGGTCATCTTCCTTACGCACCGCGCGCTCGAGAAGGACGTCCAGGCTGCCGCCGCCGAGCTTGCCAGCGTCGACTGCGTGGCCGAGGTCGCCAACGTCCTGCGCATCGAGGACGTTGAGGCCTGGACCGAAGGCGTCATGGCGAACTAGCCCAACGCTCGCCTAGTAATACGCGCCTTGAGGGCTCCCGTCCGATGTGGGACGGGAGCCCTTTTGTCACCTGCCCTAAGCACAACGGCAGAACATATTTGCGCGAGCCGCTCATCGGTAACGCGGGCTACCGTTTACCGATATGCAAACGCGGCCGATTCCGGCTACCGCTACGCTGAGCTGCGTATGTCCGCCCGCGATGAGAGGAAGCACCATGTTGCTCGAGGGCAAGAAAGCAATCATCACCGGAGGCACGCGCGGTATCGGCTATGCGATCGCCTGCCGTTTTATCGAGGAAGGCGCTGCCGTCACCGTCTTTGGCTCACGCCAGGAGACTGCCGACGCGGCCGTTGAGAAGTTGGCGGCCGCCTATCCCGACTCCAAGGTCTGGGGCCGCTCCTGCGACCTCACCTCGCTCGAGGCCGTGACTGAGGCCTTTACGCAGACTGCAGCCGACATGGGCGGCTTGGACACGGTCGTCAACAATGCCGGTATCTCCCAGCGTTCACCCCTCTTGGACTACACGGCCGAGGAGTTCGCAAAGGTCATGGACCTTAACGTCGTCGCCGTCTTTAATGGCCACCAGGCTGCCGCCAAGATTATGACCGAGGCCGGCCACGGCGGCACCATCACCACCACGAGCTCAATGGTCGCCAAGTACGGTCAGCCCTCTGGCGTCGGTTACCCCACGTCCAAATTTGCCGTCAACGGCATGGTCCAGTCGCTCTCGCGCGAGCTCGCTCCCATGGGTATTCGCGTCAATGCCGTCGCACCTGGCGTAACCAAAACCGATATGGTCGCCAACCTGCCCGAAGAGGTTATTAAGCCCATCGTCGCCACTATTCCGCTGGGTCGCATGGGCGAGCCCGAGGATGTCGCCAACGCCTTTGTTTTCCTGGCGAGCGACATGTCCTCCTACGTCACGGGCGCCGTGCTCCCCGTCGACGGAGCCGCCCGCTCCTAGGGAGCCACAAGCTTTGGCTTCAAGCCTCAACATAGCTCAACCAAAAAGGCGCGCCGTCTACATCAACTGCAGGCAGCGCGCCTTCTTCTGTTATGAAAGGGAAACTATGTCCCAGTATTTCGGATCAGAACGGGGCACGGTTTCCCCAGGACCTCCTTGCGGAAACTGCGTCCCGTTTTGAACGCCGATTCTGGGATACCGTTTCCGCAACGGGTCTCTCGCGGAAACTGCATCCCACTCTGAGCGCCCATTCCGGGACACAGCTTCCCAACGGCCCCCGTTTCGGAAACCACATCCCGTTCCGAGCCTTCAAAGCAGGACGCGGCTTCCCCGAGAGAGTATCGACTACTTGCCGTCGTCGTCCTCGGCTTCTTCTCTTGCATAAAGCTCCAGCATGCGGCGGCGGTATTCGCGCACGGCGAGCTTGGCGCGCTCCAGGCGGCGACGCTCGCGCGGGGTCAGCTCGGACGGGTCGACCTCGTCTCCATAGGTCTTATCGGCAAGAAGATGCGCCGCGTCCACAATACGGGCATCGATATGGCCGCTCGCCGCCTCGGCGGAAAGACGCTCGGCAATCGTATCGAGCGTAGGCAGGCCCTCGAATACGCGACCATGGCCATGCGAAGTCAGCAGCTCATGCTCGCGCGCGAGCAAGCTCGCTAGGTCGTGGTGGGCGCGCAGGATGTCGAGCGCATCGGATGGATGCTCGGCAACCTCTGCCACGGCGGCAACCGGCGCAGCATCCACCACGCGGTAGAAGAGCTGCGCGAGCAGCGGCATCAAGAACACCGTGATGGCGCCGGCGGCAACCATAACCGACGCGATGTCTTGCGACAGAGCGCCCACGTTGACGGCAACGCTCGTGACGGCAACGATGATCGGCAGCGCCGTGGTGCAGTACAGGGCCACGGTAATGCGACCATACGCCGACACATCGCGCGTCGCAGGACAAATGCTCATAGAAATAAGAATGGGCACGGCACGAATAATCAACAACGCCACGATAAAGCCCACGAGCAGACCCGGGCGCGACGCCACGGCTGTCAGGTCGATCTTTGCGCCCGATACGGTAAAGAACACCGGAATCAAAAAGCCGTAGGCCAGGCCGTCGAGCTTGGTCTCGAGCGTATGGTTGCCCTCGGGGATGATATAGCGCAGGACAAAGCCGGCGGCAAAAGAACCCAACACGATGTCGAGATCAAAGACGGCCGAGAACGCCACGAGCGTGACCAGGATGAGCACCGTCAGGCGCACGAAGGTCTGCGACGTGGTATCGGCGCGCTCCTCGACAAACGCAAAGAAGCGGCTGCCGACGCGCTTGGAGCGGCTCGGGACCACGGCCAGCAACACGCAAACCACCGCAAACAAGCCAAGGATTACGAGCGTTTGGATGCCAGTGCGGGCAGACAGCAGCACCGACATGGCGAGCACGGGACCGAGCTCTCCCCACGTGCCATAGGCAAGGATGGAGTCGCCCACACGCGTGCCAGTGAGCGAGCGCTCACGCATGATGGGCACGAGCGTGCCGAGCGCCGTAGAAGTGAGGGCAAGCGTCACGGCGATACCGTCGAAATGACTGACCGAGAACCACGGGGTAAAGCGCACGGCAAGCCAGGCGATACCAAACGTGACGACCCACGTCGCCAAGCCGTAGCGCCCCTCCACACCCGTGATGCTCTTGGGGTCGATCTCAAAGCCGGCAAGCAGGAACAGACGATATGAGCAGGACATAAAAACATTGAGAGCCCCTGCTGCATGAAAGACCG
>CALKBO010000045.1 GCA_937989875.1 uncultured Collinsella sp. | reverse complement strand
GACAGACACTATGACCCAATCCGAGGGCACTAAAAAGATAGGAGCCCCCGCTCGTGACCGCGGGTCGGGGCTGCGACAATGATGTTGAAGTGCCATAGGCGCAGCCGCGCCGCAACGAGGTTGGGAGGCTCCCATGCCAAAGTATTCTACCGCGTTCGGGATGGACGTCCACCTGAGGTCGACCACCGTCTGCGCCCTCGACGCGGACACCGGCGAGGCCGTGACGAGGAGGTTCCCCGGCAACCCCTGGGGCGAGATCGCCGGGTGGATGGATGGGTTCCCCGGGCCGTCGCTCGCGGCCTACGAGAGCGGCTACCTCGGCTTCGCCCCGCAAAGGGAGCTCGCCGGGCTCGGCGTCGAGTGCGTCGTCGCCGCGGTCTCGAAGATTCCCAGGTCGGCCGCCGACTCGGCCTCCAAGAACGACAGGAACGACGCCGCCAGGATGGCCAAGGCGATACTCGCCCACGACATCTCCCCCGTATGGGTCCCCTCCCCCGAGGTCGAAGGCATCAGGGACCTCGCCGGCGCCTACGACGGGGCGACCGCGCGCCTGGCGACCGCCAGGCAGCGGCTGCTCGCCTTCCTCGCAAAGCGGGGGTTCGTCTACGGCGGCGCCACGCCCGCCGGCAACCCGAGGAAGTACTGGACCTACGACTTCCTGAGGTGGCTCGACAAGGTCAGGCCGGAGGACGATGGCGGGGTTCGGACGCTCGCCGCCCTGAGGAACGAGGTCGAGGCCGCGGCGGAGGCCCGGGCGGACCTGCTCTCCGAGTACAGGGCCGCCGTGGATGCCAGCCCGATCGCCGCGGAGGTGGCCGCCCTCCAGTCGATCAAGGGCTGCGCCTTCGCGCTGGCCGCAGCCTTCTCGGCCGAGGTCGGCGACTTCACGAGGTTCCGTTCCGGAAGGCAGGTCACGGCCTATTTCGGCCTCGCGCCGAGTCAGAGGTCGAGTGGCGACTCCGTGCGGCTCGGAGGCATCAGCGGCGCGGGCAACGCGCTCGTGAGGAAGCTGGCCGTTGAGGGTTCATGGTGCTACGCCGCGGCACGGCACCAGCCGAAGCTCATGCCGAGGGACACGGGCGTGCCCCTCGAGATAAGGATGCACGGGAGGAAGGGGTCCGAGCGGCTCCTGCGGCGGCGCGAGGAGATGCTCGCCCGCGGCGTGCCCGCGGCGAAGGCCAACGCGGCCACCGCGGCCGAGCTCGTGAGGTGGCTCTGGGCCCTCGGCATGATGTGCCGGGAGGGCGCGGAATAGACATGGCCCCCGTCCCGGCGAGCCGGGCGGCCTTCGGGGATACCCCCTATTTCGCTGTGCGCGCGGAGCCCTCCGCATGCGCCTCGACAGACTTGGGGAACCCCGCCGAAGGAATGGAGTGCGGGCCGGCAGAACGGTATCCGCGGATATGAGACTGAGCCGAAGGCGTCGACGACATGCCGGGGGCGGACCGGGACGGGTTCAACGGCAGGCCCCGCCGACCGATTGCAAGCGGTCGGCGGGGCCATTGTGGCTCTTGACAGCGGATTGGGTCATATGAGCGAAAACCCGCCAGAGCGAGCAAGGTGCCTTGAAACGAGACGGCATTGACCTTCTGGTCATGCCGCCGAAGTTGAAAGGCAGATTGCCGCTCTGGCGGGCTTGCAGCGTCAACTGGTTACGCGGTTCGTAGAACCGCGTAACTCCCTAGTACATCTTTGCGCCGGCGGGGATGGAAGCGTCGAGTTGAATCAGGTTGAGACGCTCCTCGCCCTCCTCCTCGTGAATGGCGCTGATGAGCATGCCGCAGCTGGGGATACCCATCATCTTGCGTGGAGGCAGGTTGGTGATGGCGAGCAGAGTCTTGCCGACCAGGTCCTCGGGCTCGTAGTATTCGTGAATACCGGAGAGGATAGTGCGGTCGGTGCCGGTGCCGTCATTGAGCGTAAAGTTCAGCAGCTTCTTGGACTTCTTGACGGCCTCGCACGCCTTGACCTTCACGGCGCGGAAATCGCTCTTGGAGAAGGTGTCGAAGTCGACGAACTCCTCAAACAGCGGCTCGACGGCAATCTTGGAGTAGTCGAGCGTGGGCTTGAGCGACTTGACGAACGGGCTTGCGACGCTGCCGGCCTCGACAGCCTTGGCGGCAGCGGCACCGGACTGGAAACCCTTCTCGGGCTTCATGTGCGGGAACAGCAGGACGTCGCGGATGGAAGCCTGGTTGGTGAGCAGCATGACCACGCGGTCGATGCCGATACCGATGCCGCCCGCGGGAGGCATACCGTACTCGAGGGCGCGCACGTAGTCCTCGTCGTACTCCATGGCCTCGTCGTCGCCGCCAGCCTTCTCGGCCATCTGGGCGGCAAAGCGCTCGGCCTGGTCGACCGGGTCGTTGAGCTCGGAGAACGCGTTAGCGTACTCGTGGCCGGCAATAACCAGCTCAAAGCGGTGCGTCAGGCGCGGGTCGTCCTCAAAGCGCTTGGCAAGCGGGCTGACCTCGATGGGGTAATCGCACACGAACGTGGGATTGACGATGGTGTCCTCGCCCAGCTCATCGTAGATCTCGGCAATGATCTTGCCGGCGGTCCACTCGGGCTTAATCTCCAGACCCTTCTCGCGCGCAGCAGCGGCGAGCTCCTCAACCGGAGTATCGATGGTGACCGGCTTGCCGAGCACGTCGGAGACGATGTCAGTCATGGGACGGCTGGCCCACTCACCAGAAAGGTCGATAGTCTGGCCCTGGTACTCGATGACCTCGGGGTTGCCGATGGCCTTGTTGGCCGCCTTGATAACGCCCTGGGCGAGCGCCTTCATGCCCTCGAGATCGGAAAAGGCGCGGTAGGCCTCCATCGTGGTGAACTCGGGGTTGTGGGTAAGATCCATGCCCTCGTTACGGAAGATGCGGCCGATCTCAAACACGCGCTCAAAACCGCCGACGATGCAGCGCTTGAGGTGCAGCTCGGTAGCAATGCGCAGGTAGCACTCCTGATCGAGTGCGTTGAAGTGGGTAATGAACGGCTTGGCAGTGGCGCCGCCCTGGATGGTCTGCAGGATGGGGGTCTCGACCTCCATGTAGCCGTCGGACTCCATAAAGCGACGGAAGGTGGAGAGAATCTGCGAACGCTTACGGAAGGTCTCGCGAACGTCGTCGTTGGCGATCAGGTCGACATAGCGCTGGCGATAGCGGGTCTCCTTGTCGGAAAGACCATGGAACTTCTCGGGCAGCGGACGAACGGCCTTGGAAAGCAAGGTCGCGCTCTTAGGGGCAACGGAGAGCTGGCCGCGCTTGGTGCGCACGACCACGCCGGTCACGCCTAGGATGTCACCCAGGTCGAGGGCCTTGAGCGTATTCCAGGCAGCCTCGCCCATGTCGTTGATGCGGCAGAACAGCTGAATCTCGGCAGTCGCATCGCGCACGACGATGAACATGATCTTGCCCTGACCGCGCTTGGCGACCACACGGCCGGCGATCTTCACGACGTCCTCGGTGTCCTCGCCATCGGCAAGCTCGGCGTACTTAGCCTCGATGTCGGCGACGTAGTCCTCGAGCTCAGAGTGCTCGGGATAGGGGTTCTGGCCCGCCTCGAACAGGGCCGCGCGTTTGGCCAGGCGGGTGGCGCGCTCGTCGTTGAGCGTCGATGCCTGATCGGCGACGTTCTGGTTCTCTGCCATAAATTAGCTCCTCAAACTAAAACGCTCCCCAGGATTCGGTCCCAGGGAGCGAAAACATACCTTTACGCGGGACCGTGGTCTAGCGTGCGATCTTGGCGATGGTGTAGATACGGGTCTTGCCGGAAGGCGTAACGACCTCGACGGAGTCGCCCTCGCCGTGACCGATGATGGCGTGACCGACCGGAGACTCGTTGGAGATCTTGTGCTCGAGCGAGTTGGTCTCGGTGGTACCGACGAGCGTGACGTCCATGAGCTCACCGTTGGGATCGACCAGGGTGACGGTCGAGCCAATGGAGACGGTCAGGCCGCCCGTGCTGGCAGCGATCTGAGCGTTGGCGAGGATGGCCTGGATCTCGGCGATACGAGCGGCGTTCTGGGCCTGCTTGTCCTTAGCGGCGTCGTACTCGGAGTTCTCCGAAAGGTCGCCGAACGCGCGGGCTTCCTTGATGTCCTCGACGATCTCCTTGGCGTAATCGCCCTCACGCCAAGCGAGCTCCTCGACGAGCTTCTGGCGGCCCTCAGCGGTCAGTACGATCTGGCTTGCGTCCATACGGATATCTCCCCAACTCTGATCAAACAATCAACTGTCAACAAAACGAAAAAGACCGGCTAGCCTGCGGGCAAGCCGGTCAGGTGCTCACCCCAAAGGGATGGGACTACTCTGCGTCCGCGTCGCTGTCCTCTGCCTGCTTCTTCTTGGCAGCAGCGAGCTTGGCCTCGAGCTCAGCGATCTCCTTGTCCTCCTCGGACTGCTCGACCACGACCTCCTCGGCCTGCTTGGTCTCGGCCTTATCGTCGCCCTCCATGCCCTCACGGATATTCTTGACGGTGGAGCCGAGGGACTTGCCGAGCTTCGGCAGGTTCTTGGGCCCGAAGATAATCAGGACAACGACGAGAATAATGATGAGCTCAGGAGCCCTCAGTCCAAACATGTAGACCTCCACAATACAGCGAGACAAGCTCGAATGAGTATACCGCGGGTATCGCGGTATCACAACAATAGCTAAAAAAAGGGACCGCAAGAAGCGGTCCCTCCTCATGCTCTGGTCGGGTTGACTGGATTTGAACCAGCGACCCCTGCGTCCCGAACGCAGTGCTCTACCAAACTGAGCCACAACCCGTTAGCTCGACTATAGTAACAAAGATTTCCGTCGTGTGCTAGAGATATTTTTACTTCTTTGGCACTTCGACGCGAACCCTTGATTATCAACTTCATCCGAACACCTCCCACATTCATCCGCACATGTGCG
>CALKBO010000044.1 GCA_937989875.1 uncultured Collinsella sp. | reverse complement strand
CGCAACGCGTTGCGCTGAGTCCTGAGGCTGTTGCAATGAAAATGACAATCAAGGGTGGCGGCGGTTGTGTTACACTAACGCTGCGTATATGACGCAATCATCTCGATACAGATCAATGATGTCCGTCGTTTTGAACGGAACTAGACTGTTTAGCCGCCCTGAAGGTTTATGCAGGGAGCATGTGATCACAGGGCTTGAAAAGAAAGTTGAGCAAACACTGTGTCTGATCAACAGCAAGAAAACGAAATAACGACGACGCAAGCCGCTCCCGCTGCACCGGTTGCGTCGGACCAGGTCGCGGCGCCCGCGCATGCCTCGGCTCCTGAGACGCCTAAGGCTGCTTCGACGCCTACGCCTGCAACGGCTGAGAAGGCCGTGCCTGCAACTGGTGAGGAGGCTGCTCCGGCAAAGCCCAAGCGTACGCGCCGCACGGCCAAGCCTGCTGCTGACGGCGAGGAGGTCACCAAGCCCAAGCGCCGTACCACGCGCATGACGCGCGTCAAGCGCACCGTTGCAGCTGACTCCTCGGCGCCGATTTCCGATGAGGTCGCGCAGGCACGTGCGTTGGCGCAGATTAGCGAGGCTCAGGTGGTGCGCGCCCGCCGTCGTGCTGCCGAGCGCGAGGCCGCGGCTCTGACCGAGCTTGCAGCTCCGTCTGTGCCCGAGACGCCTGCCGCCACCGAGACCCCTGTCGCCGACCAGCCGACCGAGAAGCCGGTACCGCGCACACGCCGTCGCACGGCTGCTAAGGCCGAGCAGGTTGTCGATCAGGTAACCCCCGAGCTCACTGAGGCTTCGGTCCGTTCCGCGGCAGGGGAGGGCACATCGCCTGTTGAGCTCGCTGCGCCTGTCGAGGCCAGCGAAGTTCCCGTTGTCGATCCGGCTTTGCGCCCGCACCGTCGCGGTCGCAAGCCCAAGGCCTTCGTCGAGGCAGAGAAGGCCGCAGCCGCAGCTGCAGCCGCTCGGGATGCTGCGGCGACCGCCGAGTCTGCAACCGCCGCCGACGCGCCCGTCCAGGATGCTACGACTTCCGAGGCCGCTCCCGCCGATGTCGAGCCCGCCGACCTCCGTCCCGGTCGCAGCCGTCGCACTGCTGCTAAGCGCACGTCCAAGGCTAAGGCTGCCAAGAAGGCTGCGTCCGAGGATTCCGCCGAGACGACCGCCGATGCATCGACTGACGCCGCCGAGCCCCAGGACGTCGAACAGCCTGCGTCTGAGAAGCCCAAGCGCGGTCGTAAGAAGTCCGCTAAGGCCAAGGCGTCCGAGCAGCAGGCCGAGGCCGAGCTGCAGGGCGATTCCAAGGCCGAGGCCAGCGATGATACTGTGGCTAACGCCGACGCCGCCGCAACCGATGGCGCCGCGCCCGCCGAGGCCGAAGACAACGCTCGCCCCAACCGTCGCCAGCACAAGCGTAACGACGAGCGCAACGAGCGCAAGGACGAGCGCAACAACGACCGCCGCAACCGCCAGCGCGATCGCAAGCAGCGCAACAAGGAGCGTAATGCCGCCCCCACCGAGCCCACGCTTTCGCGCGAGGAACTCGCGGCCATGAAGGTCGCCGAGCTGCGCGAGAAGGCCAAGGAGTTCGAGATCGAGACGACCGGCAAGAAGAAGGCCGAGCTCGTCGAGGAGATCTACACCACTGCCGCGAAGGCCGAGGGCTTCCGCGACATCAAGGGCATCCTGCAGATTCGTCCGGACAGCTCCGGTATCATCCATGCCCATGGCTACATGAAGTCCAACGACGACGCCTTCGTGCCCGCCTACCTCATCCGCTCCGCGCGTCTGCGCACGGGCGACGTCATCGAGGGCTCGCTTCGTCCTTCGCGCGGCGGCGACAAGCGCGCCGGCCTCGCCAAAATCACGACCGTCAACGGTCTAGACCCCGAGCAGATTCGCAACCGCCCCAAGTTCGGTGACCTCACCCCGGTCTATCCCAACGAGCCGCTGCGCATGGAGCATGGCAAGGACTCCATTACCGGTCGCGCCATCGACATCGTGTCGCCGATCGGCAAGGGTCAGCGTGGCTTGATCGTGTCCCCGCCCAAGGCCGGCAAGACCACAATCCTCAAGAAGATCTGCCAGTCTATCTCGATTAACAACCCCGAGGTGCACCTCATCTGCCTGCTCGTCGACGAGCGCCCCGAAGAGGTTACCGATATGCAGCGTTCCATCAAGGGCGAGGTTGTGGCGTCGACCTTCGATATGCCCGCCGACAACCACACTCGTGTGGCAGAGCTCGTCATCGAGCGCGCCAAGCGCATCGTGGAGCTGGGCGGCGATGTCGTGGTGGTGCTCGACTCCATCACGCGTCTTGCCCGCGCCTACAACTTGGCGGCGCCCGCCTCGGGCCGTATCCTTTCGGGCGGCGTCGATTCGGCGGCGCTGTATCCGCCCAAGCGCTTCCTGGGCGCAGCCCGTAATATCGAGAACGGTGGCTCGCTCACCATCCTGGCCTCTGCCCTCATCGACACCGGTTCCAAGATGGACGAGGTCATCTTCGAGGAGTTCAAGGGCACCGGCAACATGGAACTTAAGCTCGACCGCGACTTGGCCGACCGTCGCATCTTCCCGGCTATCGACCCCGTTGCCTCCGGTACGCGTAATGAGGACCTGTTGGTCGACGAGCAGATGCGTCCGTTTGTTTTTGGCCTGCGTCGCATTCTTGCCGGCATGAACAACACCGAGCGCGCAGCTGCGTCGTTTATCAAGGGTCTTAAGGGCACCAACACCAACCAGGAGTTCCTGGTGCGTTCGGCCAAAAAGCACAGCGACTACGAGCAGACGTTCTAGGTTGTCATCCACACGCAGCGATAGTCATCAATGCAATAAAGGGTCGGGGCTTTGAGCCTCGGCCCTTTTCTATATCGCCGCTCCGCGCTTATTTTTGACCATAAGACTGGCAAGCAGCAGGTTTCCCGTTTCAATCCGACATCGTCGCTTGCAATCGACAGGGCGGTTTCGCATAATAGCTTTTAAGCTTCGCGACGGAAAACGCAGATGAAACGAACCATATACCGTTGCTTTGGGGCATAGCCCCGCTTCATCTTCTCTCGCGCAGCCAACTGAATGATGCGATTTGGGTGCTGGAAGATGGGGAGAGCTCATGGCTTCTTCTGATGCAACACAACGAGCAGTCCTTGCCGGACTTTCGTGCGGGATCGGCCTTGCCGCTCCCGTGGTTATGTATGCCGCGACGCTGCCGTTTTCGTCTGTGAACGAGACGGTCGTGGCGGGTGCGGTTCCCTTCGCCGTGGGCGCGGTGGCGGGCGTGGGTATCTATGCCGCCTCGCTGGGTATCTCCGAGTATCGTGCGCAGCGTGAAGAGCGTCTGTTCCAGCCCGATGCCATGGGCGGTGCCGCCAATCTCAATCAGCATCAAAGCGAGTTCAAGACCGCCTCGATTCCAGCTCAGCAGCAGGATGCGACTCCTTACGCTGCGGCTTCTGCTTCTCAGGCTCAGGCGGAGCAGTCTACCTCGGCATTCCTTTCCGGCCTGACCGGTGCGTTCCAGCGCCGTCATGCCGATGATGGTGTCCCTACCATCGCTCGAGCCGCAGATGCTATGGACGAGGACGAGGCTTGGTCCATGATCGACAGTATGCTCGACGACGATTCGCCAGTGAGCTGCGACCCTGCACACTCGCGCGACGTCTATCAAGTCGCCATCGACGAGCTCACCAACGGCGGGCAGACCGGCTCCTTCAATCGCGACGACATCGCCGCCGCGGCACGCGCCGTGTCTGGCTCCCAGGCCGCCCCTGCGGGCAGCACGGCGGCTTTCGTGGCACTCGTCGCCAACGCGGCAGCCAATAACGCCTACAGCGCTACCTCGGCGGACGCGAACGCTTCTGCCGACAATTCGTACGTTGATGAAGCCATGGCCGCGGACGAGGAGGCCGTTGCCGCCCGCCGTGCCGCCGAAAGCTCGCTGTGGGGCGCTCCTGCCCAGCAGCAGGCGGCTGAGGCTGCGCCGTACAATGTAAACCTCGCCAGCATGCCTATCATCTCCGGTGCCGCGGATATCGATCTCGATGACCTCGATGAGCCTGCAGCCATCACCGCATCGATTGATGCCCAAGATCGCATCGACACCGGCGACCTTCCGGATGCCTCGCTCGAGGTTGATGTTCCCATGGCCGATTACTCGGGCCACGAGGACATGTGGGCCGCCGCCACCGCGATTCTGGATGAGATTGACGAGCCTGCTCCTGTTGCAGCCCCCGCTCCCGTCGCTGCCCCTCAGCCTGCTGCCCCCGCCTATGTCGGCCGTCACAGCGCTGTGTTCCCCGAGGATACTGCCCGTATCTCGCGCGAGAGCATCGAGCGGGCCGAGGCTATTGCCGCCGGCATTATGGAAAACCGTCGTCACGAGCGCGTCAATCAGATCCTCGAGGAAGAGATCGAGCGCCTGCAGTCCTCAACCGCCAAGCGTACGGGCCGTGGCTATCTGAGCGTTATCGAGGGCGGTACCGCCAGCTTCGCGCCGCTCCGCGCGGAGGCATAACTTCTGCATGGTTAAGATCAATCGAAAATGGGCGGTTGTAACCTGCCTGATGGCGCTCTTGATCTGGGGCAATTCGCTGGTTCCCGGCTCGGGGTCGGGCTCGCTGAGCCTAACGGTCATGGAAGCTATCCGCGGTTTCCTGCACAGCGTGGGACTTCCATATGAATGGGTGACCAACTTTGTTGTTCGCAAGTGCGCGCATTTTACCGAGTATATGGTGCTCGGCATCTTGGCAACGCACGCCTTTGATTTTGAGGGCCGGCGCACCTTTGACGTGCTGCTGCCCACGGCGGTGTTCCTGCTGCTGATTCCCTCGATCGACGAGACGATTCAGCTCTTTGTGCCGGGACGCGCCGGCATGATCACCGATGTGATGATCGACTGCTGTGGAGCGGCAACGGGCGTTGTGCTCCGATATCTCTTACGGTCGCTGATGTGCGCTAAAAAGGCCGCCTAGGACGTATTGTTTGGTCCTAGGCGGCCTTTTTTATTTGAGGGCTTATATGAGGCGTGGTGGCGTCGTTCCGTAGGTCGGATTTGCCGGGCGCGCCACGCCCTGTGGGTGCGTCTGCTACTGAAGCGCCTGTGCGCCCAGAGCCAGGCAGCCCATGATGCCCTGCTTGCCCTCGAGGCTGTTGTTGACAATATAGGAATCGATGTCGTTGACCTCGGGCGTGACGATATAGCCGTTGAGCATCTCGGCGCACTTTTTGCGTGCGAGCGGCACGATGGGGGTGTGGTCGGCCACGCCGCCGCCGATGATGATCTTTTGCGGTGCGTAGCACAGCGTGTAGGTCATGAGCGCCTGTGCCAGATAGCCTGCGAGCAGGTCCATGGCCTCCGGGTCATCGGCCATGTCTCCGGCGCTCTTGCCATCCCAGCGCTTTTTAACGCCAGGGCCGGCGATGAGGCCCTCGAGGCAGTTGTCATGGAAGGGGCAGGCGCTATGCTCGCCGATGGTGTCGCGCGGGTCGCGCGTGACCAGGATGTGGCCGGCCTCGGGATGCATCATGCCGTGCACGAGCTTACCGCCCGAGAGCACGCCGGCGCCCACGCCGGTGCCGATGGTCAGGTAGACCACGTCGGTGAGGCCCTGGGCGCAACCAAAGGTGACCTCGCCCAAGCAGGCAACGTTGACGTCGGTGTCGTAGCCACAGGGAATGTTGAGCTCGTTTTGGATGGTGCCCAGCAGATCAAAGTAGCGCCATGCCGTTTTGGGCGTCTCCAGGATCTTGCCGTATTGGGGCGACGCGGGGTTGACTGCGGTGGGGCCAAAGGCGCCGATGCCCAGTGCGGCGATGCCCTTGTCGGCAAACCACGCGTTGACGGCCTCGACGGTCTCCTGCGGGGTCGTGGTCGCGATCTGCTCGCGCTCCAGGACCGTACCGTCTGCATAGCCCGTGGCGCAGACCATCTTGGTGCCGCCGGCCTCGAGCGCTCCGATAAGCTGCTGTTCTGCCATAGTATTCCTCTCTCTGGGACGAGTTGCTCCGTGACTAAAGTATAGAGCTCTAAACCATTTAAGAAAGCGCTATAAAAAGAAGCCTCGCAACGCGGCGGGCGGTGCGAGGCTTCTTTGGTTGCTTTAGTTGCCGGGCCGTCCTTACCCGCGCGGCTTGATTTTATCACGTAACGACTTGAGGTTCTCCAGCGCCGCGTTAAGCGTCTCGTCTCGCTTGGCAAAGTGGAAACGAATCAGATGGTTGACGGGCTCGCGGAAGAAGCTCGAGCCGGGCACGGCGCCCACGCCCACCTTGGATGCGAGGTCCTCGCAGAATTCGAGGTCGCTGTCATAGCCAAACTCAGAGATGTCCATCATGACGTAGTAGGCGCCCTGCGGCACGTTATGCTCAAGACCGATGCTATCGAGCCCCTGGCAGAACAGGTCGCGTTTGGCGGTATAGAGGTTAAGGACCTCATCGTAATAGCTGTCGTCGAAGTTGAGGGCGGTGACAACGGCTTCCTGCAGGGGAGCGGCGGCACCCACGGTGAGAAAGTCGTGGACCTTCTTGATACGCTCGGTGATCTGGGCCGGGGCGATGGTGTAGCCCAGACGCCAGCCGGTGATGGAGTACGTCTTAGACAGCGAGCTGCAGCTGATGGTTCGCTCGAACATGCCGGGCAGCGTGGCCATATAGACGTGCTCATGGGGCGCGTAGACGATGTGCTCGTATACCTCGTCGGTGATGCAGTAGGCGTCGTACTGTTTGCAGAGGTCGGCGATAAAGGTGAGCTCCTCGCGCGTAAAGACCTTGCCACAGGGGTTGGACGGGTTGCACAGGACGATCGCCTTGGGATCGTTGTCGCGGAAGGCCGCCTCGAGCACCTCACGGTCAAAGTCGAACGCAGGCGGGTTGAGCGGCACGTAGATGGGCTCGGCACCCGAAAGGATCGTGTCGGCGCCGTAGTTCTCATAGAACGGCGAGAAGATGACGACCTTGTCTCCGGGGTTTGTGACCGTCATCATGGCGGCCATCATGGCCTCAGTTGAGCCGCAGGTGATCACGATGTTCTCATTGGGGTTGATCGGCATGCCCATAAAATGCTCCTGCTTGGCAGCAAGCGCCTCGCGCATGGCCAGGGAGCCCCAGGTGATGGAGTACTGATGGTAGAGCGGCTTGGGGTCGGTGGCGATGATGCCCAGGCTATTGAGCAGCTGCGCCGGAGGATCGAAGTCAGGGAAGCCCTGCGAGAGGTTGACGGCGCCGTACTTATTGGAGATGCGCGTCATGCGGCGGATGACCGAATCGGTAAATGTCGCCGTGCGGTTGGAGAGTTCTTTCATGCTTGTCCTTTCGAGCATTTGCAGTGGGGCAAGTTTACTCCTATGAAACCGGTGGGAAATGCTCGAAATGGATCCGAAAAACTCTTTTGGTTGATTTTCAATCTCAACGCAACAGCCTGAACGGACCCCGCGTTTCCGCAGC
>CALKBO010000043.1 GCA_937989875.1 uncultured Collinsella sp. | reverse complement strand
CAGGCTGCTCAATTTCCGATGCTCTTTTTGCTCAAATCCTCTTGACGAAACACACGTGCTGCGGATGGCCCTCGGGGAGGACGCCTCCGCCCTCATGGACGCGTTCGGGGTGGAGGAGCTGGCGCCCGGCGGGCTCGACCTCACGCCCGGCTGCATCGACAGGGCCAGGGCCGCGAGGGGCGAGGGGCCGCTGGCGGGATAGCCGGCGCGCCGGGACATGGGCCGGAGGGCCCGTTGCGCTGAGTCCGGAGCGGCTGCGCAGCGGGCTGGCGGAGCATGCCGCGGCAGGGTGGGGACGCCGGCCTCCATAGCCTCTCCACCTGCGGAAACGAGGCGACGGCCAGGTGCCGGGAGCTAGTTCCGCGTTGCGCTAGCTGCGGAAACGCGGGGTCCGTTCAGGCTGTTGCGTTGAGATTGAAAATCAACCAGTGATGATTAAGACGCTCGCGCCTCGACCGAGGTTCGAATCCATGCGGTGTTTACCTAAAAGAAAAGCCCCCGTTGCCGGAGGCTTCAAGTTCAATTGGTGCGGCGTATAGGATTCCGCGCATCCGCTTCGCGAATCCGCACCGGCTTCGCCCGCCTGCCGGCGTCCTCGCCCGCTCGCTAAAAACGCTCCGCGTTTTCTTGGCGCTCGCGCCTCAACCGAGGTTCGAATCCATGCAGCGGCGGCATAAAAGAAAAGCCCCCGTTGCCGGAGGCTTCAAGTTCAATT
Organism: uncultured Collinsella sp.; assembly: GCA_937989875.1. Lineage (GTDB taxonomy): Bacteria > Actinomycetota > Coriobacteriia > Coriobacteriales > Coriobacteriaceae > Collinsella. Next base: position 43,200 of record CALKBO010000043.1, on the reverse strand, counting down.
GGTGCGGCGTATAGGATTCGAACCTATGACGTTCTGATTCGTAGTCAGACCCTCTATCCAGCTGAGGTAACGCCGCAGCGCAAGACATATAAAACCACTTTAGCTTATTGGAGTCAAGCACAATCTCAAACTTTTTTGTGGAACGCAGTTTTGTCATGCTGCTCCGCATATACCGCCGTTCCCCGTACGATCGATTGGCTTTTCGATCACGTCAAACTTGACTTCAAGTTCCCTCAGGAGCGATCTCACCCGCTGGGCGCAATCATAATCGGCAAACGAGATGCTCAACATGCGCGCGACCTGGTTGGAAGTCCCAACTCCATAGAAGTGCTCCAGCGCCACAAGTCCCTCGTGCGTCACAAAGGTCTCGACCACATGCGGCGACTCCTCAAAGCACCATTGGGCCAACGGACCCTCACTCGTCTGCCGAACCACCAGGCCGCCCATGCCAGACGGCTCACACGTTACAAGCAGGTACTCCCCGCCCTCGTCGCTCTCAAACAAAACCACCCGATCATCAAACAGCTCCATCGCGTCCCCTTTCTCTCGCTCTTATTTAGCAAAAGCATAGCAGGTAGATGGCTGTATACAGAACAGTTGTTCGTGTGTTTTCTATTGAGCTGTCCGCACGGCATGATATGGCCGTACACAAAAAGGGCGCCCCTAAAAGGAGCGCCCTCGCAAATCGCCTATGCAGCTAGTTTACGCGACCGGCTCGATCTTCTCGAGACCGCCCATGTAAGGACGCAGAACCTCGGGGATCGTGATGGTGCCGTCGGCGTTCTGGTAGTTCTCCAGAATGGCAGCCATGGTACGACCAGCCGGCAGGCCGGAACCGTTAAGGGTGTGCAGGTAACGCGAGCCCTTGAAGTTCTCGGGGTCGCGGTACTTGATGTTGGCGCGGCGGGCCTGGAAGTCGCCGCAGTTGGAGCAGGAGCTGATCTCCTTGTAGGCGTTGTAGCTCGGCAGCCAGACCTCGACGTCGTAGGTCTGACGGGCAGAGAAGCCCAAGTCGCCGGTGCACAGGCTAATCACGCGATACGGAAGGCCCAGCTGCTGCAGCAGGTACTCGGCCTCGGCGGTCATGCTCTCGAGCTCCTCGTCGGACTCCTCCGGCTTAGCGAACTTGACCATCTCGACCTTGTCGAACTCGTGCTGACGGATGATGCCGCGGGTGTCGCGACCGGCGGAACCGGCCTCCTCGCGGAAGCAGGGGGTGAAGGCGGTGTAGCGGCGCGGCAGGGTGTCGGCGTCGAGGACCTCGCCGGCGTGCAGGTTGGTGAGCACGACCTCGGCGGTGGGGATCAGGAAGTTGTCGCCCGAGACGTGGTAGGCGTCGTCCTCAAACTTGGGCAGCTGACCCGTGCCAAACATGGTCTGACGCTTGACGACGATGGGCGGCCACCACTCCTTAAAACCACGGCTGGTGTGCGTATCGAGGAAGAAGTTGATGAGGGCGCGCTCCAGGCGGGCGCCAGCGCCACCGAGAACGGTAAAACGGCTGCCGGAGAGCTTGTTGCCGCGCTCGAAGTCGAGGATGTCCAGATCGGTGCCCAGATCCCAGTGCGGCTTAAAGTCGAAGTCGAACTCGCGCGGGGTGCCCCAACGACGGCGCTCAATGTTCTCGTCCTCGTCCTTGCCGTACGGCGTGGCCTCGCAAGGAATGTTGGGCAGGTGAGCCATGAAGTCGTACTGCTCCTGCTCGAGAGCAGTACGGCGCTCGGCCAGACCGTCAATCTTCTCGTTGACGGCGCGCACGGCCTCCTTGGCGGCCTCGGCCTCGTCCTTCTTGCCCTCCTTCATCAGGGCGCCGATCTTCTTGGACTCGGCATTGCGCGTAGCCTGGAGCTCCTCGACCTCGGTGATGACGGCACGACGCTCGTCGTCGAGCTCAAAGAACTTCTCGCGATCCCAAGACGTCTGGCGGTTAGCCATGGCGACATCGATGGCATCGGGGTTCTCGCGAACAAACTTGATATCAAGCATTAGATCCTCCGGCGATATACATTCCATTTAGGTTGCAACCTTGTACATGTATGGGCAAGTATATACTTATGAGCGTTTACGACCCAACTCAACTACGCAAGAAGGCACCCAATGGACGCAGTTTTTTCCTTTTTGTTTGGCACCCGCACCGGTTTTGCCATCCTTTTCGCCGGCGGCATCCTGTTATTTGCGATTCTTGCCTTTGTAATGGAGAAGCGTACCCATAAGATGTACGTCGACCGCGGACCCAAGTCCGAGGATGAGGAAGACAGCTTCTGGGACTAACCTGCCAAAAAGGGACAGGTTTATTTTGGTCGGTTTTATCTGGGCAAACGTAAGCGCCCCGCAACTGGAATTGAGCCAGTTGCGGGGCGCTTTTCGCACATACGACAAAACCGCAGGAAAAACCTGCCAAAATAAACCTGTCCCTAAATGGCAGGTTTTACTGGAGAGTTGCGTCGATTGCCTTGACCAGGGCACTGCGCATGCCGGCGTCCTCGAGCGCAACGACGCCCTTGATGGTGGCACCACCGGGCGAGCATACGGCATCCTTCATCGACGCAGGATGCTGGCCAGTTGCAAGCTGCAGCTTTGCCGTACCCAGCACCATCTGGCTCACAATGCGATAGGCATCGGCACGCGGGATACCGTGCTTGACCGCTGCATCGCCCAGGGCCTCGATTGCCATGGCGACAAATGCCGGAGCGCAACCACCCACCGTGCCGCCCACAAACAGCAGGCTCGTATCGAGCTCGACCACCGCACCGAGCTTGCCAAGCAGATCAAGCACCACTGTGCTCTGCTCATCACTAAGCGTGGAAGCCTTCTCGCAAGCGATGACGCCCTCGCCCACCGAAACCGGTGTGTTGGGCACCGTCGAGATATGCGCGACGCCCGGCAGGACCTGCTCCCACTTGGCACTGTCCCAGGTCCAGGCAACCGACAGAACGACCTTTTTGGCAAGAGCATCCTTGAGCGGGGCGAATATCTTCTCGATCATGTACGGTTTGACCGCAGCGACCACGATATCGGATGCGGCGACAACCTCGGCGGCATCGTGGCAGGCGACCATGCCGCGCGCCTCGCAGCGCTCAACCAGTGCGTCGTAGCGACCCGCACAGGCGCACATGTCGCTCGCAGCTACACCGGCAGCGATCCAGCCATCGGCCATAGCGCTCGCCATATTGCCAAAACCGACAAACCCAATCTTCATATCTCATAGTCCTCTCAGACACGCTCTTCAAAACGAAAGGTATTGTCCCACGCCATTGTTTCGTATTGCCGACCTATTTGTGATACGGCTCGCCACGGCTGATCTTGCAGGCGCGATAGATTTGCTCCAGCAGCACCACGCGCGCCAAGTTATGCGGCAAGGTAATGCGTCCAAAGCTGAGCATCTCGTCGGCGCGGGCGCGCACCTCATCGCTCACGCCGTCCGAACCGCCGATTACAAAGGCGATGTCGCTGTTACCACGCAGCATAAGATCATCGAGCCGCGCCGAAAACTCCTCGCTCGAGCGCTCTTTGCCCTCAATGGCCAGCAAGATCACATGCGCTCGAGGCGGCAGGGCTGCAAGAATCGCCGCCCCCTCCTTGTCGCGCGCGGCATCCACGCCGCCCGCCTTAGCCGGGTCGATATCGGCCACCTCGCGGATATCAACCTTGGCATAGGCACCTAGGCGCTTGGCGTACTCAGCGCACGCGTCCTTCCAAAAGCGCTCCTTGAGCTTACCGACGCAAACGACGGTGTATTTCACGCGCGTCTACTCCTTCGAATCGTTTTGAACTTTGCCGGCGGCCAGCATCTGCTCGAACATCGAGGCCGACTGCGAAAAGTCGCTCGGCAGCACGACCGTCGAGGTTTTACCCGTGCGAGCGAACTCCGTCATCATCTCGGACCACTGCGTAAACATGAACAGTTGGTTGGCCTCGTCATTGCCGACACCCGTCTCCTGGATGATCTCGAGCGAATCTTTGATACCCAGCGCGATGGCCTTGCGCTGGTTGGCGATGCCCTCGCCCGCCTTTTCCATAGCCTCAGCCTCGGCGGTCGCCTCGGTGACGCGCTTGATGCGGTCTGCCTCAGCGAGCTCCTGTGCCGCAGCGCGCTTGCGCTGGGCGGCGTTGATGTCGTTCATGGAGTTCTCGACCTCGGTCGGCAGTGCGATTTTGGTGATGAGCGTCGACACGAGGGTGAAGCCGTAGGCGGCCATCTGCTCGGAAACGGTAGCGTTGACATCCTTGGCGATGTCATCCTTCTTGGCAAAGACCTCGTCGAGTGTGTAGACGGGAATCGAAGAGCGCAGGGCGTCGGTGATGAAGTCACGCATCTGGTCGACGGGCTCCTGCAGCATGTAGTAGCTCTTGTAGATACCCGAATCTGCCGGGCCGGCGCCCATGTCATAGCTCACGTGGTACTGAGCAGAGACCTCAAGGCCGATGGTCACGTTGTCCTGGGTCTTAACGTCGATGCCAAAACCGTTTTTCATGGTGCGCAGGCTCACCGTGGCGGCCTTGCGGTCGATCACGGGCACCTTCATGTGGAAGCCCGCGTTGACGATGCGGTTAAACTTGCCCAGGCGCTCGATGATCACGGCATGCTGTTGTTCAACGACATAGCAGGCGTTGGGAAGCAGCAGCAACAGGATGATGATGGGAATCAAAAGGCTGGTAAGGGCGGCGATGATACCGGACAACAGCATGGTCTCTCCTCTGATAGGCACACGTTGGCATTAGGATACCCGTACAAGGAGATCGTACATAACAAAAAAGCTCCCATTGCTGGGAGCTCTTTCAATCAATGGTGCGGGCAAAAGGACGTCCGCGTATCCGCTTCGCGGATTCGCACCGGCTTCGGCCGCCTGCCGGCGTCCTCGCCAGCTCGCTAAAAACGCTCCGCGTTTTCTTGGCGCTCGCTCCTTCGCAGGTTCAAGTCCCCGCGATGGGCCCAAAACAAAAAAGCCCCCATTGCTGGGAGCTTTTCAATCAATGGTGCGGGCGAAAGGACTTGAACCTTCATGGGGTTGCCCCCATACGGACCTGAACCGTACGCGTCTGCCAATTCCGCCACGCCCGCGTGCAGGAATTAGAATAACGGAGCGCCACCACGAACGCAAGAACTATTTTTGAAAAAGTTTGCAGGCATTCTCCCAAGCGGCTTGCGCGATTGTTTCGGCGTCCTCACCAGTGCGATCGACACGGTCGTTAACCAGCGCGTTTGCCGTAATGGAGATCATTGCGGGCTCGCATTCAAGACCGCGGATGGGCTCCGGAGCCATATACGGGCAATCCGTCTCGAACAAAATTCGATCGAGTGGGGTTGCCGCAAATGCCTCGCGCACGTCGTCGTTGCGCTTAAAGGTGGCCGCACCACCATAGGCGATATAGCAGCCCAGCTCCACAAAGCGCTCCATCGTGGCGCGGTCCTCGCCAAAGCAGTGCAGCACACAACCGGCCTGGGGCACGCCCACCTCACGAAGCACGTTGTACGCATCAACGTGCGAGGTGCGCTCATGGTCCGTGTCCTCGTGGCGCAGATGCAGCTCCACCGGCACGTTACGGCACACGGCAAGCTCGAGCTGACGCGCCATGCAGTCAATCTGCACGTTATGGGGTGCCGGCGCAATATCGTCGTCATAGTCCATGTGGTAGTCCAGGCCGATTTCGCCAATACCGGCGCATAAGGAATCATCGAGCGCGGCAACGACCTGTGCGTGAACGTCGTCGGTATAGTCCGGTGCGCCATACGGATGCACGCCGGCAAGATACTTGATCTGCGGGATATCCTGCATCGGCAGAATTTCGCGCACGAGCCAGTCGCTATAGTCCGTCACGCTGCGTTTGTCAGCGATGGGGTCGAGCATCGTCACCAACAGGTCGACGCCTGCCGCCTTGGCACGCACGAGCGTCTCAGGCACATCCTTGCCCCAGAACGAAAGTAGATGCGCATGCGTGTCGGCAAGCGGTGCCAAGGGCACGGGACAAGCAACCGTCTTCTTTTTCTTGGTAAACGTCACACGTTCGGCATTAGGCATCATGGATTAGCTCCTGGGCCAGACGGACAAAGTCGGCAACGTCAAGCGTCTCGGCGCGCGTGGTGGGTGCGATACCGCAAGCCTCAAAGGCGGCATCGAGCACGTCTTTGGCAAAGCCGTTGGCGCTCATGGAATTGCGGATGGTCTTGCGACGCTGGGCAAATGCAGCATCAATCACGCGGGCCACAAATTCGCGATCGAGTCCTTCGGGCACCACACCGTCAACACGGTCGATACGCACGACGGCCGAGTCCACGTGCGGCGCCGGCATAAAGCAGCGCGGCGGCACCTCAAAGCGGCCCGTCACCTGCGCATACAGGCCGAGCTTTGCCGTATAGCCGCCATAGGTCTTGTTGCCCGACACTGCGGCAATGCGATCGGCAACCTCCTTTTGCACCATGACGACGGCACGCTTGAGCGCCGGCATCGTCTGGAAAAATTGCAAAATGATCGTCGCCGCCACGTTATAGGGCAGGTTCGCGACAAACACCGTCGGCTCACCGCCCGCAGCCTGCTCAATCTGCTCCGGGCCCACCTTGAGCGCGTCGCCCATGATAAAACGGAAGTTGGCATAGTCAGCGGCATGGGCATCGAGCACCGGCTCGAGCTCGGGATCGGCCTCGATCGACGTGACGCACGATGCCTCCTGCAGCAGCGCAAGCGTGAGCGTGCCAACACCTGGGCCAACCTCGAGCACGCGCTCATCGCCCGCAAGCTCGGCAAGCTCGCAAATACGCTCGATCACATGGTTGTCAATTAGGAAGTTCTGGCCCAAGCGATGCTTGGTCGCAAGGCCAAACTCCTCCAGCAGCTCCCTGGTTGCCGTGGGGTTTGCCAAAGGCGAAGTTGTCATGGTTGCCTCCTTAACATGGTGGCTGCATCGTAAAGCAAAAGGGCATGGACCGTTGCGGCCATGCCCTTACATCTAAACAGCAAATTGCCGATATGGCGCGCGGCGTCTTAGCCCAGACGCGGGAACAGCGGATCGCCCTTCTCGACGGGCTGACCACCAGCAAGCAGGCCCCAAGCGCAAATGCCCTTGAGGTCGTCGCTCGCGGCCTCGTCCTCGCAGGACAGGCGGCGCAGAGCCTCGGCAGAAGTCTGGGGCATGAGCGGCATCAGCAGGTGAGCGGCAATGCGGATGGCCTCGAGCAGGTTGTAGATCACAAACGCCAGCTCGTCAGCCTTGGCCTCGTCCTTGGCAAGTGCCCAAGGCTCGGAGTCCTCGATGTAGTGGTTGGCGGCGTGGATGAGCTCCATGACGTCGTCCTTGGCTCCACCGTAATCGAGCACGTCCATCTTGGCCATGTAGCGCTCGACCAGACCATCGGCGATCTTTGCCAGCGGGTTGTCGAACGCATCGAACGATGCGGGCTTGGCGGGCGCGCAACCGTCAAAATACTTGCCGCTCATGTTGAGCGAACGCGAGATGAGGTTGCCCCAGCTGTTGGCCAGGTCGGCGTTGTAGACCTGCTCCATGCGGTCGAAGCTGATGGCACCGTCGGTGCCGGGGACGACGTCGGTCATGAAGTAGTAGCGATAGCCCTCGACGCCCAGCATGTCGATAACGTCCTGCGGAGCGATGGCGTTGCCGCGGCTCTTGGACATCTTCTCGGCCTTGCCGGTCTCGGCATTGCGCACGGTCAGGAAGCCGTGGGCAAAGACGTGCTCGGGCAGGGCCTCGCCGATGGCCATGAGCATGGCAGGCCAAATGACGCAGTGGAAGCGGATGATGTCCTTGCCCACGATGTGGAACTGCGCGGGCCAGCGATAGGCCAGCTCGGCACGCGCCTCGTCGGTGTCGACACCGTAGCCGACGGCCGTCATATAGTTGAGCAGCGCATCGAACCACACGTAGGTCACGTGACCCTCGTCAAACGGGACCTGGATGCCCCAGTCAAAGCTCGTACGGCTCACGGAAAGGTCATTAAGGCCGCCCTCGACAAAGCTGCGTACCTCATTCATACGGAACGCAGGCTCGACAAAGTCGGGGTGCTCGTCGTAAAGCTTGAGCAGCTTGTCCTGGAAAGCGGAAAGCTTAAAGAAGTAGGACTCCTCCTGCACGCGCTCAAGCGGACGGTGGCAGTCGGGGCACAGGTGCTGGCCGACGCTGCCGTACTCCTCGTCGCCCTTCTGGACCTGCGTATCGGTGAAGTAGGTCTCGTCAGGCACGCAATACCAACCGTCGTAGCTGCCCTTATACAGGTAGCCGGACTCCTTCATGCGCTCCCACAGGTACTGCACGGCATGATGCTGGCGCGGCTCGGTGGTGCGGATGAAGTCGTCGTTGGAGATCTCGAGCTTGCTCCAAAGCTCCTTGAAGTGCGGAGCCTGGCTGTCGGTCCACTCCTGCGGCGTCATGTTGTGCTTGGCTGCGGCCTCGGCGACCTTCTCGCCGTGCTCGTCCATGCCGGTCAGGAACTTGACGTTATAGCCGGCGGAGCGACGATAACGGGCCTGAACGTCGGCGATGATGGTGGAATAAGCCGTGCCCAGGTGCGGATCGGCGTTGACGTAGTAGATGGGCGTCGTGATAAAGAACGAAGGCTTGCTTTGATCCATGGGGTTTGTCCTCCAGAAAAACGTTGCATACAGGGGATGATTCTAGCGCAAGGGCTGGATATCCTCCATCTATTGCATATCGAGCACCATGGCATAGACATCGCGCTTGCGGCGCGAATACTTCTGAGACAGGCGCTTGGCCACCGCAGACGCGGGCTCTCCCTCCTCGAGCGCGGCGCGGATATCCTCGCGCAGAGCCTCGTCGGGATCCGCTGCCGCGGCGCCAACCGGCACGATACCGGCCTCCTCATCCTCGCTCGGCGGCGCGATGACCAGTGCAATCTCGCCCTTTACCTCGCCACGAGCACGCAGCTCCTCGGCGAGCTGGACAGCTGGCCCGCGCAAGACCTCCTCGTGCAGCTTGGTGAGTTCGCGGCAGACGGCAACCTCACGTTGGGGAAAGACCTCCGCCACGGCCTCGAGCGTCGCCACGATACGATGTGGAGACTCGTAGAAGATGAGTGCGCCGGGCACCACGGCAAGGCGCTGCAAACGGCGCACGCGGTCACCGTGCTTTCGGCCCAAAAAGCCCTCGAAGAAAAAATGCTCGCAGGGAATGCCGGACGAAACGAGCGCCGTGACACAAGCAGAGGGCCCGGGAATAACTTCTACGGGCACATCGGCCTCACGTGCCGCCTCGACCAGCGTCTGGCCGGGATCGGACACGCTCGGCATGCCGGCGTCCGAGGCAAAGGCGAGGGTCTCCCCCGCCAGCAGACGGTCGACCAGGCCGGCGGCGCGGCTGGCGATCACATTCTCGTCGCAACGGACAAGCGGCTTGGAAATGCCCAGGTGCATCAGCAGCTTTGACGTCACACGCGTGTCTTCGCAGCAGATGGCATCGGCGGCGGCAAACGCCTCGCCAACGCGCGGGGACAGGTCGCCCAGGTTGCCGATGGGCGTGCCGACCACATAGAGTTTGCCCGTATGGGCGCTGTTTTGCGTCATATCAACCTATTCAATCATGCCGCGCTCGAGCGTACCGAGCGCCGCGCGGGCGTCCCATGCTGCAATGCGCTTCTCGGTCTTCCACGTTTGGAAGAACCAACCGGCAGCCGGCGCAAACGAAGCCAGCTGATTGGCGATAAACACGCGCTCGTAGGCATTGCGGCCCTCGGGCGTAACCGACGAGTTGGCAAAGATCGCCGCGCCCGACCATTCGCCCACCAGCACGGGGAACCCAGTCGAAATCGCTTCTTTGAGCTCGCGCTTGTTGCGCGAAATCGCCGTCGTCAGCCCGCGGGGGCTCGTGATATCGAGCGCATACTCGTCACGGTAATGGTACAGGTGAAGGTCCATGTAGACGTTCTTGTACTTGGCGCCGCGCATAAAATGCTTCCACTCGCTGGGATGTCCCGAAGACGAAAAGACGACGATCTTATCCTCGGGCATATACGAACGGACGAGCTCGTAGGCATCGCGATAGAAATTGCGCAGGTAGTGGGCCGGAATGCCATCCGTCATGGCAAAGAGACTCTTGCGGACACTCATCTGCGGCGTATCCAGCAGCTCAATGCCCAGCAGGCTCTCGGCCTCGCCGTAACGCTCGGCCAAGCGCTCGAGCACGTCGAGTGCGACATGGCGGCCGTTAGTGGACGAATGCCACTCGGCAACAGCCTCCGGCGTGGCGGGCGAATCGTTGGAATCGCCCTGGCCACCGGGCACAGTTGCCAGGTCAAGCAGCACGCGGATGTCGTACTTGGCAGCCCACTCAATTGCACGGTCGATGTAGTCGACAACCGAGATGTAGGACGCATCGGACTCCTGCGAGCCAAAGGCATACCAGGGCACCGGCAGACGCACGGCGTTGAGGCCGATCTGCGCCATGCGACGGAAATCGTCCTCGCTCACAAACGTCTCGTAATGACGGCGCATGCGCTCGTTATAGGCGGCGGTGCCCATGGCCTCCTGCAGCTCGGCCGCGTTGGATGCACCGGTCGCCGCGTATAGCGACGGGGTCACCCAAGGCTCGGGAATAAACCAGCCAGAGAGATTAACGCCGAGTATCCTCTCCATCACTGCCCCCTTCGGATCGTGCAGGCCGAGCCTGCATCGTATTGCATAGGAAAAGTATCGTTTTGAGTATACCCGCGCGTGCGGACAGACGACCGAACGGTCTGTAAAGTGGCGCAAAAGCGGGAGGAATATCTGGGCGGGCCCGAGATGGCGCGCCGAGATGTACATATGCGCCGGAAGTAGGCGGCCGGAAAGCGCATCCCGTTTTTCGCAAAAGACTGGGATGCATTTTCCGTTCGAGGCCTCAATCGGAAAATGCATCCCGTTCTGAGCGCGAGATCTGGGACGCAGTTTCCGCCAAAGGCCGCAAAAGGAAAGCACGTCCCATTCTGACGCCGGATTCCGGGTCGCGCTTTCCCAAGCGACATCAAAGCGGAAAACGCATCCCACTCTGAAGCCAAATTCCGGGACGCAATTTCCGCAGAGCCCTCGATAAAAGAAAAGGACCCCTTTGCAGAGGTCCTAGTCAATTCAAGGTGGCGGGGAAGGGAATCGCGCCCGCGCGCTGCGCGGACGGACCGCTGCGGCGCTTACGCGCCTTGCGAGCTGCGCTGGCAAACGCTTACGCGTTTACTCAGCTCCGCGCCCTCACGGGGTTCGATTCCATGTGGGGGCTGTATAAAAGAAAAGGACCCCTTTGCAGAGGTCCTAGTCAATTCAAGGTGGCGGGGAAGGGAATCGAACCCCTGACACGAGGATTTTCAGTCCTCTGCTCTACCAACTGAGCTACCCAGCCATTTGAGGTGTGCCTTGTTTCAAGGCTTGATTAGTATAACCAAGGACGCGTTCCGGTCAACCGAGAATTTTAAAAAAGTTTTTGAGCACAGCCTCGGTTCTATAAATCGGCAGGTCAGAGGCATCAGCCGGCAGCAAGAAGTTTTTCACTCAGAGCCGCACGGGCAAACTCACTTGGCGTCATCCCCTCGGCAGCCGCCCGTCGACGAATGGCCTCCTTCATTCCCAGAGGAATCTTGACCGACAGCGTTGCCGTCCCCTCACCTGAGAGCGGGGGCCGTCCATGCACGATCCCACCAACGGTGTGTTCGCCATCCGGAAACTCTCCGCGCTCGTACGACTCGCACCACGCGTCAATCATTTCATCCGTTACAACCTGACCATTAGCGGCCGTATACGTCTTGCCCATCATCGACCCCTTTGCCGAGCCTGTTCAATCTCCTGCCAAAATTTCTTCTGGACTGGAGACAAGGCATGAATGATAAGCCACCCACGGACAAGCTCGACCGCGACAAGCTCCACGCTTCGTCCGTCTGGGAGCCATCCAATCGCAAGCCATCTCGGCGGCTCGTCCTTCGACTCGCGACGAATGCACTCAGTAACCGCAAGCCAAGCGCTAAGCACCTGCTTTTCCGTCAGGTACTTTTTAGCGTTGGGATGAATCTCAACATCCATGCATCTTCTCCTCCATCTTACCCAATTTCGTATGACGAAAGTCCACTGTCGCCAATTCTTAAGCCGGCACGCGTTGGAGAGCAGGGGTCGAAACAATGATTGAAGGACGCTCTAGTACGGCCCAGGCGCCGGGGCAGGAGCACATGCGCCAAGGGCGGACGTTTTCGTAGCGCGCGAGGATATTGCCGTCGCGATCGATGAAGGCGATGTCGATGGGATAGGCCATAAAACACGTATGGACCGAAGAGCAGCGTGGAAACGCCATGACGAGCGGCAGGCCGTTGGCGGCAACCGGACGCCGTCCCAGCATGCCGCGCAGGCGCACGACAAACGACTCCGCCACCACAAACTCGGCCGGCGTCCAACCCAGCCTATTGAGTGCCCGCGCGTAGGCGATGTAGGACGAGACCGCGGTCACATGACCACCCCCGGACGCCATGGATCGACCGTCACCGCACGCTCGTGCGACAACGTTGTCGGCGCCCCCAGCGGAACGCCAGCGATGCTGAGAGAAGTCGGCCACGGCTCATAGTGCATGGTGCAGGTGTAGGTCCTAAACGTACCGGATAGGGAGAGCAGGCCACCATCCGATGCCTTCGCGCCTTGCTCGCTCGACACTTCGATCTGTAAGTCATAGCCTTCCATGGCATTCAGAATTTGAGTCTGAACCGTCGCCGAGGCATCGGCAGAGCTTTCGTCGCCCTCCCCCTCCGACGCCACGGCATGCGCTAGCACGATGTCGGGCACCACGCGGTCGAAGCGCGCGACAGCGCTGGCAAAGATCATAACGTTGTACACGATGAGCGCCAGCACCAGCAAAACGGGCGTAACCACTGCCATCTCAACCGTCGCTTGGGCGCGCTCCTCGCGCAGACGCATGCGGATACTCATTACGACCCACCGCCCAGAGCGCCAACCAGCGTGGCGACATCGACGGTGAGCGGGATGGAGCCGCCGCCGGGCAGAGGAATCTCCGCAAGTGTGAACACCGTGCCGCTAATGGTGCGTTCGACTTGATATTCCAACGCCTCGCAAAGCGCCTTGGGATCGGTCACGCCCAACGGAATACTTCGCAGCTTGTCTTGCGCTTGAGAGAGACCCGCAATGTCAGACCCCGGACTCTTAATGACGTTGGCAGAATCGGTCAGCACCGGCTTTCGCAGGCGCAAGTCGCACGGTTCCAAACCCAGCGCCGCCACGGACGCCGAAACGGTATCGCCGAGCCACGATGCGATGGAGCCCAACGCGCCGCTGCCCCCTCCTAGGCCTTTAATCATCTCGTCCATAAGTTCGTCGGCCGAACCTTGAATATCACCGTATCCTACGAGCAGCCGTCCCCAAACATCCATGACGCCGTCGAGCACGCCGGCAACGCCGCCCGAGCGTTCCTTCAATGTCGAGAAAAATCGCGAAAGCACGTTGTTTTGCGCCGTCGCGTCATCGGGTGCCAGCACCGCGCCAGAGATAGCACCGCGATTGCCAAGCCTGACTGCCGTGTTAAACGAAGAGTTGAGCTCGTCGGGGCTCGAGATGGCACCCGTAACCGCAAAGGCGACCACGCCGTTGCGACCGGGCGGAGCGATACGCGGACGCTCGCCCGAAAGCTCCTTGATGGCCTGGTCAAACGTATTGCCCGCACGATCGGCCTCGTCTTCGGTCTGACGCTCGAGCTCGAGCTCTTTGTTGCGGCATTCGACGTAGTCTTCCAGAGCCTCTTTGAACTTGTCAAAGTGGTACTCGAAGCCGTTTTCGATGAACGATGGCGGCATGAGGGCGCTTCCAAGCGTAACCACGCCGAAGCCGCACGCTTCGCATGTATCACGACCATCATAATCAGCAACAGATGCCAGCCCACTCGGAGTCCCTTTCTGATAGACGGGGCATTCGACTCCATAATGCAGGTATGTTCTGCCGTCGTTGTTGCTTACAGGCCATGCGGCATCGGTGTAAAGTTCGGTCGGCCGCACCTCGTTTGGGACACGCGGCAATAGTGGGATATAGGCAGAAAACCGTTCGCCATCATCTTTTATGTATGCTCGATCGACCTCTTCAATCGCATAGGCATAGAACGCTTTTCGAGCGGCTGACTGCGCTTTCATCTCGACGCTCGATCCCTGAGGTTTTTCATTCGCCAAGCGCTGTCGGTAATAGGTTTTCGCGCGATCGAGCGCTATTTGCGGCTCCCATGTGATGCTCGACTTTTCATGACGGTTCTGGCTGTCAGATAGTTCTGCTAGTTTTTTCGCACGCTCCCACATACACGAGTACTTGCCAATCGAACTCTCGTCCGACCCGCCACAATCCGCCAGCCAAGCGCGCTCTTTAGCCTTCGCCGTGTCCTCAGAAGCCTTCCGCAGCTCCTCGGCCGCACGCTCTAAATCATCCGATGTGTCTTTAATGGCATCGGTCGAGATCTCGGACCCCTCGAGCGCAGCGAAGTCCGACTCGGATGTCCTGGGCACGGCAAGCGCCGTACCGGTATAGGTCACATTATCGGTATCCTGCGCCGAGACCGCCTGCGTGGCACGCGCGGCGATCAGATACGGCAGAGCCGTCTCGATTTTCTGTAAGCCTTCCGATGCGCTTTTGGCAAACTTGTTGCGCGTTTTAATAATCTCAATCCCGGTGTCGACCATATTGCCGGCAACTGGTTCGGCGCCCGGGATGAGGATGGCGACCAGGCCCGTCCCGATCGTGGCAAACCCCGCCAGGCCCAAACTCAAAATGCTCGCATCCACCACCGTGGCAGCCGTGTGATAGGACGACACCACATTGGCGCCTGCCAGCGCGCCGCTATCGGCAGCCACCTGGGTGTCCCCCGCGCGCGACATGCTCCATATCGCCGCCGTCGACGAAAACAGCAGCGTGAGCACCACCAAGATGACCACCGCAGAGGAAAGCGTGGTGTAGGCACCGTCTTCGATAAACAGGTCGATACCGGCGCGGCCCATAAAGCCGCCTCGCTTGCGATGGCAGCTCGGACGGCGCGTCAAAACGCATCTAGACCAGAAACGCTTAATCCCATGCAGCAATCCACGAATCATAATCTCCCTCCAGCCATTCGGGACGCGATTGATACGAGACATCGACCTTGAGCTCAACGTAGCCGCCCTCGGCGGTACCACCCATAGCCTGAGCAAACGCACCAATCACAGGCAACGGCTTGACCTCGCCGGAAACGGACACGGACGAGACACCACCCGCACCGGCCCGGCCAAGCTCGATATCCCACGACAACGGCCCGCCGGCATGAAAGATCGAAACGTTGGGCACTGCGGCAAGCCGGCGGCGGGTGAACTCCTTAAGATCGTCGTCCTCCGCCGTCGTCGTGGTCATGAGCCGCGCGGTCTCGGCAGCGGCAGACTCCATGACCGCGCGCGTATAGAGCAAACACACCGGTTGCAGTGCGAGAAGAATGAGCATCAGAAACGTCGGCAGCAAAAAAGCAGCCTCGACCGTAGACTGCGCCCGGTCCTCGCGCGCGATATCAATACAACGCGATGTCCTTAGCGCCCGCAGCGGCGTCGATAACCGACGTCGAGGCAACGCCATGGGATGCCGCCCGCTCAACCAGCGCCGCCAAGTGTCCATCGGTGCCAGCACGCCAAAGCCCCGCAATCGCCAGCACGATCGATAACAGCGCCACCGTGACGATGGCGTATTCGACCGTCGCCTGGGCAGATTCCTCGCGCAGGACGTCATGCATTTCACGACCCCTCCTTTGAGCTTATTGTTTGCGGGGCCAGGCGCACCGCGCGCAGACGACACGAAGCATCGCCAGTATCCGCGGCAACCGTCACCATATCGACCCAGCCGCGCCCATCGCGCACAATGGCGCCCCATACGTTACCCTTAATATCGAGATAGCCGCTCAGGGCGAGCTGGGCCGTTGGCACCTCGCGGTAGGCGCGTAACATATCCGCCGCTGCCTCGGTCATCGGTCGGTCCTCGGACCATGCAAGCCGGACCGCAATCGCGTTGTCCTCAGGCGAATCCGTCGCAGTGCCAGACCGCTTGTCGAGCATCCGCAGAAAGGTTTGCGCCGTGACAGCGACATCCGAATCGTCCGCATCTCGCATCTCATCTTTTTGAGACGCCACCGCCGAATCTGAGCCCGAATCGAAGGCGGCCCCAGGACGCTGCTGCCGCGCGGCGTTTAGCCCCCAAACCGCCACTGCCACCGCCACAACCACACAGGCAAACACCAGCAGTGCGCCGGCAGGCCGCCTACCCTCTACAGGCTGTTGATGCCCTCGCTGATAGCGTTCCATAGATCTTGGACCTTGCCCTTAAATGCGACAATGGCAATGATGGCGATCACCACGAGCACGCCGACCAAGATGGCGTATTCGGTGGTGCCCTGCGCACTCTCCTCCTGCAGTAGCTCCCCGGCATGCTGGCGGGCGCGAATTGACTGGCAAACAGCCCAGCTCCAGACCTTGCCAGCAACGTCAGTCATCGTGTTCATGTATTCCTCCCTACATCATCCCGCCTGCTCCCAACAGCGGGCCCAATATGGACAGAAGCAACGCCGGCAAGATGAGCGTGCCGGTGGGAATCAGCAGCTTGACGGGCGCACGCTCGATCTCGCGCTCGACCGCGGCGCGATGAGCCGCACGGATCTCGCGACTTTGAGCGGCCAGTGTCTCGGCAAGTGGGGCACCCAGAGCGAGCGCCTGCCCCACCGTGATGGCAAAGGTCTCGAGCGCTCGCACGTCCAGGTCGCGTGCGGCGGCCAACAACTCGTCCTCACGCGTGCCCACGCCCACCTGCCACGCCATGCAGGCCCGCTCAAGTCGAAGAGCCAGCACTGACCGGCGGTTGGCGCAGAAAATCTCAAGCGCCGCATCAAACGAAAGACCGGCCGAAAGACCCAAGCGCACAACATCGATCATCTCGGACACTTCGCCGAGCGATACTCGCGCCGGGCCGCCCGCTCCAACCGCGCCCTTCATTCGCGCGGCCAGAGCATCGACCACCGAGCGACCCGCGGCAGCGACCAGCACCGCCTCGCGCTTGCAGGCCTCTGCGATCTTGCGTGCATCCGCCCGATCCAAACCCGTCGCGACAAATACACTCAGAGTGCACAGGCAAGCCGCAACTGCAACCGGGGCGCTCATAGCTTCACCCGCATAATGCGCCGGATAACCACCAGGGCAACGGCGTTGAGGGCAAGACCCAGCACCACAGTGCCCGCGCCGGCAGGCGTCGCAAGACCGCGACGAAAATCTGCCGAAAGCAGCGCCAACACCGCGCACATGCCTGTCGGCATCGCCGCGACCATATGCGCAGACATGCGAGCCTGCGACGTCTTAACATCCAGGCGGCGCTTGAGCTCAATGCGCTCCCCCACCATGCTCGATGCCTCGGACAGTAAGTCGGCAAGCGGAGCACCGGTGCGCTGAGACACCTTAAGCGCCAAGGTCACAAGCGAAAGGCCGGGGGCGTCGATGCGCACGAGCAAGTCATCGAGCGCGTCGGTCGCCGAGATGCCGCAATCGATTGCCGCCGCCACCCGCAAAAACTCGGTATGCACCGGTTCTTGCGCATGAGCGCCCACAAAGCGCATGCCCTGGGCCAGTGAATGTCCCGAGGCAAGCGACATGGAAAGTGCGGTAAACGCCTCGGGCATGGCCTCTTCTGCATCGTGTTGCTCGCGCCGGCTCTCAAAGCCATCCCGAGCGGCGCCAACGGCAAACGGAGCAACAAGTCCCAAGGCAAATCCGAGGGGCGATAACGACACCATCGTTAGCAAAACGCAGCAGACACCGCTCGATAGCAGCAGAAACGCCAAACGCCCCGAAGCATCCTCGATCGCGAGGCCAAGGCGACGCGCCGGAGCCAGCGATGCCCACGAACGGGCGATCTTTTTCAGCAGATCGTTTTCCACCAGCTCACGCGGCAGCTTCTCTGCCACCGTCTCGAGCGCCTGACGCGCCAGCTCCGCCGGCGGTACCTGCGGCACACGAGGTTCCGCCCCGCACGCCGTCGCAACAGAAAACCCTGACAAACCCCCTACGACGAGGGGCACAGCGACCTCCATTCGTCCACCTCCTCTTGTGTGAGCGTCCCCGACCGCAGGCCTTCTGCGATAAACGGCGGCTCGCGGTCAAGCGTCCAGATGCGCTCGGCGGCATCGAAAGTCACATAGCGCTCGAGCTCTACGCCGCCCGACGCGGCGCGACGCACCCCCGAATACGAGGAGACGAAACGTCTGCCATCGGCGTGGCGCTCGGACATCACGATGCCGTCGAGCGCCATGGCAATCTGCTCCTCGATGAGCTCGCTCGGCAGATCGATGCCATAACGTGCAAGCAACGTCAGACGCACCACGGTCTCCTGTTCTGAGCCCGCATGAAGCGTGGTGAGCGACCCGTCGTGGCCCGTGTTCATGGCCTGCAACATGTCGCAGCACTCGGCACCGCGCACCTCGCCCACCACGATGCGGTCGGGGCGCATGCGCAGGGCATTGGTCACCAGGTCGCGGATCGTCACCGCGCCCTCGCCCTCAATTGAAGCCTCGCGCGCCTCTAAGCGCACCACGTGCGGATGATGCGCAAACTTGAGCTCGGCAGAGTCCTCGATCGTCACGATGCGCTCGCCGGTGGAAATCTCGCATGACAACGCGTTGAGCAGGGTGGTCTTACCAGATCCCGTGCCTCCCGCAACCGCCAGGTCCTGTCGCAGCGACACCGCGCACGACAGCAGCTGCGCATACCAAAGCGGCAGCGACCCCAGCCCCACAAGCTCGTCCAGCGAGCAGATACGGTCCGAGAACTTTCGGATGGTGAGAATCGGTCCGTCAATCGCCACAGGCGGAATCACCGCGTTGACGCGATAGCCCGTTTTGAGGCGGGCGTTGACGATGGGGCTGCGCTCGTCGATACGGCGGCCAAGTGGCGAGATGATGCGGTCGATAAGCACCCGGATCTGCTCATCATCCTCAAACGCATGTTCGATGGGGTGCAAGACGCCGCCGCGTTCAAAGAAAGCCGAGCGGCAGCCGTTAATCATGATCTCGGTAACGGTGTCGTCCTCGATGAGCGGCTGCAACGGCCCCAAGCCCACCACGTCATCCAAAATCTCGTCGATGATGGTCTCGCGCTCGGGCGTCGCGAGATCGGTCGGATCCTCAACATTGAGCGCCGCCTCCACCGCGGGACGCAATTCCGAGCGGGCAAGTACCGGGTCGACATAGGCGCTGATACGCGCCACTTCGTCGTAACCCATGCGGTCCATCACGGCGCGCTTGGTGCGTCGTTTCACCGCGCGGCGACGCCCCGCATCTACAGGCGCTGCCGCCGCTGCAGCGCCGGCAGCCTTAATCCTCGTTTGCAGGCTCATCGCTGATCACCCTCGCGCGACCAGGGAAGGCGAATACGCGGGCGTTCGGTGCGCATTGCACGGTCGGCGACCATATCGCTCCAAGGGCCGACGGCGCACCCCAGTTCCACGAGCATCTCGCGCGTGGCCTCGCGCACGCTGGTCGCAAAAGCGCTGGTCTGCCCCACTGCCTCGTCAGCGCGCCCAAACGCCATGAGCGCGGCGAGATCCTGCCCGCCATCGGCGATACGAATCTTGGAGCTCAACGCACAGGCAATCTCAAAGCGCATGGCAACATCCTCGTCTGCCCCGCGCGCACCGAACCGGTTGAACACGGCGCTCATGCGCGTGCGCGGCACACCTACTCGACTTGCCAGTTCAATGACGCGCGACGCCGATGTCGCGGACGACACCGCCGCATCGCCAATGACCAGGCAACGGTCGCTCGCCGCCACCGCAGCCGCCACGGCATCGCCCCAAAAGACCGAGGTATCGATAAAGACCACGTCGGATTCGCGACGCAGGACATCGAGCAGTAGCTCCACCGGACGTGCCATGAGCTCGGCTTGCTCGGGCGCCGCGACGGGACCCCAGAGCGTAACGCCCGGGGCGACGCGCATCGATGCGGCCACGATATCCGGCTCGGTGAGCGTGCCCGCCGCCGACGGCTCGATAAGTGCCGCCATATCGCGCGGAGCATCGACGCCTAACAAGTCGTAAAGGTTTCCAAACATCAGGTCCAGGTCGAGCACGGCGGCACGCAAGCCCAACAGCGACGATGCGTGTGCCATGGTGGCAACGATCGTCGACTTGCCGCAACCGCCCGAGCCCGAAATGACGCAGACGACCGGAGCTCGATGCGGCAAAGCGGCAGCGTCTGCCGGCGGCATCGGAGGCGGCGGGGCGGGCGTCGGTGACAGCGTCCCCGTCTCCCCCGCCGCAACTACACGCTGCGTCCAAGCCGGCATGGCGGCTTGTTCGGTCTGCAAGGCAGGCTCGTTCTGCGTAATCTGCTCATGCTGCATCAGCGACAACTCGCCGCACCCGGCAAAGCCCTCAACTTCGTCGAGTTCATCCGCCAGATTCACGCCGTGCACGTATCCCATATCTACAGCCGGGGAGTCGCCAGCATGCTGCGGCGGCCCTCCAGCGTCATCGCATACAAGGGGGTTCCGGGGGCGCCGACCATGCTCGGCTTCCGCTTTTCCATAATCATCAACACGCGGGCCTCTTGTAGCGCGAGGCGCCCCGGGTTCCCTATCAACAAAAGCATCGGGCTCAATCGTCATGCGCCGATCGGAATCAACCGCTCCCTCGCCCGCGCGCCCGTTGCCGCATATACTGTGCGCAGCGATGACCTCGGTCGCCCCCGCGCGAAACAACCCCTCGATATCCGACGGATCGAGCGCTTCTATCAAGACGACCACGCGACTCACGCGGCCTTCGGCCGTCAGGCGCGCAACAGTCTTGCGCACATCTTCGGTATCAAACAGAGACGCCGCGATGATGGCAGCTCCGCGGCGCGACGGAAACGCCCGCGCCATGGAAACCAGCCCGTCCAGGTCACCCACGCGAAGCACCTGTGCACCCGCGTCACGGCCCTCGACTTCCCGCTGCAACAGCCCGTAATCGCCGCACGCGCAGCACGCAAGCCAGATCGCCTTCATCACTCGTCGCCTCCGCTCTTTTTGCCGCGCGCCGTGGCGGGAATCGTCAAGCTGACCGTTCCCTTGCCCGAGGCTCCCAGCAGTTCCTTGACGTCTTCGGGGTCAGCCGCCAGCGTCACCCATTCGATCTTGCCCTCGCGCGTGGCACCGGAATCCTCACTGGTATCGATCACGTACGCGCCGCACAGCCGATCGGTTACGCCGTCTTTTTGCACATACACATCCACGTAGCTGCCCACGCCCGTAGCACCGCCGACCGAGTGCTCGGCATCGACCGCCACCGAAACGGCGACCTTGCCCTTAGGCACCTCGAGCTTGTGGCTCTCGGCCTTGGTGTAGACATTGCAGATCACGGCGTTTTTGGGAATACGCGAAGTCGTCACGTCGCCGCGCACCTGGCGCAGCTCGGTCGCCGCGTCACGCGGCAGCAGACTCGTCAGCCATTCCTGGGTTATGACATTGGTCTCATCGAGGGTCTCGCCCACATCGATATCGCGCGCCGCAACGCATACCTCGACGCGATCGCCACCGTACTTGGCCAAGGTCTCAGCCTGGACCTGTTCGGCTTGCGAGCGGATCGACGAGCCGTAAACCATGCAGAGCAGAGCAGCGAGCACGCCCGCGACCAGACTGATAGCGATGCGCTTGCTCTTGTTCACGGCCGCTCCTCTCATGGCAGTGCCGGGCGAATGCCCGTACCACCATTGTCTGGGTGGTCAGAGTGCAAAGCGGCGCAATCGCGATCTCGGTTTTCGATGTCAAACCAATCGCTGACCAAAAACTAACCAGCCCGTCAAGCTCGTGGCAAGGTTTTGGTCAGCACGTCAGCAAACTGCATGTTTCGAGGCTTTTTCGCAGCAAAAAAGCCGTCTCCCGAACAGTTGGAAGACGGCTGTCATAGAAAAAATCAATTACAGGTGGACATCGGGATCGAGCATTTGAGCACTCACACGCATGGATGACGCCAGGTTTTGGAACGTTTCCAAACGCAGGCTGTCGATCTGTCCGGCGTCCTCGGCCTCGCGAACGGCACAACCCGGCTCATGGGTATGCGTGCAATCGCCAAACCGGCACGCGCGCGATGCCTCGACAATCTCGGGGAAGGCGCGCGCCAGACCCCGCTCGTGACCCACGAGCGGTAAGCTGCGCAGGCCCGGGGCATCGGCGATCACGCCGGCGTCGCCCGGCAGTGCCACCATCACGCGCGCGACGGTAGTGTGACGGCCCTGGTCGTCGCGTTCGCGCACACCGCCGGTCGCCAACGTATCGTGGCCCAGCAGCGCATTGAGCAGCGTCGACTTGCCGGCACCCGACTCGCCCAGAATCATGGCGCAGCTCCCGGCAGGCACGCAGGAACGAACCTCGTCCAGGCCGCGCCCCTCGGCAGAGGACGTCACGATCACGCGCACGTCCGGACCCACCAGGCGGCGCACGCGGTCCAGATCGCGCTCGAGCTCCTCGGCATCGCAGCGATCAGCTTTGGTGAGCACCACCACCGGTTCGGCATCGCAGTCGAGCGCCAACACCAGCGAGCGCGCCACGCGGTCGAGCAGCACCTCACCGGCACCGAGCGCCTGCACGATTAGCACGCAATCCACGTTGGAGCAGAGCACCTGACGCTCTCCGCGGGCACGGCCGCGCCAACGCTCAAAGCTCGTACGGCGCGGCAGCACGCACTCAATCACGCCCATATCGTGCCCGGGAGCGCGGCGCACCGCCACACGGTCGCCCACGGCGGGCAGCAGGACCTCGTCCTCGCCGCGCGACTTGGCAAACCCCACGGCATGCTCGGCGCGGAAGGTGTCGTCGGCAGTCGCCACCAGCGGAAACCCGCGATCCAAGCGCACCACGGCGCCAAGCTGCATCTGCTCGGGCTCCTCGGTATGTGCGCAAAAGTCGTCAAATGCCGCCTGCTGAGCTTCATCGACCGGCAGGTCATCGAACGCCGGAACATCCTGCAGCGCGTCAAGTCCCGGCACGTTTGCCAGCAGCTCCTCGGCAGACGCGGGGGCTTCGGTCGCGAGCTTCCGACGACGATCGCGCTTAGCCCGCGCCCCCGTCGTCTTTTTCTTCGCCTTAGCCTTCGCCTTGCCCACAAGCGCCTCCCAGCACCATAAATCACAACTGAGCAGGTATTTTAAATCAAATAGAGCTGGCCGGGCAAAGCCCGACCAGCTCACATACTTTCCCTCAGCCCTTTTCATCCGCACGGGAGAAAAGCCAGCAAGGATACCGCAGGGCCCGCCCGCCGGGAGGGGTTTCCTAAGGGCACATCCTTTATTCAAAACGAGCGGCCGAGCAATTGCTCGGCCGCTCACCTTCTTTCCCTCAGCCCTCTTTCATCCGCGCGGGAGAAAAGCCAGCAAGGATACCGTAGGGCCCACCCCGGGAGTGTTTTCTTCTGAGCGATCCCGCAGCGCGAAGCGCGAGGACCAGCGAAGAAGAAAACACGCAGGGGCGGGCCCGGACAGGTTAACTTACTCCTTCTCGACCGCGCGCATGATCGCCTTGTAGATCTCCATCAGCGGGATGATCAGGAAGGCCAGACCCAGCGCGGCAAGAACGCCCTTGAGCTCAAGCGTCACAGGGCCAAAGAACATCTCGGCAAGCGTCGGCTGCACGGTCACGATCACCGTCAGCACCAGTGCCAGCGCGGCGGAAGCCCACAGCCACTTGTTCTGCTTCTTCATGGTGAACAGCGACGCACGACGGCTGCGCATATTGAAGCAGTGGAAAATCTCGACCATGTTGAGCGTGATGAACGCCATCATCACGCCTTCCTCGTCGGCATTGCCGGCGATCATATCGGCGATGTGGATGTAGCCCATGTCAAAGTACACGCCCACAAAGAAGCTCGCCAGCACCAGCACGGTGATGATTAGGCCCTGGACCACGCAGTCCAGACCCATATGTCCGGCAAAGACACCGTCCTTGGCGTTGCGCGGCTTGCGCTTCATGATGTCACCCTCGGCATCCTCCATGCCCAGCGCGAGCGCGGGGAAGCAGTCGGTGACCAGGTTCACCCACAGCAGCTGCACCGGCTGGAAGATGGTAAAGCCGATGAGCGTGGCGATAAACACCGAGAACACCTCGGCAAGGTTGGCCGAAAGCAGGAACTGGATGACCTTGCGGATGTTGTCGTAGATGCGACGGCCCTCTTCGCAGGCACCGATGATGGTGGCGAAGTTGTCGTCGGCAAGCACCATGTCGGCAACGTTCTTGGTGACGTCGGTGCCGGTGATGCCCATACCGACGCCGATGTCGGCGCGCTTGATGGACGGGGCGTCGTTGACGCCGTCGCCCGTCATGGCCACGATCTGGTCGCGCGACTTCCAGGCCTCGACGATGCGCGTCTTGTGCTCGGGCTGGACGCGGGCGTACACGCCGTAGTCCTCGATGTGCGCGTCGAGCTCCTCGTCGCTCATGCGGTCGAGGTCGGCACCGGTAATGGCCTGGCTGCGATCGGCGACGATGCCAAGCTGCTTGGCGATGGCCACGGCGGTGTCGATGTGGTCGCCCGTGATCATGACGGTGCGGATGCCAGCGTCGTGCGCCTCGCGGATAGCGTCGGCCACTTCGGGACGGACCGGGTCGATCATGCCGGACAGGCCGCAGAATACCAGGTCATGCTCAAGCGCAGCGGGGCTGCAGTCGGCGGGAACCTCGGTGTAGGTGCGGCTCGCCAGCGCCAGCACGCGCAGGGCCTCGTCAGCCATGGCCTTGTTGGCTGCCACGAGCTCGGCACGACGCTCCTCAGTCAGCGGAACGACCTTATCGCCCTCGTAGATGTGGGTGCACAGGCCGATCACCACGTCGGGCGCGCCCTTGGTGTACTGCTCATACTCGCCGTCCAGGGTCTCGACGACCACGGACATCATCTTGCGGCCCGAGTCGAACGGGGCCTCGCCCACGCGCGGGTGCTCGGCAGTCAGGCCAGTGAGGCCCGCCTTGCCGGCGTCGTTGACGAGCGCGCACTCAGTCGGCTCGCCCACGGCCTCGCCCAGCTCCTCGTCCCACTGGGCATCGGAGCACAGAGCCATGCCGGCCAGGAACTTCTCCTTAGGTGCGGCGAGCTCGTGCTTGACGACGGTCATCTTGTTTTGGGTAAGGGTACCGGTCTTGTCGGAGCAGATGGTCTGCGTGCAGCCGAGCGTCTCGACG
The DNA here is from genome assembly GCA_937989875.1 of uncultured Collinsella sp. Taxonomy (GTDB): domain Bacteria; phylum Actinomycetota; class Coriobacteriia; order Coriobacteriales; family Coriobacteriaceae; genus Collinsella. The sequence goes on along the minus strand of CALKBO010000043.1, from coordinate 18,041 downwards.
GCAGAGAGCTTGCGGATGATTGCCTGGCGCTTGGCCATCTTGGTCACGCCAAGCGACAGCACGATGGTCACGACGGCGACCAGGCCCTCGGGGATGGCAGCGACGGCGAGCGAGACGGCAACCATAAAGGTATCGAGCAGGGCGGTCGGGTCGGTAAGAACGTTGCCCACGCCGTGGCGGATGATATCAACGCCAAAGATGACGACGCAGATGACGATAACCATGATGGTGAGGATGCGGCTGAGCTCGGCAAGCTTCACCTGCAGCGGCGTGAGCTCTTCCTTGGCCTCGGCCAGGGCGCCGGCGATCTTACCCATCTCGGTGTTCATGCCGGTACCGACTACGACGGCGCGGCCACGGCCGTACACCACGGTGGAGCCCATGTAGCACATGTTCTTGCGGTCGCCGAGCGGCACGTCGTCGGTGCCGGCGGCGAGCTCGATCACGTTGGCATGCTTCTCGACGGGTACGGACTCGCCGGTAAGGGCGGCCTCCTCGATCTTCATCGTGGCGCTCTCGAGCACGCGGCAGTCGGCCGGGACGGAGTCGCCCGCCTCGAGCATGATCACATCGCCGGGCACGAGCTCGGCGCTCGGCAGGTGCACGAGCTTGCCGTCGCGCAGAACCTTGGACTGCGCGGCGCTCATCTCCTGCAGGGCCTCGAGAGCTTCCTCGCTCTTGGCCTCCTGAACCACGCCCAGCACCGAGTTGACGATAACGACGAACATGATGATGGCGACATCGGCAAAGTCCGCCTCGCCCTTGACCATGCCCGTGAGCGCGCTGATGACGGCGGCAACGATCAGCATGATGACCATGGGGTCGGCCATCTGCTCAAAGAAGCGCTTCCACAACGGCGTCTTCTCGGCTTCCTCGAGCTTGTTAGGGCCTGTCTTGGCGAGGCGCGACGACGCCTCGTCGTTGCTCAGGCCAAGGTTCTCATCGACACCCTGGTCGCTGAGCACCTCCGCCGCGGCGGACAGGTATTCCTTTTGCATATAGAGTCCCCTCCTGGGATTCGGGCCACTCAGCAGATTGATGCCCGATCATAATTCCCAGGAGAAGGGCAAGGGCTCATCAAGGCTGCCGTGCTGAGCGGCAGTTGATAGTGGAGCTATGGTACCCCAAAGCGACGCGTCTAGCCAAAACATTCCATCTGGAAACACGGCACAGGCGCAACGGTGCAGACAGTGTGATGCTCAACATTGATAAAACGTTTTTTCTTCGGCGCATCGTCAGACTGAAATATCGCCCAGATAGCAGCGGTTAGAACGGTTGGTAAAGTTTTTGCATATACCGTTTTTCCGCAAAAAATGAACTTCTAATTCGGCATACGGTCGATTTTTTGGGGTATTCGGTCGGCATTTCGTTATAATCATCTCAGTTTTATTTCTTATGGTTTATCTATCAGCGCAAGACGATGTCAGATGGAGGTCTGAATGTACAAGCGCACCAAGATTGTATGCACCATGGGTCCCGCCTGCGATAGCGACGAGACCATCCGCGAGATGATCAAGGCGGGCATGAACGTCGCCCGTTTTAACTTCTCGCACGGCTCCTACGACGAGCACCACGGTCGCATCGAGCGCGTCCGCCGTATTTCCAAGGAGCTCGGCATGCCCGTCGGCATCCTGCTCGACACCAAGGGCCCCGAGGTCCGCACCGGCCTTTTGGTCGATGGCAAGAAGGTTGCCGTCAAGACCGGCGACAAGATCGTCGTCACCGCTCAGCCCACGTCCGAGGATTTCCACGGCACCGCTGAGCACATCTCCCTCGACTACCTGGCTCTGCCCTCCGAGGTCGAGAAGGGCTCCCTCATCCTGATCGATGACGGCCTGGTTGCCCTCGAGGTCGAGTCCGTCGACGGCCAGGACATGACCTGCGTCGTTAAGAACGACGGCCTGATCGGCGAGCGCAAGGGCGTCAACATGCCCAACGTCAACATCTCTCTGCCCGCCATCACCGAGCGCGATCGTCAGGACATCCTCTTTGGCCTGACCGAGAACATCGACTACATCGCCGCTTCCTTCATCCGTGACGGCGAGTCCGTCCGCGGCATCCGCAAGCTTTGCCGCGAGAACGGTGGCGAGCACGTGACGATCTTCCCGAAGATCGAGTGCGCCCTGGGCGTCGAGAACTTCGACGAGATTCTCGAGGCTTCCGACGGCATCATGGTCGCCCGTGGCGACCTGGGCATCGAGATCAAGCCCGAGCTCGTTCCGCACATCCAGAAGGAAATCATCGCTAAGTGCAACGCAGCCTACAAGCCCGTTATCACCGCTACGCAGATGCTCGACTCCATGCAGCAGAACCCGCGCCCGACGCGCGCCGAGGTTGCCGACGTTGCTAACGCCATTTACGACGGCACCGACGCCGTTATGCTCTCTGGCGAGTCCGCTGCCGGTAAGTACCCGGTCGAGGCCGTCAAGATGCAGGCCAGCATTGCTCTCGAGACCGAGAAGTACCTCCCGGCTCACGCTCCACTCGAGGTTCCGGCTGACGCTCACGGCACCCGCGTCGTCAACAACGTTGTGGGTATGTCCGCTGTGAACATGGCCACCACCGTTGGCGCCAAGTGCATCACCGTGCCGACGACCACTGGTCGTACTGCCCGCCTGATCTCGCACTTCCGTCCCAACATGCCGATCTGCGCGTTCTCCCGCCACGAGTGGGCCGTCCAGCAGATGATCATGTACTGGGGCGTCATCCCGCACCAGGCAGAGATTACCCAGGGCACCGTCAACGGCACGATCGTCAAGGCGATCGAGACCGCTAAGGAGCTCGGCTACGTCAAGACTGGCGATTTGACCGTCGCTACCGCCGGCGATCCCCGCATGAGCGTCCAGCTCGAGGACAAGGTCTCCTCGACCAACGTCGCTTACGTCGCTCAGGTACGCTAAATCGTACTTGCAAGCAGATTTGCATTGCAAAGGGCCCGGAAGGCATTGCCTTCCGGGCCCTTTTTAAAGACCTTCTTCATATGCCGCTTCATCGATTTGCGTTCAATCGCAAGCCTCTCCGATGTCGAGCGCACCACCGAAGACGCCCTGCGACGGGAGTTGTTGGTCAATTGGGATGAGCTGTTCACCGTCAAGCCGGCCGGCTAGCAGCTAGCGATCAGAGGGACTGCGGGGACGTCAGAAGCGGCAACGCGAGTCGCAAAACCCGCCTCGGTCAGCTCGATCACCTCGGTAAACGTTGCGTCGAAGAACTCCTCGGTCAGCAGGCGGTATGGCGGATGGTTGGGCTCGCCGGGGTTTTCGCGTACAATCTCGTGCATAACGCCAATGGTCTTGAGCACATACTCCTTATGGATGGGATACTGACCAAAACGCGTCGCCGCAGTATACAGGCGATCGGTCGCGCGCGGAATCGAAACGATCCCGAGCGTCTTGCCAAACCAGTCAAAGTCGCCTTGCTTTTTAATGCGGAATTCCTCGCACGGCTTGCCGCCGTGCGCCTCCAGGTACTGATTCACGCGCGTATTCCACACGGTATCGGCCACGAGGTGAGACCAAACGCCCAGCGTCAGATCGAGCAGCGACTGCGCCACGTCATCGGGCGCGAGCGAAAGCTCGCTAGCACCGGGACCGGCAACCGGCTCGGCATCCTTGTAGCGCTGGGGATAGTGCACGCGGTTCAGCCGCTCGCGTTCCTCGATAATCGAGGTCGCCGCGGCCGGCGCACCGGTGGGCGAACTTTTAAGCAACGGTGCCACATAAGTATCCCAGAACTCATGCTCACGAGGCTTAGGGATGGGCTCAGGCTTGGCAAAGTGCGTAATGCGGTACGGGATGGGATCGGCGATGCCAGGGACCATATAGCCCACAAAGATATCCGGAACCACGCAGCCAAACAAAAAGGCATTGCGGTCGCGCACGCTCTTGGCAAGCGCACCGGTGCGCTCCAACAAACGCTCCGTTTGAGCGATATGAATGTTCCAGCTTGGCATAGCCACCCCCATAAAAAACCTGGATAACTATACCATCACGGCAAAGCCGCGCGGGCAGCTACGCACGCTCTACGCAGCAATTAGTCCGTAGCACCACTTTCGGTTCCATACGACGGCGAAGGCGCCTCGACCACATGGTGATATCGATCGATATAGATGGCGCGGGCACCCAGGCGTCGCACCAAATCCTGGTGATGTGTGCTCATCAAGACCGTCTTACCGGCAGCAACATAGGCCAGTAGGAAGTTGACCACGATGTCGCATGAATCCTCGTCGAGCCCATTGGTAGGCTCGTCGAGCACCAGGATATCGGGGTTCATCGACACCACCGCAGCCAGCGCAACGCGCTTCTTTTGCCCGCCCGAGAGCTGGTAGGGAGAGGCGTCGGCAAGGTCGGCAACCTGGAACAGCCCCATGGCATCGCGCACGCGGCGCTCGAGCTCGTCTGTCGGCAGCCCCATCTGCGCGGGACCAAAAGCAACTTCCTCGCCCACCGTAGCGCAGAACAGCTGGGCGTCGGCATTCTGGAACACAAAGCCCACGCGCTGATGAAAACGCTGAGCGGCCGCGGAATCCTTTAGAAACGCCGCATCGATCACATGCCCGTCAAACAGGTATGCCCCTGCGTCCGCGAGTTCAAGGCCGTTAATAAGGCGCATAATCGTCGTCTTACCGCAGCCGTTGGGACCGAGCAGGGCAACGAGTTCGCCACGATCGACCTGCAGCGACACGCCGTCGACAACCGTATGTCCCGCATAGGAAAACACTACGTCGCGCAGCTCGATGAGCGGCGTGGCCTCGGTGTTAGCAGAACCGCTCGCGCCCATCGCGCCATTTGTATCGTTTGCCAAAACGTCGCCCTTCCCTATTCACATCGACGGATCGACCGCCCGCGCTACAGCACCGCGCACAACACCGCCAGCAGCGCCACGCCGGCCGCATAGACCGCATCGCGCCAGCCAAACCCGGCGCGCATGGGCGCCGGGTACGCACCGGCAAAGCCGCGGCACAGCATGGCCTCGTCCATCGCGCGGCTGCATTCCATCGCCTTGATAAAGGTCATGCCCATGATACCCGCGATCGAATCGGTACGCGAAAATCCCTCAGGCGCACGGCCAACGCTGCGCAGCATGACCGATTCGCACAGTTCGTGCGCCGTGCGTCCCAGCACCTCGATATGCTTGAGTGCCATATCAAAGGTAAAGATAACCTCGTCGGGCAGGCGCAACATCTTGAGCGCCGCCGACATGCGGCTCCACGTGAGGGTCCACGAAACACCCAGCACCAGCGACACGTTAATGAAGGTCTTGAGCGCAATCTTGAGCATGGCGCCCGCGGCAGAAGCGTCCAGCAGCAAGGCAGGAAGCGCCAGAACCACGGCAAACCCCGCGGCAGCCAACGCCGGCACAAAGGTTGCCCGCAGCCCGCGTACGGGGCGCACGGCAACGAGCACCAGCGCAATGGCCGCCATCAACATGAGGTACAGCGGGCTCTGTGTCAGACACACGCACAGGACGCAAACGAACATCCCCACCAGGCGCACCGGAGCCGAAACGCAAGAAAGGGCGCGGTCGACCATCGACCCGCCCTCGTGCGCGCCTCCACCCAGGCGAACCCGCTCAAGCAGGCTCGCCAGGTGCAGGACATTCTGTTGCATTACGCGATGCCGAGCGCCCGTGGGCTCGTAACGCTGCTCGTCCGCAAGCCAGCTAGGCAGCTCGACCGTCGCCATGAGCCCCGTTTTCCTTAACCGTCAGCGATATCAAACGAAATGCGATGGTGAGCACCGCCACGCCAATTACGCCCGAGAGGATATACATGGCAGCCTGGCCGGCAAAGCCAAGACCCTGCTCCTCGGAATAGGCCTGCAGATAATCGCCCGTGGGCAGTGCGTCGGCAAAGGTCGGGGTATCGAGGCCGACCGAAGCCTGCAGGCTGTCGTCGCCAGCCTCCTGGACGGCAGTTGCAGCGCCCTCGGCGTCCCACTCACCCCAGGCGTCACCGGTAGCAAGCAAACCCAGCGGCGTAGCCACCACGAGCACAGCGACCAGGATGAGCGTGGGGACCAGCGAGGTCTTCTTGGCAGCAGCGCCCTCGGCAGCAAGCTGACCATCGACGGCCTCGGGCCCGACGATAACGCTCGGCGCCGTCTTCTTAATGAAACCGTAGATGGCGGCCGTCGCCACGCCCTCGACCACGCCGGCTACCAACATATGCGGGATCATCATGGCCGGAATGGCAATGGACAGCGGGAAGGGGCAGTACAGCGGAGCACCCGAAGCATTGGTAAAGAGCATCGGCTGAATACCAAACTCGATTGCTGCGCACAGGGCCGCCAGGCACAGGCCGACCCAGCCGCTTACGATGGCCGAAACCGAGGTGCCCCAGCTCTTGTCGTGCAAACGGCTGTTAAGCGCGCGGAACACGATGGCTGCGGCAAACGGCAACACGAAGGCCATGTTAAAGCAGTTAGCGCCAAAGGACAGGATGCCGCCGTCGCCAAACAGCAGCGCTTGCAGCGCCAGCGCGACCGAAACCGCGATAGCCGCGGCCTCGGGGCCCAGCAGCAGCGCGATGAGTGCGCCACCAACGGCGTGGCCAGTGGTGCCGCCGGGCAGCGGCACGTTGAACATCATAAGCAAGAAGGAAAATGCGGCGCAGATGCCCAGGAAAGCCATGTGCTCGCGATCGAGCGTGGCGCGCACCTTCTTGATACAGTGAACCCAGACGGGCACCATTGCCACCGCCATGACGGCATCGGTCTGCGGGGACAGATAATTATCTGGAATGTGCATGTACGCCTCCCGGTTATCGGCGCACGGAATTGCAACGCCGCTTGAATCACCTTTCCAGTGTTACGTAATGTCAGATTCGTAACACGCCGCGGGCTATCATAGCAAAACGGCGCACTGCCGACAAAGCAGCACGCCGTTATGTAATGCGCGTGTCATATATGCAGGCTCAACGGTGCCTTATACCGAAAACAGCAGTCACGTAAGACTCGGCGGCAGCCGACGCTGGCCTATATCCGGCGCAGGACCTAGCCGCGGACCTCGCCGTTTACGCCCTTGCACACCTTGGTAACGATCTTCTGGTGCGCCTTTTCGACCTCTTCGCTGGTAAGCGTGTGGTCGTCGGAGCGATACGTAAGCGCAAAGGCCATGGACTTCTTGCCCGCTCCGATGCGGATGGGATCGCGGTAGACGTCGAACAGACGCACATCCTCGAGCAGCTTGCCTCCGGCGCTGGTAATACGGCGCTCAAGATCCTCGCAGGTCACAGTGTTGTCGACCACGATAGCAAGGTCGTGCTCAACGGCCGGGTACTGCGAGAACTCACGGTAGTTCTCCTGGTTGCGGGCGCCCTTGATCAGCTTGTCCAGGTCGAGCTCAAAGGCAACGACAACCTCGTCAATGCCCATAGCCTCGCGCGCCTCGGGGTGAATCTCGCCAACCCAGCCCAGCACGGTACCGCCGGACAGAACCTCGGCGGCGCGACCCGGCTGCAAGAAGGCATAGCCCTCGCCCTCGACGGGACGGAAGCGAACCTTCTCGATGCGCAGCTGAGCAAGCAGCTCCTCGACAATGCCCTTGCCAAAGAAGAAGCGCAGCTTACGGTACTTCATGTTCCAGGACTGCTCGCTCCACTGGCCCGAGAGCACGCCCGCCACGGACTTGGTCTCCTTGGGCAGGCTGGCGTTCTCGCGGCCATGGAACAGGCTGCCGACCTCGTACAGGTGCACGTTGGGCGTGCCGTGGGCCTCGTTGTAGGCCACAGACTGCAGCAGACCCGGCAGCAGCGAGCGGCGCATCTCGGTCTGCTCGGCCACCAGCGGGTTCATGAGAACCACGGGGCAGCCGCGGCCCTCGGTGGACATACCAATCTTCTCCAGGTCGCCCGGGGCGGCAAAGCCAAAGGTCGTGGTCTCGTTGAGGCCGCAGGCGCGCAGGATCTCGCCGACCTTACGGGTGAGCTTCTGCTCGCGGGTCAGGCCGCCGATGTGGTTCTTGGCAGCCGGGATGGTCGCCGTAACGCGGCCCATGCCCCATAGGCGCAGGACCTCCTCGATCAGGTCGATCTCACGCGGCAGGTCGGGACGGAAGCTCGGCGGGGTGACCATGAAGTCCTCGCCGTCGCGCTCGACGGTGCAGCCCAGGCGGGTGAGCGAACGCTCGATAAAGTCGGGCTCGATGTCGGCACCGCAGATGGCACGCACGCGGGCCAGGCGCAGCTTAATGCTGTCGATGGTCTTGGGCGCGGGGAACACGTCCACATAGCCGGGAGCAACCTCGCCGCCGGCGATCTCCTCGATCAGCGCGCAGGTAACGTTGGCGACATCCACGCAGCCGGTCTCGTCGACCTGGCGCTCAAAGCGAATGGAGGCGTCGGAGATCAGCGACAGATCGCGGCTGGTGTGCGAGGTGCGACCGGCGTTGAAGCAGGCGCTCTCGACCATCACATCGACGGTATCGTCCTCGATCTCGGAATCCATGCCGCCCATGACGCCGGCCAACGCCACAGGGCGCTCGCCGTCGGTGATGAGGCCCATGCCGGCGTCGAGCGTGCGCTCCTCGCCATCGAGCGTCGTGAACTTCTCATCCTGCTGGGCGGCGCGAACCACAACGCGACGATGGCCATCGCGCTCGGCAAAGGTGTCGAGGTCAAAGGCGTGCAGCGGCTGGCCGGTGAGCATCATCACGTAGTTGGTGATGTCGACGATGTTGTTGTGCGGGCGCACGCCCAGGGCGTTGAGGCGCTTGACCATCCAGTCGGGCGACGGACCGACCTTCACGTTGCGCACGATGCGGGCAACGTAGCGGTCGCACAGGCCCTCGTCGGCAATCTCGACGGAAAGCTCGTCGTCGGTCGCGCGGCCGGTCTCGGCCTTGATGGCGGGCAGCTCAACGTGGAAATCTCGATCGAAGATGGCGCCGGTCTCGCGGGCCATGCCGATCATGGACAGGCAGTCGGGACGATTGGGCGTGATCTCGCAGTCGAGCACGGTGTCGCTCGAGCCCACGTACTCGGCAAACGGCATGCCGCAGGGCGTATCCTCGGGCAGGATCATAATGCCGGAGTGGTCGCCGCCCAGGCCGAGCTCGCGCGCGGAGCAGTTCATGCCCATGGACACGACGCCGCGAAGCTTGCTCTTCTTGATCTTGACGTCGTCGGGCAGGACAGCGCCGATCATGGCCGTGACGATGTGGTCGCCGGCCTCGAAGTTCTGCGCGCCGCAGACGATCTGCAGCGGGGCGGGGTTGCCGTCGGCGTCGAGGTTCTTGTCACCCACGTCGACCGAGCACACATACATGTGGTCGCTATCGGGGTGCGGGATCTTGGTGAGCACCTTGGCGGTCACCACGTGGTCGAAGGACTCGCCCACGGTGTCGATCGCCTCGACCTCGGTGCCGGTACGGATATATTCGTCCGAAAGGGTCTTGGGATCCTCCGGAATATCGATCATGGTCTTGAGCCAGTCGTAAGAAACGCGCATCTAACTGGTCTCCTTTCATAAATGCGGCTTTGAGCCGGAAACTGCAACTAAGAAGAAAGCGTTCTAGAACTGGTTCAAGAACCTCATGTCACCAGTCATCAACGTTCGCAGGTCGGGCAGGTCGTAGCGCAGTGCCGCGACGCGCTCGGCGCCAATACCAAAGGCGAAGCCGGTGTACTTCTCGGGGTCGATGCCGCAGTTGATCAGGACGTTGGGGTCGACCATGCCGCAGCCCAGGATCTCGATCCAGCCGCTGTGCTTGCAGAAGTTGCAGCCCTTGCCGCCGCAGACGTGGCAGCTCACGTCCACCTCGCAGCTAGGCTCGGTGAAGGGGAAGAAGTGCGGACGGTAGCGCGTCTTGCGGTCCTCGCCAAACATGCACTTAACAAAGTAGTCGAGCGTGCCCTTCAGGTCGCCAAAGGTGATACCCTCGTCGACGACCAGGCCCTCGATCTGGTTGAACTGCGGCAGGTGGCAGGCGTCGGCCGTATCGGGACGGTAGACGGTGCCCGGGCAGATCATGTAGATGGGCGGCTTCTGCGACTCCATGGTGTGGATCTGTACGCCCGAGGTCTGGGTGCGCAGCAGCACGTCGGACTCGCCATGGGCGTGAGCCTCGGGGTGCGCGACGCTGCCGGGGTTGTTATCGACCACGTAGAAGGTATCGCGGGCCGAGCGGCTCGGGTGATCCATGGGGGCGTTGAGCGCAGTGAAGTTGTAGTAGGAAGTATCGACCATGGGGCCGGACTCGACGGTGTAGCCGATGCCGCAGAAGATGTCCTCGGCCTCCTCGATGATCTGCTTGATCAGGTGCTGGTGACCGATCTGCGGACGGATGCCCGGCAGCGTGATGTCGACGGCCTCGTGCTCGAGTGCGTGCTTGAGGGCGGCGGCCTTCATCTCGGTGGTGCGCTCGTCGAGCATGCCCTCGATCAGCTGGCGCATCTCGTTGGCGCGCTTGCCCATCATGGGACGATCCTCGGGGGCGAGTTTGCCCATCATGCGCATCAGGCCGGTGATACGGCCTTTGCGACCGAGCAGCTCAACGCGCGCAGCCTCGAGCTTGGCGGCGTCGTCGGCGCTAGTGACGAGCTCCTTGGCCTCTTCCTCGAGTTTGACCAGATCATCAATCAGACTCATGTCTTCCCTTTCGTCTCTCGCGTTCCCCGCTTGCCGAGGCGGCTGCCGCCGTCTGACGTTGCGAAAACGCGGCCCGGTTCGGTAACAAAAAACCGCCCTCGGGCATGTACATTGCCCAAGGACGGTTGAATTCCGCGGTACCACCTTGTTTGACCCGGCGGATGTCTGGCCCGCCGTGCCCACTCTGCGCCCCTTGTCGCGAGGCTCACGGCTTCCCTACTGGAGCTTCGCTGCCACCGGCCGCGCGCCCGTTGAGGTCGCTGCTCGGGAGTGAACGCTTGGCCCTTGCCACCGCAGGAAGGCTTGCAGCCCATGACCTTCCCTCTCTTGCCGGCGACACGGCGGGCAAAACCCTCTCCGTCAACGCATTGGGCTATAGGATAACACATTTCGCGAGCGCATCGCCGCGTTCCGTTTTGTTCGCGCTGGGTACAAGGCAGGTAGCTGTGCAAACTGGCCGTGCACCCGTCTGCGGCGCTCGGCCTGCGAGATTAAGGATGCGGTATGGGAAAGAAACTCGATAAGAAGGCCAAGGCCGCCGTGGCAAAGGCTGCCAAGGGCGTCAAGGCTGCTAAAGTCGACAAGGCCGTCAAAAAGTTCCGCAAACTCGAGGGCAAGCTGTGGACTCGCGAGTACCTGCTCAAGATTGCCGAGTTCGATGGAGCGACGATTGCTCCTGCCAACGGCGCTGCCGCCCGTGCCGACGCCATGGGCACGCTTGCCGGCGAACATCACAAGCTACTGACCAGCGAGAAGTCCGTTGAGCTCGTACGCTCGTTAGCGCGCGAGACGGTTGCAGGCGGACACGTAGACGACCCGCAGCTGCTCGACGAGATCCGCGTGCTCGGCCGCGACCAGCGCGAGGCAAGCGTTATTCCTACCGAGGAGGCCGAGGCCTGGACCAGGCTCACCTGCGAGGCCGACGCCGTGTGGCACAAAGCCAAGACGGCCAACGACTGGGCGAGCTTTGAGCCCTATGTGGATAGAATCGTCGCCCAACTTAAGCATCAGGCAGAGCTCATGGACCCCAAGCGCGACCCATACGACGTTTGGCTCGACCAGTACGAGCGCGGCCTTTCCGCCAAGAGCTTCGATGCGTTTTGCGATGAGGTCAAGGCGACGGTCGTGCCGCTCGTGCACGCCATCGGCGAGCGCGGCCAGCAGCCCGATGCCGACTTTTTACACGCCCGCGTGCCCGAGGCCGCCCAGCGCGCCATGAGCTTCGACCTTATGAAGCTCGTCGGCCTAGACCTGAACGACACCACGCTTGCCTTTACCGAGCACCCGTTTAGCGAGGGCTTTGCCGTGGGCGACGCGCGCATCGCGACGCACATCTACGAGAACGACTGTATCTCCAACGTCTTCAGCATCATCCACGAGGCGGGACACGCCATGTACGAGCTGGGCGTCAATCCCGCCTATGCGCGCACCTGTCTTGAGGGCGGCACCTCCATGGGCATCCACGAGAGCCAGAGCCGATTTTTCGAGAACACCGTGGGTCGCAGCCGCGCCTTTATGGGACCGCTGCTCGAGGTGCTGCGCCGTCACGCGCCCGAGGTTTACGGCAGCGTGGACGAGGACACGCTCTACCGCGCCGTGAACATCGCGCAGCCGTCGTTGATCCGCACCGAGGCGGACGAGCTCACCTATCCGCTGCACGTTATGGTGCGCTACGAGATCGAGCGCATGCTGTTTGCCGGCGAGGCCACGGCCAAGGACATCCCCGCGCTTTGGAACCGCTTTATGGACGAGTACCTGGGCATTCCCGTTCCCGACGACACGCGCGGCTGCCTGCAGGATACGCACTGGAGCGGTGGCTCGTTTGGCTACTTCCCCACCTATGCGCTGGGCAGCGCCTACGACGCCATGTTCGTGCCGGCCATGTGCCGCGACGGCGTCGACCTTACTGGTGCCTGTGCGAGCGGCGATCTGGCGCCCGTCCGTGCCTGGCTGGGCAAGCACATTTGGCAGTGGGGCCGCGCCAAGGACGCGCCGGAACTCATCAAGGGCGCCTGCGGCATGGACTTTGACGCCCGCTACTACTGCAGCTACCTGCAGGACAAGTTCACCACGCTGTACGAGCTGTAAAGCTTAAGCAACACGCCATCGCCAACGCCAACCATGTTGGCGCCGATGTTCTGGTAACGTCAGCGAAAACGGCCCCAAGCGAGCAAGGTGACGCGAAGTGAAAGGGCGCTGACCTTCTGGTCGCGCCCTTGAAATTGAACGTCAGATTGCCGCTTGGGGCCGTTTGCAGCGTCGAGCCGTTACGCGGTTTGGTAAAACCGCATAACTAAAGGGCTTCCAGAGCACTTGCGATGCGCTTCATGGCGGCATCGGCGGATGCTTGGTCGGGCGCCTCGGCCAGCACGCGGATAACCGACTCGGTTCCGCTCTTGCGCACGAGCACGCGGCCCTCGCCTGCCAGTGCAGCCTCGGCCTCGGCGATGGCGTTCTGCACACCCATATTCTCGAGCGCGGCGTCCTTGTCCGCCACGTGCACGGCCACCTGCGCCTGCGGCAGCAGCTTGCACGGAGCCGTGAGCTGCGAGAGTGTCTCGCGCTCGGCACGAATCACTTCCATCACGCGCAGCGAGGTCATAATGCCGTCGCCCGTGCGCTCGATATCGCCAAAGATCGTATGGCCCGTCTGCTCGCCGCCCAGGCTGTAGCCGCCCTCGCGCATCTTGGCATACACGTGACGGTCGCCCACGCCGCTGGTCACGGCGCTCAGACCGGCAAGCTCCAACGACTTGATCAGGCCAAAGTTGCTGGCGATCGTCGGCACCACGGTACCGCCCGAAAGGCGACCGTGCTTGTTCAGATACACGCCGCACACGTACAGGATCTGGTCGCCGTCTACCACGCGACCGCGCTCATCCACGGCCAGGCAGCGGTCGGCATCGCCATCGTAGGCAAAACCGACGTCCAGGCCCTGCTCCACCACATGGCGCTGCAGGCGCTCCATATGCGTGGAGCCGCAATCGACGTTGATGTTAAAGCCATCGGGCGCGGCATTGATCACGCGCACGTCGGCACCGAGCGCGTCAAACACCGGCTTGGCCACCGAAGAAGCCGAGCCATTGGCGCAGTCGATGCCGATCTTGACGCCCTGCAGCGAAAAGTTCGCACTTGCAATGAGCGAAGCAATGTAGCGGTTGCGACCCTGCATGTAGTCCACCGTGGCGCCGATGTGGTTGCCCGTTGCCAGCGGCACCTCGCTCTTGCCATCGATGTAGTCCTCGATGAGCTCCAGCACGTCCTCGTCCATCTTAAAGCCGTCGCTGTTGACGAGCTTAATGCCGTTATCGCAAAACGGGTTGTGGCTCGCACTGATCATGATGCCGCAATCGAAGCAGCCCTCCACGGTCTGATGCGCCACGCCCGGAGTGGGGATCACGTGCAGCATATAGGCGTCCGCGCCGCTCGCGACCAGGCCGCTCACCAGCGCCGCCTCGAACATATAGCTCGAGCGACGCGTATCCTTGCCCACGATGACGCGCGCCTTGCGCTCGCGGTTGGCGCCGTAATACCAGCCCACAAAACGGCCAATCTTATAAGCGTGCTCTACCGTCAGCCCAACGTTGGCCTCACCGCGAAAGCCGTCGGTGCCAAAGTACTTCATGCGCTCTCCTTACAAAATAGGGGCGAACAGATTGCCTGTCCGCCCCAAAATGGTACTCGATTATCTGCGCTACCAGAAAAACCCTACGCCGACGCGCTGTCGCGAGCCGCCTGGCATGTAGGAGTCTGACGCAGCGTAAGCGGCTTGTCCCCCGCCTCGGCCGACGTGGTCAGCGTATACGTGATCGTCGTCGTCTCGCCAGCATGCAGGTCAACGGTGCCCGAATAGAAGGGGATTCCATGCCACGTAGCGGCACCAAGACCAAACTGGGTACCCTCAACCGTAAGGTCACTGATGTTGCCACCCGTCGGGGCAAACAACGAGACATTCAGACGCTCGTCGTCACGCGCGGCATCGGGTGCGCTCGCCGCAACGTAGTCGGGCAGCTTGCCAGCCTCCTCCTGCGTCATGATGTTCGTCAGGGTAACGGTGATGCGATACGAGCAAGCGCCGTCGCCGTTCTTCACGCCCTGGCCAATCTGCGTGTCGGCGTTCAGATACCAGTCGAGCTTGGAGAAGCTCAGGTTGTTAAAGTAAACGCCGGCAACGGGATCGGCACTCGGATCATCCGGATCGGGCAGCGAAGCGTCAATGCCCGTCTCTTTGATGGCATTCTGCTCATCATCGTTTCTCATCCACGCGATCAGGCGGCCCTCTTCGGCACCGCGCTCAACGGCGCTGACAAGCTTCGTAACATCGACATCGCCGATACCGCCAAGGATCTTGTCGAAGGCAGCGCTGGCGACGGATGCAAAGATGCCGTCCGACTCCTCGACCGGATAGTTCCAGTACACATCGTGCATGAGGACCTTTGCGGCGTTGGTGCCGTCGACAACCGTTCCGTCGGGCAGCGAGACATTACCGACCAGGCCCAGCAGATACTGCAGGAACACCGGGTCGATACCGATGACGCCATCAACGTCCTGTCCATACTGGGACTTCCACAGCGCGGCGACACGCTGCGAGTTGCGGGGCCAATCAGGCGAATAGGTATTGCCCGAGTTGTACAGGTTACTGTGGTTGCCGAACAGCGCCTCATCCTCTTCGTCGACGCTCTCGACTGCCTCATCCTCACTGAGCCCAATGCGGGGAACAAACTCGCCAATCGACATCTGGCCGTCGGTGACCGAAATCAGGCCCTGCGAACCGCCAAAGCCGCCGCAGGCACGAATCTCGACGTTGTTCATGGCGTACATAAGGTAGTTGCGCGTCTGGCCGTTGGCACCGAGCATCTGGGGAAGGACGGGGGCGACCTTCTCCGCCGCGTCAACCGCGCCGTTGAGGGTGGCAAAGCCGTCCTTGGCCTTATCGACCAGCTCGGTCACCTGGGAAATATGAGTATCGCCAATACCCTGGATCTTCTCGTTGGCGCTCTTGAACACCTTGGAGCTATCGGAAAGCGAATCGGCAACGGCCTGCAGTGCGGACACGTTAATCATGCCGTCCTGGAACAGCTTGCCGGGTGTGGCCTGCGAAAGGTTGTCGGCCATGGGAACCAGCGCGTTGCTCGAGACATCGGACAGGGCATCAATCATGGTGCGGGCTGCATTGATGTCACTGCCATACACCGGGATAAACGATGCCGCCGTCCACAGCGGGCTCGAGGTCTCCGCCTTCATGCTGTTACAGAGCTCATCGATCTTCTTCGCGTCGTCAGGCAGCGTCGAAAAATCGCCCGACGTGACTTTGTCCTTAAGGCCACCGACGATCTCGACAGCCTCCTTCGCTTCGCTCTTTACGGTCTTTGCCGAGTTAAGCAGCATAAAGCCGCTTGCGCCAAGCGCAACGAGAAGCACCGCGACTACAGCGGCAATAATGGCGCCGGTGTGACGCTTTTTGCGCTCGCCCTTGCGATGGCGATGACGGACCAGACCGTCAGAGGTCGAACTCGACGAAGCGTCGCTACCGTAGTTCAAGCCAAAATCGTAATAATCTTCCTTGGAACCCGAGCCCGCAAACTCGGCACCGCTATCATCCAGGCGGGCGAACGTGCCAGTCTCGGAGGCGCCGGTGTAAATCGTGCCAAGGTTACCCGTAAGCCCCGCGCCACCGGCAGAGGGAGTATTGTTGGCGGCCTTGCCGGCATTAACGTTGCCGGCGCCATTCGCGGCGTTGGCAGCACCTGCGTTGTTCGCGGGTACCGAAGGAGCCCCGCTCGGCTGCGACGTGGAGGTTGCACCGCCCGCAAAGACATTCCCTCTTGCACGGCCGGTCTTTTTTGCCTTTTGAGACTGCTCGTACAGAGCGGTAAACATCGCCGTCTCGCCCGGGGACACGCGCTTACCGGAACCGCCCTGTCCAGCGCCGCCCGGCGTGCCGGCCTTACCAGCCCCGTTCGGACGCGGCGGAACTGCAGGGCGGCCGCTATCGCTACCCTTAAAGTGATTACCAGCCATAAAGAAATCCTCGCAATTGAGTCGCAATGAAAAAGTCCATAACGTTACTAGTTTATGGCATTTTGAGCATCGACAGCTAAACTCCAGACACGGACATCAATTGGCGAAAATGCGGCACAACACCTTTTCTGTCTTGGTGGCGGCGCCAGCTACACCGTGAGGAACATCATCACGATGATCATGACAAAGCCGATAAGGTCGGTCGGCAAAAACACCGTGCCCAGCATAACGGCGCTGGTGATGGTCGCCGAGACGGGCTCCACGGTTCCGATGAGACTCGCACGCACCGAGCCGATGTCCTTAACGCCCTGCATATAGAGCATGTAAGCAAAAAACGAGCCGATAACCACGAACACCGCGAGCGCCTCGACGCCGGCAGCGTCGAGTGCCGGCATATGCGCCCAGGGCTGCACGAAGACACATGAGATCACGCCCGCCGTGAGCATTGCCGAGCCCGTGACGATGGGGCTGCCGTATTCGGGCAGGATCTTGGCGGGAATCACCGCCATACACGCGGCGCTGACCGCACACATAAGACCTGCTGCCAGGCCAAGCGGCGAGATATTCAGGCTGGTGGGGTCGCCGCCGGTGGCGATTAAAAAGGTTCCACCCAGAGCCAGTCCAATGCCGATGACTTCGCGAGTACGCGGCATGCGGCGATCGATCGCGCAGGTGTAGCCCATGATGATAACGAGCTGCAGGCACTGGAGCACCGTCGCGGTTCCGGCGTTCGTCAGGCGCACGGCCGAAAGATAGCAAAACTGGTTGAACAGCAGGCCAAAGGCGGTAAAGAGCAGCAGCTGCTTGCGATCGGCGGGTGTGGTCCAGAGCTTAATCAGGCGCTCGCGGTCGCGCGTAACAACCACGGTCATAAAGAGTAGACCGGCGAGAATCTGACGCACGCTCATAAGCCACAAGGTATCGACGTGGTAGGTATCGAACAAAAAGCTCGCGCTGGTGCCCGAGAAGCCCCAAAACGAACCGCCCACCAGCGTAGCCAAGACGCCCGTGATCATCTTGCGCGTCGAAGCGCTGTTCAGGCGCTCGCGCCAGGCGCGGCGGGTGCTACGGCTGAGCTCGTCGGTGCCCTCGGGCACATCAATGTTCGATATATCGGTCATCGGCACCGAAGCCCCTGCGCCTTCGACCTGCTCGACACACTCTTTGCTCATTCCACTCCCCCGAAACAGCCTGGAAACAATTCGGCTTACCTTACCACGGCGAAGTCACCAGCTGGAGGCTTGTCCGCTTATCGGTAGGACAATTCCGCAGGCGTCTTTCCATAGCTCGATACCGCAATGGCCTTGCATTAGTCGACAGCCAAATCGCGGCAGCAGACTCTTTTGAAATGGATATGACAAAGCCTCCGAATTCCACAAGGTTGATTTTCAATCTCAACGCAACAGCCTGAACGGACCCCGCGTTTCCGCAGCT
>CALKBO010000042.1 GCA_937989875.1 uncultured Collinsella sp. | reverse complement strand
ATTGTCAGGATCGGTAAAGAAGGCATGTGCATGGCGAATATGGGATCGAAAAGGAATAGCCCAAATATGCCCCTCAATTTCGACCAAAAAGACGATATAAGGACGGTTTTGCTTTTGTTCCATCTCTTTGAACGGCGGGTTCGGATGATCTCTGTAAAACGAGTCACTTAAGAATACAATTTGGGAATTCATTCAGACCCTCCAAACAAGAAAATGCCTCCAACCCATAGAGATTGAAGGCATCTTCTCAGTGGGCTTTCTTTTGATTCCGTTGGTCGCGCCCTACGACCAAAATCTTCTCAGTGGGCTTTCTTTTGATTCCGTTGGTCGCGCCCTACGACCAATTTCTAATCTAAGTATACCCGAGCAACGGAGGAAATGTTTGGGCTTTCGAATAATGAAGGATTGATGAGTGAGTTCGGAGACAAATATGAATTTCTCCATAGTGAGTCTCAGGCCCTTTCGACACCACCTATATTGCGAATCAGCACCGCCGTCCACCCGACCGAATATTGCCGTTCGGCACCGCCATTAAACGCCTTCCCGCGCATCCCCGTTACGCTCGGGCTGCCATGCAGTCCAGAGAACGAGGAGGTTCCACATAGCGAGAAGAATCAAGGCCAAATATATGCAAATGCCTTGCTCATGAGGCCCCGCAATCGACGTTTCGGTTTTCCGTGGTACTCCGCCTATTTCTCGTAATTAGCGATTTAGGTGAATCACGAAAGAAGATCTTTTTGCTTGCTTTTTGCAGCGTGCTTGACTTGATGTTTGGCGTATTGATGATGTGTTTGTTCGTTACTACCTGAATGCAAAGAATCTCGAAACGCCTGTTCTCCTTCTGCGCTTTTTCCATTAGCGCTACTGCTTGGTCTATGTAATTCTCTGAAGTGGATGTGGAGTTTTCCATCATCAGGAGACGCTGAATTCGATGAGTCGAGCACTCTTGTTCGCGTGTGCTGAGTAGCTTAACGGTATCTCCTGTAGAACAATAATATGAAGCTTGGTCGTAAACGCTGAGACAGGTGGCAATTCCAACCTTATATAGGATATCTTTCAGCTCGTCTTTTGTGATATTCGATAGGCTGCCATCCTCGGAAATAATCTCAAGCAATTGGTCGATTATTTCGTCGTACTTTTCATCTGTTTTGTGCAGCATTCCGAAAATAATTCTGTTGGGCAATTCATAAAGAGCCTTAATTGTCTGGTATTTTTCAATTTTGGGTGTTGTTGCAAAATGCATGACGAATGATTTTCCAGCTATTTCGAGATACTTAAGCGCGCGCAGTATTCTATTGCTGTTGGTGAGCCGGTCCTTTTCGTCGTAGTCGTAAAGGCCGGCATATTCCAGTAGGCCTTCTTCCTGGCGCTTATTGGATATCTCTTCCTCGCGCTGTGAAACCATATTGTTTGCAGCGCGTCGATCGCCCTCATTTGCCATATTTATTTTTGCATATTGACCGGTAGTCAAAAAGCGAATGTTTTTCGCTTCAACGGAAAACTCCTCAAACGGGGAGAGTGCTTCTTCTGCGCAAGAGAGAAGCTTTCCTGCAAAGCTAGAATTATTTCGCAGATACGATAAGAAGAGGAGAATATTCTCATTGATGTTGAAGCAGATGTTCTCGACCAGGTAATCT
Organism: uncultured Collinsella sp.; assembly: GCA_937989875.1. Lineage (GTDB taxonomy): Bacteria > Actinomycetota > Coriobacteriia > Coriobacteriales > Coriobacteriaceae > Collinsella. Next base: position 6,888 of record CALKBO010000042.1, on the reverse strand, counting down.
ACGTCACCGCGTATATCATCTCCCTTATCTTTCATAAGGTTAATTCGCCTTGCGACAAAGTAAGCGAAGACAGTGTTAGAGATGAAATAGTAGTATGGTGCCGTCTCCCCCATGCGTATTATGTCTGCTTCGCATGCGAGCTCAACGAAATCTCTTGGGCAGCTTTCGAGGGCATACTCGTCAGCGTATTGCTGGATTTTATCGAAAAGGGTGCTGGCCTCAATTGTGGCGTTTTTGGCTTTATGCATGTGGTACGCGATCTCGCCTAGAAGCGCGAGAGCTTCGCGGATCCCGCCCTCCTTTGTCGCTCCGTATTTCGATTTGCTCCATGCTTGTCTTATCCGGTTTACAATATTGGCTTCGAAGATTTCGTTAAAAGGAATTGTCTTTTCCCTGCCTGTAGGGTTTTTATCGGCATAGTAGATGACACTTTGAAGGATGAACTCCGGGCTGAGGGAGAAGATGTCGCTATGCGAATGGACAGCCCTATCGATTGCTCCAATAACCCCCTGGATATTATTGGGTGCAACTTGTAGTTCTCGACATGTGTTGTATACCAGCTCGTCCCTTTTGCCTTTAAAGAAGTTTTTGATGCTATAGGTGACTATGGCATCGTCGTCCCCCAATTCTCTCCGAACATCTTCGATGATGCCTGTGTCGATTTTTTGAGATGAAGTAAGGACGACGCAACCGACATTGTTCAGGGCCTCTCGAATGAACGCTGCATCTGATCCGTTGCGTTTTAGTCTGTCGAAATCATCGATAAATAGGACTTTCTTCTGGATGGAAGATTGTTTAAATCTTGCTGAGGCTGACTCATTACGGCCGTATTGCTCTCCAATCAAGTCGTCAAAAAGATACTTAAGTGATGGTCTACTATTGCTTTCGCCGAGAAACAGCGGGCTGTAGCCTTGGGCGATACTTGAATTGTACAGATGCATTAAGAGCGCCGTTTTACCCGAACTTTTTGAGCCAACGATATTAATGCATGGATTTGTGCTGATGAAATCAAAGAACTCACTGTCTGACGCGATGACGGGAAAGGGGTCATCGTCAACATGAATGCTGGTTTCAAGGACTGGAAAAACGAAATAGCTTTCCAATGGGGCGTTGATGAGGTTGAAGTTTGGTTTCAGCGCTTCTATGAATTCCGTATTGGGAATTGCTTGACCAGGTGTTTTCGGTCTCAAAGTGATATTCTCACGGTTGTGTTCGGTGTATATAGAACATTGCCTGTCCCAAATGAAGTAAATTGTTGTGAGCAGCATCGTCTCGGAGTCGTAATGTAGTAGCGAGAATGACGACTCGTCGTATGATGAGGTACTAATAACACCGCCCCTTGAAACGGTTAAGTGCTGTCTATTGCTGTTTGTATACGACTCGGCGAAGCCATCGTGCTCATTGCTCATGTCCTATAAACAAAATGTCGCAATGCTCATACAGTCGCTGCTCGAGACGTCTTTTCGATTCATCGTCGAACCACTCACAGCCATGGTGCATTATTACAATATTGAGATTCGTATTGCTACTTTTCTCAATTGAGCATATCGCTCTTTCGGGAAGGTAATGTATCTCTTTGTCTGTTCGCTCTCTGGTTGAAAATGGAGCACTATTGAGCATCGTCGCTTTGATGTGGCAGGCTTGATCCCCGATGTCGAATTGCTCAGTGGAATCCGAGTATTCACTGCGAAAGAGGCGGTACTCGTTTGCGAACTCGAAAAATGGGTCCATTTTCTCGAGTTCACGCGCGTATGCATCATCCAAGGAAGTGCGTTTACTTTCGATTAGCATTTCTGCAGTCGGGGAGTCTTGCGGTATCGAGATATCGTGATTTCCTGGAACGAAGAGAATCGCGGGTTTTATTCCTTTGGAACGAAACCCGCGAATCAAATCATCGATCAGGCGTTTTGCGACGTGATACTCGTCTGCACTTCCTGAATACGCAAGGTCACCAGAAATTATGAGGAATGCGCAGTCGAACGGTAATTCGCATGGAACAGCATCGACGATTCGGCGAATCTTTTCCGATGAGTAGTCGCAGTTCACCTGAAGGTGAATATCGCTGAGATGGAGAAAGAGAACCTGCATTTCGCCCTCCGATGTACCTTATCTAAGTCTGCGCCACACGGACGCAGACAAACGCTTTGATGTTGATTGTACAGGATGCAGCCATTAGAGGATAAAAACCGGCCCTTTTGGTCGATATCGCTATCTGAGTGCTCGCGGAATGTACTCACGAAACTTCTAGCGAGTAAGCAAACCTCAACACGCACGATTATGCGCGCGTCACCAACCCGCCGCACTCGTCGACCATGTCGACGGCAATGCGCTTCTGCTCGTCCGTGTAGCGCTTCAGCACGTCACCCAGTCCCGCGCAGCGCGCCGCCCAAGCCAAACCCAAAACTCACCTCACGCCCAAACTAAAAGAGGGGCGCACCAGCGCAAGCCGATACACCCCTCGATTCAATCCAGCAGAATCGCCACCAAACAGAGACCCCGCTCCCCTAATCCCGCTTAAACAGATCCCTCGTGTAGACCTTGTCCGCCACGTCCGCGAGATCGTTGCTCCAGCGGTTGGCGACGATCACGTCGCACTCTGCCTTGAAGGCCCCAGGTCGTGGGTCACCTCGGAGCCAATGAACTCCGGCGCGTCCAACGTGGGCTCGTAGACCACCACGGGCACGCCCTTTGCCTTCACGCGCTTCATGACGCCCTGGATCGAGCTCGCGCGGAAGTTGTCGGAGTTCGACTTCATCGTCAGGCGGTACACGCCCACGACCGGCTTTGGCTTGCCCTCGTACACGCGGTCCCACACCATCTGCAGCACCTCGTCGGCCACGAAGTCCTTGCGGGTGCAGAAAACCTCCAAGATGGCTTCAAAAACCTGGTTTCCTGATTTGAGACTTCCGCAAGCGGCATAGAATAGTTTGAGAATGGTATTAAGCGTATTAATCGATACCATTCTGCCATTCATACCCTATAGTCAATCTATCTACAGCAAAGAGGAATCGGGGGCAGCTTTGGATATTACGACAATCGAGTGTCTAATGAGCGGAGTGCCCCGAGAGATTTGCTGTGGCATTGCTGTCATATGCTTTATGATTATCGCTGGGATATTGAAGAAAAGCGATTTTAGCGACTATTATAAATTGGCGTTCTCAGTTATAGCAATCTTGATTACCGCAACAGTCTGTTTTGCGGTACTCGGTTCTATCTTACTATTCGGCCTATGTTTATTTGCATCTTCGTTAGCAATAGCTTTTACATTTGTGATGTATTGCGACATTGACGAGCGACTTGAAGCAGCTGTTCAAAATATCGATCAGCGTAACTTCTATGCAGATCCACTAAAAGCGCTGGACGCCATCAAGACTATTAATATCGATCGCCTGTTTGGAAAGCAAGTCGAACGTTATTGGCGTTATTACATTGATATTCAAGTTGCACTCGGTAACAACCGCATGGCAAAGGATTTTCTTGAGGAAAAATCAAATTTTGATAAGCTAACCAACGCTTATAGACATTTTACGTTGCACCTAATTGAGCATCAGAATGCTAACTTAGCTGAATCATATGAACACATCCAGAAGGCCATGGCATTTAAAGACTCTGAAGACACCGATATCATGACTGTCCTTCAGCTAGAGCATAATAGAGCGATGGTTCATGTAGACAATGGACAGTATCTCCTCGCAGACGAAGAGCTAAACTCAATTAGACGCACGGTAAATGAAAAGCAAATCAGGAATCGAGATTTCCTGAATGTGCTGTACGAAAACATATCATTAAATAAAACGAGACTTAATCTGCCTGATAACGGTTGGGAAGCCGGTATCAAAGCAATCAACGAATATGAAAAGTTTCTTGATACAGACAACATCTGTGATTCTAGAGATGTATTTCGAATGCGTCTGCTGCTCTTCCGTCAACTAAGCGTTGGTGCCGAAGTATTAAGTACTTTAATCGAAGGCCGACTCTTCCATATTGTGAACTCGCGCAGGATCAGCGAGCCCCAAAAACTCATTGAACTCATAAGCTTGCTGAATGACGCTTGGGTCGACCAGATCAACCCAACAAATATTCTTGACCGAATCGCATCGTTAATCCAAGAGGCGAATAGTCTCCCTCCTGCGGGAAGATATTCATACGTTAGTTTGCTATTCGAATTCTTCCAGTATGTGGATCCGGATAAAGTAAAGTTGAATCCTTCGCTCGACTATCTTAATAACTATGCAAAGAAGTACATTGCATCACAGGCTTGCCCTGATTTGGATGCTGCATTGGCGGCCGCACCCGAAGAAGCGAAATCGATTCGAATCGACCTTCACTCTAAACGAGCCTTTCTCGCATTAATCTCTGGAAGTCGAGAACTAGCTAAATCAAATTTGATGGCTGCTATAAATCTCGCCGAAGACAATTGTCTTGAGCTCGATGCAATGGGCCTACGTTTAAAACTTGCGAGCAGTTTAGTTTATTCAGACCCCGCTACCACCATTTCTCTTGTCGAAAGAACAATGCGGAGCACTGAGGCTTTGGCTACATTTCCGTCGTTGGGCTACATCTACATTAGGTCAGCTTACTGCTATGCCCTCTTGAATAAGAAAGAGGAGTGTTTAGCAGCCTATGAGAAGTACAAAAAGAGCCGGACAAACTTGAACCACTACGGTCCTGGCATTGGGAACGAGCTGCTAACTACTTTGGTCTGCTTGCGATTCTTTGCGTTTATGAACGGCATTGATAAATTAATAAAATGTGATGAACCAGCAGAACACTATACGAGTTCAGTCGTCGATTGGATTCATAATAATCCGTGTGTGGATTCTCTAATGGCTTGCATTCTAGTTGGTTGCTATCTTGGTATTAACCAAGGTTACCGCATCTATCAAAGGGCTTCATATGATTCAAACGGGGACTCAATAACGCAGAAGTGTTGGATTTATATCCCGCAAATTGATGCCTCTTTTGATCCATTACTGCAGTGTGATAACCATACAAGATTTGGTTGTGTATTCCCCGGCAACAAGCATCCTGCTTTAACCATGACACTAGAAGAGAGCGTCGAATCGATAGTTGACACCCCACAAAATGCTCCCAGATCACTTAAGGTATTAAACAAAGACCAGCAAATGACGGTAAAGCCCTTGCTTGTTGCCATTCAAGGACAAATCGAAGCGGATGCGCCGACAGTCGAGGAGATTCTCAATGCGCAAAAGCGCAGCATCTAACGGAAGAAACTAATTCTTTTAGGTCTATGCTACGGAAAGGACCGTATCCTTGAAAAGCTTAATTTCAATTCGACCTTTCGAGCATCCTTTTACGGTAGTTAAAGTCACTGATGCCAAGTATGCAGAAATGCTTCTTGACGGTGACGTATACGCAAGGCCTCTGAACGCTTTCGGGGGTTGGGACTGGCTTAAAAACAGGCAAAACGACCCATCCGTAAATAACTCATTCCGAGGCGATTGCAACGAAGGCGCTATTCGCAATGAGAAATGGGAGTACGGCGACATAACCTTAATTGATGATTTCGAGACGAAATATATGAAGTGTTATTCGACTATGGCGCTCCAATATCATCTGAAAAGCAAGAAATGGGAGCGCGCAAACAAGAAGGTTGCACAATTTGGAGATACGGCGGTTGTAATTGCGAATTTGGATCAGTTTGTCGACAGAATCGTCTCTGCACTAATTAAAAAGTATGGCGAAGACCACTGCCTGCTTCTGGTCGATAAGGTTAGCTACTATTATCTGGGCACTACTAAGAACTTAATTCCTATGTATTCAAAGGAAGCCTCGTATTCTTGGCAAAATGAATTTAGGATTATTTTCTGCGAAACAATTCCAAACAAAGAGAATATATTCGCGAGGCCTGATAAAGACGGAGTTTATCGGCCTGATGTACAGTCAACGATACTGTCGCTAGATGATGTTCATTTAGATATTGGTGATATTAGGGATATCGCCTATGCAATACCAGTTGCATATCTAATACACGGCGCCTGGTGGTCCGGCCATTCAATTTCTTTTGCAACCAATAACCCTAAAGAAATTACAAGACTCGAGAATCTTGCAATTGACACACGAAATCAGATACGAAATTACAGAACGCCAGCAGTGAGAGCTTCAATGACTATCTATTGATTAACGGACAGTCTTCTAAATCGTGTAGAACAGGATCTGGTCGACACGAGCGAGGCAAACATGCAGCTGCGGCCCCACAGGGCGGCAGTGAGCAAAAAAGGGCACGCGGGCCATATCGACCCAAGTGCCCATGCGCAATAACATCGGTCCTGCTTCGCGATATTAGGCATTAGCCAAACGTGCGGTTGTTCAAGACTAAAGATCTTTAAGGATTTTTTGCTCCCATTTGTTATATTGGTCCGCATTCTTACAGCTTGAATCCAATAAATATGGCCAGTTATCTTTGACCGCGCGCCACAGGTGCCCCTCTTTAAACTCATCGCGAACAAGAATACGATGGATATCATCGGGTCTTAAATTGGGAACAGTTTCCCATGAACTTGAATCCTCATTCATTTGTTTCAAAACTTTCAATCGAACATTCAGCTTTTCACCTTTAATATGTTCGTAAACTGTCTCTCCGGGTTCTATCAATCCAGATAGATACAGCTGCGCAATTAAATCGTTATGATCGGGAAAACGGAAACTAATAGAATTGATGGTTAACGGGAATGCAGAAGGTACTAAACGCCTGATAGCTTCAAAGTACTCTATATATAAAACTGGCTCTTTAATAATGTCGTTTAAAAATGAGAGTGCGTCCTCGTCTGTAGCGATAAAGTTATCACCAAGTTTAATTGCACCGGGTTCATCAAACATTGTAATTAATATACTCTGATAATTGGTTTTTGACTCCTGCTCTGCGAG
>CALKBO010000041.1 GCA_937989875.1 uncultured Collinsella sp. | reverse complement strand
CGCGGGACGTTGAGGAGCTTCGACCCATCGCTGCCGAGGTTCGGGGCTGGGAAGCTGCGGGAAAAGCTGAGCGCGGCACAATCCTCGATTCAATCGCTGCTCGATGCGCAGGAGCGGCGAGAGCAGCTAGAGCGGCAATTGAGGAGCTTGGAGACCGCATCTGGGCGCTGATGCGTCCCAGGAAGGCGCAGCGCGGCGGGCGCAGCCTTGATGACGTGATGAGGGAAGCAACGGAAGCCGCGCGCGCGTCGGAAGCGTTGGGCCGTAACCATGTCGCGCCGACGAACAGCAGGTCGCGGGGTCAGTCGCGATGATGTGTTATAGTAGCACCTGTAATACAGCAAAGTTAGGAGGTGCGGCATGGCCACTGCGGTTACTTCGCTTAGGATTCCTATGGATTTGAGCGAGCGCTACAACCGTCTCGCGAAGGAGACGGGCAGGTCGCGGAGCTACTACGTCAACGAGGCTCTTGCGGATTCGATTGACCGTTTCGAGTACGAGTACGGGATTCTCAGGGACATTGAGGACTATCGCGCTGGCAGGCTTGAGACCTACAGCATCGATGAGGTAAGGGCGCATTGTGGCTTGGCAGATTGAGTTCACGAGGAATGCCGACAAGGCGATGCGCAAGCTAGACAAGGGCGTTGCGGCGCGGGTGTTCAACGAGCTGGACGAGATAGCGAAGCTCGAAGACCCGAGAAGCAGGGGTAAAGCCCTGACGGGGAACTTGGCTGGCGTGTGGCGATACAGGGTCGGTGACTACCGAATCCTGTGCGACATCAATGACGGCAGGCTCGTCATTCTCGTGGTCGATGTGGCGCACAGGCGCGAGGTCTACAAGCGCAGGTAAAAAGAAAAAGCCCCAGCAAGCTTGGCGGCAGCAGGGGCATTCGATACAAGGAGATTATAGCATGGCGGCAAATGCTGGCGAGACGAAGGTGAAGCTCTGGGAAGGTATCTGCTACCCAGAAAACATGCGCGACGACTGGCAGGAGGAGATAGACGATATTCTCCAAGTGCCGTTCGCCTACGCAGTTCACGACATCGACCATGACGCGAAGAGCAAGCAGCGGAAGACGCACGCGCACATCATCGTTGTCTGGGGCGGCAACACGACGCGCAAGGCAATCATCAACGTCTTGAATCGATTGAGCGCGGATGGCAAGAAGTGCTGCTCGTCTGCCGAACCGATTAACAACATCAGGCACGCATACGACTACCTGATTCACGACACGGCTTCCTGTCGCAAGAAGGGCAAGGAGCTGTATCCCGTCGAAGCTCGCATCGAGGGAAACAACTTTGACATTGGTCAGCTTGAACAGCTATCGACCAAGGACAAACAAGACATGCTCTTCGAGTTGGTCGGCTTCATCATGTGCGAGAAGTTCGAGACCATCAACGACTTCACGACTGCGGCGCTAAAGGAGTTTCCCGAGCAGTACCGCGAAATCATTGTCGGCTACAACTCGATTCTCGAACGCTACTGTCGCGGTAACTATCTGAATGCCGAGCGCCAGCGCAAGCGCATGGAGCAGGCTGGTGCGAAAGAGTAGTCGGGTCAATGTAGTTGTCGGTGACCACGGGGCGGCGTGGTCTGCGGAGCAGATCTAAGCCGACTCGTTCACCGACAACGGAATTGACGCGACGGTCAAAACCGAAGACAAGACTTGAATAAGGGTCGATGGACGCTCTGCTCCATCGACCCTTTCTTTGTCTGCGTCGCGACTAAGGGTGACCCTCGAAATTCGGCGGCTCATTATTTTTCGCTAACTACGTCCGAAAAATAATGTGACAAATGACAAATGACAAATCGCTGAACTGCGGGTTTCGAAAGGGGCGCAAAGCCCCTTTCGCGGGGTGGTTTGGAGGGGTGAAACCCCTCCATCTCGGCGCAGCCGAGCGGGCAAGGAAGAGGTGCCGCCACCGATGACGCGCAGCAATCTCGACCGCTGGGAGGATTGCGGAGAAGCCCCGCAGGGCACGTCCTTAGCGCAGCTAAGGTCTAACGTGCTAGACTTTAGGCGACTAAAATCTGAGGCAAGGCGGTTCCGACATGGCACACATAGCGAAGTACAAGGCAACCTCGGTCGGTCACATGCTTGCCCACTACAGGCGCGACGAGTCCAGTCTGGGTCGCGACAACATCGACCCGAAGCGCGTGAAGAACGACATGGTCATTGCCCACTACACCAACAAGGACGGGAAGCTCGTTGTGGGGCGCGTGGTGCCCCGTGAGGGCGAGCCGAACTGGGGCACGGTGGAGCGGCGCATAGAGCGCGTGAACGAGGCCCAGAAGGCCGCAGGGAAGCGCGCAACGCGCAAGGACGCGGTGGTTATGGCCGACGTGGTGGTGACGCTTCCCGATAACGTCCGCAAGGGCGATGAGGACAGGTTCTTCCGTCTCACGTACTGGTACCTGTCGAACAAGTTCGGCATCGACAACATGATGGGCGGCTACGTTCACAAGGACGAGGTGCTTAAGGACGGCACGCCCGCCCGCGACCACATGCACGCGCCGTTCACGCCGATTCTGGATGGGCGCTTCAACTACAAGCAGATGTGCCCGCGCTCGTTCTACCAGTCGATGCACAAGGAGCTTGGGGACTATCTGGAAAGGTGTCTGGGCTACCGCCCAGAGGTCGAGCTTGGCGAGGATACGCGGGCGCGGCGCGTGTACACCGACAAGTCGGTGGATATCGACAGGGTGCGCGGTGCCGTGGACAAGGCCGTCGTGGAGCCTGCGCAGCAGGAAGCAGAGCGAATCGTTGCAGCTGCACGTGCGCAGGCTGCGACGATCGTGCGCGATGCCGAGATGCGCAAGGCAGAGCTTGTGACGCAGATTGCCGACAAGGAGGGAGACCTAGCCGAGCTGGACAGCCGGCTCTCGGACGTGCGCATGGACATAGAAGACGAGCAAGACCGATTGGAGTGCCTTCGGCAACGAGCGGGCGGAGTTGCGCGGGACGTTGAGGAGCTTCGACCCATCGCTGCCGAGGTTCGGGGCTGGGAAGC
>CALKBO010000040.1 GCA_937989875.1 uncultured Collinsella sp. | reverse complement strand
AACAGATCCATTTCCTGAACCGAACCAACCTCTTTCGTTCGGAGGATTTCCGCCCGGACAGGTTGCTCCGAACGCTAACTTGGGCATCATGAGCAATGCCAACGCCGCTGCGCCGGCTTCGAGTACACGGCGGCGGGAGAGTGCCTTATCATCACTTTCAGCAGAATTATCCTGTGGGATGAGTTCCGCATTGACATGGGTGATCTCGTTACTTTTTTCCATTGGATCGTTCAGCTCCCTATTCGGCATAACCGGTTTCTTCGTAGTTATCTTGAACGCACAATTTTAATGTGTAGAGGGCAAGGCAGATGGTATCGCAGAGCTGGATTACAACTGGCTCAGTGCTCATATGGGAAGCCGGAAGTAAAAAATAGATAGTTGCGACGATACCAGCCGCAAGTGCAACCTTATAGTTATTTTTGCAAAACGCAATGGCTGCGAGGGCGAGAATGATTACTGGAATTGCCGGTTGCAGGACAGACCAGACAGAATGCGAAAGTGCAATGTACCTGATAGAAGTTACCAAATTGCCTACAGCGTCCGGCACGGGCGCCACGCTCGCCACGACCGCTGCAAACCCAAAAGCGTCCGCTGAGATAGGGATGTCTTTCACCCCGTTTTTAATCTTATCTAGCATGAAATTCCCTAACCTACTTGAACATTTATAGTTATCGAAAATTATAGCGCGGCAGACTGTAAAAAGTTACCGGTATGTCCGGGATTATGGTGGGAAAAGGAGAGCAGCCGGGGTGCAAATCTGCACCCCGGCTGCTTCACGTCATTAAGCTGATGTCCCCGGTTACATGATTTCCATGAGCATGCTTGCGGTCGGAATGATGAGCGGGGGAAGGATGAGGACAAGCACGGCGATCAAGAAGAACACCAGCGGGACCGCCATCTTCGTCGAGAGCTTGTTGATCTGCGCTGTCAGCGCATCGTAACGCGCCTTGCGTGCAAGCTTTGCCTGCGATTCGAGGACACCTGAGATCGAGGTGCCCTTTCTGGTCGCCTCGATCAACGCCGCGCAGAAATATCCCATGAGCGGTGAATCGCATCGGCGGCGCATATGGTCCAGGGCGTCTACGCGGGACACGCCGAGGTGCGAGATCTCCATATCGGTACGCGCGAACTCGTCTGCCAGCGGACCGAGGGCCTTGTTCTCGGCAAGCTGCCTGAATCCACGCTCCACGAGTACGCCGGCTGAGACGGAAATGGTGAGCAGTTCAAGTGCCGGTGGCAGATAGCGATCGATCTCTTCGCCGCGCGTCTTTCCCGCATGCGACAGCCAGACTCCGCAGACCGCCCATCCGCCGACGGCGCCGATGATTCCGACTAGGAGTGCCATCGCGATTCCGTATCCGCCCACGAGGGCGGCACCGGCGAGCATGATGGCGGTGAAGATCGTGATCCCGAGGGAGATGGCACGCCAGGTCGATGGGGTTATCTTTAACCCTGCCAGGTCGAGCTTGACCTGCAGTTCTCGGGATTCCGACAGCTTGAGCGGGATGACCTTTTCGAACGCCTCTCCGGCGCGGTCGATTGCCTCGGCGATCTTCATGCGCTGCGTCGGTTTGGCGTGCATCCCCTTACGGGCGGCGATGGACATCCTGGCGCGCGCCAGCGGCTTGCGGAAGGGCTCGCCGGCGAGAACATAAGTCATACCGCCGGCAGCACAGGCGAACAGGAGCACGAGGAGATATTGGATATTCATTTCGATTGGCTCCTATTCCACGTCGATGTCTGCCATTTTGTAGATGATGACGGAGCCCGTTGCCGCAAATAGCACCACGACGATCAGCACGGGAATGCCGAGCGGGTCCTGCGTATAGAAATCATATGCCTGGGGGATGCCGACCATGATGATTGCGAACAGGATGAGCAGCATCACGATAAGTGCCTTCATGGATGCAATCACGGATGACGTCTCCGACTCGATATGTCGACGGAGCGACAACCGGGCGTCGATGGTGTCTCCGATGCGCTCGAGCGAGTCGGCCAGCGATCCACCGACTTCCTTGTGCGAGGCCACGGCGGCCTGCAGGAGGACAAGGTCCTTGCTGCCGGTTCGTTTCGCCATGTCATCGAGCGCGGCGACGATATCGCCATCGATCTGCATTGCGCCGGCACAGGCCAGGAGCTCGGATTTCAGAGGGTCGTCTGAATTCTCCCCGACAGAGCGCAAGGCTCTTTCAATCGAGGATCCGGCACGCATGTTTTCTGCGACCATGGGAAGCGACCGCGCCAATTGCTCATCGAATCGTGCTTTACGGCTCTTTCCGCGGGAACGCACCCACAGCTCGGCAATCAGGGGTCCGATGAGGGCGAAACCGATTCCGATAAGTCCAAGGGCCATGAATCCGATGAGGGCGCCCGCTCCCGCGAGCAAGACGAGGAGGAGAATCCACGTCTTGCCGTTGACTTCGATACCGGCTTCCGCAAGACGTGGAAGGGGCGTGGGGACTTTTTTGTCCTTATCGTCCGACTCGCCGGTTCTAAGGGCAGTCGAATTCCTCATGCGGCGTACATCGCCGGCAGCCGACAATCCGCAGAACAGGGAGTAGAGGCCGACGGCGATGGAAAGCAATAGGAAGAAAACGCTCAGCATCATGATGATGACGGCAGGTTCCATTACCAGACACCGCCTTCGAACCAACGGGGGTCGTACTCCGCGTCCGCGTCGAGGATCTTTTCCTTTAGACGCGCCGGCTGGTATCCAGTGGCGACATGCCTGCCGTTTTCCGGCGAGCCCTCCCAGTGGAACAGTTCGTTGCGGGTCACGTTACCGTCGGAAAAGCCCTCGACGGCTGTGATGGACTCGATACGGCGGTAGCCGCCCCTCCAGCGCTTTACCTGCACGACGACATCGATCGCGGCACCGATCTGGCGGCGGATCGCTTCCATGGTCATGTTGCCCTGGCTCTTCAGGATCATGTTCTCGATACGCGTGAATGCACCGGCGCAGTCGTTCGCATGGATCGTCGTGAGCGATCCGTCGTGACCCGTCTGCATGGCCTGAAGCATCTCGTAAGTCTCATCGTCACGGCACTCGCCGACGACGATACGGTCGGGACGCTCACGGAGTGCGCCGACCAGGAGCTCATGCATCGTAAATTCGCCCTTGCCCTCTGAGTTCGGTGGGCAGGCGACGCGGGGGATCACGATGCGCTGCTTCAGCTGCAGTTCTCGCGTATCCTCGATGGTCACGACGCGCTCGTTATAGCCGATGAAGGCGGAGAGTGCGTTCAGCATCGTGGTCTTACCGGAACCGGTACCGCCGGAGATAATAAAGTTCGCACGGGCCTGGACGGCCGATTTGAGGAACATGTACATAGGCTCGCTCATGGCACCGCGTTCCAGCAGGTCCTCAGCGGTTAGCTTGTCCTTGCTGAATTTACGGATATTGAGCGACCAGCCGTTGGGGGAGACCTTCGGGTGGGCTGCGTGCACACGGGAGCCGTCGGCAAGGGTGGCGTCCATCTCGGGAAACGAATCGTCGCAGCGGCGGTTCGCCTCCTCGGCGATACGTCCGATAAGCCGACCGACCTCATCATGCGAGACGAGGTCGATACCGGGGCAATCGACGATCTGGCCGTCCACTTCGGCGCGGGCGACCGGCGTGATAAATGTTCCATTCGGCTCGACGCCGACGGGATCGATGAAGATCTCGGCAACCTTGGGATCGTCCTGCAAAGGCTGCAGGGGACCCAGACCGATGAAATCGTCAATGGTGCTTTTGATGATGTAGCCGATCCAGTTTTCGTCGGAGATACCGAAATCGGCGCACACTTCATGGGCGACACCGTCGATCTGGGCCGGAAGCGCCTGACGGTCGATCGAGCCGCCGTCGGCCATGGTCACGCCGAGCAGGTCGCGCATCTCCTGGCGGATACGCTCCTTGATCCTGAGAACGGTTTCGTCTGCCATGGGCTACTCACCGCTCTCGGTGGTATCGGCAGAAGAGGGCAGGGTAAGGGTAAGGCCACCGGCGGTACGGATCTTACCTGCCTGCTCGGGCGTGACCTCGAGCGTCACGGTGCTGTATCCGTCAGAGGAGCCGCTACCGGAGCTGAAGTTGCCGTCGAGGGCTGCGATGCGCACGGAGTCGGCGATGACGGTGAACCCATCGCCGCCGAGGGAGCCGTCGTTGGGCTGGATCACCTTGACCCTGTCGTTTACGCGGAGCATGCCGCCCATGCCGGACTGGGCATCGACGGAGATGGTCACGGCCTCCATGCCGTCCCCGATCGCGGCGGCAAGGGACTCAGGGTTGTCCTTACCTGCAGTCGATGCGTTGGTGAGCTGGGAGCCCTTGGTGATGTACTGGGTTGCGACGCGACCGACGGGAGTCTTGGAGGAGTCGTCGATATCCTTCTTGGTGATTGCGCCGTCCGCCACCGTGCTGTTCGGGACGGAGACGAAGGCGAGGTCGCTTGCGGAGATCTCGTCGCCGGCGCGGATGGTCTTCGTGGCTGCGACGACTTCGGTGGTGCCGGAGAACGCTTCTTCGATTCGATTGTTTGCGTCGATCTCCGATACGACGGCGACACCTCCCGCGAGGACGGCGATGACAGCGAGACCGGCGGTGACCTTTTGCAGGCGGGAGACCTTCACGGCGATCTTCTCCATGCCCGTGAGGCTCGGAGCATTGGGGGATGTGGCGCCGCGGCGGCCGGCTGCCTTCTTTTGGACTTTCGCTGCCTTGGCTTCTTCTTTGGCCTTCTTCTTCTCGGCCTTGCGTTCGGCACGGGACGGCTTCGATGGCTTTGCAGGCTTCTCGCGCTTCTTTTTCGGCTCCTGTTCCTCAGCAGGTTCAGGATCGGTAAAGAAGCTGGAGGACTCCATCTCGTTGACGGGAATGTACTTGTCGGTCTCCTGCGGGGGATTATACGGAAGGGGCGAGGCCTGATGGTACGCGGTTTCCGGTTCTGGCTGGGATGCGGTGGCATCCAGCGCCGGAAGCGTGGCAGTCGTGTCGGGTGCCGGCTGGCGATACGGATTCACGGCAGGGGAGGGCGGGTCGTAGACCGGATGCGGCTCGGGTGCCGATGCAGCCGGGACATATGCAGGCGGCTCATAGGGGGCGGGGTGCTGCACTGTAGGTGTCTGAGGCGGAACCGTCTCTTGAGCTTTCTTGGCAACCGTATCGGGCGTCGGGGCGGCATATGCCGGTGTAGCCGGAACCTGCGGCTGATAGCAAGGTGCGGCAGCCGCGACCGATGCCTGCTGGGACATGCCCGGCTGGCTGGCGGCTTGAGGCGCGGGAGGCTCGGGCTGCGGAGCCTGTGCAGTCTGCGCGTCCTGCATCGCCTTGTAGGATGCGGCGTGGAGATTCGCGATCAGGGCGGCTGCATCGCCTGCCGAAAGCTCGCCTGAACGGACTTTCGCGAGGATCGCATCGGTATC
>CALKBO010000039.1 GCA_937989875.1 uncultured Collinsella sp. | reverse complement strand
GCAACGCGTTGCGCTGAGTCCTGAGGCTGTTGCAATGAAAATGACAATCAAGGGGAAAGAACTGACCCCGATTCTCTTCTGACACGCTCTCCTTATATACGCCCGCCTTATCGTAGACGTCAAAGGAGTTCGTCGTGGAGTTATACACGGCATAGTTGCCTTCTTTGGAGCCGTAGGAGTCGTAAACGTAATAGCCATCCTTGAGCTGGAAGAGGCCCTGCACGTTGTTGTAAACGGCCTTACCGTTCTGCTTTTTATTTGCCTGGCTGTCATTGTTAAAGAGGTAATCGAGCGACTCATCGTTGTAGTTAACGCCCTGGTAGGTGCCATTTTTGATCTCCGGATAGCCCTTTACCAGCGTGTTCTTCACAAATGGAAGGCGTCCAAAGCCACCGGTGGTACTCTTGCCCGTCCATTTGTTAATGCCCGTACCGGCACCACCATTGAATTTGAGCTGGTGGTCTTTATTTATGCCGGTGTTGTTATTGCTGTTGTCGTTGTTTATGTTGGCAGAATTGTCGTTATCGCCATTCACGACCCAGTAGTCAAACAGGTTGACCGTGGTGCCGGTAGGGTTTACCGTCTCCACGATATGGTTGCTGAAGGGAACCGTCTGCTCGGCCAACGCACTCGTTGCACCAAACAAGAGCGCACACGCCGCCAGCGGGACGGTCAAAACCTTTAGAGCACGCTTGGCTGTATTGGTTTTTGTGCCCAAAGGCTTCAGCATTTCTCGAGCTTTCGCATATACGCGATTCATGAAGGCCCTCCCCAATCCATGAGGACGGCAAGCAGCGGCTCATTATATATGTGTCGTCGTCCCCATCGATGCAAATATACGCCCCCCCCGCGCAGAAACGCAAGGCAGGACATCGCTATATGCTTAAAATTGTAGCAATTTGGGTGACCCGAAATTTCGCCTCAGGTTGCCACTCAGGCTCAAAATCGAACCACTCGCGCCGTCGACATGCCCCAGTAGGACAAATCGACCGGCAATCTTTATCCCCCACAACCCACAAAGTAGCTAGTTTGGGGCGGGGCTATTTTGACTACTCGGCCAAACCGGACTCCCGGGGAAATAAGTTCTAGAGGCGAGCGAGGTCGTAGGATCGAGCGGCTGCTTCGCCAGCGCAGATGAGGTTGGTTGTGGCTTCTTGCGCACCGAGCGCCTGGTCGAGAGGCATGGGTTTGCGGCAAATCGGCAAAACCAAGTCGATACCCTGCTCATGCACCGCATCCAGGTTGTCAGCGCGACCGCCCACGACGGCGGCTACCGGCTTGCCATATCGCTTGGCGCGACGCGCCACGCCCACCGGCGCCTTACCGGCGGCGGATTGCTCGTCCATATTGCCCTCGCCCGTTATGACCAGGTCGACATCGCGTACACGCTCGTCAAACTCCACGAGATCGAGCACCGTCTCCACACCCGAGCGTAGCTCCGCGCCGAGCGCCAGCAACGCCGCGCCCAAGCCACCGGCAGCGCCCGCGCCGGGCACGCTGAGCACCGAGCCAAATGTCCGGGCGCCCTCGGGTGTGCGCAACAACCCCTGGGCTCGAGCTCCGGCAATCGCGGCGTCGAGCAAGCGACCGTAGCCGACCATCCAGCTGTCGCACCTGCGCAGGACCTCGGCATCCCCCGTCAGCAGGCCCTTCTGCCCACCGAACACTGCTAGGGCGCCTCGACGCCCCACGAGCGGATTCTCGACATCGGAAAGCACCACGACACGTGCGCCGTTCAGCGTCCGAAGCGCTGGCGCCACATCGATACTCGCCACGTGTTCAAGGCCTGCAAGACCGGGAACGATATCGCAGCCGTGTTCATTGACAAGGTGGGCGCCCAGCGCCTGCAGCATACCGGCGCCGCCATCGTTGGTGGCGCTGCCGCCCAAACCAATATAGATAGTCTTTGCGCACATGCGAACCGCACGGAGCATGAGCTCACCCACGCCATAGGTTGTGGCTGCCAACGCCGCCGACTCCGTGCAAGGCGAATACCCAATGCCGGCCGCCTCGGCCATCTCAATTACAGCCGACTCGTGCTCGCCGTCCACCAGCATCCGGGCAGACACGCGGTCGCCCAAGGGGCCTGCGACATCGCAGGTTGAGAGCTCGCCACCGCATGCGGCGATGGCATCGAGCGTCCCCTCGCCGCCATCTGCCAGCGGCAATGCGCACACCTCGGCATCGGGCCAAACGCGGCGCACGCCTTCGGCAACCGCCGCCTCCGCCTGCGCACTCGAAACGCTGCCCTTAAAGGAGTCGATCGCCAGCAGCACACGGCGGGGCCGGCGGCACGCAGGACCAAAGTCAACCGCCGTGCCAGCATCCTCACCGACACCTGCAAGCGCTGCGGCGTGAGCGGCGTGTGCTTCAAGATCGGCCCCACAACCGCAATCAGCGCCGCCCGCTCCGCGCAGACCGCCAAAATAGTTACTCAGGAGCTCGCGGCATTCATCCGCCAGGACCCCAGCCGTCACGTTAAACCGATGATTCAGGCGCGAGTCGGCATTCAAATCGTATAGGGATCCCAACGCGCCCGCCTTGGCGTCGCTCGCGCCATACACGCAGCGCCCCACGCGCGCGTTGACCATAAGGCCCGCGCACATGCAGCAGGGTTCCAACGTCACATAGACCGTACAGTCGGAAAGGCGCCAGCGGCCGAGCGACCGAGCGGCAGCGCACAGGGCCGCGAACTCTGCATGAGCCGAAGGATCCTGGTCGAGCTCGCGACGATTATGCGCCCGCGCGACGATCTCACCCGCGCGCACCACCACAGCGCCAATGGGCACTTCGCCCACTGCCGCGGCGGCGCGCGCCTCCGCCAGCGCCTCGCGCATGAACTTCTCGTCGATTTCGGTGATCGTCATCGTTCGCCTTCCCTGTTGCAGATTCAAAACGATGCTATCATTACGACTCACGGAGAGATGGCAGAGCGGTTGAATGCGGCGGTCTTGAAAACCGTTGAGCGCGAGAGCGTTCCGGGGGTTCGAATCCCCCTCTCTCCGCCACTTCTAGTGATGCACCGGCGTCATGGTTCGCTCGAACAGCGCATCGACCACGTCGGCCATCTCAGGTCGACGCTCAAGATCGTGGCCCGATTCCCACCATATCGTGAAAAGTCGAATAATACCGCCGGCGACAAACTCAGACGTCGTCTCGAGTGACACGGGGGCCAGGGCATCCTCGGCAAGCACGTTCATCACACGCTCGCGGATGGAACGGGCAATGCGGTCGCAAATAACGTTGGTCAACATGCCCGACATGCTGCTTGCCAAAATGTTATCCATGAGCTGCTCGTGCGCCAGAATCAAATCCATGGCATCGTCCAAAATCGCGTGCCGAAGCGCGCGCACGTCCTCGGCAGACACCGCGCCGGCCTCATCGGGCTGTTTTTGCGGCAAGCCCGACATGAGCTCATCGATATAAAAGGCAAAGTAATCGTTCTTGTCGCGAAAGTGCTTGTAGAACGTCGTGCGGCGAATCATGGCGCGGTCGCACAGCATGGCAACCGTCAGGTCCTCAAAACGATGCTCCTCGAGAAGCTCGGTGAAGGCATCGAACAGGGCGTGGTAGGTTTTCTTGATGCGAAGGTCCATCCGTATCGCCATCCTCAGGGCAAAGACAACACTCGTCAATCTGTCGCATATCTTACACCTGTACCTCGCGCGCTTTGCCCCGGTGCCAACCCCGCCGAAAACACAACGCTTACCGGAAAGTTCGGCACGGTCAAACGTTGCGGGTATACTAGTAGCGTTATACCAACGGCAGCTGGCGCATGCCGCCGCGGCCATTCGAAACGGAGACATCATGATTACCGTCATCATCGGCATCGTTGTTGTCATTGTGATTGTCTGCGCCATCGCCGGCATCTACAACAACATGGTCACCAAGCGTAACCGCATCGATAACGCCTGGCAGAACATCGATACGCAGCTGCAGCGCCGTAACGACCTGATCCCCAACCTGGTCGAGACCGTCAAGGGCTACGCCAAGCACGAGCAGGAGACGCTCTCCGCCGTGATCAGCGCGCGTAACACCGCCGTCAAGGCCACCACGCCCGAGGCCAAGATGGAAGCCGACAACGTGCTGACCGGCGCACTGCGCCAGCTCTTCGCTGTGGCCGAGGCCTATCCCGATCTTAAGGCAAACACCAACTTTACGCAGCTGCAGGCATCGCTCGAGGATACCGAGAACAAGATTAGCTATGCACGCCAGAGCTACAACGACTGCGTGCTCAGCTACAACAACGCCATTCAAACGTTCCCGGCTGTCATCTTTGCCGGCATCTTCCAGTTTAAGGAGCGCCAGGGCTTCGAGGCCGCCGAAGCAGCCCGCCAGGCCCCGACCGTCAAGTTCTAGTAGTTTGGCAGCGCATCCTAAATCGGCCAAATGCATAAACCGCCCCGTCGAATGCATACTTCGACGGGGCGGTTTCCTTTTTCGCGAAGGTCCCCCTCTAAGCGCCGTGCATTTTTAGGAGTATTCAACATAACCAAGAGCTTCGGGCGCCACGATAAATGCCAAAGACCGCGAATATCCCTGCAAATCAAACGCTGTCAGCCCATAACCCCGCCCATCATCCGTAGAAAACATCGAGAAATCCCGATTTTTTGCCCGAGGTCGGTATGCAGGGGCCTTCGATTGCAGAATACTCGCAAAGATGCACGTCGCCATCACCCCCACATGGCGCGAAGCAAAAACACACGCGCGGCCTAAAAGGCCGCGCGCCATCTTTAATTCAGATCTATATTGCCCGTAACGGCAACGCCGAGGTAACGCAGGCCCGAGGGTAACCTTCCTTTCCGGCGCACTCCGCAGGACGAAAGAACCCCCGCCGCACGAAGTGCGCAGCGGGGGCTCTTTCATGTCCGAGGACGCGCCGGAAAGGAAGGTGCCCTCGGGCCGGACATATCCGTAAGACAGATTACGCGACGGTGTAAACCCAGTTGTGCTTGTCCTCGACAGCACCAGACTGGATACCAGTCAGGGTCTCGCGGAGCTTCTTCATCACAGGACCGATCTCGGTGTAGCCAGCCGGGAAGGTCACGGTCTCGTCGGCGCCGTAAACCTTGTTGTCGATCTCGCCAACCGGGGAGATGACGGCAGCGGTGCCGCACAGGCCGCACTCGACAAAGGTACCGGCCTTGACCTCGGCCCACTCGACGGGACGTTGGTCAACGGTCATGCCCAGGTCCTGAGCAACCTGAACGAGCGAACGACGGGTGATAGAGGGCAGGATGGAGTCGGTGTGCGACTGAGGAACGACGAGGGTGCCGTCCTCCTTCACGAACAGGACGTTGGCGCCACCGGTCTCCTCGACATAGGTACGGGACTCGGAGTCAAGATACAGGTTCTCGGCATAGCCCTCGCGATGGGCCTCCATCGTGGGCTTAAGGGACATGGCGTAGTTCAGGCCGGCCTTGATGTTGCCGGTGCCGTGCGGTGCGGCACGGTCATACTCGGAAACGCGCAGCTTGACGGGCTTGAGGCCACCCTTAAAGTACGGACCGACCGGGGTCACGAGAATGCGGAACGTGTACTCAGGAGCGGGAGCCACGCCGATCACGTCACCGGAGCCGATCATAAACGGACGCACGTACAGGGTCGCGCCGGAACCGAAGGGCGGAACCCAGGCGGCGTTGGCAGAAACGACCTGCTTGACGGCCTCAACGAACTTGTCCTTGGGGAACGGGGGCATCTCGAGGCGCTGCGCAGAGTTGTACATACGCTCGGCGTTCATATCGGGGCGGAAGCAGACGATGCTGCCGTCCTCGGCGGTGTAGGCCTTCAGGCCCTCAAAGACCTCCTGGCAGTAATGGAAGATGCCGCCGCACTCGGAGACATGCAGGGTGTGATCGGTGGTCAGGCCGCCTTCGTCCCACTCGCCGTCCTTCCAATGGGCCTCGTAGCTGTAATCGGTCTTCATGTAGCCAAAGCCGAGGCTACCCCAATCGATATCCTTCTTCTCGACAGTCATATGTCGCTCCTTACATACACAGTTGCAAACTCGCGAACCCGCACGCAAGGACCGAGGCCGGCCGCGTCGCAACGTCGCACGCCCGGAGCGTAGAGCCGGACGGGACACGCGAACAGCGCCAAAGCCGATGGAACGTCGATTCGCATGCACGAGATTGTACTCCCCGTACGCGTCTGATAAAACGCTTTTCTTTAACTAAGTAAAGTATTTTCATTTGACCCTTGATTATCAACTTCATCCGAACACCTCCCACATTCATCCGCACATGTGCG
>CALKBO010000038.1 GCA_937989875.1 uncultured Collinsella sp. | reverse complement strand
ACGCGCATAAAGAAAGCCTCCCATTTCTCATGTCCAAGAAATGGGAGGCAGTTCACCTTGTGCAGGACCGGGTTTCTTGCTATCGCTCGTCAAAACCAACACGAAGGGGACAGGCACCTTTGTGGCGGTTACCAGGGTGTTCTGGCTGTTGAGGACTCGATGGCATCGTGGCGTTTGAGCTCCCGGCGCATGGTTTGCGAATTGAGCCAGGCTGCCTGCCAGCCACGGATGGGGTAGCGCGTCTGGTCGAGCTCAAACTGTGTATAGCCGCAGGCGTTGATGATCGTCGTTCCACACACATGCTGACGCTCGCGCTGAAAATCGCAACCGTAGCTTTGGTGCACATGCCCGTGCACCATGTAGTCGGGATTCCAGGATTCGAGTGCTGTGTTAAAGCACTCGAACCCTCGATGCGGCAGATCGTCCAGATCACCCATACCGGCGGCGGGTGCATGGGTAAGCAGAATGTCGCACCCGCCGACCATCCTAACCTTACGCGACAGCTTACGCATGCGCTTGGACATCTCGCGTTCGGTGTACATGTTGGCGCCGTCGCGATAACGCATGGACCCGCCAAGGCCCGCAATGCGAATCCCTCGGTACGTGTACACGCTGTCTTCTACGCAGATACATCCGCCCGGTGCATGACGTGCGTAGCGGCCATCGTGATTGCCGCGCACGTAGATGAGCGGTTTGTTGATGACCGTGACCAAAAACTCAAGATAGTCCGGGTCCAGATCACCAGCGGACAAAATCAGGTCGACTCCCTCAAAGCGTTCCTTGCGAAAGCACTCCCAAAGGCATCGTTCTTCGGTATCGGCTATGGCAAGGATTTTCATAGGGCAGGGACTTTCGGCTCATCGTCGAGCTGCGGAATGGTGCCTACCACGTTGTCCGCCAGCCAATCCATCTCGACAATCTGCGTGCTCGGCAGCGGAGGGAAGCCTTCGATCTGTACCACGCCGTTCTGGCTGTGGAGCTCGCCGCCAAAGGGGTTGATGGATCCCACAACAATGCCGTTGCGGAGCAACTGCACGAGTTTGCGCGTTTGGTAGGGTAGGCCCGGAGCGTAACGGATGTCGATAACGCCGGAGCTCATGCCATACCAGTAGTTGACAGCGCGCACTTGGTTGTCGTCGCTGGTCTCGTCCCACGTGCCGTGAAGAAGGCTGCGAACGATGAGCTCGTAGTAACGGCCCCAGTTCCATACGGGCATGGCGATGCCGGTGACTTTGCCGTCGACCAAGCGGTGAAGCCCGTAGGCCGTTGGGTCTTCGAGCGACTTTGACATGTCAGCGCCGGTCATGACGCTTACGCCTTCGCGGCACATGGCTTCGGCAAGGCCTCCGGCGGGCACATCGCCCCAGGTCAGGATTACCTGCGCGCGCGGGTCGAGCAGCGAGGCGCCAATCGCAAAGGCGTTGATCTCGCTGAGTGCGCCCGAGGCGAAGACCGACGCGTGGTAACCGATGCGGTGGTTGTCCGCCATGCTGGCCGCAAGGGCGCCCAGCAGAAACTTGGCCTCGTACATCTTGCCAAAGTACGAACGGACGCTTTGATGGGGAAGGCCGATAGAGCAGTTGAGGAACCGAACCCGGGGATACTCAACGGCAGCCCTGAGCGTGTATTCCATCAGGCGGTGCGAGGTCGAGAAGATGACGTTTGCTCCATGTTTGACAGCCGTTTCCACGGCGGCGTAGAACACATCCGGATCGTGACAGTCCTCGAACGCCTCGGTGCGCACGATACCGCCAAAGTGCTCATCGAGATACTGACGCCCTTGGTCGTGCAGGCTGTCCCAGCTCGACGTCGCACAGGGGAACTCATGGATAAAGGCGATGCACAGGGGGTTGGCCGTCGAGTAGACGGTCTTGCCCATAAAGAAGTTGAGCACGCCAGAGGTGGACTTGGCGGGCGTCTCCTCCTCGTCGACGCTCGGTGCTTCGACAAGATCGACCTTGTCCTCGTCATTTTTGCCGGCAATGACCAGCTCGCGCCAGATCTTGCACAGGCGGTTTACGACGATATCCGTCGGCGTATCCAGCAGGCGGTCCTGGTTGTACACATTGAGGTAGACGAGCATGGCGTCGGCGGGCGTAATGTCCAGGTGGTCGCCGCCTGCGCGAAGGTAGGCGCGCTTAAAGAGCAGGAAGGTGTGGCGCAGGTAGTCGACCTTTTTCTGCGGCCATTTTTCGATAAGGTTCTGACCGAGCATCTTGGCGAGCGTCTCGTAGCTTCCCTCACGCGAGAACTCGATCTCGTATAGGGGGCAGACGCGCCAAAACGCGCAGAATTCACCGTACAGGCGGCTTTCGACGGAATCCCATGTGCCGGGGTAGAGACGGGTGACCCTGGCCGAAACCGTTGGAGCGTCCAGGAATTTGAGGACACTGACGCGTTTGTTGCCTTCCTGGACATAGAACCGATGCATGAACTCGGTGACGATGATGGGGTCGCGATAGCCCTCGGTTACCTGGATGTCGTAGAGGTTGGACCACTTGCGGGCGAACTCGGTGTTAAACGGCAGCAGGGGCATAAAGTTGCATGAAAAGGCGGACTGACGGCCCTTGGTGACCGTGCCGACGACCATTTCGAGCGGAATATCCCGCAGGCCGACGCTCACTCGCTGACCTAAGGGGAGCTGAGCAACCAAGCTATCGAGGTCCGTAAGGTATGGATGCTCGCTTTGGCTAATGGCGCGACGGCGTCCCTGCTCGCCGCGCTTGCGTGCTTGACGATAGGCCTCTTCCATGGTGTCTACTCCCTTAGTCGTTTAAACAACGATATGAACCATGGTACCACGAATGAAAACCACCACAAAGATGCCTGTCCCCTTTGCGGTGGTTTAGGCGATGATGGGGGCGATGGCGCGGATGCAGGCGTCGGCTGCCGTGAAAGTAGTGCTGTCGTCGCTGACGATAAAGATGATCTTTCCTTTGATGCCAAAGTCGCCGATTTCGCTAAAGAGTACGTAGGGCTCCTTGTCAAAGCCCGAGATGGGCGAGACGGCCGTTTTGGTTGCGCTCGTGAGCTCGTCTGCCAGCACGTCAAGGGAGGCCCACTTAGACGTGTCCTTTACGGCAACGGGCACGGCCACGCGCCCAAAGGGCATCAAATGCACGAGCGTGTTCTTGGAGATGTTGGAATTGGGCACAATGATGGTCTGTCCACAGGCATCCTCAATCGTTGTATGGCGCCAAGTGATGTCTTGGACCACGCCGGATACGCCGCCGACCTCGATATTGTCGCCGGGTTTGATGATGCCCATAAAGGTCACTTGCATGCCGCCGATAAGGTTTGACAGCGTGTCCTGAAAGCCGAGCGAGATGGCGATGCCGCCGACGCCAAGAGCGGCGACGAGCGCGTTTGCGTTAATGCCAAAGCAGTTGTCGAGGATAAAGCTGCCGCCGATCATCCAAATGACGGCGCGCGCGATGTTGATGAAGATACTCGATGCCGGAAGCGGGTTATCGTCTCGGTTAAGCAGATGATTCAGGGTCTTGGATACGACCTTGGCGGCGACGGCGGTGCCTATCGCCAAGATGACGGCCCAGATGATGTTGTGGACCCACCGTTGCTCAAAGAAATGAAGAATCAGCTCAAACAAATCCATGTAGGGAAAACCTCCTTATGATCGTCCAACCATGATACCCACCAAGAAGCCCGTCCGATCAAATTGAACTGCCTCCCATTTCTTGGACATGAGAAATGGGAGGCTTTCTTTATGCGCGT
>CALKBO010000037.1 GCA_937989875.1 uncultured Collinsella sp. | reverse complement strand
CGGCAGACCTCGCAGAACTGAGAATCCCCTGGTTTCAACTACGGGGAGTGTCAAGATCAAGCATACGGCGGATGCGGCGACTGCGCCTTTTTTCCTCTCCTTTAGTCCGATGATTAGGGTTGCCGTAAAGTAAAGGGCGGAAATGCAGTCTATGGCAAGCAAAACGAGTTCCTTGGGCGGTTTCAGCAAAAGGTCGCTAGCAAAGAGTAATGCGAGCAGGGTAAAGCCGATTGTGACCAAGTATCTCGATTGATTTTGCGACAGCATGGCAACTGCCTTTTAGAACAGGCAAGTGAAAAGTCGGTACGATGCCCTTGCGGTTGCATACAAGGCGCCGGCAGGACCTTTTGTCACGAGACCGGCAATAACGCATTTTCTCGGTTTCCAGCTCATGACAGACCCCTCTCTCTCATGGTGAAACGCATACATTATGCGATATGCACATTATCTCGCTAATTAATTTCAATATCCATCATCTAACTAAAGAATACTGACTCGCTGGTTCAGCGACGATGCGTTTTTACCCTTGCGTTCCCACTCGCCGCGTCGGCGGTCGGAAGGGTCTCCGTCTCGCAATCAGCGACCTTGTAACCGTATCTGATGACTGTAGGTTAAACCAACCTACAGCCATGAGCACGTTAACGTAGTACTATACTAATTACTTAACATGCTCATATATTTCTAACTGCGACTTAGAATTACTTAATATAGTCACATGTTAATGTGCTAATATATGACTATGCTATTTCAGAAAGGGGAGGACATGACGACGAACATCCTGCTAGTCAATCAGAAGGGCGGCGTCGGCAAGACGACGTTCGCCGACGAGATCGCCTGGGGTCTCGAGCGCCGCGGCCACAAAGTCGGATTTGGCAATCTCGACCCTCAGGGCGGCGCGAACCACGAGAAGAACCTGCTCGACGACGAGGACGCCGTGAATGTCATCGACACGCCGGGTTTCCTGAGCGACGACACCGCCGAGTATGCCAAGAATGCGGATATCGCAATCATCCCGGTGCAGCCCGGCACGCTGGGCCTGAAGCCCATGAAACGCACGATCAAGGTCATCACCGAGGCCAATCCTGACTTGTCGTTCGCAATCATCGTCAACAACTTCGCGGCGAACCAGACCGTGGACAGACAATTCCTCGAGCTTCTTGAGGCCGATGACCTTCCCGTGCTGGGCACTGTTCCGACCGCGGCGGCATTCAAACAGGGCGCGGCCCTGGGCAAGCCCGTATACGAGATCGCGAAAAACGGCAAGGCCGCCCAGGCGATTGAAAACATCCTGAACGAGCTGGAAGAGGTGCTGTAAATGGCAAAGTTCAAAAAGGCGACCTCATACTTCGACGTCGCAGCGGAGAAGGCCGAGGAGAGGCAGCAGAAAATCGTTGAAAGCGCATCTGAGCCCCAGAAACCGGCTCCTCAGGTGCGGAAAGCCGAGCGCCCCAAAAAGGGCGCTGAAGGGGCATCTGAGAGGCTTGTTCAGCTGTCCGTGTACGTTCCGGAGAGTTGCCGAAAACGTTTGAAGCAAGTGGCGCTCGAGGAGGACAAGTCCGTATCGGATATCGCTCGGGAGCTTTTCGATCGCTATCTGGCCGAAAAAGAGTTCTAGTTGAGTTAACGGGCACCGAAAGGTGCCCGTTTTTCTTTTACTTTGGCCACTGAGAGCCGATTTAAGACCCCGTTTTATCTATCAGTGAGAAAACGGTCGAACCTCACCGATAGGACGTCTTATTTCCGATTCTGTAGCTCCCTGCCGGTAATTGAAGTGAGGTTGTTCAAATGTCGGTATCCAGATCAACCGGAAAACGGATTCGGCGTCATTGCCGAATTGTAGGGCTTGCAACTAAGTGGGATTAGTTCGCCCGGGGAGCCGAAGGCGACGCCGGCGCTGAGGGCTGACAGCGACGTAGTCGGGGAGCTGGGGCGTTAGCCCCCACACTTTTGGCCGAAGGCCATGCCAAGGAGCCGAAGGCGACGCGGAGTGAGGCATAGCCGAACGGAGGGCAAGGAGGCGCAGCCGACGCGCAGGGAGCCGTAGGCGACCGGAGGGCGAGCGTAGCGAGCGGAGGGCAAGGACGATGGCTTTTCTTGTTTGTATATCGTTCGATTATTAAATGCTTTCTGGTGGATTTCTCTGTTTCCCTCTTGAGCTCAGACTAAGTGAATCTAATTCATTCTAGTCAGACTTGGTGGGTTGTATGAACCCATAGTTGTGGTTATTTCAACCCATAGTTGTGGTTATTTCAACCCATAGTGCATGGGTTAACTGAACCCATAGTTGGCATGGGTTATTTCAACCCATAGTCTCGTGAGACAACCCATAGTTGATAAGTTGGCCCAGGTTAACACAGGCTCAAACTATGGGTTGAAATAACTATTTCGGTACTTTTTGGCGTTTTCCGATCGCTTTCTATGGGTTGAATTAACCCATAGCCGGAAAAGTGGCTTAAATTTTCTATGGGTTCTTTCAACCCATAGCTCTACCGTCACAGAAAAGCATCCGCGATCCCTGTGAGCAAGTCTATGGGTTGTCCTAACCGATAGACTTGCTGAAGAACCGTTATTTAACCCCCTATCAATAAAATTATTTTTCGTCTAACTATAGGTTAAACCAACCCATAGTTAGACTGTAGGTTGGTTTAACCCATAGTTTGTAAGGAAAAGAAATAGGGCTATGGGTTGTATGAACCCATAGCCCTTCAAACTAGGCAGAATGCTTTGCGTCCCACTGAGCTTTGCGTTTCGCCGAATTCTCAGCACGTTGCTTTTTCTTGCCCTCCTCGACTTCGAGTCTGCGCTTAGCGATCGCCGTCATATCGAGCCGGTACTCAACCGATTTGTTATTCCCGCGCGGCGACTTAATCAAAAGACCGAGTTCGACAAGTTTGTCGATTCTCTTTTTAACATTCGAGCGATCCGACTTGACGTCAGCCGCCATGGTGGCAAGGCTGATGTAGCAGGTTGATTTGTAGACGTCCTTGCGCTGGAACGACCAAATCCGCCCCATAATATCGGTGTCGAGCCTAGGCAGACCGAGCTCGAGCATCCATGGCGGCTTGATGATCGCGACCTTCTCGCTGACCATATCCTGCACCATGTGGGCGACACGGGACGATTCATCCGATGCCCGGCGAAGTACCTCGCGGTGACTCTCACTATTGGCCATGGCGGCATCTGTGACGGCCTGATTCGCGAAATCGGACGCCGTCCCCATTCCAGACGGGTTTGCGGGACCGGACGGGTGGCTATCCGTGTCCCACGGATAGCCACCGCCCACATCCGGTTTTAAATTTTTGGTATCCATAAACTAGCCTCTCGTTGAGGCTATCTAGCCATCAGCCGAAGTGATGCCATAGTATTTTGGTAGTACTTCAACATAGGGGCCCAAATCGAAGCATACGTGTGCTAGGATTGCAGGTAACAGGCCAGAAAGCCACATTTGAACATGAAAGAAGCCCTTCTTACTTGCCGGTTAGGGGGCTTTTTTCATATCTATTTTTGCTCTTTAACACGCTCCAAAAACTCGGCGATAGCGATCGCCGCCATAGACGACTTAGCTACACCGCGACTCTTCGCGTAGTCATCGAGATCACGCCAAATTTCGAGAGGCAGAGTAACCTGGATTCTTTTCTTCTCCTCGGCCACTGCCATAGACAATTACCTCCTTCGTTGAACAAGCGAAATCGTACCACTACTGATTGAAACAAAGCGTATCACAAATACTGTCTAAAATACAAACTAACACAAAGTGGTACACCTAAATTCGCTAAATCTTTTCGCCGGCCAGATAGGCACTCGAGTTTCCAAAAGGGGTACAGGAAATTGCCGAAAAGGGCACAGGGGCGGCGAGTGATTCACCAAGAGTGAAGGTGGGCCCTCTTACCCAAGCGTTACTCGTTGCTTTGAATGGCAACGCACTAGGGCGATGGGAGTACTCGGGAGACCTGCCCGTATATTATGCAGCTGATTGAATGGCAACAGGGCCGGCGACGCTGCCGGCCCTGTAACTGTCCACGCGGGGCAGGCCGCGCATGTTGAGTTTAACGCATCTCGTGACTGTTCAGATTCCGTGCACCGGGCGATTTGTTTTGGTCGTTTAGCTGGGCTAATGGTGGTTATTGGCTGGTGGACTGGATGATTTGGACTAATAGTTGTTAATAGTGGCCGAACGAAGATCTGTTCAGGCTATTAGAAGCAATAGCAAGTACGGTCTTGGCTGGAAAACAGGTCGCGAGCAGGGAAGGGCCGAGCATGTACGGACCGGCGTTGGAATTTGAGGAGATCGGCGAGGAAGTTAAGGATGAGGTTCGGCGGCAAGTGATTGACAAGATCGTCGAGAGAGTCAGGGGCAAGCTCAAGGCCCGTGACGAGCGCGAAGACGATCCGTTTTGGGGTCGCGGGAATCAAGAACACCTTCGTCGAGCTGCGGAAAGGCTGGATTCCGGCGAGGGAGTGGAGCACGGATTGATCGAAGAAGAATGACGCTCTGCTAGAATCAGCAGCGCTGTCAGCAGCCCTTGTGCCGGGCAGAGCCCTCCATCCGATGGGAGGTGATGCCCATGACCGATTTCACCGAGTTCGTGAAGCTCCTGACCGCCCTGATCTCGCTCCTCACGGCCCTTGTCAGCCTTTCCAAGGCACTCAAGCAGGGTTCGAAGCCCAAAAAGAAAGGCCACCGTCGTTAAGACGATGACCTAACTTTCTAACGCAACGGCTCTGCCCAGCTCTCTACAACTTGGGATGCCGTCGGCACCATTCTACCCGCTTGACATTGCTGTTGTCGATGCGCCGTATCAAGAATCCACGGCAGCGCTCGTGGCGCTCGTGGTTGCAAAACAGCCCAACAAATAGCGGCTATTAGTCAGCTCGGCTGTCCAAAAGGCCTAATAGTTGCTAATAGCGGCCAGTTGGCAACGGATTTGGGCTATTAGTTCTAACAGTGCCTATACTATGACCCCACAAACGGGACAAGGTTTTCTATCCGCACGAGGTTTTAAAGTTTTAGCTGGAACAATCCGGCAGATTGGAGCACTGAACATGAGGTTCGAACGCCTCATGTCGCTCAAAATACGTCTCCTCAACTGCGCAAAGGAGAACGGTTTTTAGCGACAGGGAGACAATGGAATGATCTGGTTCACCAGTGACACGCACTTCGGGCACGAGAACGTGCTGAAGTTCACCGAACGCCCGTGGGAGACGATTTGGCAGATGAACGACGCCATCGTCGACAACATCAACGGCAGGGTCGCCGCGGACGACGAACTCTACATCCTGGGTGATTTCTCATTCAAGATGACCGCCCAGGACGCCTACGGGCTTCGCAAGCGGATCGCCTGCAGGCGCATCCACCTCGTCCCGGGAAACCACGACAAGGACTGGACCCAGCCGGCGGTCGCTGGCGCCTTCACCGTGGAGCCGCCGATCTGCGTGCTCAAGATCGACGGGCAGAAGATCATCCTGTGCCATTACCCCATGGCCGACTGGCAGGGCATGAGCCATGGATCGTGGCACCTCCACGGGCACATCCACAGCAGCGGCGGCGCGTACAACGAGTTCAACCGCAAGCAGGGCCTTCTGCGCTACGACGTCGGTTGCGATGCCAACGGGCACTCCCCGGTGAGCCTCGACGAGCTGAGGGAATGGTTCGCCGGAGTCGACGAGCCGTGCGGCCGGGTGAAATGGCCCTGGTGGGTCAACGAGACCGGCGACAGGCAGGTCGAGCGCGAGCTGGCGGCGTACAAGAGGGAAGAGGTAATCCGATGACGGTCTATGTGACGGGCGACATCCACGGTGGGCTCGACATGCAAAAGCTCCGCAACTGGAAACTTGGCGACAGTCTTACTAGCGACGACTATCTCATCGTTGCCGGTGACTTTGGCTTTCCGTGGAACTTCTCTGCGGAGGAATGCGCCGACATCGCCTGGCTGGAGTCGCGCCCCTATACCGTGCTGTTCGTCGACGGTAACCACGAGCGCTTCGACCACTGGGCGGAGCGCCCCATGGAGCTATGGCACGGCGGGCTGACGCAACGCCTGTCGGACACCTCGCCCATTCGGCGCCTGACGCGCGGCGAGGTCTTCGAGCTCGACGGCTCGACGGTCTTCACCATGGGCGGTGCCACGAGCGTGGACAGGGAATACCGCGTGCCGTATTCCAGCTGGTGGCCTCAGGAGCTCCCGGACGAGCGCGATTTCGATACCGCGCGGACAAAGCTCGACGAGGTCGGCTGGAAGGTCGACTGCGTCATCACCCATACCTGCTCGACGCGCATGCTCTCGCCGACGCTCTACCCGGACCCAGGCTGGGAACGCCCTGATGTGGACCGGCTGACCGGATTCCTCGACGAGCTCGAGGACCGCCTAGACTATAAACATTGGTATTACGGCCATTTTCACCGAGACGGCAACCCGGACGAACGGCACACGGTGCTGTATGACCGGATCGTGAGACTCGGGGACAAACTCCTGCCGTGGGGTGCGTACTGATGACGGTCTATGTGACAGGCGACGTGCACGGCAGGGCCGAGTACGGGTCCAGCCGGTTTGCATTCAAAAATTGGCCGCTGGGCCGGACCCTGACGCGCGATGACGCGGTGATCGTGGCCGGCGACTTCGGCTTTGTCTGGGATGGATCCAACGCCGAGAAATACTGGCTCGACTGGTTCGAGTCGAAGCCGTGGACCACGTGTTTCGTAGACGGCAACCATGAGAACCACCACGCCCTGGCTGGGCTGCCGGTGCGGGAGTGGAACGGCGGGCTCGTCCATGAGGCGCGACCGCGCGTGCTGCACCTGATGCGCGGTGAGGTGTTCGACATCGACGG
This sequence comes from uncultured Collinsella sp., assembly GCA_937989875.1. Taxonomy (GTDB): domain Bacteria; phylum Actinomycetota; class Coriobacteriia; order Coriobacteriales; family Coriobacteriaceae; genus Collinsella. Next base: position 683 of record CALKBO010000037.1, on the reverse strand, counting down.
GCTCACGGTCCTTGCCATGGGCGGCGCCGCGAGCAACGACAGGCAGTATCGCAGGGAGGGGAGGAGCTGGTGGCCCGAGGAGATGCCGAGCGAGGAAGAGACGGAACACTGCCGTTCCTCGCTCGACCGCGTGGGCTGGAGGGTCGATTGCGTTGTGACCCACGAGGCTCCTGCCGCCCTGGCAGAGGAGCTGTGCCGCGAGCGCGGACGCGAGTATCGGGGCGACCGGCTTCAGCGATTCCTTGGCGAGCTCGACGGGCGGCTCGGCTACCGCGCCTGGTTCTTCGGCCACTACCACGGCGACGAGTGGCGTGACGCCAGGCATCGCCTTATCTACCGAGACATCGTGTCGGTCGAAGATGCTGCGCCCGCTTCTAGAAACCTTCTAGAAGCGCTCTAGAAGGTTTCTAGAAATTAGGCGCCATATGGACTATTCCAATTCAAAAGTCTGGTCGAGGGAGTTCGACCCGGCACCAATCCCGTCGACTTTCACTTCGATGGGAGACATGTCGTTGAGGTCAAAAATCGACACACCGTCGCATTCGCCTCCCGGCGCAAGCCCTTGCGAAGAGAAGTGATCTTCCTGCAAATCGGCAGCAAACCCGCGAGATAGCATCTGCTTATTTTGTTGACACTCCCCGTAGTTGAAACCAGGGGATTCTCAGTTCTGCGAGGTCTGCCGT
>CALKBO010000036.1 GCA_937989875.1 uncultured Collinsella sp. | reverse complement strand
TCTGCATCGTGGCGGGCGTTTTCTTGCGTGCCGGCTCCTCTTCGCATTCCCTTCCGACCTCGTCCCTCATGAACCGAAGCCCCCGCTCCTCGGCGAGGTCCTGGAGGCTGCGGTTGAGCTCCAGCGGGTCGGGGGTCTGCAGCCGGCGTTCGGTTGCCAGGTTGGTGTTGTTGACAACGATGTGCGCGTGCGGGATTCGGTTCTCGTTGTCGTCGTGAAGGACGATCGCCACCTCGAAGTCGCTGAAGTGCTTGAGCGCCCAAGCGCTCGCGAGCTCCGCGACCTGGTCTGCGGTCAATCCGTCTTGGGGGTCGGGCGACATGACGAAGTGCTTGAACGTGCGGGCCGGTTTGCCGCGGTACGGCGTGTCGTTGCCGCAGGCGTGCCTCGTCGCGTCCATCGACGCCGCCCAGTCGAAATCCCCCGGGGCTTCAGAGACGTTCTCGAAGACGCGCTCTTCCTGCCATGCGAAGTTCATCGTCAGGATCTCGAGCGCGCGTCCCCCTTTCTCGAGGTAGCGCTTTATGCCGGCGCACCCCGTGTGCCCGGCTATGGGCTTCAGGAGCGGCACGCTAATCGCCCCCGACTATCGCGCGATCCTCGAGGGCATCGAGCTCGCTTGCGATCTCCGAGCGGCCCTCTTCGACCTGCGCGAGCAAAAGAGCGCACTCGTCGAGCTTGCCGGATACCCACTCCAGGTCCCCTCGGCCGTGCTCGAGGGCGAACTTTATGGAGTTCAGGGCGTGCATGCCCTGGTTGTAGTGATGTCCCCACTTGACAAGCTCGCGGGAGAGCTTGCGCATGGAGCGCCCGTCGAGCAGCACGCCGCCGCGGTCGGCGTTCGCGGCGTCGTCCGCGACCATTCGCGCGACGTAGCGCAGGTACTCGGAGCGCGTGAGCTCCTCTTCGTCGGCTCGCTCGCAGACTGCGCGGAAGTCCGCGTCGCTCACGCGGGCGGTGAGCACGTTGTCGTATTTCAAGACCTTCGTCATCTTCTCGATCCTGCGCATCCTTCGCCGCGCGGACGTCGTGGAAGCTTGCGCGGCGTGTCTCTTCAGGGGCGCGGGGCATCCCCCGCATGGCGGCATTCGCGCATCTTCGGGTCGTCGCGGCCTCGCCCCTCGCGCTGCCTGGCGCAGGGTCGGGGCAGGGCGGCGCATTCGGGTGCCTGAGATGCCGCCTCCTATCTCGTGTATACGAGATAGGCTACTTGCTGGAAACGGCGCAGGAGCCCCGGCGGGGCACCTGCCTGGGTTCTATCTGCCCTCGAGGAGCTTTCGAGCCGTCTCGGCGATTTCTGCGAGCGCTTGCCTGTCAAGCTCGCTCGGCGTGCCTTTCGCCTTCGATTCGTAGCGCCTAAGCGCGCGCAGGGCGCTTGCGAGCGGTGCCGAAGGCTTCTGCTCTTCTTCTTGACGAGGTTTCGCGCTCGGCTCGCTCGTCGCTTTCCTCAGGAACTCCGTCGTCTTCTTCTTGTCGAGGGGATGCTCCTTCCACGAGGAGAAGAGCCGTTCCTGCTCGTCGGGTTCCATTTTCGCGAGGGCGTTCACGGCGTCTGCCGAGAGCGAGTCGGAAAGCGCCGCCTCGCGCCACCCCGCGACAAGATCCTCTTCGATCTTGCGCGCCAGCGACTCCTGGCGCTGGATCGTCTTTCCTGACACCTTTCGCCCTGTCTGCTCCGAGATGATCGCCGCCTTGATGTCTTCCGTGCGTATGCCGGAAAGCTCGGGGTTTTCCACCCGCATGCGCTCGACCTCCATCCCGAGAGCGCGGCTCGCCGCTGCGCGCTCGGTCACGGTGAGGTTGCGCACGAAGTAGTTGGCGGCATGGAGCAGCATGACCGACTGCTCGTCGGAGATGCCGCGTATTATCCGGCAGGGGATCTGGGCGTACCTCTCGTCCTCTTCGGCGAGCATGGCGTATGCGGCCTTCCTGCGGTGCCCGCTCACCATCTGCCAGCTCCCGTCGTCGAGCTTGCGGACGAGGGGCAGGTCGGTGAGACCCTCTTTCTCGATGCTCTTCGCGAGCTGCGCTATCCCCGCATCGTCCATCGAATAGGCCGTGTTCTCGGGATGGTCGGCTATCTCGCCGACGGAGATTCTCTCGATAGGGTAATCGCTTCGAGTGGCCGCGTTCTTGTCCAGGAGGCCCGAGATGGTGAACCCCGATGCCGTTGCCCTAGCCATGGAGCACCTCCTCTGCGAGCCTCTCGTAGTCCTTCGCGGGGCGGCTGTCGGGCTTGAACGTCGCAACGGGCTGCCACTGCCAGCTTCCCTCGCAGACCTTGGAGCTCGCGTGGATGAGAGTCTCGAACTGGTTGTCGGGGAAGTAGGAGTCGAGCACCTCCGCGCCGGTGGCCTCGGCGTTCGTCATGAGCCCTGGAACGCAGGTGCGCAGTATCTTCCATTTTGGCGTGGGCACGCGCAGGGCGTCGGCGATGGACTCTATGGCGTTGACCGTGAGCGCGGTGCCGCGCATGACGGTGGAGTCGAGCTTCACCGGAACGACGACCATTCCGTCTCCCGCTGCGGCGAGATAGGCGCTGAAAGCGAGGCGTTTCATGGTGGGGCTGCAATCCAGTATGCAGATGTCGTAGAGCCCCGTGCAGTCGTCGAGCGCGAATCGCAGCCTCTGCTCGCGCAGGAGGAGCTCGTTTTGGTCGACGAGCTCGATGGTCGAGGGCACGACCGAAAGGCCTTCCGTCCCGGTTTCGAAGGCGATGTCCTCCACTGCCGAGTTTGCGTAGAGGAGCTCCACCGCGCTTCGGCGCTCCTGCACGGCCTTGTCGTAGAGACCGAAGTAGTCGGTCGCAGACGCCTGCGGGTCCAGGTCGACGAGGAGTGTTCTCAAGCCCCGCTTTGCGTAGATTGTGGCGAGGTTGACCGCAGTGGTGGTCTTGCCGACCCCGCCCTTGTAGTTCGATACCGCGATGGTTCGCATGCCTTCTGCCTCCTTTGCATCCTCAGACGCCGCCGTATGATGTGGAAGGTTCGGCGGCGTCCGCGTTTCGTATACCCAGTATACCCTAAACCGTTCGATAACGAACGGTTTAGGGCGGGAAAGGCGGCTACTTGCGGCCAACGATCAGGACGGATTTCTCTTCGATGCGGTTGTTGGGGTTCCATGACCAGTCGCCGTCGTGGTCGTAGCGCGCCACGAGCGGCGTCCCGTCATCATCGAAGGCGACCACCGGGTAGGTGGAGTACTTGCCGTCGACCCCTCGAGCCCACACCTCGTCGCCGAGCTCAAGTTCCGAAGTCGCCACCTCTGTGGAGTCCAGCAGCGCGCCGAGTCTCTCTTCTTCGGGCATGGACTCATCGAGCGCGCGGAGCATCCCGTCGAAATCGTGCTCGTCTTCCTCTACGAAACCCTCGTACGGGAGGATGCGGTCGACTATCTTCCATCCGTCGACGACGTAGATCCCGTTGTCTCCGGGGTTCATGCGCCTGTCGTCGGAGTAGGGCGCTATGCCCACGCTCAGCGTTCCGCCGAAGAAGTTGCCGACGACCTGGCAGAGCCTGGCCCATCCGTAGCTGTCGGAGCTCGGCGCGCGGTAGCCCTTGAGCTCACAGTACCTCAGCAAGGGCTCTACGGTGTCGCGCCCTCCGTTCCAATGAAGGTACAGCCCGATCTTGCGTTCGGGGGTGGTGATGACGGCTCGGTTTCCCATGATGCGTTCCTTTCTGCGAAGATGCGAATCGGTTGGTGCGCCGCCTCGAGCCGGTGCCCGAGGCGGCTTATGTCGAATCCGGCTAGGCCCGGAGGTCCTAGTCGGCCTGGCCGGCGGTAAGCCCGCACCCGAGGCAGTTGATGTGGTGCTTCAGTAGCGCCCGGTTTTCCGAGAGGAGCATCATCGCGATGCTGTCGAAACGTACCGGCATGTCGACGTAGCCGGCGTCGTCTGCTTGCTCCGAAAGCCAAGCTGCCGCGGCGATCTCCCTGCGTTCGCGAGAACCCTCGTTGCCTTCTTCGGGCATTCCCTTGTCGAAGCCGTGCCGTGCGTAGACGTCTACGAAGACCACGGTGTCGTCTTCCCTTGCCACCAGGTCGAGCGAATTTCCGCCTTCGGATTTCCAGTTGCTCTCGATGACCTCGTATCCGCGCTGCTCGAGAAACTTCTCCGCTGCCTTGATGGCTTTTTCCTTGAGTTCGGACATGATTGACCTCCTTGGGTATCGGCGGTTCGCCCCTTTGGCCTTCCGCCTTGTGAAGCGAGGGGCGCATGGGTTCTGCCGCGGGCGCCAGGGAGGAAAGCGAAGGAGGGCTTGGAAAGAGATTCGCTCCGGTGTTTTTCGAAAAGTTTTGCCTGCGTCAAACGGTTATTTTCAGGGAAAAGTTTTCGGGAAACATCGCTGGCCCTTGCGTCGGCGGCGGGTTCCGTGCGGCAATGCGCGTGCAAGGCAGGTGGCGAAGGGGCACTGGCGGTCGAGGAGGCATCTTGCGAACTCATAAAAGCTGAGGCAGATGATGGGTTTTCGGCTAGGAACTGGGGCGGGCAGTCTGCTGGAATTACCGAAGAAGGCGTGCAGCTTGCCGATATGTGGTCAAAATGGCATGTCGCCAGCATGTCGGAGGTAAATTGCGGCAGGCATGGTACACTTTTTTATAACTTTTATGAAAACCCGAGAAGGCGAGAGGTGGTCTCGATGGACGAGCAGGATCTGAGAAAGCACGTGCTCGGTGCGAAGAAGACGGAGCGGATCATCTTCGCCGCCACGCCCGAGATGAAAAGCGCGCTCGAGAGAATCGCGCATGAGAAGTGCACGAGTGTCTCTGCGCTGCTCACCTCGCTTGCGCTCGATGAGGTTATCGCCAACAAGGAGCTCTTCGATGGCAGCGCCGAATAGGAAGCTTCTCGGCAACACCATAGCCCGCGAACAGTTCCTGCTCAACGAGGCGCGCATCATGGCCCAACTCAGGCTCGAGGGGATGTCCGCCGACGAGGCGGCGCGCAAGGTCAAAGAAGATAACCTCTTCAGGTACCCAACAGAGCGCAGCCTGGGCAGGATCACACTCGCGTGCAACCGCAGGCTCGACGCCCTCGGAGACGAGCGTCTAGTGCGTATCGTGGCTTACGGAATGCCCGATGCTGCAGCGCAGACGAACCTTTATGCGATGATGCAGTTCTACCCGCTTGTGCGACATTTCATGACGACCGAGATAGCTCGTCGCTACGCCGAGCTCGACTACGAATTCGGGTCCACGGACATGAACGCCTACTTCACGCGCCTCGCATCCGAGTTCGACAACTTCGCGATCATGTCCGAGAGCACCGTCTCGAAGCTCAAGCAGGTCCTTCGCAAATGCTTGAAAGAAGCGGGGCTGCTCAATCAGGAAAACAGGCTCATGCCGGTGATTCTCGACATGGAGCTGGAGAATGTCCTTCGTGAACGGAAGGATGTTGAGGCGCTTCGGGCATTCGGGGCAAGGGAGGAGATGTAGATGACGATCACGTATCGCGACTCCGCGCCAGCATCGGCGTTATCCGAGTTCGAAGAGCGCTGCGAGGCGTTCAAGACGCGTTTGCAAAGCGAGGACTTCCTCCACAACCGCGGCCTTGGAAACGAGGTCGGGATATACACGTTTTGCTATGATCCGCGGCTCAAGGCGGAGGCGCGGCGCTTTTTGGACAGGCTAAAGGGCGACCCCTCGCTTCCGTGCAGGATACGGGAGGCCAACCTCTACGACATCCTGCTGGATATATGTGCCGACAAGAAGATTCTGGATGCGGTGCCGAAGATGGAGGAGAAGCGCGGGCGCGAGCAGCTCAAGAAGCGCCTGTCGAGCGTGGCGAGCGCGGAGGCGTTCGCGAAGAGGATCTCTGCCGAGGAGAACGTGCCGGGCGATGTGCTCGTTATCACGGGCGTCGGCGAGGTGTACCCGTTCATGAGGGTCCATAACGTACTCGACAACATCCAGCACCTATTCGAGAACACGCCGGTGGTCGTGATGTACCCCGGAAGGTTCGACGGGCAGACGCTCTCGCTCTTCGGCAAGCTCACCGACGGCAACTATTACCGGGCATTCGACCTGATTTAGGGAAAGGCATGCATATGCATATCCGCGACATATTCGAACACGATATCGACCGCGACATCAACGGTGTTGTGAAGGTTGGCGACGTTGACGAAAAGCTCGTTGTCCAGGAGCTCGAGGAATACGTCGTTGCAAAGGAGCTCCAGGGTCACTTTGCGACGTTCTTCCGCAACTACGAGCGCTCCATCGACATGCCGACCGGCAAGATCGGCGTGTGGATCAGCGGCTTCTTCGGATCGGGCAAGTCTCACTTCCTGAAGATGCTCAGCTATGTGCTCTCGAACCCGGTGGTCGGCGGCAAGCATGCGGTCGACTACTTCGAGGGCAAGATCGCTGACCCCATGGTGTTCGCTTCCATGAAGCGCGTCTCCGCCATCCCGACCGAGACGTTGCTGTTCAACGTGGACTCCAAGGGAGGCAAGTGGAAAGAGGGAGACACCGCCAAGACGGCGCTCTTACGCTCTTTTCAAAGGGTGTTCTACGAGAACCGGGGTTTCTACGGCGAGGACCTCAAGCTCGCCAAGCTCGAGGCTTTCATCGACGAGAAGGGCAAGACAGAGGAGTTCCGCGCGGCCTTCGAGCGCATAAGCGGCATGGACTGGTTGGATAACCGCGATGGCTGGTCGTTCTACGAAGACGAGATGGTCGAGACCTTGCAAGAGGTTCTCGGGATGAGCAGGGACGCCGCCCAGCACTGGTTCGACGGCACCGAGACCGACGTCATCTCGTCGGAGACCTTCGCCAAGGAGGTCGCCGAGTACATCGCTAAGAGGGAGTCGGAGACCGGCGGCGAGTTCAGGCTTCTGTTCATGGCCGACGAGATAGGCCAGTTCATAGGCTCAGACAGCAGCCTCATGCTGAGCATGCAGACGCTGACCGAGGATTTGGGCACTTACTGCGGAGACAAGGTCTGGATCGTCGTCACCAGCCAACAGGCGATCGACTCGGTGACGAGCGTCGTCGGCATGGACTTCTCCAAGATCCAGGGACGCTTCGACACCAGGCTTTCGCTGTCGTCGAGCGACGTTGACGAGGTCATCAAGGAGCGCATCCTCGCCAAAAAAGACGAGGCGAAAGCAGCCCTCGAAGTCGAGTACGGGCAGAAGGCGACGGTGCTCAAGAACCTCTTCACCTTCGACGACTCCACGAGCGACCTTTTCGGCTACGCCAGCGAGCGCGACTTCGTGGAAAGCTACCCGTTCGTGGGCTACCAGTTCCGCATCCTGCCCGACGTGTTCACCAGGACGCGCGAGCACGGCTTCTCCGGAAAGCACATGTCCAGCGGCGAGCGCTCGATGATATCGGCTTTCCAAGAATCTGTCTGGCCGGTCGAAAACGACGATATCGGAGCGCTCATCCCGTTCTGGCGTTTCTATGACACCATGGAGACGGCGCTCGACTACGGTATCCGCCAGGTCATCAACCGCTGCCAGGACGCCGCCGACGAGGGGCACGGGCTGTTCCAACAGGACGTGCACGTCATCAAGACGCTCTATCTCATCCGCTACATCGGCGACATCACGCCCAACGTGAATAACATCGCCAACCTCATGATCGACTCCATGGACGTCGACAAGGTCGAGCTGCGCCGCGAGGTACAAGCATCGCTCGAGCGGCTCGTCCGCGAGAACAAGGCCGCAAGAAACGGCGACAGGTACAACTTCCTCACCAGCGAGGAGCAGGACGTCGCCGACGAGATATCCAAAGTGCAAATAGAGTCTTCCGAGGTCATCGATCGCATCAAGCGCCTGCTCTTCGACAGCATATTCACCTCGTCAAAACACCGCGTGGGTGTGAACGACTTCCCGTTCGACCGCTACGTGGACGATTCGGTTCACGGCAAGGACATGGGCGGAATGAAGCTCAACGTGATCACCTACGCGCACGAGTGGTCGCGCCTGGCCGATTCCGAGTTCGCCTTCAAGTCGACGAACCAGGCGCTCATAGGACTGGAAGAGGGAGACTATTACGACCTTTTGGACATGAGCTGCCGAGTGGAGAAGTACATCCGCATGAGCTCACGCGAGCAGTGGTCGGCTTCGAAGCGTGAGATCGTGACCCGTAAGCGCGAGGAGGCGCGGGAAAACGAGAGGGCCGCGCGCAAGTCCCTCGAGGATGCCGTGGCACACGCCCGCGTCGCAGTGGACGGGCGCATGGTCGCCGTCCACGAGAAGAGCGCGCCGAAGGTGATCGAGGCCGCGCTGGACGAGCTCATGAAGAGCACCTACACCAAGGCAGACTACATCGATGCCTCGGTGAACTCCGATTCCGAGATCATCTCGGTATTCAGAGGCGAGCTCCTAAACCAGCCCGACACGGACGGAAACCTGCCGAACCAGCGCGCCATGGACGAAATCATGCTGTTCCTCGACGCTCAGGCATATTCGAAGCAGGCAACCAATATGGGAGACCTCAAGCGCAAGTACCAGAAGGTGCCCTATGGATGGCGCGAGGCGGACATAGCGGCCGTCGTCGCGCGCATGCTCTACGACCAGAAGGTCGCGTTGTCGGTCGGCGGCAAGCAGCTCGACTCGGGCGATGCCCACGCGATCGTCGCGTGCCTCAGGCGTGATGCGGACAAAGCCTCCATCAAGAAACGAGAGGCGATCGATCCTGCGACGCTCGCGACGGTTCAGCGTCTCATGAAGGACTTCGCCGACACGAACCAGGTTCCTGCCGACGAGGATGGTTTAGTCGCCTTCACCAAGGAGAAACTGCACGATGTCCAGGAGGAATGCAGGGACCTCCTCGCCCAGCGCTATTCCAGAGGTGCCTACCCAGGCAAAGACGTGGTCGTCGACGGCCAAAAGCTTATCGCTAACGTAGTATCCAACGAGACGGATCCGCTTCTCCTGTGCATAGCGCTTGCCAACAGGCAGGTTCAAGACGGCCTGCGCGACTTCGCCGAGGACATGCTCGAGATCCGCGGCTTCTTCAACAGCCAGGTGCGCCTGTGGGACGACTCCACCAGGCTCATCGGCTCTCTCAAAACTGAAGGTGTCTACCTGGAAGGCGATTCGGAGGCGCAGGATGCCATCGGACGCATCGAGCGCATCTTAGGGATGAGCAAGCCCTACTCGGCAATCAAGGACCTCGGGGCCCTGAACTCGAGGCTTTCGGGTGCGCTGAGCAAGGCCGCAGGGGTCAAGCGCGACAACCTCCTCGAGAGCATCGAGGATGCGGTATCGGCGCTCGAGCGTTACGCGAAAGACGAGGCGGGAGCGCTCGAAAGCGCGGTAGCGGGAGTGCTTTCCTCTATTCGTCAGGATGCCGCTGCGAAGAAGAACGCCGCAATGAACGAGACGCGATGCAGCCAGCTCGATGCCCAGCTCAAGCAGCTCGAGGCATGGGGCGGGCAGCAGTACCAGAAGATTGACGATGCGATCGCTCAGGCTCGCGCGAAGGAAGAGGCGGCAAAGCGCGGCAAGATGCCGACTGACAGCGACATGCCGCCAGCGAAGCCGGCGGCACCCAAGCCAAAGGTCCTGCACCGCAGCCGCGTGTGCCCCACGAAGACCTTACGAAGCGAAGAAGAAGTGCTGGCGTACGTGGATAGCGTAAAAGACGCCCTGATGGATGCGCTGCACGAAAGCGGCGCGGTAAGGCTGGGAGATTAACATGCACGATTCAGCCATCAAGAATTTCTGTGTTTGGGCGCGCCGCGAGCTCATGTCTGAAGTCGAGCGCAGATGCGCCCTGTACGACATATCGGAACATCCGGAGAACCCGAAGGACGCGCAGGCCGTTGGCGGCAGGGTTCTCTCCTCTCAGGAGCGCAAGCAAAGGTCCGACCTTTTGCGGAAAGCCCACGACGAAGGCTACGACACTCTCGTGGAACAAGCCGCATACACCTGGTTTAACCGCATCATGGCCATCCGTTTCATGGAGATAAACGACCGTCTCCCGTCGCACACGCGTCTCCTTTCCGGCAACGACGGCTCCTTCAAGCCGCAGGCGCTTGCCGAGGCGCTGCAGGTGGACATAGAGGGCATCGACCGTGCGCACGTGGCTCAACTGGTTCAATTGGGCGATGATGAGGAAACGTTCCGCTATCTTTTCCTTGCCCAATGCGCTGAGCTTGCCAGCTGCATGCCCACGGTGTTTTCGCAGGTTGGTTCCAGCATGGAGTTGCTGCTGCCCGACGGTCTACTAAGGGCGGGCGGCGTCATCGAGCGCATGGTCGAGAACATTCCCGAAGAGGACTGGCTCGAAGGCGTGGAGATCGTGGGCTGGATGTACCAGTACTACGTCTCCGAGCGCAAGGACGAGTACTTCGCATCCAAGCGCAAGGCGACGCGCGAGGACCTTGCTCCTGCCACCCAGCTTTTCACGCCGGAGTGGATCGTCCGCTATCTGACGGAGAACTCGCTCGGCCGCCTGTGGATGCTGAACCACCCGGACAGCACACTTGCCACCCGCATGGAATACTACATCGCGCCGGATGGGGATGCCGAGGCCGATTTCAAGTACATCGAGTCGCCGGAGGACATCACGGCAGTGGACCCCGCCTGCGGAAGCGGACACATACTCGTTTACGCTTTCGAACTGATAGCCGCCATGTACGAGGAGGAGGGCTATTCCCGCAGGGACATCCCGCGCCTTATCCTGGAGAAGAACCTCGCGGGCCTCGAGATCGACCCGCGCGCGGCGGCGATGGCGAGCTTCGCTCTCACCATGAAGGCGTGCGAGTACGACTCGCGCTTTCTGCGACGTGGAGTGCGCCCGAGAATCACGGTGCTCTCTCGCATCGAGTTCGACGAGAATGAGCGCGATGCCATAGCTCGCACTATGAAAGACCAAGAGCGCCTTGACGCACCGTTTCTGCTCGAACAGACCGACCTGCTCGACGTCTTGGCCCACCTCGACGAGGCGGGCAGTCTTTTCGCGCCGACGGAGGCGGACCTGGGATCGGTGAGGGCGGTCGCCGAAACCGTCATGAACGAGGCGGGCATGTTCGGCATGACCGCCTCTGTGAAAGCGCGGCGGGCGCTCGAAGAGCTGGAGCCTCTTGCGCGACATTATGACGCGGTTATCGCCAACCCGCCCTATTTCGGAAGCGGCAGCATGAACCCTTGGATGAGCAAGTGGGTGAAGAAGAACTACCCCGATGGGAAAGCGGATCTCTTTGCTGCTTTTATTTGCAGGGGATTTTTTCTCGCGGATGAGCGCGGCTACAGCGCCATGGTGACCATGCAGTCGTGGATGTTCCTGAGCAGTTTCGAGAACCTGCGCAAGAGTATCATCGAGACTAAGACCATCGCCAACATGGCTCATCTCGGGGCTCGGGCGTTTGATGCCATCAGCGGCGAGGTGGTTCAGACCACAGCCACAGTGCTGCTGAACGATTATCAGAACGCTCGTGGAGGATATGTAAGGCTAGTCGATCCGCTGGGAGAAGCTGCAAAAAGCGCAGCATTGCGAGAGGCAATACGCAACCCTGAATGTGGATGGTTCTACCGTGCCGACCAGCAGGATTTCAAGAAGATCCCTGGCAGCCCAATAGCATATTGGGCAAGTAAATCGATAATTCAATCTTTCCACGATGGCGAACCAATTGAACAAATTGGTGATGTTCGTCAAGGGATCATTCCCGGCAATGTTCCCGAATTTGTGAGACTTTGGTTTGAGCCATCTTTATTAAAAATTGGATTCGGTTTACGTTTCTCTGAAGAAATTGTTTCTTCAGGTAAGAAATGGTTTCCATACAATAAGGGTGGTGCATATAGAAAATGGTTTGGAAATAATGAGTTTCTTTTAAATATGGAAAACGACGGTTACGAAATCAAGCATTCCGAGAAAAATAATAATTATCGTCTTAGAGATCCTGAACTATATTTCAAACCTGCATTAACATGGTCAAAAATCAGCAGTGGGGATTTCTCCATGCGTTTTGCTCCTAGTGGCTTACTATTCGATATAGCAGGTTGTTGTGCTTTCAATATAAAAAAATGGGAATACGTATTAGGCTTATTGAACTCATCGACAGGAAGTCGCTTTTTAAGCTTGATTAGCGCAACACTAAATTATGAAGTGGAGCATATTAAATCAATACCAATACTATTTGATAGTAGCAAAGAAAGCAGCATAGGAGACAGTGTTGCTAGAAATGTTGCCATTTCAAGTCAAGATTGGAATTCCTATGAAACATCTTGGGACTTCACTGAATTCCCGCTCGTTCACTTTCATGAGTTCTTGGGGTCACTC
>CALKBO010000035.1 GCA_937989875.1 uncultured Collinsella sp. | reverse complement strand
ATCGTTGGGGCCAGGCCCGATTTTGCCTCTTGACAATGTCCTACTCATATTAAAAAGGCCAGGCCGAGCTCGGACACGAGCGAGACCTCGGCATCTACATGGATAATGTCGAGCATATGGGGTCCCAGCACCGCGCCGAACACGAGCAAAAAGACCGTCTCGGGAACGGGTTTCCCGGGAATCGCCGAGGCGATGAAGGGGCTTGCAAAGGCCACGAGCGCGATGATGGCGAGTGAAACGAATGCCATGTGATGCCTTTCTCTTGTTTGCGCTTCACTGTAGCACCCTCGCCGTCCTCAACGCGCCGCGAGCTGTCGTATCATAGTGAGGTTTACAAACATGTGGCTCAAGGCGACCGCAGGGCAGACCCCGCAAACCGACCGCTGCCGCATACCGTACCGTACGCCCAACCGATCAGGAAGGCAGGAACCAATGGTCTCTCGTATCTACGTGGAGAAGAAACCCGGGTTCGACGTCGAGGCTCAGCAGCTCAAGGGCGAGCTGACCGAGATTCTCGGCATCAAGGGCATCGAGGCCCTGAGGATCATCAACCGCTACGACGTCGAGGGCATCGACGAGGAGCTTTTCCGCTCCTGCGTGCCGACCGTCTTTAGCGAACCCCAGGTCGATGTGACCTACGACGAGCTCCCCGCAAGCGATGGCGCCGTCTTTGCCGTCGAATTCCTGCCTGGCCAGTTTGACCAGCGCGCTGACTCCGCCAGCGAGTGCGTGCAGCTCATCAGCCAGGGCGAGCGCCCCGCCGTGCGCTCCGCCAAGGTCTATATGATCTCGGGCGCCCTGGACGAGGCCGCCATCGAGGCCATCAAGCACTACGTGGTGAACCCCGTCGAGGCGCGCATCGCCTCGCTCGACCTGCCCGAGACGCTGTACATGGAGACCCCCGAGCCCCAGCCCGTCGAGGTGCTCGACGGCTTCCGCGAGCTCGACGAGGCCGGTCTTGCCGCCTTTATCGCCGATCGCGGCCTTGCCATGGACGAGGCGGACATCGCCTTCTGCCAGCAGTACTTCCGCGATGAGGACCGCGACCCCACCATCACCGAGATCCGCGTGATCGATACCTACTGGTCCGACCACTGCCGCCACACCACCTTCGGCACCGTCCTGGACGACGTGACGATCGATGATGCCGTGGTGCAGCAGGCCTTCGACCGCTATATGGAGATGCGCCACGAGCTCGGTCGCGACGCCAAGCCCGTCTGCCTCATGGACATGGGCACCATCGGCGCCAAGTACCTCAAGAAGACCGGCGTCATGACCGATGTCGACGAATCCGAGGAGATCAACGCCTGCACCGTCAAGGTGAAGGTCGATGTCGATGGCGAGGACCAGGACTGGCTGTTCCTGTTTAAGAACGAGACCCACAACCACCCGACCGAGATCGAGCCCTTCGGCGGTGCCGCCACCTGCGTGGGCGGCGCAATCCGCGACCCGCTCTCGGGCCGCAGCTATGTTTACCAGGCCATGCGCGTCACCGGCGCCGGCGACCCCACCGTCCCGGTTTCCGAGACGCTCGAGGGCAAGCTGCCGCAGCGCAAGCTCGTGACCACTGCTGCCGCCGGCTACTCCAGCTACGGCAACCAGATCGGCCTTGCCACCGGTCAGGTCAACGAGCTCTATCACCCCGGCTACGTGGCCAAGCGCATGGAGGTCGGCGCCGTCGTGGGCGCTACCCCGGCAAACCACGTGCGTCGCGAGTGCCCCGCCCCCACCGACAAGATCATTCTGCTGGGCGGCCGCACCGGCCGTGACGGCATCGGTGGCGCCACCGGCTCCTCCAAGACCCAGAACACCGAGTCGATCGAGACCTCGGGTGCCGAGGTCCAGAAGGGCAACGCCCCGGTCGAGCGCAAGCTGCAGCGTCTGTTCCGCCGCGGCGACGCCTGCCGTCTGATCAAGCGCTGCAACGACTTTGGCGCCGGCGGCGTCTCGGTCGCCGTGGGCGAGCTTGCCGACGGCCTGTATGTCGACCTTGATGCCGTAACCAAGAAGTACGACGGCCTGGACGGCACCGAGCTCGCTATCTCCGAGTCTCAGGAGCGCATGGCCTGCGCCGTCGCCGACGGTGACGTCGAGGAGTTCATGGGCTACGCCGCCGAGGAGAACCTGGAGGCAACCGTCATCGCCGAGGTTACCGCCGAGCCGCGCATGCGCATGGCCTGGAACGGCGTTGCCATCGTCGATCTGTCCCGCGAGTTCCTCAACTCCAACGGTGCGCCCAAACACCAGGTCGCCCACGTCTGCGCCCGCAGCGTGTGGCAGCCCAGCTGGGCCGGTACCACGCTTGCCGAGCGCATGACCTCGCTCGTCACCGATCTTAACGTCGCCTCCAACAAGGGCCTTTCCGAGCGCTTCGACTCCACCATCGGCGCCGCGACCGTGCTCATGCCCTTTGGCGGCAAGACGCAACTCACCCCCAGCTCTGCCATGGTCGCCAAGTTCCCCGTGGACGGCGAGACCACCACGGCAAGCGCCATGGCATGGGGCTTCAACCCCTACCTGATGGAAGCCGACCAGTTTGCGGGCGCCTACCTGTCCGTGGTCGAGTCCATCGCCAAGCTCGTTGCCGCCGGCTTTGAGCACAAGCGCGCCTACCTCTCCTTCCAGGAATACTTTGAGCGTCTGCGCACCGAGGCAGAGCGCTGGGGCAAGCCCATGGCTGCCGTCCTGGGCGCCCTTATGGCCCAGGTCGACCTGGGTGCCGGCGCCATCGGCGGTAAGGACTCCATGAGCGGCTCGTTTGAGGACGAGGCCGGCGAGCTCAACGTTCCGCCGACCCTGATCAGCTTCGCCGTTGCCGTGGGCAAGGCCGCCCGCGCCGTCTCGCCCGAGTTCAAGGGCCTCACGCACCGCGTCGTCCGCATCGCCCCCGCCACCTATGGCGAGGACTACCGCCCCGATGCTCAGCAGCTGCTCGCCGCGTTTGACGCCGTCGAGGCGCTCACCGCCACCGGTGACGCCCTAGCCGTCTCCACGCCCGGCTACGGCTGCGGCGCCGAGAGCCTCTTTAAGATGTGCGTCGGCAACCAGATCGGTATCGAGCTTGCCGAGGACGTGGACGTGGAGAGCCTCTTCACCCCGCTCTATGGCAGCTTTATCGTCGAGCTCGCCGAGGATGCCGAGCTGCCCGAGGTCGCCGACGGCGTTGTCGTCGAGCCTCTGGGTACCACCGTTGAGGGCTATGTCATCGACACCGGCTCCGAGATCATCGAGCTCTCCAAGCTCCAGGAGGCCTGGGAGAGCGGCATCGAGGGCGTCTTTGCCTACCGCAGCGCCGGCGAGACCCCCGAGGTCGAGGCCATCGACTTCCGTGCCAAGGATATCCACGTGTACGGCGGCGCCAAGATCGCCCGCCCGCGCGTGATCATCCCCGTGTTCCCCGGCAACAACTGCGAGTACGATAGTGCCCGTGCCTTCCGCGCCGCCGGCGCCGAGGCTGACACCTTCGTGATCAACAACCTCACGCCCGAAGCCGTCGCCGAGAGCACCCACGAACTTGCCCGCCGCATCCGTTCAAGCCAGATTGTCATGATCCCTGGCGGCTTCTCGGGCGGCGACGAGCCCGATGGCTCCGCCAAGTTCATCACGGCGTTCTTCCGCGCTCCCGAGGTCACCGAGGCAGTCCGCGACCTGCTCAAGGCCCGCGACGGCCTGATACTGGGCATCTGCAACGGTTTCCAGGCCCTGGTCAAGCTCGGCCTGGTACCCTACGGCGACATCGTCGACGCCACGTCGGATGCACCCACGCTGACCTTTAACACCATCGGTCGCCATCAGAGCCGTCTGGTGCGCACCCGCATCTCGTCCAACTTGTCCCCGTGGCTGTCGCAGTGCAGCCTGGACGACCCCTACACCGTCGCCATCAGCCACGGCGAGGGCCGCTTTGTCGCCAACGACGAAGTGCTCGCCCAGCTGATTGCCAACGGCCAGGTCGCCACGCAGTACGTGGGCGAGAACGGCAAGCCCAGCATGGATCTCTCCGTCAACCCCAACGGCTCCGCACTCGCCATCGAGGGCATCACGAGCCCCGACGGCCGCGTCCTGGGCAAGATGGGCCATGCCGAGCGTCGCGGCGACAACCTGTACCGC
This sequence comes from uncultured Collinsella sp., assembly GCA_937989875.1. Taxonomy (GTDB): domain Bacteria; phylum Actinomycetota; class Coriobacteriia; order Coriobacteriales; family Coriobacteriaceae; genus Collinsella. Next base: position 78,127 of record CALKBO010000035.1, on the reverse strand, counting down.
AACGTGCCCGAGCATGTCCCCGGCGACAAGTTCATGCCGATCTTTGAGAGCGGTGTGGCCTACTTCGCCTAAACCTTTCCCATCGGGTACAATCCCTTCGGGTAACACACCCGCCACCGACACACCCGGTGGCGGGTTCTTTTTTTGCTTCGCGCATGTAGGAAGGACATCATGGAAAGCCGCAAGCCGTATCTCGCCACCCTACCCGGACTCATCCTGGGCTGCCTCGTCTGCTGTGCGCTTTGGGGGTCGGCTTTCCCCTGCATCAAGATCGGCTACGCGCTCTTTGGCATCCCCGCGCACGATAGCGCCTCGCAGCTGCTCTTTGCAGGCCTGCGCTTTACGCTTGCCGGTGCCCTGGTCATTGTTGGCATGAGCACGGCACAGCGCCGCCCACTCGTTCCGCAGGCTCGCGATATCAAGCCCATCTGCATCCTGTCGCTCTTCCAGACTATCGGACAGTACTTCTTTTTCTACCTCGGTCTCTCCCGTGCAAGCGCTATGTCGAGTTCCATCATCGAGGCCAGCGCTAACTTCCTCGCAATCCTCTTTGCCGCCCTGGCGTTTCATACCGAGAAGCTCAATACGGCCAAGGTGCTCGGCTGTGTGTTGGGCTTTGCCGGTGTCGCGCTCGTCAACCTTTCGGGCGCGGACGGCACCTTTGGCTTTACGCTCGACGGCGAGGGATTTATCTTGGCTTCCACTGTTGCGGGCGCCCTGTCGACCTGCCTCATTGGCATCTTCTCGCGCGAGCATGACGGCGTCTTGCTTGCCGGGTGGCAGTTCTTGGTCGGCGGCCTGGTCCTCACCGCCATCGGCTTTTTGATGGGTGGCGCGCTCTCCCCCACGGCGATTGCCCCCGCCATCGCGCTCATCATCTACATGGCGCTCATCTCCGCGGTCGCCTACTCGCTGTGGTCGCGCCTGCTTGCCGTCAACCCCGTCAGCCGCGTCTCGGTCTTTGGGTTTATGAACCCGGTCTTTGGCGTTTTGCTGAGCGCGCTGCTGCTCGGCGAGGGCGCCGGCACGAGCCCCGCTACTGTCATCGTTGCCCTGCTGTTGGTTTGCGACGGCATCATCATCGTAAATAAGCCCAAAAAGGCCTAGCGAACTGCCTCGTTCCGAGAAAAAGACGAGGCACATCTTCGACAGCCGCTACTAATCCCGCCAACGCAAAAGGGGCGCACGACCATCAATACGGTCGTGCGCCCCTATTTTTCTAGCGTACCTGAACGCCGGCTTTCTTCTTCTCGCCCTTGACGCGATAGAGCTCCGCATCGGCGGCGCGAAGTAAGTCTTGCCAGGTATCAACACTATCGCCGACCCGCGCGTAACCGATGGACATCCGCAATGCATACGGCACCTCGGCACGAGCGAGCTCGTCGTCAATCGCCGAACACAGGTCTATGATGCCTTGTTCCGCCGCTGCCTTTTGGAGCACCACAAACTCATCGCCACCATAACGTGCGATAAAGCCACCAGCCGGCGAGCAGACATCCTTGAGCGCCGTCGCAACAACCTGAAGAGCGTGGTCGCCCTCCACATGTCCATAGCGATCGTTAATCTGCTTAAAGCCGTCGGCGTCCATCATAAGCAGATATACATCTTCGGCCTGATCCACATTTGAAAAGAGCGACAGCATATAGGTCTCAAAACGGTTGCGGTTGTTGAGTCCAGTCAACGGGTCAGTCGAGATCAGTTGCTCCTGATAGACGATATAGAGCAGCAGGATGCTCAGCGTTATACCGAAGCAAAGGCCCGGTACCGAAAACAAAACCTGGAAGGTACCGCCCACCAGAGCGGGAACCGCAAAAAAGGCGAGGGTGCGATAAATGGCCTTCTTTTGCAGGCTTTCGACTTTTCGAGCCTGAATAAAGGCATGCAAGGACGTATATATGACGTAGCAGTAGCTAACGATAGGCTGAATCATATAAAGCGCTCCGCGACGATATACGCCCTGCGCATCGATATAGAACATAGTGTGCGTCCAGTAGCTGGTAAATGCCAGAACGACCACCAATGCGGTTGGCAACGTTAAAAGTACCACCCTATAGGGCGTGGTCAGGAGCTGTGAGCCCTGCATCGTCTCGGAATAGAAAAACCAAATGAGGCACGCGATGGCGAACAGCGAAAACGAAACCGCATTGGAAATCCAGTTGGCCGTGATGCCTACAGGAGTGCTCACGCCGTCTGAGAGCGTCCAGATCATATCGAAGAAAATGTAGGCAGCAGACGTGTAGCCCAGCATGCTAAACAAAAGCTGCTGGGTGCTCGAGAACAGGGAGCGACGGCTTCGTACGGCAAGTCCGATAAGAATAATCATGCACAGCAGGAATATCTCGATCTTGAGTGCCTTAACCACTAGACGCCCTCCCTTCAATATCCAAGTGGCCAGAATCGCCCGAGTCGTACCCAGGCGCCAAACGCCCCTTTCTCCGCTGGGGTAAAGGGAATCATAGCAGAGCGCCCGAACGTCACTGCAGAACAGTCACCGTTCGGGCGCTCGGACGGCGCGAACTGCACGCCGGAATCAATTATCGGTAACGGCCGTTACTCGCCGTCGATGTCGGTCGCGACGGCCTCCTCAATAGCCTCGACGCCTTCGACCGACAGATCCTCTTCACCGTGGCAGAACTTCTTATCGACCCAGCCGGTCAGAATCGGAGCCATGATTGCCGTGATGATGACGGCAGTGGCAATCTGCGCATACGCGGTGGGCGCAAGCTCGGCATAGCGCGGAGCGACCTCGGCGAGGGCGACCGGCGTGGTCATGGCCGTGCCGGCAATGGTGGAACATGCCACAGCCGCCTTACCATTGCCGCCACACAGGCGCTCGAAGGCAAAGGTAATGGGACCGACGATAAAGAGCGTGATGAGGCCCAGCAGGATACCCGAAATGCCACCGGCGATGAAGCTCGAAAGGCTCATGGACGCACCGAGCTGAAAACCAATTACAGCGATCGCGGGATTGGCGCCGGGAACCAGCAGGTTCTTGATAAACGGGAACAAGTTGCCCAGGACCATGCCGATAACAAGCGGCAGGATGGATCCGATGATGGTGCCGACGGGGATGTTGGCGAGACCCGAAACGCCAAGGATGATCATCGTGACGGCGGGGCCGGCCGTAAAGAACAGGATACCGACAGCGCCCTGCTCGGACTCATCGCCGAACTCGCCCATGATGCCCGTATAGAGCGCCATGTTGCAAAACGTAATGCCGCCGATGATGGAAACCGAACTCAGGCCTAAAAAGTTATCGTTAAAGAAGTACGCGACGCCCAGACCCAGCGCGGCTGCCACTACAAGCTTAGGAATCAGCACGACGATGCCGGTCTTGATGGCGCCCGGCGTGGACTTAAAGCTGATGCCGGCGCCCACAAACAGTAGGATCGCGGCGACGATGGTATTGGAGCCACCGCGGCAGGCAGCCGTAAAGAAGCCGCCGATCTCAAAAACCTGCGGGCAGAAGGTGTTGAGCAAAAGACCGACGATCATCGGGTAAATCATGATGTCGCCCGGGATGCGCGGGACCTTGAATTTCTTTTGCTCGTTGGCGGTCGCTTCCTGTGCCATGAAACCCCCATTTCCGCTGACGCGGAACAAAAGCCCACGTCATGCTTTGCTACAGTAAAGTTTGACCATGGTACCAGAAGAAGCAGACCACCTCGGTGAGAAATTCGATTCGTTAGGCTGGGACGATAACGCGTCCTGCTCCTATACGAGGCTCAAAACGATATAGAACACGATGCCCGAAACGCAGCACCACAACATCGACTTTGTCTTGATTGCCACCGCCACGACGCCGGCGGCCGCAATCCAGGGAACCAAGGCAGGCCAGAGTCCCGCGTCGAACGCGCCGGGGTTCACCAAGTCGTTGGCGACCAGCGCGGCAAAGGCAGCGGGCGGGATATAGCCCAGGGCCTCGGTAATGCGGGGCGACAGGGTCCGCCCGCGCAAGGCGAACGCCGGCGCGATGCGAAAGAACGCGATAGCAGCCCACGACGACAGCCACAGAACCAAGAACTCGTTAACGGGCATCGCGGGCACCTCTTCCGTCAAATACAGCATCGCACGCCAGCGCAATGGCAATGCCGACCACGACGCTTGCCGGCACGGCAATATTCGTGAGGCCCAAGAACTTGCATACGGCGACGGACACCGCACCCGAAACCGCCGCGACAACGTTGCCGCGCGACAGCCGCTGCGAAAAGAGCAGACAGATAAAGAGCGATGTGCAGACAAAGGCTGCAATGGCGGTGGGAACATCGACAACGGCGCCGACGATGGCGCCCATCGTACACGAAACGCCCCATGTTGCGATGAGGATCACGTTGAGCACAAAGGACTCGCGCGGGCCCCAATCCTCCCCTTCAACCAATTTGGCAAGCGAGATGCCATATGCCTCCTCGGTAAGTGTCGCGGCAACAGCCAGCGTCTGACGCTTCGAGGCACCCGTCAGATGCGGCGCGATCGATGCCGAGTAAAGCGCAAAACGCGAGGAGATGGCGGCAACGCTCGCGATAATCGAAGGTGCCGGTACGCCTGCCAGCCAAAGATTGCAGATCATAAACTGACCGCTGCCCGTCACAAACGTGCTGCTCAGGGCAAAGACCATCCAGGGCTCCATTCCCGTCTGCCCCATGATCATTCCGCACGGCGCGCCTATTGCAACATAGGTAAGCATCACTGGCCAGACGGTTCTTACGATTTTGAGCACCATACGCTTCTCATCCTGACAAGGTCTCCGAACCGCATGTAGCGACACGGCAGAATCATCATCCGACAGCAACCGAGTTCACCTACAATTGCCACCGGATCGAAAGACACAACTTTTTAGGAAGTCATTATGACAGCTATCGATCGAGACCGGGCGCGCGCGGCCTTCAAAAGCTACACCGATGCCTACGACGCCACCAACCCACGCATCGCGCTCAAAATCGAGCATACGTACCACGTGGCCGAGGCATGCGATGCCGTAGCGCGCGAGCAGGGCTGGTCGTCAGAAGATATTGACCTGGCATGGCTTTGCGGCCTGCTACACGATATGGGCCGCTTTGAGCAGCTGCGACGCTGGGACACCTTTAAGGACGCCGAGAGCATGAGCCATGCGGCGCTGGGCATCGAGGTCCTCTTTGGCGAGAATCCCGCCGATGCACCCGCCGTAACGAGCATCCGCGACTTTATCGATGACCCGGCAGAAGATGAGCTCATCCGAGCGAGCATTGCCTATCACAGCGATTTCCGCCTACCCGCGCGGCTCGACGTGCGCACGCGGAGCTTCTGCGATATCGTGCGCGATGGTGACAAGATCGACATTATGCGCACCATCGCCGACAGCACCGTCGACACCATCCTCAAGGTGGACGAGAAGACGTTTCTCGGCAGCCGTTTCTCGTCGCCGACACTTGCCGCCTTTGACGAGCACCGCTGCGTCGCACGCGATGAGCGCGATGAGCCCGCCGACTTCTTGGTGGGGCTTATCTGCTTTATGTTTGAGCTCGTCTATCCGGCAAGCCGTGCGCTGGCGCGCGAACAGGGTGATATCCACCGCCTGCTCGACGCGCCCTTTGGCATTACACAACCCTTTACCGACCCCGCCACGCAGGCAACCTGGAGCCGCCTAAAGGACGAGATGCGCGACTGGCTGGCGCGCGCCTAGCGCTCAAGCTGGGCCAGCAGCTCCTCGACGACCTCGACGGCGTCCCCAACAACCTTGTACTGGGCAGCACCGAAAATGGGGGCATCCAGGTCCTCGTTGATGGCGATAATGCACTCCGCCCCACCGATGCCGGCGAGATGCTGGATGGCGCCCGAAACACCGATACTCACGAGAAGCTTGGGCGAAACCGATACGCCGGTCTGGCCAATCTGATGGCGATACTCCAACCAGCCGGCCTCCACGACAGGTCGCGTGCAACCAAGCTCGGCTCCCAGAGCCTCGGCGAGCCTTCGCATCAGGGGCAGATTCTTCTTGGAGCCAATGCCACGGCCCACCACGACCAAGCGCTCGGCATTGGCGATCGAGGGCTGCTGTCCCCACTCCTCGGCGGGAATCGAGATCTCGACACGAGCCTTAACGTCTTCCGCAAGCATCACCTGGGTGATCGTGCCGGAACGGCCGTAGTCGAAGTCGGGCGCCTTAAAGATGCCGGGACGAACCGTTGCCATCTGGGGACGATGATTGGGGCAGACGATGGTGGCCATCAGGTTGCCGCCAAACGCCGGACGCGTCTGTTGCAGCAGTCCCGTCTCCGTATCCATCGAAAGTACGGTGCAGTCAGCCGTAAGGCCCGTCTGCAAACGCACAGCAACGCCGGGTGCCAGTTCGCGGCCAAAAGCGGTCGCGCCGTATAAGATGGCCTCGGGCTTGCGCTCTGCCACCAAATCGCAGATCAAGCAGGCGTAGACCTCCGCATCGTTTTGGCGCAGGCGCTCGTCGCGACAGGCCAGGACTTCGTCGGCGCCCGCGCAAACCAGATGCTCCAGGTCGCCGAGAGAACCCTCGGGGCCCATGCCGGCCAGTGCCACCAGACGGCAGCCGCGAGCATCGGCAAGCTCGCGGCCCTTGCCCATAAGCTCATAGGCAACGGAAGTCACCGTATCGTGCTCGTCGGTCTGCACGAATACCCAAATGTCTCGATATGCATCAAGGTCTGCCGCGCCGGCAGCTTCGTCTCGCTCGATCGAGATAGCGTTGACGGGACAGGCATCGACGCACCCGCCGCACAAGATGCAGCCTTCGGTTACGTGGGCGCATCGGTTGGGTCGCTCGCCTTCCACTACGATGCCGCCCGAAGCACAGGCGCGAACGCAGCGACCGCAGCCGATACAGGCTTCGCTATCGATAATCAGTCCGCTCATCTACGCCATCCCCTCGATAATCTTGGCAAGCTTTGCCGCCTGCTCGGACGCCGTCCCCTCAACGGCCTCGCACGTTTGGTCACGGTCGGGCACAAACGAGCGCACGACCTGTGTCGGCGACCCGGCAAGACCGCAACGCGCGGGGTCGGCGTTCACGTCGGCGGCACTGACCACGCGCACGTCCGCCTCCTCCGCCGCGCGAATACCGGCAATACTCGGCATACGCAACTGGCCAATCTCCTTGGCAGTCGTCATCGCGCACGGCATCTCAAGACACACCGTCTCCTCGCCGGCATCGCAGCCGTGAACGAGCGCCAGCAAGCCACACGTCGTAAAGCCCGCGCTTTGCACGCAGCTCACGTCGGTCACACAGGGAATCTCAAAAGCACCGGCAAGCTCGGGACCAATCTGGGCCGTATCGCCATCCACCGCCATCTTGCCGCAGATGAGCAGGTCGAAGTCCTCGTCGAGCGCCTCGATGCCGCACTTGAGGGCGTAGGTGGTTGCCAGGGTATCGGCACCTGCAAAGGCGCGATCGGTCAGCAGCAGCGCGTCGTCGGCACCTCGAGCGATGCAGTCGCGCAGCAGCGACTCGGTCGCGGGGATGCCCATCGACACCACCGTCACGCGCACGTCCATGCCAAAGCCGATAAAGTCGTCTTTCAGCGCCAGCGCGCATTCCAAAGCGCTCGCATCAAAGGGATTAATGACCGCCTGCTTGCCATCGCGCACGATGGTATTGGTCTTGGGGTCCATCTTGACCTCGGTGCTGCCCGGCACGGCCTTGACGCACACCACCATATGGAAATCGCTCATCTTCACGCGCCCCCTTTCTGGACGAGCTCATCCAAGAGCTTCTCCGAAAACAGGTTGCCGCGACCCAGCTGCCCGTCGGGATCGAGCTGGAGCTTGAGCCGCGCCGACTCGACCATGGCCTCGTGACCGTACATCGTCTCCAAGAAGCCCGCCTTGATCTTGCCGACGCCGTGTTCTGCGGAGACGGCGCCGCCCATAGCAGTTACCTCGGCAGCCCACTGGGCAAACAGCTCGCCACCGCGACGGTAGTCCTGCGCATCGCGCGGCAGGATGTTCACATGCAGATGGTTGTTGCCGATGTGTCCCCAGGCAGCAGATTCAAGCCCGCTTTCGGTCAACGTGCGGCGATAGAGCGCAACGACATCGGCAAGGCACGCGTTGGGCACCGACATGTCCGATCCCAGCTTGGTGATGGTGGGATCTATGCGGCGGCGCTCGTCGATGAGCATGTTGACGCTCTCGGGCACCGCATGGCGGAAGAATCGCTGACACTCGCGATCGACCTCGGTGCGCGCGACCCATGTCGCATCGTCGCTGCCGCTCGCAAGCTCTAGTACCCACCCCAAGTGATACAGCTCCTCAGTCGCCTGGGCTTCGTCGTCGCAGTCGAGCTCCACGTAAACACAGACCTTAGCGTCTTTGTCGAGCGCCGGCAGCGAAGCGAACGCGGTCGACTGCTCGCGCTGGTGACGCAGAATATCCAGGGCGCCAGCATCGAAGTACTCGATGGCGGCCGCATGGGACAGGACGGGGCGCACGGAATCGGTAAAGGACACGGCCTTGTCTTCGCTATCGAAAAAGCAGCTCACACCCCAAACGACCGCAGGTGCCGCTTGCAGGGCAATCTCGAGCTCGGTGATAACACCGAGCGTGCCACAAGCGCCGATAAAGAGGTCGATGGCGTCCATTTCGTCCGCAACGAAATAGCCTGAGGCATTTTTTGTCTTGGGCATGGTATAGCTGGGAAGATCGAGCTCGAGTGCACGGCCCGCTGCCGTCACGAGCGACAGGTGGCGGCCCTGGGCAAAAGCCTCGCCGCGCTGAAGCTCAAGCAAATCGCCATCAGCCAGCGCGACGTGGAGTCCCGTGATATGTGGGCGCATGGGACCGTAGGCGTAGCTGCGGGCACCGGAGGCGTTACATGCCGCCATGCCGCCCAGACAGGCAGACGCCTCGGTGGGATCGGTGGGAAAGAACTGCTCGGGGGCCTCTTGGAACTCCTCGTAGGCCTCAAGCGATGCCTGGTCCCAACCAGCAGTCGGCAGCACCTTCTTGCTCAGCTGCTTGCGCAGCTCCGAGAGCACAACGCCCGGCTCCACGCGCAGCAGAAATTGGCCTTGTTCATCGCGGCGAAGGCCCAAGTAGCGATTCATACGGGAAGTATTGAGGATATGCCCGCCGTGGGGCACGGCACCGGCGGCAAGGCCGGTTCGGGCGCCCTGAACCGTTACCGGGACACGCTCGGCATGGAGCTTTTCCAAAATGGCACGGACCTCGTTTTCCGTTGCCGGAAACGAGATGCTCGATGCTTCGCCCGATGCGCGAGACTCATCGCGACCATACTCTTCGAACTCGTCGGTGAAGGGTTTGATGCTTGCAGACACGCGAACTCCCCCTTTAGCTAACTACAGTGTTTGCAGGGAGATGTTACCGCATCGTTTCGTCGACGTGTTCGAGACCGTCTCCATAATTGGCGATTTTTACGTTCGTGCAATTCGGCGAGTGGCTAGATTTCCTCGGCAGACGATGCTTTTGACACATATGGCCCCGCCGTCGCCGATCGCGTAAATGTCGCTCGAAAAAAGTTGGAGTATTTTTTGCCGCCTTTTACCTGCGGAGACGCCAATCCGTCAAGCATTTGGTCAGAAATTGGTCAAGTAGCGGCTGATACGGTCGGCGTCGACAGCCAAAACCGATAGAAGTTTTGGCCCAGAAGCAGGGAGGTTCCCATGGCATATTACTGGCCCCAGTACGGCATCGCCATCGAAGTCGACGACGATCCCCATCTCCTGCCTTTCGACGAAGAGGCATTCCCCGATACGGCGGTCTACCACGTTACTACCGATGTGATCTGCGACCCCGAGTCGTTCTCGGCGCTCGCCCACCACATCGCGCATACCCACGACATCGAGCTCCCTCCCGACTTCGAAGAGCTCGTCTACTCGCGCCGCCTGATGCTTCACATGCTCTTTGGAGCGGACCCGTCCACCTTTGCGCGCGTCTATACCGCCAAGGATGCCGCATGAGCGCGAAGAGGCCACCCCACTTTGCAGGCCTGGGGCATCGCAAGAAGCTCATCGTTGCCTGCTTGGCCATCATCTGCGCCCTTGTCGCCGTAGGACTATACGCTTGGCAGTCGCAGCCCGTACCCGAGGCGGGCGCCTCAGTCACGACGGCCGAGGGCAAAACGCGTCAGGAAATCCAAGATGAGCTCGACGCCATCGTCCGCGACAACATGATGACGATTTCGGTCGCGCCGGTCGCTCAGCTGCAGGAGGACGGCAAGCTGCGCGTCAACGTGCAAAACGTCCAAGACAATAAATTGCCCCAGCGATTCCGCGTCATCCAAAACGACGAGACCATGTACGAATCCGGCGTGGTCGAGACCGGCAAGACAATCGAGACGTGCCCCGCCGGCGACATCAAAGAAGGCGAGGCGTACATCGAGATCCAGGCACTCGATGCCAAGACCCTCGACAGCCACGGCAATCCGACACGTGTCAAGGTACGGGTTGAGCAAGCCGAGAACTAGCCTTCCGACCGACGCGGCACCGCATGCAATTCACCAGCATTCGTCCAATCATCGCGGGGACGGCCCGCGGCGAATAGAAAGGAACGACCATGGACATCACCAGGAACATGAACGGAGTCAGAGCGCTCATCGTGGGCACAGGGCTCGCGCTCGCGCTCGCAATGAGCGCCGCCCCGACGCCAGCTATGGCAGCCGGGCGCGTTGGAACCACGAAGGTAATGGTCAGGACCGAGATCGACAACGTTGAGTTCAAAGTTCCGACGGTTATTCCCTTCGTCGCCAAGGCCGACGGCACGCTTCAGGGCCCCTCAGAAGACGCGACCACCATCGACAATCATTCGGCCTACGGCATCCATGTCACCAACATGAAGATCGACGCCATGAACACCTGGACCATTGCCGCCGACGCCAAGGCCGGAACCGCGCAGAACTCCATCGACTTTAAGGTCGGCCCCGACGGCGCACTCCAGAACGCCAGCGCCGCAATGCAAGGAACGGGCCTCGATCTTTCCAAGAATGCAGCCTTCGACATGGGCTACCAGGGCATTGCCGGCGGCGCGGACAAAATTAAGCTCAAGACAAGCGGAAACGTCGCCCGCGTCACGCGCGACATCTTCCGCGTAACCGGCGAAGGCGATCAGGTTGCAACGATTACCTGGACGGTCGAGCCCGGTGCGCACACGGCATAAGGCCGTCGCCCTGGCCGCCGCCGTCAGCATCCTAGCGTTTGGGCCAGCCATGGCCTTTGCCCAGCAAGAACAGGCGCAGGCCGCCACGCAAGTGACGGTCGACCTCTCGGAGCTCGACCGCGGCGACCGCGAGGAACCGCTGGCGCAGACAGGCGACAGACGATGGCTCTTGGCAGCAGGCGCCACAGCAGCAGGCGCGGGAACCGCCGGCCTCGGTCTGCACATCAAACGCAGCCAGAAACAAAACACGGACAGGCCGCACTAAATTAGTTAAGGAGACTCCATGGCATCGAAGAACCTTTTGCCCGTCGTCGCACTCTGCGGCGCGCTCGCAACCGGAACGCCTGTCGCCGCTTGGGCGACTCCCGTCATGGCAGACTCCTTACCAGCAGCCCTAAGTTCCGCACCAAATCCGTCGAGCGCCATTGCGTGCAAGCGTTTTTCGATCGCACAGGCCGCAATCTCGACCTCGGGATGCCTACGTCGTAATACGGACGGCTCGATAGTCGTGGATATCAATCGTTCGAACAAGGCAAACGGCTCCCAGGCGGGGTGCGCCGTCTGCACGTGGCGCTCGGTTGTGCTCGATGCGGATGGCGATTCATGCAATTTAGAGCTGCGCATCGACATCGCTTCGGTCGATGACTCGGCGAACGGAGCGAAGGTCGCCTTCGACGGTACGTTTTTCGAGAAAGGAGGCGGTATATGTCTGGGCTGCGCCGCCGCGAATGCAGACGATGCACAGCCCACCCTCTCATTCACGGCATCGTTGCGGCTGACCAAAGCCGGCACCGATGCCATCGCGGCGGGAGAAGCGTCCCTGCTGTTCTACGCCGTCAGCGCCAAAGACACAGACGCTCATTTCGAGAAGCCAGCCGGATCACTCAGCCTTACACGAGGGATAGAGGCAGGCCCTATTGAAATCGATTCCCACGCGCAAAGCAGGCAACGTATTCTTGCCGACCCGGCACTTCTCGAAATGGAGTGGAACGGATCCGGAGCCATCGGAATTCTCCCCTCCGCGCTTGACGCCAAGACGCTCCCCCCAAACGACGGACCCATCAACGCAACCATACAAGAAGAGAGCGCGGACAAAGAAGCAGGTGCGGGCGACACGCCGTCGCCGACAAACAGCGTCCCAGCTTCTCTCGAAGCGCCGAATGAGCCCGCTGCCGATCCAAACGATCCCGAGCTCGCGGACAGTCTGGGGCTTGCTGATCCTCAAGAGATCGATGAAGGTAACTGCTGCGTGCTTGCCGCGCTCGACCACACAGAGGTCATCGACGCTGCGAACATCGAAGTTGCCGCCGCCAATCAGCCCGTCCGCAAGTCGGCTATCATCGCATTTCCTGAATCCATCGAAGTCGTCTTTTTGCCATCGGGCGAGGTCGTGGCCCCAACACTGCTCACCTTGTTGGGCGCCAAGAATACTCGAAACGAAATTAAAAAGGTCACAGTTGTCGACCCTGCAACCACCGCCAAGCTGCGTCTATACGCCGTTGCTCCAGACGGAGGCAAGACCTTGGAATTCGATGGCGACACACTCCTGGCCTGGCGACGTCTGGACATTATGCAAGACGTCTCGTATCAGATCGAACTCGAAGGGTTTGATCGTGCCCGCGATGCCAATATCATCGCCGCGGCTATTGAATCCCCACAGCGGCTTATGACACTGCGCTTTGAATACTATCCCTATGTCCCGACAACCACCTGAGGCTTAAATGCTGCGCGTCGTTGCTAATGCCACTTATATAACGTATTAGATGAGTCGCGATGTACCTCGCATTCCACTCTGCTACGATTGCCACGTTGGCATCAATACGGGAGGGCTCATGCCGGGCTTGGGAACAATCATCAACGTTGTGCTTTTGATTGCGGGCGGTCTTTTGGGATTAGCGGGCGGTCGCTTCATTACACCGCGCATCCAAGACACGCTCATGAAAGCATCGGGGCTGTGCGTCCTGTTTATCGGCCTGGGCGGCACCATGCAGAAGATGCTCCTTATCGATGGGGAGGCGCTGGCGACCACTGGTACCACCATGCTCATTGTCTCGTTCGCCCTCGGCTCGCTCATCGGCGAGGCCGTCAACTTGGAAGCCGCCATCGAGAACCTTGGCGAATGGCTCAAGCGCAAGACTGGCAGTGAGGACGATAACGAGTTCACCAACGCTTTTGTCTCGGCTTCACTCACCGTCTGCATCGGTGCCATGGCTATCGTGGGATCAATCCAAGACGGCCTGCTCGGCGACTGGTCCACGCTCGCCCTCAAGGGAGCGCTGGACTGCATCATCGTCTGCACCATGACGGCCTCGCTTGGACGCGGCTGTATTTTCTCCGCCCTGCCCGTCGCCGTGTTCCAGGGGACGATTACGCTGTTTGCCGGCGCGCTCTCCCCCATCATGACCACAGCAGCCCTCAACAGCCTTTCGCTCGTAGGATCCATGCTCATCTTCTGCGTCGGCGTCAATCTCATCCGTCCTCAGACCTTCCGCACGGCCAATATGCTTCCCTCCGTCGTCATCGCCGTCATCTACGCCCTCCTGTTCTAAATCTATCAACGCAGCGGTATCTCGAACATCTGTTTGATGCTGTGCTATGATATGAGGTCACCGTAGCTGCGTTCGAGAGGAGGAGCGGTGGCCGACCAGGACATCAAGATGCTCATCGAGCGCATTATGGCCGAGGCCCGGACCCATCAGTCCGCCCGCTTCTCAAACGAAGTCTACGCAGACGAGCCGATTCTCAAAACCGGCCGACAGATGCAGAATTTCCTCCCCGATCAGTACCGTAAAATGCGCGAGATATCGCGCTGGCAGGATGACCCCAAGGGCGGCGCGGGCCGTTGGCTTTCGGAAGCCGAGCTTTTCTACCGCCAAGGCCTGCTGATGGCCGACTTTGAAGACGACTGCCCCTACAACGGCACCTTTAAGTCGTACTTTCCCACCTACAACGCCATGAGCGATCGGCAGCTGCGCGGCTATTTTACCTGGCGCGCCCAAGTGCGCCGCGGAACTGTCGAGGAAACGCCTACGTCCTTTGCCTTTCTGTATCTCTATGAGCTGATTTGCGGCATTGGCGTAGATGACCCGCTCGATGGTTTTAACAAGATCAAGGCTTTTTGGGATGCCTATCGCGCCTTCGAGCCCGGCATCGATCGGTTTGCACGCGTGTGGTTGCAGGATTACGCCGTATTCCATGGGCTCGACCCCAAGCTGCTTCGCGACTCTAAAACCGTCATGTTCGATAACGCCCTTATCGAGCTGCGACGCGCGGCACGAGACCTTGTACCAGCACCGGCACCGTCCGGCCAGACCCCCAAGCGTCGCAAAACCTCCGAGCCCACGCTCCCCCTTCCGCCCGATGAGGTGCGCGAGGAGCGACTCATAGCCGCCATCAACGCCCTCTCCACGTACAACCTAAGTAACTCGCGGCTCGACCGCAGTCACCACCGCGATCTGCGCCACGTGGCATGCGCCGTGTATGTCCGCATGGCGCGCTACTATGACACGCACCGAAAGACCGGCATCGTAGCGAGCTTGTTTGGGGAGGAGACGGCCATGCCCTACACCATGTTTGCCTCGGCCGTATTCTTTGCGCCCGAGCGCCACGAGGACTGCGAATACCGCCTGGATCCTATCCATATCTACCGTTGCCAAAACGGCTTTTGGGAATGCATGCGTATCCACGGTAGTAGGCAAAAGAGCAGCAAGCTCGGTGAAATGATGCGCGCCTGCGACCAACGCCTGCGCCTGGCGCTGGACCCCGCCCATCCCCTTAAGGAAGAAAAGGTCCCCAAATATCTGGCCAAGATTATCGATGACGAGATTGTGGCATGGCTTTCGTGGGACGCTGCACACCAGCCTGTCAAGATCGATATCGATCTGAGTCAGCTGGGGCACATTCGGAGCGCCGCTGCGCAAACGCGCGAAGCGCTTTTGATCGACGAGGAACGCGAGGACGGCGCGTCCGCAGAAGCCGAGGCAGCGGACTCTGGGCAACCGGAAGCCGAGCCCGTAGCCGACGCGACGGTCGAGGCGGTCGCGGCACCCATTCGGCAGGACGAGGCCGACGAGCCGACCATATCCACCGAACAGTTTGGTGTCGTGGCACCGCTTCTCGCGCCGACGCCCGCGTTCGCAGCGGCAGCGCCCGCTGACGCCACGAACGAACTCGCGCCTGCCGCAAACGCCTATCTCAGCGCACTGCTCGAGCACAACGCAGTACAGGCGGAATCGGCGGTAGTGCAATCGGGGCAGAGCGAGGACATGCTCGTCGATACCATCAACGAGGCGCTCTTTGACCTGGTGGGTGACACCGTCATTGAATTTGGCGCGGCAGGACCGCAAATTATCGAGGACTACGAAGCAGACGTGAGAGGATACCTAGACCATGAGTGATACCGCACCCGCAGCACCCCGCGTGCCCAAGCGCGTCGCTGCCGTCATTCTCAACTCGCTCAAGGGCGGCGTGGTCCCGCGCATCGGCCTTCCCTATATCACCGTGGGACGCGAGGTCGAGATTCGCGCCCTGCTCACCGATTTGAGTCTCATCGCCGACGGCGGCGCAAGCTTCCGCTTTCTGGTCGGTCGCTACGGCGCCGGCAAGAGCTTTTTGCTCCAAACCATCCGAACGCATGCC
Organism: uncultured Collinsella sp.; assembly: GCA_937989875.1. Lineage (GTDB taxonomy): Bacteria > Actinomycetota > Coriobacteriia > Coriobacteriales > Coriobacteriaceae > Collinsella. Next base: position 62,371 of record CALKBO010000035.1, on the reverse strand, counting down.
ATGGGCGAGGGATTCGTCGTCGCCGATGCAGACTTATCCCCCGAGCGCCGTCTGCAGGGCGGGCAGGGGCAGGGCCTTGCCACCTACCGCGAGCTCATACGCAATATATCGACCAAGACGCGCCCCGAGGGCGGTGCGCTCAACCTTATTCTGGATCGCTGGGTTGCCTCGTGTGCCGACGTCGACGAGTCGGTCGTCAATGCCCAACTGGCCCCGCTCGAGGAGATGGTCCACGGCTTCGACTTCACCCGCATGCTTCGCCGCTATCGCACGGCCGCATCCGAGGGCGACGAGGAAGCCATGAGCCGCGTGACCAAATGGATCCGCGGCGAATACCGTACCAAGAGCGAGGCTCGCGCCGAGCTGGGCTCCTCGACCATCATCAGCGATGACGACTGGTACGACTACGTTAAGCTCATTGCGCGCTTTTTGGTCTGCAGCGGCTACAAGGGTATGCTGGTGCTCATCGACGAGCTCGTGAATCTGTATAAGATTCCCAACGCCATCACACGCCAATACAACTACGAGAAGATCCTGACCATGTACAACGACACGCTCCAGGGCAAGGCGCAGTACCTGGGCATGATCATGGGCGGCACGCCAACCTCCATCGAAGACCGCCGCCGTGGCGTGTTCTCCTACGAGGCCCTGCGCAGCCGACTCGCTCAAGGCCGCTTTGCACGCGAGGACCTTAAGGACATGCTCGCGCCCATCATCCGCCTGCAGCCACTCACCTACGAGGAGCTGCTGGTGCTGATCGAAAAACTCATGCAGATCCATGCCGGATACTTTGGCTGGACGCCCACGCTTACCGAGAACGACTTGGTGGACTTTCTCAAGATCGAGTTCGGTCGTGTGGGAGCCGACACACATCTGACGCCGCGTGAAGTCATTCGTGACTTTATCGAGCTGCTCGACATCCTATGCCAGAACCCCGACGCCAACGTAGCCGAGCTGCTGCAAAGCGTCGGCGGCGACGCGCTGGTGCCGGCGGCAGCAACAGGCGACACCGATACCGCAGGCGGCGACCGCAACTTCGCCGAGTTCACCATCTAACCTACCAAAAAGGGACAGGTTTATTTTGGTAGGTTTTATCTGGGCAAACGTTGAAGCGGTAATGCAGCAAGCCACTGCCCGCCGCGTTGAGAGATTCGCTTTTGAAAGGAGGCCTCGTGAACGCCTTTGACCGCTACGCCCCGTTTATCCAAGACTTCATCTACTCCCACGATTGGGAGAGCCTGCGCTCCATCCAGGTTGCGGCGGCAGATGCCATCTTTAACTCGCAGGACAATGTGCTCCTGACGGCATCCACGGCTTCCGGCAAAACCGAGGCAGCCTTCTTTCCCATCCTGACCGAGTTTTGGGAGAACCCACCCGCAAGCGTGGGCGCCCTCTACATTGGCCCCCTCAAGGCGCTCATCAACGACCAATTCGTCCGCCTCAACGACCTGTGCGAAGAAGCCGATATCCCCGTCTGGCACTGGCATGGCGATGTCTCGCAATCACACAAGGCCAAACTCATCAAAAAGCCGGGTGGTATCCTTCAGATTACGCCCGAATCGCTCGAGGCGCTCCTGATCCATAAGCACATGGCGATCCCGCGCATGTTTTGCGACCTGCGCTACGTCGTCATCGACGAGGTTCATTCGCTCATGCGCGGCGACCGCGGCGGGCAGACGCTCTGTCTTATCGAGCGCCTCTCGCGCATGGCAGGCGTGCAGCCCCGCCGCATTGGTCTTTCGGCCACCATCGGGGACCCGGAACGCACGGGTGCCTTCCTGTCGCAGGGAACGGGACGAGACTGCGTTATCCCCCGTTTTGAGGAACCGCGCCGCGTGTGGCGTATCTCCATGGAGCACTTCTACAACTCGGGTCCCCAGGCGCAGCAACGAGGATTCGAGAGCACGGGCCCTCAAGAGGCCGAAGTGCTTGCGTGCGAGCGCATTGAGGCAGCGGCACCCGCGGCACTGCCCGCCGGCGCCCAAGACATGCGTCACAGCGGACAGCTCACACAAGAGGAGCGACGTCAACGTCGTGAGCGGGCACGGGACAAGGCTACCTCCAGGGATCGCCGCACTTCGTCGGCCCCCGAGGGCGAAGTCGACATCCCCCGAGCACCCGAACAGGCGCTTCTCAACCCCACCGACACGGCGCCCGACAACGCCGACCCCGGTATGGGCTATATCTTTGAGCATACGCGCGGCCGCAAGTGCCTGGTCTTTGCCAACTCGCGCGAGGAGGCAGAGGCCGTGTGCTCCATGCTGCGCAGCTACTGCGAAAGTCGACACGAGCCCGACCGCTTTCTCATCCATCACGGCAATCTTTCGGCATCGCTGCGCGAGACGGCCGAGGAGCTCATGCGCGACGAGGAGCAGGCGCAGACAACCGTCACCACCTCTACGCTGGAGCTCGGTATCGATATCGGCCGCCTGGAGCGCGCCTTCCAGATCGACGCGCCGTTTACCGTCAGTTCCTTTTTGCAGCGAATGGGCCGCACGGGACGCCGCGACCTTCCGCCCGAAATGTGGTTTGTCATGCGCGAGGAAGAGCCCGAGCCGCGCACGATGATGCCCGAGACCATTCCGTGGAAGCTCCTGCAGGGCATTGCGCTCGTACAACTCTATCGCGAGGAAAAGTGGGTCGAGCCGCCCGAGCTCGATCGACTCCCCTACAGTCTACTCTACCACCAGACTATGTCGACGCTTGCCAGCACCGGCGAGCTCACGCCAGCAGAGCTTGCCCAGCGCGTGCTCACACTCAGCTATTTCCATCGCATCTCGGCCGATGACTATCGCGTATTGCTGCGTCACCTCATTAAGATCGACCATATCCAGGTCACCGAGGGCGGCGGACTCATCGTGGGTCTCGCGGGCGAGCGCATCATCAACAACTTTAAGTTCTACGCCGTATTCCAGGAAAACGAGGAGTTCACCGTTCGTAGCGAGTCGGCCGAATTGGGCACGATCGTCAACCCGCCACCGCCCGGTGAGCGCATCGCCATCGCCGGACACTGCTGGATTGTCGAGGAAGTGGACTGGAAGCGCCACACCGTCTTTGCCACGCAGGTCAAGGGTCGTGTGCCGGCCTACTTTGGCGACTGCCCCGGTGACATCAATACACACGTACTCGAGCGCATGCGCAAGACGCTCAACGAGCACGCGACATATCCGTACCTCATGGATAACGCACGGGCTCGCTTGGCGCAGGCTCGTCATACCGCCGAGATTTCGGGCGCGGGAACTAAGCCGCTCATCAACCTGGGTGGCGACACCTGGGTGCTCTTCCCCTGGTTGGGCAGCTACGCCTTTTTGGCACTCGAGCGCATGCTCAAGATTAAGTGTGCCGCGGAGCTGGGCCTTCGCGGACTCGACCCGTCACGTCCGTACTTTATACAGTTCAAGATGAAGGCCGACGAGGAGACGTTCTTTGAAGTGCTCGCCGCCGAAGCCGAGAAAGACTTCGACCCCATCGACCTCGTCTATCCCGGCGAGGTGCCTTACTTTGATCGGTACGACGAATTCGTTCCAGAAAAGCTCGTGCGCAAAGGCTTTGCCGAAGGCGTGCTCGACATCGAAGGCATGAAGCAGCGCGTTCTCGGCTGGCGCGACCACACCTAAGACCAGTCTTTTTGGGACGGGGAGACTTATTTGTCGTGAAGGACGGTGCCGAGGAAGTCGGTGTCGAAGGTCACGGCTTCGGCAAAGGCATAGTCGCCGTCACTGGCGATGAGCAGGTAGTTCTCCTCGCCGCCGAACTTCGCATCGCCGCACGGGACCACCCAGGCATAGGCGAATACCTCGAGTGCCGTGGTAGCGCAGTCGCGCAGGAACGTCACATCGCTCCCCTCGTTTGCACTCACGATATTGGCGACGTAGACACCACCAACATTTAGGCTGCCCCGCACTAAACGCAACGCCTCAACCGTCGCCAACTCGCGTACGGGCTCGGCACCGCCAAAGCAATCGCTCACGACCGCGTCATAGCGACGATGGCCCACGCTCGTCACACCCAGATACGAGCGAGCCTCAGCGGTTATCACCCGCAGGCGATCGCCCGCCGCGCGTTCCAGCTCGTCTAGGTAGAACCAGCGGCGCGCCAGGCGCGTAATCTCTCCGTCATACTCGATGACGTCCATGCGCAAGCCCTCGTGCGACATCAGGGCGAATTTAGGATAGGCAAACCCGCCGCCGCCCAGCATAAGCATGCGGTCGATACCGTGACCATAAGCGTCGCGCATCGCATCCTCGGCCTCAAACACGTCGTCAAACGCGCGATAGTACGCAAAGACGGGCTCCGCCCAGCGCTCGCCAACGTAACTCGCGCTTTGGTAGACGCCGCCTTGCACCAATACGCGGACTTCGTCGCCGCCCTCGTCGTGCACGCGTTTCACACGCGCCAACCCATTGCGGGTTCGCGCAACCTGCAGACAGGCAGCACGAACAGCGACAGCGGCCGCACCAAGCGCCGCGGCTCCCAGAGCAACGCCGGCAACGACGCCGGCAGAAACACTCGGCTTGTTCATCTAGAGCTCCTTTTGCAGATAAAGGCCATGGTCATAAAATCCAAGATGGCGATAGTACTCGCGTGTGCCAATCGCGCTAATCACGTTGATGCGCGCATAGCCCGCATCTCGGGCAATCTCGCACGCACGCTCTACGAGCAAACGCCCCAACCCGTGATGCTGCGCCGCCTGGCCTTGATCCCCCACGCGCGCCGCCATGCCATACACGTGTACCTCGCGAATCATCGCCTCGTCCGGCGTCGTCGGCAACTCGTCCGCATGCGCGGCAACAAACGAATGGTCGGGCAGCGACAACCGCAAAAAGCCCGCGATCTTGCCCCGCGGCGTCACCCACTGCAAAAAGCGCTCGTAAGTCACCGGCGTCTCGTACGCCACTTCCTCATCAAGAGATAGCTCATCCAAGTCGGCACCCGCCGTGCTGATCTCGCGGTAACGGATCTCGCGCACCGTCGCACCGTCACCCCGAGCAGCCAGGCGGTTCTCAACGAGCTGACGCAGGTTAGGCTTCTTGTTGCCCACCATGATGTCGTCGGAGCTAAAGTCGCGGATCATGCGACTGATACGGCAGAACGCCGGCGTCACCACGATGTCGTTGGCCAACACATCGAGCAGCTCGTCCTCGGTATAGGGACGCCACACGCCGCGCTCATAGCAGCCCACCAGACGCGAACCCTCAATGAGCGCACACGGGTAGACCTTGACCTCGTCGGGCATAAAGGCCCCCTCGGTCATAAAGCGCTCGTAGTCGCGCTTGTCCCCCTCGGGTGTGGCGCCCAGTAAGTTGAGCATAAAATGCGCATGAATCTTAAAGCCAAACAGGCGCGCAAGCGAAAACGCCTGCTCGATCTGAGCCATCGAAATGCGGCGCTCGTTGATATCGAGCAGGTGCTGGTCGAGGCTCTGGATGCCCATCTGAATCTTGGTGCAACCCAGGCGGCGGATGAGCTTGAGGGCCTGCGGCGTTACAGCATCGGGGCGCGTCTCGATAACGAGCCCCACCACGCGATGCTTCGCCGTCTCGTTGACGCGCTGCTGGCGCTCAAGCTCATCCATCGTGGCGGTCTGCCACTCGGCAACCTCGCCCCACGGCGTACCGGGTCCGTACAGACGACGCACCGCGCGGTTATAGCCACCCACGGCAGCATCCACACGCCCCTGCTCGTCGGTAACACCGCTCGCAAGCTCGGCCTCGTCGGTCGCAATACCGACGGCCCGATAGCGTTCGCGACGCTCCGCCACCACCGGCGGCAGGGCATCGGCGGGAGCGTCATCGAGCAGGCGCCCTGCCTCGGCACGGCTGATGCCCGGACGCGCCAACATGGGGTTGGCCGCCACGCCGGCCACGGCATCGTCATTGAGCGCGCGGAAGAGCTCCGACATAAACCACATCTGATACCCTTGCGGATAGTCGCTCCAGGTACCGCCAAGCACAATGAGCTCGATCTTATCGGTCGCATGACCCATCTGCGAAAGCGCGGTCAAACGGGCGCTCACCTGCAGATATGGATCGAAGCAGTTTTGCTCTGCACGGGCACACGCCGGCTCGGCATGTAAATAGCTTTTGGGCATGCGCAGGTCGTTGGGGCAAAACAGGCAATCGCCCGAGCACGGCCACGGCTTGGTGATGACGGTAATGGTTGCCACGCCCGAAGCCGTGCGACGAGGCTTCATACGCAGCACCTTCAGCAGTTGACGCTCCAGCTCGGCATCGACATTCCACCCAGCCCAACGAGCCGGCTCCTCACGTTTAACCCGCTGGTAGAACGGCAGCAGACGGCGCTTGGCCAAATCGCGTTTGTCGGCACCCTCACGGCGCGCCTCGGCATGTATCAGTTTGACGAGCGCTTTGTCATCCACGGTCTCGCCGCGACGCAGAGCCTCGAGTATGTTCAAGATAATCTGTTCCATGCCCCCATTGTAAAGGCAAAGGCGCCGGAGCCGATCTCGGCTTCGGCGCCTTCATCAAACAGCGCGTCTATATCTTCGCCTAGGCTTTCGTCTGCCTCAATACTCCGAATCAAACGACATGTCGCCCGAACCGACCTCAAAACGATACGTGGCAGACTTGTCACCGTTATCGAATTCAAGATTCAAAATGGTCTCGCCGTCGTAGCCAAGCGGAAGGAAATCGCTCTCGAAGTCGCCGCTGCCCAAGGTGAGGCTCGCCTTAAAGCCCGTCGAGTTCGGAACCGTCATCTCCACATCGCCCGAGCCCACACTCACGTCCATCGACTTCGCGGGGGCCTGGTAGAGCTCGAACGTTACATCGCCCGACCCGACCTCTGCACTAAGCGCATCAGTCACGCTGCCCGCAAACTCTACATCTCCCGCACCCAGGAAAAGGTCGAAACCATCACAGGTGACACCGGCAATCTGCAGATCACCCGAGCCCACGTGCGCGTTGACTCCCTTCAGATGTTCGGCAACACGGCGCGGCAGCTCAACCGTAACCGAGCGGTCAATTGCCTTACCGTCATCACTTCCAAACTGAGAAACCTTGAGCGTCGAGTCCTCGACGGATGCGATGTTCTGCGTCGCGGCTTTGGAGGCATCCATACCATTGGCAACGCGTCCCCGCTCGATAACGCGAGCCTTGTTGCCATCAACAACCTTGACGTCCACCGTAGCCGCATCGATATCGAAATCGAGGTAGCGAAACTCATCGGCATCAAAGGTCGTACACGAAAGCCGCTGAGGCCGAGCGGAATAGCTGCCGTCATCCAAGGGATCGTCCTCGTCAACCGCATCGTCCATACCAGACAAGCCGGATACAACATCGTCGAGATCCCACGGGCCATCAAAATGAATCAATGTCCGCGAAATGCCAAAAACAAGCCCGATAATCAGTACAAACGCTCCGATGCCAACGCCCAGGCGCAGCTTGGATTCATGCGAAAGCTTCATCATTCGTCACCTTCTTTGGCACATGGCTCAGCGGTGGCCGCGGTAGCCACGTCAGCATCAGGTTCCGCAGAAGTATCCTTCCCCTGGGCCCTGACCGCCACCGGTGCCGAACCAACCTGAATATCCCCGCGTGCCCAATCACCATCGAGCGCACGCGCCACCCAGTGATAGATGGGAATCGTAAAGAAGATCAGCGCGGCAAAGGGGCCGGCACCAAACAGGAACATCAGCAAAAAGAACAGCAGCCAACACACGGCCCAATACGGGAACGACTGGAACGGGCCCTTCACCGGAGTCGAGCCAACTGCGCCGCCACTCGTCGCCTGCGCCGTCGCGGCATTGGCGGCCTGCGCACTCCAGCTTGCCGCTTGCGCCGCCTTGGCGGCGGCGTCACTCGCCTGTGTCGCCGCCTCGGTAGCTCGTGCCGCCGCCTCATGGGTGCGTGCACGCTCTGCTGCCTCGGCCTCGCGCTGACGAGCGCGGTCCTCGTTCTCAAACTCGATATCGTCCTCGATCTCATCGCTCGGATTGAGCAGCTCGTCCAGGCTCACGCCATAGAGCTTAGCAAGCGAGATCAGGTTCTCGGTATCGGGCGAACTCTCCGCGCGCTCCCATTTACTGACCGCCTGGCGCGACAGCCCCAGCTTTCGCGCCAGCCCTTCTTGACTAAAGCCTTTGCTGCGGCGAAGGTCGGCGAGCCGCTGCGCAGTTTCTACATTCATGGTTCCTCCTATGTGATGCCAGCCGTGCCGCCGGACCGCTTTTGTTCTTAAGGCGCCTTGCACAGTTAAAAATCTATCCGCCACCGCCAAAAGCATGCCACCTATTCTAGTGAGATTTTTGACAACCGCCGGTTGCGGGTACATATGAGCTGCGGAAATGTGTCCAAACAAAGCAATGACCCGTAGCTTGGTTGTCCCCGTTGCGGCGTTAACGGTAGTATGGTCGTACTGTTAATTCCGCACCGCCAACGGAGGGAGTTCCGCGCCGTGAACCGCGATTTCGCCTCATCGCTCATCCAGCTCAACAACACGTTCTATCGCGAGCACTCCGCCTCCTTCTCCGATACGCGCCAGGCCCCGTGGCCCGGCTGGGTGCGCACCATGGACATCGCGCTCGAACAGCTCGACGTCGCCACGATCGAGCATCCCGTCCGCGTCTTCGATCTTGCCTGTGGCAATATGCGATTCGAGAACTTTGCCGCCGGCGGCGCACTTGCCGCCAAGGGCGTCGATGGCGCAAACCCCTCGGCAGATGCCAGCTGCCCGTTTGAGTTCTATGGTGTCGACTCGTGCCAAGACCTGGCCATCGATGCACATGGCCACGCGCTGCGCATTCCCAACCTGCACTTCCAGGAACTCGACGTGCTCGACGCCCTTATGAAGCTCAACCCCGCCGAGACGCCCGACGTGCTTTTCGACGCCCCGCTCGCCGACATCTCGGTCTGCTTTGGCTTTATGCACCACGTGCCGTCGTGCGAGTATCGCGTACGCGTGCTCGACGCTCTGGTGCGCCAGACGCGCCCAGGCGGCATCATCGCCATCAGCTTTTGGGAGTTTATGAACGACGAACGCATGGCGCGCAAGGCCGTTCGTGCCGAGGCCCGCGCCGAGCTCACCCCGCCGTTTGAGGGTTACGATTCCGCGCAGTTTGAAGCCGGCGACCACCTCATTGGCTGGCAAAACGACCGCCACGCCTACCGCTATTGCCATCACTTTGACGATCAGCAGATTACCGACCTTGTGCGCGGCGTCCGTACGTTCTACAAGAGCGGCGAGGTCCCCGTGCGTGAGCTTGAGCGCTTCCATGCCGACGGTCGTAGCGGTGAGCTCAACCGCTATGTGATTCTCAAGCGTCTGTAGGCACCGACGACTCGCCGCCGAGCCGCACCGCATCTTTCGGGCAAACTATGCCCACCTTTTTTCAACCCATTGACGGAACGCGCAGTTATGCGTTCCATACTTATGACCAAGGAGCCTCATGGGAGCCGTCCACGTTCGCACGCCTAAGAACTTTGTGCTCGAGGAGCGCTTGGAGCGCTACGCCGATGCGATTGAGACGAACCCCGAGGCATATGCCGGGGATTGGCGCGAGGCCTGCGCGCCAGTTGGCAGCAAGCCCTTCGAACACCTTCACCTGGATCTTGGCTGTGGCAAGGGAACGTACCTGGTAGAGCGCGCCACCCGCGAGCCGAACACGCTCTTTGTCGGTATGGACCAGGAGCCCATCTGCATCGCCTATGCCGCACAGAAAATCTGCGAGCAGGAACTGACCAACGCACTCGTCCTGCCCCGAGGCGCCGCATCGCTGCCGCAGTTGTTTGCCGCAGGCGAGCTCGATGCCATCACCATCAACTTTCCCACGCCGCAGCCCAAGGCCAAGTACGCCAAAAAACGACTCGTCCATGTCGACCACCTAATGCTGTACCGTCCGCTCTTTGCAGCCGGCGCTACCGTCACGCTGCGCACTGACAGCAAGCCGTTGCGCGACTACGCCCTGGGGCAGTTTGCCGCGGCGGGCTACGACACACTTTGGGTAAGCGATGACGTGCGCCGCGACCATCCCGAGCATCCCGAGACCGAGTACGAGTGCCGCACGCGCGAGATGGGCGCCGCCGTCTATGGCATTTGCGCTACGCCCGGCGCGGAACCCATCGAAGAGCAGCTCGCGGCGGGCCGCGCGCAGGAGCAAAGCCTTGCCTGCTACCTGCCCGAAAACCTCGATGAGCTCACCTACGTGCCTCTCGGCATGGAAGAGGCCGTCGAGAACTTCAGAAACCGTGCCCGCAAGGGCAAGAAGCGCCTGCCGCAAGAGTCCTAGGGGCTTCTGATGGTCGCGGCGTCAGCAAATAAGCGCGAATAGGCGCCAGCAAACAACCCTCAAACCTAAGTGAGTAGACTTTTTTGCAATAGCCAAGCACAACCCGCATAACGAAAACTAAAACCGCAGATAGAACCCTTGTGCAAAATCCATGTGCTCGCGACATCGCAAAAAGTCTACTCACTTAGCTGGCAACTGCACCAAACGGCCGGGCAGAACGCCCATTTCCTGCATTTTCTTGCCTGCAAACGCATCGATGCGCCGCTACGCCATAATAGTTGGCGGACAATCGCGAGAGAAAGCAACCACATGGCACAGACCACGACAGATACCGCCGCCAGCACCGTCTCCGGCGCCGGCGCCGCCAGCTCATTCTCGGGCGGCACGGGAACCGAAGCCGAGTTTGGCTCGCTCGGCGCGCTCTCCCCCACCTGGTGGGAGCCCGAGGACGGCAGCGAGCCCGAACCGTGGCTCACGCCCGATCAAGCCTTCGAACGCTTCTTTGAATGGACGAGCGATCGCGGCATTGAACTGTGGGATCACCAAGAAGAGGCCCTCATGGACCTGGCTGCCGGCGATCACGTCATTTTAGGCACACCGACCGGATCGGGTAAATCGCTCGTCGCGCTGGGCATGCTCTTTATGGGCATGGCGCAGGGCAAGCGCTGCTACTACACGGCTCCCATCAAGGCTCTGGTCAGCGAGAAGTTTTTCGACCTTGTGCAGGTGCTCGGCCGCGATAACGTAGGCATGATTACCGGCGACACGCATATCAACACCAAGGCACCCATCATCTGCTGCACGGCAGAGATCCTTGCCAACGACGCACTGCGCGAGAGCGAAGATGCCGACGTGGGCTGCGTGGCCATGGACGAGTTCCACTACTTTGCCGACCCCGACCGCGGTTGGGCTTGGCAGGTGCCGCTGCTCACCCTGCCCCACACGCAATTCATGCTCATGAGCGCCACGCTCGGCGATGTCACTGCCATCGCCGCCTCACTCGAGGAACACACCGGTGCTACCTGCGACTTGGTCGTCGATGCCCCGCGCCCCGTGCCGCTGAGCTACGACTACGTGACGACCTCCCTCGAGGGCACGGTCGAGCTCGCCATGCGCCGCGGCGAGGCCCCGCTCTATATCGTGCACTTTAGCCAGGATGCCGCCCTTGCAACGGCACAGTCGCTCGCCAATTTTGGCATCGCCAGCAAGGAGCAGCGCGAGGCCATCAAAGAAGCGGCAAAGGGGACGAGCTTCTCCACGGCCTTTGGTAAGATTCTCAAACGCCTGCTTGGATGCGGCGTCGGCGTGCACCATGCCGGCATGTTGCCGCGCTATCGCCTGCTGGTGGAGCGCCTGGCGCAGCAGGGCCTGCTGCCCGTCATCTGCGGCACCGATACGCTCGGCGTCGGCATCAACGTACCCATCCACACCGTGGTACTCACCGCGCTCACCAAGTTCGACGGCTACAAGATGCGTCGCCTGCGCGCCCGCGAGTTCCATCAGATTGCCGGTCGCGCCGGCCGCTCGGGCTTCGATACCGAGGGCATGGTCATCGCCGAGGCCCCGGAGCACGAGATCGAGAACGCCAAACTCATGGCCAAGGCGGGCGACGACCCCAAGAAGCTCCGCAAGATTAAAAAGAAGAAGGCCCCCGAGGGCTTTGTCACCTGGAACAAGCAGACCTTTGAGCGCCTGATCGAAACGCAGCCCGAGACGCTCAAGCCGCGCCTTCGCATCACGCACTCCATGGTGATTAGCGTGGTCGAGCAGGGCGGCGATGCCCGAGCCCGCGTACACGACCTCATCGAGACGAGCTTGCAGACCCCCGAGGAAAAGGCCAAGCTCGAGGTTCGCGCCGACGAAATCTTCGCCACGCTCATCGATTCCGGCGTCGTCGTTCGCACCGAAGTGCCGCCCGCGCCCGACGCCCCGACTGACGCCGCGCCAGACATCGACTATGCACTGACGGTCGATCTGCCCGAGGACTTTGCGCTCGACCAGCCGCTCTCGCCGTTTTTGCTTGCCGCGCTGGAGCTGCTCGACCCCGAGAGTGAGACCTATACCATGGATCTGATCTCGATGGTCGAGGCAACGCTCGAGGACCCCAAGCAGGTATTGCGCGCGCAGGAGCGCGCCGCGCGCGACCGCGCGATGGCCGAAATGAAGGCTGACGGCGTCGAATATGAGGAACGCCTGGAGCGCATCCAGGATGTCACCTACGAAAAGCCGCTCGAGGATTTGCTCGATGCCGCCTTCGACAAGTACTGCCAGGAAGTACCTTGGGCCAACGACTACCAGCTCTCGCCCAAGAGCGTCCTGCGCGACATGTTGGAGAGCGCGAGCGACTTTAAGGGCTATATCCAAAAGCTCGGCATCGCCCGCTCCGAGGGCATTCTGCTGCGCTACCTAGCCGAGGCCTACCGCTCCCTCGATCGCACCGTGCCCATTGAGAAGCGCGATGAGCGCTTGCGCGACATCATTTCGTGGCTCGGCTTTGTGGTGCGCTCGGTCGACTCGAGCCTGGTGGACGAGTGGGAGAACGCCGGCAACCCGGCGGCCCTCGACGCCGCGCCGCCGCAGGGCATCGACGAGGTCGTTGCGGACCGTCGCGGCTGCACGTTGCTGGTGCGCAACGCACTCTTCCGCCGCGTGACCCTTGCCGCCCGCGAGCACGTTCGCGACCTGGGCGAACTCGACGAGGACTGGAGCATGAGCGAGGTCCGCTGGCAAAAGGCGCTCGATGCTTACCATGAGCAGCACGAGGAAATCCTCACCGACGGAGATGCCCGCAGCGCCGCGATGTTTACCATCGACGGGAGCGACGAGAAGACCGATCACGTGTGGCACGTGCACCAGATTTTTGCCGACGAGGATGGCGACCACGACTTTGGCATCATGGGCGATGTCGACCTGGATGCCACGCAAGACGGCGGCGAGGTCATCTTCAAAAACTACCGCGTCGGCTTTATCGAGGACCTGCTCGAGGACTAGCCGTACATACTGGAACGAAGCGGGGCCGTTGGCAATATCGCCAGCGGCCCCGTTTTTGCACTATACGCTATCCCCTACTCGGCATCCTCGACCTCATACGAATCCGCCTCGGCGGGCTCATCGTTTGCCCCTGTCGCAGCCCCGTGCGCCTCGTCAAACGCCGCCTTCATGGTCTTGTTGCCCCAGGTGAGCTTGCGAATGGTAAGATCGTCGGCCTTCTTGTTGGCTAGACGTAAATTGTTCTCGGAGGACAGCAACGCCTCCTTGGTTTTCTGCAGATGGCTAATCGTCTTGTCAATCTCCTCGATCGCCGTCTGGAACTTACGGCTCGCAAGCTCATAGTTGCGGCCGAAGTCGTTCTTGAACTTCTCCATCTTGGCCTCGAAGTTCGTGACGTCGATGTTCTGCTGCTTGTACTCCGCCAGCTCCTGCTTATAGCGCAGCGAACCCATGGCGGCGTTGCGCAGCAGCGTGATCATGGGAATGAAGAACTGCGGGCGGATCACGTACATCTTCTCGTAGCGATAGCTCACGTCGACTATCCCTGCGTTATAGAGCTCGCTTTCGGGCTCGAGCAGTGTGCAGAGCACCGCGTACTCACAGCCTTTCTGGCGACGATCGTGATCGAGTTTCTTAAAGAAGTCCTCGTTCTTGTGCTTGGTCGCTGTCTCATCGTTCTCGTTTTTCATCTCGAACATAATCGAAATGACCTCGTTGCCGCTCGCATCGCACTCGCGGAAGATAAAGTCGCCCTTGGTGCCCTCGGACGCATCGTTATCCTTCTCGAAGTACGCGTTAGGAAACGCTGTCATGCGTAGGCGGTTAAACTCGGTCTCACAGTGCTGCTCGAGCGACTCGCCCACCATCTTGGTGGACAGGCGTACCTTCATGTCCTTAAGACGCTCAATCTCTTCGTCCTTGTAGCGAATCAACTCGTCACTCGCACGCTTGGCCTGCGCAAGCTCGAGCTCGTGTGCCGCCTTGGCCTGTTCCTCGCGAGAATCGCGCACCGCCAGCTCGCTCGTCAGTTTGGCACGCGCCTCATCGCGCTCTCGCTCCGCCGCGGCGACCGCCTTCGACAGGTTCATTTTTGCCATCAGTTCCTGCTCGCGCAGCTGGGCACGCAGGCCCTCGGCCTCTTGCTCGGACTGAGCCTTTGCGGCGGAAAACTTCTCTTGCACCTTCGCGCGATAGTCAGCAAGCGCGCGCTCGGCCTCGCTGCGAGCGGCATCGAGCTCACGCTGCGACTCTGCCGCGGCAGCGGCAAGCGCCATCTCCTGGGCCTTGTCCGCCGCGGCAAGCCTGGCCTGTAGCTCGGCAATCTGAGCGTCGCGTGCAGCTAAATCGTTTTGAGCAGCGTTGCGCGCCGCCGACTCGGCAAGCTTTGCTTCGTCATCTTTGCGCCCAAGCTGCGCACGCAGGCTATCAATCTCACGCTGGAGTTCGGCATTTTCCTTTTGAGCATTGGCTCGTGCCTCTACCGCCGCGCGCTGGCTTGCACTCTCGCGCTCTGCGGCAGCGCCCTCGAGCTTAGCGCGCAGCTCGGCAAGCTCAGCATCGCGCTTGGCAACCTCTTGCGCCAGTTTCTGATCCGCAGTGTTCTTCTGCTCGACAAGCTGAGCGTTGCGCTGAGACTCTGCCTCCTGCAAGGCAGCCGTCGAACGCGAGCGCTCAAGCTCCAGCGCCTGCTCGCCCTCGCGCTGGACTGCCTTCACACGCTCGTCCAGGTCGCGCGAAAACTCGGCATCGCGTACTTGCTTGACGATATCCGCATAGCCGGACGCATCGACCTTAAAAACTTCGCCGCAATGCGGGCACTTGATCTCGTTCATAGCAGCTCCTCGATGGACGCAAATATCAACCGGCTACACTCTACCGCGCCGCACGGACAAAAAAGGCGCCGCCGCCATAATGGCAACGGCGCCAGGACCACCACAAAGGTGCCTGTCCCCTTTGTGGTGGTTTGAGTGACAGTTTGAAAATTACAGTCCAAAGAAGTCAAGGATTTGGTCACGGCTTACGGGTCTGTAGTCGTTGGCATCAAGGCCAACGTCATAGCGCAGGATCGGGCGTTCGCGATCGCGGTTGCGCGCGTTGGTGCGGTCTCCCCTGCTGTGGATATGCCCGTGCAGCATGATGGCGCCACGCGCCTTTCCATTCCAGCTGAGCATGGGGTAGTGGCTCATTACCAGGCGATGGCCTTTGGCGTAACCGGGAGCGACTTCCAGATAATCGCGCACGTCATCCCAGATTTGGGGCGCAGCTGGATCTTCCCAGTCGCCGTCATGGTTACCACGGATGAGCGTTACGTTCTGGCATTCGATGCGTTCGCGCAGGCGCACCGCCTCCGCCAGGGGCAAACGATAAGTAAAGTCACCCAGAATATAGAGACGGTCGTCCGCCGCCACGCACTCATTGACGGCATCGATGACCTTGCGGTTCATCTCCTCGACCGAATCAAACGGCCGATCCATATCGTGCAAGGTATTCGTATCGCCCAGGTGCAGGTCGGCGGTAAACCACATCATCGTCTATGTCCTCATTTCGCAACGTGTTCAACTCGTGCTAAGTATACAGACGTAGCGATGCGGCGGTTATCCAAAGAGCCCACCGAACAGTCCGCGGCGGCGCTTGTTTGCTTTTTCGAAGCGTCACCCTGAGTTTTCTTGCCCTGCCGTTTCCTACGATCCTGCTCCAACTCATCGTCATCGAGTAGCAGATCCCACTCAAACGAATCGTCTGTCAGATTGAATAGGTCGTCGTCATCAAACATGGCCGCCTCCCTTGCCGACTAGCGAGCATCCACCACATAGAGGCCAACGCGCACCTGATGCCACGGGCTGCGTTCGGGGGCAACCTGTTGCACACGGGCCTCAAATACGTCCTCGTGGCCGTAATACATCATCAGGGACAGTGGGCCGACCTCGTTTCCCGGAACGTAGCCAAGTTTGGTCTTGCCATAGTAGATCGCAACTGCCTCGGGGTCATGGGGATTATCGCGCTCGGCACACAGCGTCAGTTTATCGCCCGCTTTAAGATCGCCCAAGACCAAGGCGCCATCGGCATACTGAAATCCTGCAATGTGAAATGACAGAAGAACACGCGAAGGCTCGTACATAGCAGCTCCTCTAACGGCCGGATAAACCGGTGTGTAACCTTATTGAGAAGTCTACGGTCCCGTGCGGACACAAATACATCCTGTCTGCGTCCTTCAATCGTTTGCCTCAACGCTTGCGCGACAGAACGCTTGCAGATAAGATAGGAACACGGATGGCACTCGTTGCCGCGGGTCTTGCCAACTCCGATACACGTTTTCATCGTGAGAAGTGGCCGTCTTCGCTTACGCGGGGGCGGCTATTTCATTCGGCCGATAAACAGACCGAGTTCGATAGCCGCAATCAACAACGCCAATAACGAAATAACATCGCTTACGTTCATACCAAATCCCTTCTAAAGGGAGTTGGCCCATCCGTGCTCCATAACAGTAGTCTAACGCAAAATGCAGGTAATAGGAACACTTGTTCGTATTACCTGCGCCCTTTTCTAATGCACAAACATGCGCACGAACTTGTGCTTCCAGCTTGCGTAGGGCGCATACCGAAACGGCACGTCCAGCCAAGTTGCCTTGTTCACGATACTCTTCTTGTGGCTAAACGTATCGAAGCTCTCGCGTCCATGGTACCGCCCCATACCGCTCGCGCCCATGCCGCCAAAGCCCATATGGCTCGTAGCCAAGTGCATGATCGTGTCGTTGACACAGCCACCGCCAAAGGGCACGTAACGCATGAAGCGCTGCTGAACTGCGCGATCCTGACTAAAGATATACAGGGCCAGCGGCGTCGGACGATCCGTAATAAACGCTTCGGCCTCGTCTAGGCTCTCAAACGTCAGCACCGGCAAGATGGGACCGAAGATCTCCTCCTGCATCACGGCGTCATCGGGGGTCACGCCGTCCAAAATCGTCGGCTCGATCTTCAGCGAAGTCTCCCGCGCGGTGCCTCCAAGCACGACCTTATCGGGATCGATCAGCCCGCGCACGCGCGCAAAATGCTTGGCGTTGACGATATGCCCGTAATCCTCGTTATCGAGCGGATGCTCGCCAAACATACGGCGGGTCTCTTCCTTGATGAGGCCCAGCAGCTCGTCGTGCACGCGCGTATCGACCAGCAGGTAGTCGGGCGCCACGCAGGTCTGCCCCACGTTGAGCCATTTGCCAAAGGCGATACGCCGCGCCGCGACCTTCAAGTTTGCCGTCGCATCCACGATGCAGGGACTCTTTCCACCCAGTTCAAGCGTCACGGGCGTAAGGTTTTTACTTGCGCGCTCCATAACGAGCTTGCCGACCGGAACGCTACCGGTAAAGAAGATCTTGTCCCAGCACTCGTCGAGCAGCGCTTCGTTTTCGGCGCGCCCGCCCTCGACAACCATCACCAGGCGCGGATCAAATGCCTCTTCACAGATTTGCTTGAGCACCGCGCTCGAAGCCGGAGCATAGGCGCTCGGCTTGATGACCACAGTATTGCCCGCGGCAAGGGCGCCAGCGAGCGGCTCGAGCGTCAGCAAAAACGGATAGTTCCAGGGCGCCATGATGAGCGTGACGCCATAGGGCACGGCTTGCGTTTTGCACACGCTCACGGCATTGGCAAGGTCACACGGACGCAGGCGCGGACGACTCCATCGAGCCACATGCGCAATCTGATGACGAATCTCGGAAAGCGACGTGCCGATCTCGCACATATAGGCCTCGTCATGCGACTTTCCCAAATCGGTCTTGAGCGCATGGGCAATATCGGCCTCGTGGGCCCGCACCGCATCGCGTAAACTCACGAGTGCACGACGTCGAGCATCAACATCAAACGTGGCGTGCGTCTTAAAGTAGGCGCGCTGATCGCCGACGATGCGCGCAATTTCCTCGGTGTTCATGGACCCTCCTAGTTCTCGTCCTCAAACATACCACCCGCGACGACCTCGTACATATGCTCGAGCTCCGGGCGGTCCATCAAAAGCGGAACGGGGTACAGGGGATTGGCCTCGGCATCGGCATGGACCGCCATTTGCGGAATATCGGAGCGGCGAATACCCGAGACATATTTGGGGATTCCCAGGGCCTCGTTCATGCGGTCGACCCAATCGATAAAGGCCTCGGCCGCAAGACTGTCCTGCGCGGTAGCCGGCGCAATGCCCGCCATGCGAGCAAGATCGGCAAGCTTGGGAGCGGCGGCGTCACCATAAGCGCGAAGCATGTGCGGCAGGATGATCGCGTTGGCCAAGCCGTGCGGAATCCCGTAACGCCCGCCCAAGCTGTGTGCGATGGCATGAACGTATCCAACATAGGAGCGCGTAAAGGCAACGCCCGCCTTATACGCCGCCGAAAGCATATTGCGACGCGCACGCATGTTGTCTCCATGCTCATGGGCCTCAAGCAAATTATCGCGGATGAGCTGAACCGCCTGTCGCGCCATCTTGCGCGTATAGGGCGTGGTGCTTCGCCCGATAAAGGCCTCGACAGCATGCGTCAGGGCATCCATACCCGTCTGCCCCGTAATGGACGCCGGCAACCCGCGCGTAAACTCGGGGTCGTGGACCGCAAAACGCGGGATAAGCACAAAGTCGTTAATGGGGTATTTATAGTGCGTCTCGTCATCGGTGATAACCGCCGCGAGCGTGACTTCGCTTCCCGTACCGGCGGTAGTGGGAACCGCAATAAGCAGCGGCAGGAGACGGTGGACGCGCAACAGGCCGCGCATCTTGTTGATGGGCTTGTTTGGCTGCGCGATACGTGCTCCCACGCCCTTGGCGCAGTCCATGGCCGAACCACCGCCAAAGCCGATAATGGCCTGGCAGTCGTTCTCGCGATACAGCGCCGCCGCTTCCTCCACATTCGAGACTGTGGGGTTCATACGCGTTTCGGCATAGACCGTAACGCCAATCCCCTGAGCCGTAAGCGCACGCTCGAGTGATGCCGTGAGCCCCAGACGGGCAATGCCGGGATCCGTCACGATAAGGGCCTTCTGGATCGAGCGCTTTTGAAGCACCGCGGGCACATCCTCGGCATGCTCCAAAATGCGCGGCTCGGTATAGGGCAGGATCGGCAATGCAATGCGAAAAACCGTCTGATATGTTCGGCACCAGGCACGACGGGCTAAATGCATAAAGGAAACTCCTTCATTTGTTGATTGGTCAACATTTGCTCGCCCGATTGTACTCATCGGCGGTCAAAGACGGCCTGCCAATCGTTAATCAATCAACATCTTCATATCTCAAAATTGTTTTATTAAAAATCATTCCTAATAGGCTTCACATTTGGTCGCATTTATGGATAATAGAACTCGTCAAGACGCACGTCCGGAGAGGGCCCTTACGGGACCGGACGAGCGCGCAATCGCCATCGATCGAAAGGATCAAATCATGAAGTTTGTTTGCCCCGTTTGCGGTTATGTGGAAGAGTTCGACGGCGACCAGCTGCCCGAGGATTTTAAGTGCCCCCAGTGCGGCGTTCCCGGTTCTCGTTTCCTGAAGCAGGAGGAGGGCCAGCTCGAGTGGGCTGCCGAGCACGTCGTGGGTGTCGCCAAGATGGAGGGCGTCTCCGAGGACATCGTTGCCGACCTGCGCGCTAACTTTGAGGGCGAGTGCTCTGAGGTCGGTATGTACCTGGCCATGGCTCGTGTTGCTCATCGCGAGGGCTATCCCGAGATCGGCCTGTACTGGGAGAAGGCTGCCCACGAGGAGGCGGAGCATGCCGCCAAGTTCGCCGAGCTCCTGGGCGAGGTCGTGACCGACTCCACCAAGAAGAACCTCGAGATGCGCGTTGAGGCCGAGAACGGCGCCACCGCCGGCAAGACCGATCTTGCCAAGCGCGCCAAGGCCGCTGGCCTCGATGCCATCCACGACACCGTGCACGAGATGGCTCGTGACGAGGCCCGCCACGGCAAAGCTTTTGCCGGCCTGCTCAAGCGCTACTTTGGCTAAGCCAACCGCCTGAGACATAACCTCAAGCTCGATGAGGCCCGGACCGTATTGGTTCGGGCCTTTTTCGTGGGCTTATTGCAGCTGTTTTTGAAGGACAACGAGCGACTGAGGGCTCAGGTCTTCGTATTGAATGAGGACGCGAGATGGAGCGTTCTTAGTCGATGCCCGATCACCCGTCCACAGGCAATCGGCGATATTGACATAGGAAATACGAGCGCCAGCGAGAGCCTTCGCGAAACTCTCCCCCGCCTTGTCCTCGGCCAGGGCAACGGTACAGTAAAGGCCCGCGTCTGCATGCTCGATCGAGACCTCTCCTGCCGGAAATACCTTCCGCACAAGCGCCATCAGGCCATCACGCGCCTCACGAGCACGAACGCGCACGCGGTTCACATGTCGCTCGTAATCACCCGATTCCAGCAAACGCGCCAAAGCGACCTGGTCAACAGAGCTCACCGACGAGGCGTAAAAACCAAGGTTGCGCCTAAACCGCTCCATCAGCTCATCGGGCAACACCATGTACGCTAGACGCAACGCCGATGACAGGCTCTTCGAAAACGTGTTGGTGTAGATAACCGACTGGGCGGCATCGATCGACGCGAGCGCGGGAATCGGCTTACCAGCAAGGCGAAACTCACAATCAAAGTCATCTTCGATGAGATACCGGCCCGGCTGCTCGGCGACCCAGCTCAGCAGGGCATAGCGACGCGCAATGCTCGTCACAAGGCCGGTCGGATACTGATGGGACGGCATCAGGTGAAGGACATCGGTCCCGCTTTTCTGCAGAGTGCTCAGGTCCACGCCGTCATCATCCAACGGGATATGTCGAACTTTGCAGCCCATAGCCTGATAGATGCGCGTCAAGCGCAAATAGCCCGGGTCCTCAACGGCATACACCTTGTCCGCGCCAAGCAACTGAACCAACATGGTATCGAGCAGCTGGGCGCCCGCGCCGATAACGATGTTATTGGGATCGACATTCATGCCCCTCGTCCCACGCAGATGGTGAGCAATAGCGCGTCGTAGCCGAGCGGTGCCCTGTGCCGGTGCGGGCGAAAAAATCTCGCACTCGTCTTCGGATGTCAGCGTCGCCCGTAGCGTGCCTTGCCAAAGCCGCGCCGCCTCCAAAGCGGAAGGAGAAAGCACATCGAATCGCTCGACCTGTCCGTTGACATCATGCGCGCTGGGGTCCACAGAGACGGTATCTCGGTCGATGTTCCCCGTAGCCGAAGGCAAAACCGGTGCATCCGGAAGCTCACATGCGTAGTAGCCACGCCGCGGCTTTGAGCAAATATAGCCCTCGGCAAGTAACTGGCTATATGCATTCTCGATGGTAATGACACTGATTCCCAGATGAGTGGCAAAGGCGCGCTTAGACGGCAAATGCTCCCCCGCCGCAATACGTCCAGCAACGATATCATCTCGAATTTGCTGGTAAACATACTCATAAAGCGATGCTTCGCCGCGTTTTTCCAAATTGTAGTCAAGCATGAATTTGTCACCTGACCTTATAAAGTCATTCAATCTGGTATTAGTCTGACCTTGTTATTATCTCGATAACTGAGTATTTCGCCATACCCAGCTCCCCGATAGGATGTTCCGTCAAGCAATGCACATGCCAACCAAGGGAGCAACCATGGCAGAACAGACCAGCAAGGCCGATCGCGTCAAACTCAATCGCGAGCTCGCGCAGATGCTCAAGGGCGGCGTCATCATGGACGTCACCACGCCCGAGCAGGCGCGCATCGCCGAAGAGGCAGGCGCCTGCGCCGTCATGGCACTCGAGCGCATCCCGGCCGACATCCGTGCCGCAGGCGGCGTCTCGCGCATGAGCGACCCCAAGATGATCAAGGGCATCCAGGAGGCCGTCTCCATCCCCGTTATGGCCAAGTGCCGCATCGGTCACATTGTCGAGGCGCAGGTCCTGCAGGCCATCGAGATCGATTACATCGATGAGTCCGAGGTTCTCTCCCCCGCCGACGATGTCTACCATATCGACAAGACCCAGTTTGACGTGCCGTTTGTCTGCGGTGCCCGCGATCTGGGCGAGGCGCTGCGCCGTGTTGCCGAGGGCGCCACGATGATTCGCACCAAGGGCGAGCCGGGCACGGGCGACGTCGTCCAGGCTGTGCGCCACATGCGCAAGATCCAAAAGCAGATCCGCGACGTTGTTGCTTTACGCGATGATGAGCTCTTTGAGGCAGCCAAGCAACTACGGGTTCCGGTCGAGCTGGTGCGCGAGGTCCATGCCACGGGCAAGCTTCCCGTCGTGAACTTTGCCGCCGGCGGCGTAGCGACCCCCGCCGACGCCGCGCTGATGATGCAGCTGGGCGCCGAGGGCGTCTTTGTCGGCTCGGGCATCTTTAAGAGCGGCGACCCCGCCAAGCGCGCCGCCGCCATCGTCAAGACCGTGGCAAACTTCACCGATGCCAAGCTCATCGCCGAGCTTTCGGAAGACCTGGGCGAGGCCATGGTGGGCATCAACGCCAACGAGATCGAGATTATCATGGAGGAGCGCGGACGCTAGTCCAGCAGAAAGGATCGCACATGAGCGATTATGCAGACCAAACGGTCGCCGTGCTGGCGGTCCAAGGCGCTTTTGCCGAGCACGAGGCAAGGTTATCTGAGCTGGGCGCACGCTGTGTTGAGTTGAGGCAGGCGGCCGATTTGCAGCAGAACTTTGACCGCCTGGTCCTCCCTGGCGGCGAGTCCACCGTTCAGGGCAAGCTACTTGCCGAGCTCGGCATGCTCGATGAGCTTCGCACCCACATTGTTGAAGGCATGCCCGTCCTTGGCACCTGCGCCGGCTTGATTCTATTGGCGCGCAATCTTGCCGCACACGACGATAAAGGAACGCCGCGCCTGGCAACCATGGACGTACTCGTTGAGCGTAATGCCTATGGCAGACAGCTCGGCAGTTTTCGCACTCAAGGATCTGTCGCCGGCATCGACGGTGAGGTGCCGCTGACGTTTATCCGCGCGCCCCGCATTGTCGAAGTGCACAGCGACACTGAGGCCCTAGCCGAAGTCGACGGCCGTATCGTCGCCGCCCGCCAAGGCAACCAGCTCGGTGTTACCTTTCACCCCGAGCTCGATGACGACACCCGCCTCCACGAGCTCTTCCTCCAAATGTAGGCGGAGTAGAAACGAGCGTGGATTTTCGGACACATAACAAATGAGAGTGGATAATCTCCCACTTTGAGCTCGAATGCAGGCTCAAACCGGGAGATTATCCACTCTCATACTATATAGTCGTTTAAGAACGTCCCCAATGACTACTTCGACAACGCCGATGTTTTGGCAACGACAGCGAAAGCCCGCCAGGGCGAGCAAGGTGCCTTGAAACAAGGCGGCATTGATCTTTTGATCATGCCATCGAAGTTGAAAGGCAGATTGCCGCTCTGGCGGGCTTGCAGCGTCGAGTCGTTACGCGGTTTTGTAAAACCGCGTAACCCAATTAGAAGCGGTTGCCGCGGAAGCCGCCGCCGTTGCGGCCGCCACGATCGCCACCGCGACCGCCGCGGTCGTTGCCACGGTTGCCGCCAAAGCCGCCACGGTTGCCACCGCGGTCACCATAGCCGCCACGGTTGCCGCCAAAGCCGCCGCGACCGCCACGGTCGCCACCGCGGTCACCAAAGCCGCCACGGCCGCCACGATCGCCACCGCGACCGCCACGGTCGCCACCACGGCCACCGCGATCACCAAAGCCGCCGCGACCGCCACGGTCGCCGCCACGGCCGCCACGGTCGTCACGGCCGCCGCGAGGACCGCGGTCCTCGTCCAGGCCCATGGCGACAAGCGGGGCGATAACCTTATCGAGAGCGGCCATCAGCTCGGTGGCCTCCTCATAAGAAAGCTCGGGCAGGAGCTTCTCCTTCTTGTTGGCAAGCTCGACCAGGCCCTCAGCGGCATCCTCGGCAGCAAAGACGACGATCTTGCGCATATCGCCCTCGGCGTCGTCGATGCGGCCGACCAGATCGGCAGCCTCGGCCTCGGCCATCAGGCCATCGAGCTCACGAAGGCGCATGCCCAGCAGGTCGGACATTTCCTTCTGCTCCATCTTGGGCTTGAGGTCAAGAAGCTTGATGGCGCGCTCGATGTTCGCCATGCGCTCGGCCTTGGCCTCCTCCTCCTTGGAAATAGCAAAGCGACGGCTACGCAGCAGGCGGGCGGCCTTCTGCATCTTGTCCATCAGCTCTTCGTCATCGTAATCAACGGCGGCCTCGACAGCCTCGGCCTCCTCCTCGGCGGAAACCTCGTCAGCAGCCTCAACCTCGGCAGCTTCGGTCTCCACGGTCTCGACTGCCTCAACCTCGGCAGCCATGGTCTCGTTCTCGGTCTCGTTCATGATCTCTTCGTTCTCAGACATGAGACTCCTTCTTGGCCCTCTCGGGCATCATCGCCCCATTCGCGGGGCCCGTCGCGCACTCTTTGCGCTTTAAACATTCATGCCTCTCGGCAAAACGTCCATTAGTTTATGGTGTCGCCCGCTAATCTAGCTGCAGAATCTATGTGCACACATTAATGCGACATGTGCGACTCGCGACGAGCGTACACCAGCGACGCCACGAACCCGACCACGGCAATTACAGCCGCCACACGCACGGCCGCCGCAAATCCAATCGCCTGGGCAACGTCGGTCGCAACGCCAGCGGCGCCGGCAGTCGCCGCAGAACTCGAGAGCAGGCCGATAAACAGCGACGGGCCAAACGATGCGGCAATCATGTTCCACGTGTTGAGCAATGCCGTTCCGTGAGGATGCTCAGCGCCAGGTAGCGTCTCCAAGCCGGCCGTTTGCGAGGGGCTCAGCACCAAACCGACTCCGGCATACACCACAACGGTCAGCGCCACGACGACGCCGATGTTCATGCTTACCGCCGTCACCGAGATGGTAGTCTGCCCCAAGGCAATCAGGGCAAAGCCGACCGGCAGCAGCGGCCATGCGCCACGGGCGTCCATCACGCGTCCGCCCACAATCGAGGTCACGGCGTTGCAGGCAATTGCTGGCAAAATGAGCAAGCCCGCAACAAGTGCGGTCATGCCGTATGCGCCCTCAAAATAGAGCGGCAACAAAACGCTCATCGAGAACGTCGTCATCATCGATACCACCACAAGCAAGCACGCAGGCCAAAAACGAACACTCGCCATGGGGCGCACGTTAAGCACCGGATGCTCGAGCTTAAGCTGACGGGCCGCAAACAGGCCGAGCAGCACAACGGCGGCGAAAAGCGTCACGGTACCGCCAACCAGATTGGTCGAGAACTCGCCTACGGAATACACAAATGCCGTAATACCGGCAGCGAGCAAAACAACCGACAGAATATCAAGCGTGGTGTTCGAGCGCTCTCCGACATTCTGAACATGCTTTACGCCCGCCGCAGCGACCACAATGCCGCCCACCAGCGGCACTACGAACACCGCCCTCCAGCCAAACAACGTGCACATTAGACCGCTGATCACGGGTCCAAACGCCGGCCCCAGCGTAATGCAGGCGCCGCCCAGGCTCAGATACAGACCGAGCTTCTCGCGCGGGGCACAAGACAGCACCACATTCATCATGAGCGGAAACAAGATGCCCGATCCCGCAGCCTGCAAAATACGGCTTGGCAGCAAAACGCTAAACGACGGAGCGACCAGGCACAGGACTTCGCCGGCGACCATGCATCCGCATGCGAAAAACAGCAGCTTGCGCGTCGAGAAACGACCGGACAGGAAGGCCATGATAGCCGTAAAGATCGACGTCACGATCATGTAGCCCGAAACGAGCCACTGCGCCGTGGTGGCACTCACCGAAAAGGCCGCCATAATGTCGTGCAGCGCCACGTTAATGATGTTCTCGTTAAACGCGGCAACAAAGGCTGCAACATACATTACGACGAGAATCGCCGAGGCTGTCGACGGGGATTGAGTTTGCTTTTGGGATTTGGTCCCCATGAAATTCCTTCCTCTTAGAACGACAATCGCATCGCCCCAGAGGAACAGTCCAGGGCGAAAATGAGCCCTAGACTTACACCAGACGCCGTACACGACGAATCTGGCAACATGGTCCAACGTCGAAAGATTGTAACGCGGACGCGCAGCTTTCCTTCCGCGCTATTATTAAAAGTCCACGAAAGCATAAGACATGAGGAGCCCGCCATGATCAAACCCATCATGAAGTCCGAGTTCTTTTTACGCCTGCCCTCCGAGGATGCCGACCCCGAAGACGCCGCTACCGGACAGGACCTTTTGGACACGCTTCACGAACACGAGCACGAGTGTGTCGGTCTCGCCGCCAACATGATCGGCGTGCGCAAACGCATCATCTGCGTAAAAGACGGCAACAAGACGCTCCTGATGTACAACCCTCAAATTCTTGAGCAGGTCAATGCCTATCAGACAAGCGAAGGATGCCTCTCGCTAATCGGCGAGCGTCCCTGTACCCGCTATCGCCGCATTAAGGTTGAGTATTTGGACGAGAACTTTATCCACCGCATCAAAAACTTCTCGGGCTACACCGCCGAGATCATCCAACACGAAATCGACCACTGCAACGGCGTCGTGATCTAGTTCCGCCGTTCTACCGAACGGCGGACCACTTGACGCTGCGCGAGCCGCATTCACGCCAATCTGACGTTCAATTTCGAGGGCGCGACCAGAAGGTCAGCGCCCTCTCATTTCACGTCACCTTGGCGCAAATGCGGCTCGCTCGCTGTCGTATGTCTATCCTGCGACGCCTCGATTCTTGCGGCGGCAGATACCTAATCCCCTACGCTTGGCGGTAATGATCGAAGAAGTCGGCGAGGTCTTCGAGCGACTCTTTAAGCACTTCCATGCGCGGCAGGTACACGATGCGGAAGTGATCAGGCTCGGCCCAGTTAAAGCCGCCGCCGCGCGTGATCAGGATCTTCTTCTCGTGCAGCAGGTCGAGAGCGAACTGCTCGTCATCGGTGATGTTGAACTTCTTAACATCCATCTTGGGGAAGATGTAGAACGCCGCGCGCGGCTTGACCACCGAGATGCCGTCGATCTTGTTGAGCGCCTCATACACAAAGTTGCGCTGCTCGTAGACACGACCGCCGGGACGGATATAGTCGTTGACCGACTGATGGCCGCCGAGCGCCGTCTGGACGATTGACTGGGCCGGCACGTTGGAGCACAGGCGCATGTTGGAGAGCATGTTGATGCCCATGATGAAGTCGCTCATGCAGCGCTGGTTGCCCGAAAGCACCATCCAGCCAATGCGATAGCCCGCGATCATGTGCGACTTGGAAAGGCCGCTAAAGGTGACACAGGGCAGATCGGGAGCGAGCGAGGCAATCGAGACGTGCTCATAGCCGTCCATGCACAGGCGGTCGTAGATCTCGTCTGCAAAAATCATGAGCTGGTGCCTGCGCGCAACCTCAACGATGCCCTCGAGCACCTCACGCGGGTAAACGGAGCCCGTGGGGTTGTTGGGGTTGATGATGACGAGGGCCTTGGTCGCGCTCGTGATCTTGGACTCCATATCCTGCAGATCGGGATACCAATCGGCCTGCTCGTCGCACAGGTAGTGCACAGGATGGCCGCCGGCAAGGGTCGCGCACGCCGTCCAGAGCGGGTAGTCGGGGCTGGGGATCAGGATCTCATCGCCGTTGTCGAGCAGCGCGTTCATCGAAAGTTGAATGAGCTCGGACACGCCGTTGCCCGTGTAGATGTGCTCCATCTGAACGTTGGGCAGGCCTTTGATCTGCGAGTACTGCATGATTGCCTTGCGCGCGGAGAACAGGCCACGCGAGTTGGAATAGCCTTCGCAGTCGGGCAGCTGCTGGCGCATGTCCTTGATGACCTCGTCGGGCGTGCGGAAACCGAAGGGCGCCGGGTTGCCGATATTGAGCTTGAGGATGCGCTCGCCCTCGTCCTCCATGCGGGCAGCCTCGTCGACGACGGGACCGCGCACGTCATACAGGACATTATCGAGCTTGGTGGATTTAGAAAAAGTACGCATGGTGGTGCTCCTTGGAATTTGAGCTGAGGGATGGGGTTCGGGCTTGGAATCGTTGCGGGGTGATGATGCCTCGCCTTGATCGGCGTCGCCGGCAAGCAGCCAGGTAACATCGACCTCCAAAATACGGGCGAGCAGCTCAGCCACGTCGCGCCGCGGGATCGTCTTGCCGCTCACATATTGGCTCATCTGACTCTTGCCGAGTTTTTTGCCGAGCATCTCCGATGCGCGGATTACGTCCGACTGGCGAACGTCGCGATCGGACATAGTCTGTCGCAGGCGATCGCTAAACGTCTCTTGGGCCACTAGAACCTCCTTGCTGGCAAAGTTCAATTTATAGAACACGAATTGAACCAGAGTTCAATTTAGGCAGCAGTATAACGCGGCACCTCATTCGAAAGTTCAATTTCATAAGAAAATGTACCGAACCCCGAGGATTGTCCCAAAGTGGACAACAGGTACGCGCCTTTAGAGATATTCAAGGAGACGAGCCGCCGCAAGCGAAACGTCAGCCGTGCGATATATCGCATTGATCTGCCGATGAGGATGTCCCTCGAGTGGGCGCACGGCAACATCGAACTGACAGCGACGCAAGATAAGCGCAGGAAGAATGCTCACACCCAGGCCGTCCTCGACCATAGCCATAATCGCATAGTCATCCCAGGTCGACAGTTTTGAGCGCACCGCCAGCCCCGCCCGACGAAAGAGCGGCGTAATCTCGTCATCGGTGCCGCGTTCCAGCAGAATAAACTGCTCGTTGGCCAAATCGGCAAGAGAGACGACCTCCGCCGCGGCAAGCGAGGAGTCCGCTGGCACCACGGCCATCAGCTCGTCTTGCACCAACGGCCGCGACACCATGCCGGCGCCGCGTGGTTCGCGCGGAATAAAGCCCAGGTCGCAGCGGCCTTCCGCCACCCATTGTTCAATCTCTGAGTAATCGCCCATCAGCAACTCATAATCGACGTCCGGGTGATCGGCGCGAAAGCGCGCGATCACCGGCGGCAGCACGTGGGTCGCCACACTCGAAAACGTACCGATGCAGATTTTGCCGCGCATGAGCCCACGCATCTCATCCACCCGTTGCTGCAAACGAACAAATTCCTCGCACAACGCCTCGACCGCCGGCATAACTTGCCGCCCATCGGCAGAAAGCACTACGCCCTCGCGGCTTCTATCGAGCACTTTAAAGCCCCAGTCGGCCTCAAGATCGGCCACCATACGGCTCACGCCCGACTGCGAATAGCTCAGCCGCTCGGCGGCGCGCGTAAAACTTCCGGCGCGTACGGTCTCAAGCAGCACCTGCATCTTTTGAATATTCGTTTCCACGGCACCCCTCCACCTTTGCATGAGTTTTTCTCATGCTATCCATGCATTATATTCGCTTTTCTTCTAAAGCCAGTTCACCCATAGTGAACATGCTCGGATATAGAGGGGATGTCAGCGTATGAACAACGGACTGTTTACGTACTTAGCAGCATTGCTGTTGTTTGGCTCCAACGGCATCATCGCCGCCGCCATCGCGCTCCCGAGCTCCGATATCGTGCTCCTGCGCACGTTTTTGGGCGCACTCTCGCTTGTCACCATCCTCGCCATCACCCAACGCCATACGTTGCAGGCGCCATCTCGCCCCCGCGAAGCCGCAGCCCTCCTCCTCTCAGGAGCTGCGCTGGGTGCCAGCTGGATTTTTCTGTTCCGCGCCTACCAGACGATCGGCGTCGGCGTATCCTCGCTGCTGTACTACTGCGGTCCCATCATTGTCATGGCGCTCTCCCCGCTCATCTTTGGCGAAAAGCTGACCGGCGGCAAAATCGCCGGCTTTATCGCCGTCGCCTGCGGTGCTTTTCTCATTGCGGCACAAGGTCTAGGCGGCAATATGCCCATTGCGGGTATCGTCTGCGGCATCGCCTCGGCCTTCTGCTACGCATTGATGGTCATCGCCAGCAAGGGCGCGCCACATATCGAAGGTCTCGAGAATTCCACGCTCCAGGTGAGCGCCGCCTTTGTAACCGCGTTGATCCTCACGCTCTTCACGCAGGGTGCCCCCTCGTTCCTCTCCCCCAGCATTGCCGCCGGCATCGATTGGCGCGCCGTTGCCATGCTCGGCATTGTCAACACCGGCATTGGCTGCCTGCTCTACTTTAGTGCTGTCGCCAAGCTGCCCGTCCAGACCGTCGCGGTCGTCGGCTACCTTGAGCCGCTTTCGGCCGTCGTGTTTTCGGCCGTCCTTTTAGGCGAAGCCATAACGCCGGTCCGTCTGATGGGTGCCGCACTTATCATCGGCGGCGCGATCTTTTGCGAACTCGCCGGCAAACGCGCAGGTGCCAAGACCGGCATCGCTCAGGCAGCACGCGCCTAACAGCCCCTGCTTTGAAATGCCACCTGCGTACATGAATAATCCCCAGATGGGGATTATTGTCTAAAACACCCCGATGTGCCAAACTGCTCTTATATGTATAAAGATGGCATAAAGGTCTGCTGCCCTTTGCAGGGGCCAGATGTCCAAGGGAGTCCACGTGGCACACAACAAACTGGAGGCAAGCCCCCAAGATCAGCGTGGTCAAGGCGGGCATGGAGCCATTCCCCTCTCCGCTGGCATGCTGCTCGTTACGCTCGGCGTCGTCTACGGCGACATCGGCACGAGCCCCATGTACACCATGAAATCAATCGTCGCCAACAACGGCGGCATCGGTACCGTTAGCGAGGACATGATCCTGAGCGCGCTTTCGCTCGTCATCTGGACCATGACGCTCGTGACCACGGTCAAGTACGTGGTTATCGCCATGAAGGCCGATAACCACAACGAGGGCGGCATCTTCGCCCTGTTCAGTCTCGTGCGCAAGGTGGCACCATGGCTGATTCTCCCCGCCATGATCGGCGGCGCGGCGCTGCTCGCCGACGGCATCCTCACCCCCGCGGTCACGGTCACCACAGCCATTGAGGGCCTGCGTACCATCGAGTGGGGCCACGCACTATTGGGTGACGGTCAGACCAATGTGATCATCATCACCATCATCATTATCTGCGGTCTGTTTGCCATGCAGCGCGCCGGTACCTCGTCAATCGGCAAGCTCTTCGGCCCGCTCATGACGCTGTGGTTCCTGTTCCTGGCAGGCGCCGGCCTGTTCAATATGCTCGGCAACCTGTCCATCTTGCGCGCGCTCAACCCCATTCGCGGCATTATGTTCCTGTTCTCGCCCATCAACCACTCGGGCATCATGGTGCTCGGCTTCGTCTTCCTGTCGACGACCGGCGCCGAGGCGCTCTATTCAGACATGAGCCACGTGGGCAAGGCCAACATCTACGCATCCTGGCCGTTTGTTAAGGCGGCCCTCATCCTTAACTATCTGGGCCAGGGCGCTTGGCTGCTCGCCAACAACTCCAACCCCCAGATGCTCGCGATGGATATCGTCAACCCGTTCTATATGATGCTTCCCGAGCCCCTGCGCCCCTTTGCCATCGTGCTTTCGGCTGTGGCGGCCATCATCGCCTCGCAGGCGCTCATCACCGGCTCGTTCTCGCTGGTATCCGAGGCCACGCGTCTCAACCTTATGCCGCATCTGCGCATCCACTACCCCAGCGACACCAAGGGCCAGCTCTATATTCCGCTCGTCAACAACATCATGTGGGTCGGCTGCATCTTCATCGTGCTGCTATTCCAAAACTCTGAGCGCATGGAAAGCGCCTATGGCCTCGCCATCACCGTGACCATGCTCATGACCACCACACTGCTGACGAGCTATATCGCCGGCATCCTCAAGCACAAGCTGGGTGCCTGCGTCTTCGCCCTGCTCTTTGGTGCCATTGAGCTGTGCTTCTTCGCCTCGTGCCTCACTATGTTCTTTGACGGCGGCTACGTCATGATCTTCCTGGCCGCGTTGCTGTTCGGCCTTATGTATGTGTGGCGCCGCGGCACCGCCATCGAGCGCACGCAAACGATCCTGCTGCCCGTCTCCAAGTACATCGATCAGCTCAACCGCCTGCGCAACGACGAGACCTATCCCGTGCTCGCCGACAATCTGGTATTTCTCACCAACAGCCCCGACCCGCTCACGCTCGACCGCGACGTGCTTTATTCCATCCTGGACAAGCACCCCAAGCGCGCCAAGGCATATTGGTTCATCAACGTGCACGTTACCGACGAGCCCTATACGCATGAGTATTCCGTTGAGACCTTTGGCACAGACTTCCTGTTCCGCGTGCGCTTGGACCTGGGCTTTAAGGTCAACCAGCGCATCAACGCCTACCTGCGCCAGATCGTCGGCGACCTGATGGCATCGGGTGAGTTGCCGCCGCAGCATCACACCTACTCTATCTACGAGACACGCGGCAACGTGGGCGACTTCCGTTTTTGCATGCTGCGCAAGATGCTTGCCCCCGAAACGGACATCAACCGCAACGACCATCGCGTCATGGCCATCAAGTATGCCGTCCGCCGCGCCTGCGGAAGCCCGGCACGTTGGTATGGTCTCGAGAACTCGGCCATCATCATCGAGTACGTACCGCTCTTTGCCCGCATGCGCCCGGCCGTCAAACTCGTGCGCACCCAGGTGCCGCTCGAGATCCAGATCGAAGAGGCCGAGGAAATGGAAGTCGACATCTTCTCGGACGACTTGGTCAACGGCAACGAGGCCGGCAAGAGCATGAACGTCGATCCCACCGAGCTGCTCGAGAGTGTCGCCGATACGCCCGAACAGCAACAGCTCGACGGCCTCGAGAACGAACAACTCAACGACGCCAACTTCTAGCGGCGCCATAAATCAACGACAGCGGCCCTGCACCTCACGGGAGATGCAGGGCCGCTTTGCATTGCGGTAAAGCCATCGGCTACGAACGGCGCGGCTCGGGAACCACGAGCCTATCGGGGCTCGCGCCCTCGGCATCCATCAGGCTCACGTAGCGAATCGACGGATCCCCATACATCGCGTAGTAATAATTGCCCGTGCGCGCGCTAAAGCATCCGGTGTAGATAGTCTTCTCGAACTTGCCATCGCCCATCCTGGACGCTCCCTCGATCATCACCACGCCCTCGAGCGAGCGGAACATGCGGACGACGTTTTCGGTCTCGCTCTCCTTTTGCGGGTAATTGGCATTGAGGTACGCCGCCTTTACAAAACGGCTCGGCGAATAGCAATCGCCCGGAATGCCGCGCATGCCGGCACCGGCTCCATAGGGCTTGAGCTCGGCGCCACGCCATGTCGCCGTCTGCGGAAAATCGCTTGTAGCGGTGATATAGGTGCGGAGGTTTTCCATGTGCCACGGGAAGGTGGGCTGATTGGCAAGGGTGTCGACCGGATCGTCGTATACATGCAGGCCGTCAGCCATCATCTCGACCACGATGCTGCGCTGGCTGTCGCCGATAATCCAATGGAGCAGCGACACGCCCAGCCCCTCTCCGGCAGATTTGGCGACAATCACCGTGTCGCGCAGCGCGGCCTCGACCTCATCGACCGTCGAGAACGTCGCTGCCACCCACAGGGGAAACTCATAGGCCGCGATATTGGTCTTGCCGTCGACAGGGCCCTCGGCATACTCGGCATAGCCGGGAAAGTTGAGCCCCGCCACAGCCAGACCCGCATCGTTACCGCAATCGAAAAACATGGGATAGTTCTTGTAATCGATGCACATACCGATCACCGCGTGTGCCGCCGACGCATCGTCGATAAACGAATACGGAATGTGAAACCCGCGCGGCATCACGCGAACCTGTTGGCCGTAGTCAAAGCTCCAGTCGAGGTTGCGGCCCAAATACATGTGGCCAGAATTATCGGTAAATCGAATACTCGTACACATAGCGCCTCCTAGCTTTACGTTCTTGCTAATTTCATTGTCTCCAAACAAAAAGGCGCTAAACACAAAAGCCCGGACATGACAACAATGTCATGCCCGGGCTATTCAAGCAGGATAAACTCAACCAAGTTAACCCCGCAGGTCGTCTAAGGGGTCAAAGTGCCGCAGATTGCCACGAAAGAGGAGCGAAGCGTACTTAAGGTACGCGAGCGACGATTGAGCGGCAAGGTGCGGTGCTTTGGTCCCCTTAGACCAACTTTCCAAGACAGTGATCGATCATATGCTGGATCATCTGTGCCTCGAAGCCGACGAAGTCCTGCTTGCGCTCGCGCATCTTGCCGTCGACGATCACGTCATAAGCAACCTTGCACTTGATGTAGCGCGTGGACTTGGTGACCTCCTCGTGCGTCAGGCAGCTCTCCTCCATCTTGCTGGCGCCCAGGCCAAACACCAGACGGGGGTTGTAGAGCACGTGGGGCTCGCCGGCATCGTCCAGGTAGACGCAAACCTTCTTGGTAACGCCAATCTGGTTAGCGGCAAGGCAGCCGGCATCGTCGAGCGACTTGATGGTATCGATCAGGTCCTGAGCAACCGACTCGTCCTCGACGGTCGCAACCTCGCAACGCTGGGACAGGATAGCCTCGTCGTGGCAAAGCTCTTTAATCATACGTTCCTCCATAGGGGTCGTTGTAACCGCTTAAGTATACGGTACCCACACATTTTCATGCGAAAAATACCGTCCGTCTGCTACAAAGCGCCGAACATCAACATGCGAGGAACAACAGCGTCGTAAAGGGGCTATAGTGGGTGAGTTCGTGTCAATCGGCCTAAACTCGGGGCCGAACAAGGAAAGGGTATGCATGGACGAACTATTTCACGTCAGCGAGCGCAAGTCCACAATCGGGACCGAACTCCGCGCTGGACTGACAACATTCCTGGCGATGGCCTACATCATCGCCGTCAACCCCGCGGTGCTCTCGGGCGCTGGCATCGATGCGGGAGCGCTCGCCTGCGCCACCTGCCTGGGCGCCGGCATCATGACCATCTGCATGGGCATCTTCGCCAACCGCCCGCTCGCCTGCGCGTCGGGCTTAGGCGTCAACGCGATGATCGCCGGAATCACCACCACCGTCTGCGGCGGTGACTGGCACGTGGCCATGAGCGTCATCTTCCTTGAGGGCGTCGTCATCTTGCTGCTCGTGCTTTGTGGCCTGCGCGAGGCCATCATGGACGCCATCCCGGTTGTCCTGCGTCACGCCATCTCGGTGGGTCTGGGCCTGTTCATCGCCATGATTGGCCTGTGCGATGCCGGCATTATCACCGCTGGCGCCAGTACACTCGTCGGTCTGGGCGACATCACCTCCCCCACCTTCATCGTCGGCATCATCTCCATCCTGGTGACAGTCGCCCTCGCCTGCCGCAACGTCCCCGGCTCGCTGCTCATCGGCATCGTCGTCGCCGTCATCGCCGGTATCCCCCTAGGTGTGACCCAGGCTCCGACCGGTATCATCGCCCCGCTCGACTTCTCGAGCATCGGTGGCCCCATCGCCGACGCCGGCGGCGTGCCTGCCATCGTCAAGGTCCTTACCGACCCCGCGCTCCTCGTCATCTCGTTCTCGCTGCTCATGAGTGACTTCTTCGACACCATGGGCACCGCGATGGCCGTGGCCAAGCAGGGCGAGTTCCTCACCGACGACGGCAACGTCGAGAATATCAAGGAGATTCTGATCGTCGACTCCGCCGCCGCTGCTGTGGGCGGTTTCATGGGCGTCTCCTCCATCACCACCTTCGTCGAGTCCACCTCTGGCGCTGCCGACGGTGGCCGCACGGGCCTCACCTCCGTCACCACCGGCGTGCTGTTCATTCTCGCCGCGTTCTTCTCCCCCATCGTCACCATCGTTTCCAGCGCCGCCACCTGCGGTGCTCTGGTCTACGTCGGTTACCTCATGATGAGCGAAGCCTCCGAGATCGACTGGTCCGACGTGTCGCAGGGTTTCCCGGCGTTCATGATCGTCGCCGGCGTGCCCTTCACCTACTCCATCTCTGCCGGCATTGGCCTGGGCTTTATCGCCTACGTGATCGTCGCGCTCTTTAAGGGCGAGGCCTCCAAGATCAAGCCGCTCATGTGGATCGCAGCCCTCGCCTTCCTCGTCTACTTCTTTGTAGCGTAGCGGCAAAGCTGCCAAAGCAGAACACCAAAGCGCGGAGTCGCATCGAGCGGCTCCGCGCTTTTCTTTTAAAGCCAGGCAACGCACGGACGCGCGATGTATTGCTTCCCGAGTTTTGGACATTTTGCCCTCAAAACGGCACTACCGCCGGCTACATCCTGCAGATATGCTGGGCGTAATCGCATAGGCCCTATGAGGATGGGAGTAACCATGGCCGCCTTGTTCACGACCCCCAAGCGCAATGACAAAACCTCTGGAGCCCATTTTGTCGAGCCCGACGTGCGCCGTCGCACGCTGCTCGCACACGGAAGCTGGCGTCGCGTGACGCGCCGCATCGTCTGTGGTCTGACCTGCGCGCTCACGGTGAGCTCGTTGCTCATGCCGAGTGTCTCGCTCGCGGCCGAGTGGGTGGACGTCGGCGGCAGCCGGTATGACGCTGGCACCGCGGCGGGTGACGAGGCTGGCACCTGGTCATGGGACGGCGCCGACGATATGAAGCTCAACGGCTATGACGGCGGTGCGATCAATGCTGCAGGCAAGCTCAACATTGCGTACGAGGGCAAGAACACCGTGAAAACCGAGCCCGATTACACCGGAGCCGCCATCAAAGCGCAGGATGGCACTAACCAGAAAGCGGAGTTGAACATAACGAGCTCGAATAGCACGGATGAGCTCAATGTGACAGCCGAGACCGATGCAATTAAATCCACAGGCGACCTCTCCATTTCTGGCCCAGGCACCGTGAACACCACAAGTACTACTGCCGACGGAATTGAGGCAAAGGGCGACCTCTCTATCACGGGCTCGGGCACCGTGAATGCAACGGGCGATACCGAAGGTATCCAATCCAAGGGCAAGACCACCATCGATTCCTCTGGCACAGTGATCGCTAAAGGAGGCGAAGGCTACGGCATCGCCGCAGGCAGTGACCTGACCATCAAAGGCGGTGGCAAGGTAGAAGCAAGCTCGATAGAAGAAGCGGCGATTTGGGCTGAAGACGGCATCAACATCTCAGGCGGCAGCCAGGTCAAGGCAAGCTCCCAGGGAGATCTTGCCGTCGACACTGAGGGCAGTCTCGCGGTCACGAACGCCTCCCTTGACGCAAGCGGTGTTGAATATGGTGTCTATGCCTACAAGGGCGTTACGCTCGATCACGCGACCGTGACGGTCCGTACAAGCGCGAGCGGCGGCCAGGCCATCGCCCTCATCACTGACGGGGATGACATCGTCATCAAGAATGGTTCCATCGTGGACGCGTTCGCGGAAGGCAAAATCTCGGTTGCAATCTCTACCAGAAACCACCAGCCAAACGTCGCTGGCGGCCACATCTACATCAGCGACTCCGTTGTTAAGGCTATAGCCCGCTATGTCGAGACCGGTGGCGATGGCCCCGATCACTACAGCAACGACCAAAGCGGCGCGGTCATCCCTGAGCCTAGGGGTCTGAACATCGGTATCTTCGCCCAGACCTACGAGGGCATCACGCCCGCGAGTATCTCGATCGTCCGCAGCAAGCTCACGGCTGAGGGAGACACGGCGGCAATCTTCGCTCTTGCCATAAGCGAAGATGGCAAGGCGATCGGCACCATCAAGATCGAAGGCGCTCCCATCCAGGCGCCCGCAGGCGGCAAGATCATTAACTATCGCTACGAAGAAGAGTACGGCTCCAGCATCTCCTACGAGGCGGGTCAAACCATCGGCACGGGCGACGCCACGGTCGACTCCCCCTACGACGAAGCTGTCGCCAAGAGCACGGTCATCGCGCCTCCCGAGGAGATCAAACCCGAGGAGAAGCCCGGCGAGACCAAGCCCGAGGGTTCCAAGTCCGAGGGCACGAAAACGACCAAGACCGTTGCAGTTGCAGCCACGGGAGCCAAGATCGCCGGCAAACTCGCAGCAACCGGCGACGCCTCGAGCGCAGCCATCGTGGCAGCCGCCCTTGCAGGAACAGCCGCCATCGCCGCGGGCGCCGTGGTGAGCCGCAAGCGCTCGTAAACACTTTTTCGCACGGGACGGGTGGATCGCGGCCCTTGCCTTCCTCGTCTACTTCTTCGTAGCGTAAGGGCAAGGCTGCAAAAGCTGAACAATAAAGCGCGGAGTCGCCATGCGGCCCC
Source organism: uncultured Collinsella sp. (assembly GCA_937989875.1). Taxonomy (GTDB): domain Bacteria; phylum Actinomycetota; class Coriobacteriia; order Coriobacteriales; family Coriobacteriaceae; genus Collinsella. The sequence goes on along the minus strand of CALKBO010000035.1, from coordinate 24,136 downwards.
GCGCTTTTCTTTTAGCGCCGGTCCCTGCGCCGGCGTGCGGCCTATTTCTCCCCCATTTTGGCCATTTTGCCCTCCAAACGGCACTACCGCCGGCAACATCCAGCAGATACGCTGAATCTAGTCGTATAGGCCCTATGAGAACGGGAGCAACCATGGCAGCCTTGTTCACGACCCCCAAACGCAATGACACTACCGCCGGAACCCATGTTGCCGAACCCGACGTTCGCCGTCGCATAGGACTCGCGCACGGCAGCCGGCGCCGCGTGACGCGCCGCATCGTCTCGGGCGCCGTGTGCGCGCTCACGGTGAGCTCGCTGCTCATGCCGAGCGTCTCGCTCGCAGCGGAATGGGTCAAGGTCGGCGGCAACAAGTACAACACCGCGGCGAGCGACGAGGCCGGTACCTGGTCGTGGGACGGCGCCGACGACTTGAAGCTCAACAACTATAACGGCGGCGAGATCCAGGCCGCAGGCAAGCTCAACGTGAATTACTCGGGAACCAACATCGTCACTGCCGAATGGATCGAAAGCATCAACGTTTCTCATGGCACTAACGAGAATGCCGAGCTCAAAATCCAAGGCGACGAGGGCGGCACGCTCAGCGTGACATCTACTGAGGACGCTATCCTCTCCACGGGTAATATCAACATCGACGGAGCCGGATCCGTCAACGCCACGAGCACTGGGTTTGATGCCATCAATGCCGGAGGTGATCTCGCTATCAAAGGTTCGGGCAACGTCAACGCCACGGGTGCATCGGATGGCATCAGGGCAAACGGCAATATCACGATTGACGACAGCGGAGCCGTCACCGCCAGGGCTACCAAGGACAAGGGTATTGGAGCCGACAAGAACCTCACCATCAAGGGTGGCGGGACGGTCGAGGCAAGCTCCGAGAAAGACGCTGCCGTCGAGGCCAAGGGCAGCCTCGCAGCCACAAATGCCTCCCTCAACGTAAACGGTGTTGAATATGGCGTCTATGCCCACAAGGGCATCACCCTCGATCATGCAAACGTGACGGTCCGTGCAAGTAAAGGCAGATACGGTGGCGCCAACGCCCTCTTCACCTACCAGGACGACATCGTCGTCAAGAACGGCTCCACCGTGGACGCGTTTGCGGAAGGCGAGGTTTCGGCTGCATTCTCCACCAGAAACGATCGACCCAACGAGAAGGGCGGCCACATCTACATCAGCGACTCCGTTGTCAAGGCCATAGCCCGCTATGTCGAGAACGGCGACGGCCCCATCCCCTACAGCGAAAACCAAGATGGCGAGACGAGGCGCGAACCCCAAGGCGAGAACATCGGCATCATCGCCCAGACCAGCGAGGGCATCACACCCGCAGTCATCTCGATCATCCGCAGCAAGGTAACGGCCGAAGGAGATACAGCGGCAATCTTTGCCCGTGCCATGAGCGCTGACGGCAAGACAATCGGCACCATCAAAATTGAGAACGCCGCCATCCAGACGCCCGAAGGCGGCAAGGTCATTGACTATCGCAAGCTCCGTGACGGCATCTACGAGGCAGGCCAAGCCATCGGCACGGGCGACGCCACGGTCGACTCCCTCTATATCAAAGCAGTCGCCAAAAGTACGACCATCGCACCTCCCGAGGTAGCCAAGCCGGAAGACCCCAAGCCCGACGAGACCAAGCCCGCAGAAAGCAAGCCCGCGGAGTCCAAGCAGAACCCCAAGCCTGAGGGCTCAAAGCCGACCAAGGCCGTTGCGGCTTCAACCACGAAAGCCAAGACTACCGGCGTGCTCGCGGCAACCGGCGACACCTCGGGTGCGGCCATCGTGGCAACCGTCCTTGCGGGAACAGCCGCTATCGCCGCAGGCACCATGGCGAGCCGTAAGCGTTCTTAGACGCCTCTGCGCACATGGCAGCTCCCGCGAAGGCCCCGAGCCCCAGCACCGTTTAACAACGCCACCGCCGAGCTCCCCTCCGGCGGTGGCGTTTTCCCGTTCGCGCTCGCGCGGCGCGCATGCGATTGTTCTTAATGCAGCCCAACCTGTATGTGCCAGCGTGCGACAATTGGGACTGCCAATATCGCAACACTGAGAGAAGCCTGCCTTGGAAGCGCAAAAGCAGATAACCGTTCATTCGGAACACACGGAAGGTGCGCCCGTCATCTACCTCCCCGTAGTCATGGGCAACGGCGGCGAGGTCTATGACCGCTGCCGAGAGCTCGACTGTCCGCCATTCACCCTTGTCGCCATCGGCGGGCTCGATTGGAATCGCGAGCTAAGCCCTTGGGAATGCGACGGATGCGTACGCGATGCCGAGCCTTTCGGCGGCCAAGCTGCCGGTTTTCTTGATGAGCTGCTGAATCAGATAATCCCCCAGGTGGAGTCGTCGCTTCCTCAGCCGCCCACCTGGCGCGGCATTGCCGGCTACTCGCTGGCAGGTCTCTTTTCGCTTTGGGCTCTCTGGCAAACCGACGCTTTTGACCGCGCCGCGAGCGCATCGGGGTCGCTATGGTTTCCCGACTTTGTCGATCGCGCCAGCACGGCCCCTTTTACCAGCAGACCGCAAGCCGTCTACCTGTCACTCGGCAAAAAGGAAACCAAGACACCCAACCGCATGATGAGGCACGTGCTCGACGACACACGCGCGATGGAAGCGTTGCTCGTCGAGCGCGGCATTCCAACAACGCTGGAGCTCAACCCCGGCAATCACTTTACCCAAACCGACTTGCGCATGGCCCGCGGCATACACTGGACACTGACGCATTAAAAATGGCGCCCACACGCATATACGCATGGGCACCATATCTTGTTTTAGCTGAACGCAGCTGCTACTCAGCAGCCTCCTCAAGCTCGGAGACATCAAACTCAAAGTCGTTACCCGGCAGGATGGCGTTGAGCACAATGCCCACCAGTGAGCCCACGGCAATGCCGGACAGCGAAATGGTCACGCCGCCCAGCTCCAACACGATGGCGCCGGCGGTGCTGTACGCGATGCCGAGCGAAAGCACGAGCACCAGCGCGGCAACCAGCACGTTGCGGTTGTTCTGGAAATCGACCTGGTTCTCGATGAGGTTGCGCACGCCTACGGCACTGATCATGCCGTAGAGCACAAGCGACACGCCGCCGATTACACACGCCGGCATGGCGGCAATCACGGCAGCGAACTTGGGGCAGAACGAAAGCACGATAGCGCAGCACGCGGCAATGCGAATCACGCGCGGGTCAAACACACGCGTCAGGGCAAGCACACCGGTGTTCTCGCCATACGTGGTGTTGGCCGGAGCGCCAAAGAGCGAAGCCAGAATCGTGGCGAGTCCATCGCCGAGCAGTGTGCGATGCAAGCCGGGATCGGCGATGTAGTTGCGCTCACAGGTGGAGCCAATAGCGGAGATATCACCGATATGCTCGATCATGGTTGCAAAGGCCAACGGCATGATGGTGATGATAGCCGTCGTGGCAAGGCCGCTATCGAACTGCGGGCCAAAGAGCGCAAAGACGGTGTTGTCCCACTCGACGGGCAAACCAACCCAGGGAGCGGCTGCGACGCCAGTAAAGTCGACCTCGCCCAGCGCAGTCGCAACGGCATAGCTCACCGCAACGCCCAGCAGGATCGGCACGATCTTGACCATGCCTCGGCCCCAGATGTTGCAGATGACGATCACTGCCACGGCGATAACGGCGACGAGCCAATTGGTCTGGCAGTTAGCAATAGCGGAGCTTGCCAGGATCAGACCGATGGAAATGACGATAGGGCCCGTCACCACCGGCGGGAAGAAGCGCATGACGCGCTTGGCACCAAAGGCGCGGAACAGGGCCGCCAGCACCGGATAGAGTAGACCGGCGCAGGCTACGCCCAGGCAGGCGTAGGGCAATAGCTCGGCCTCGCCGTTGGGCGCGATTGCGGCATAGCCTGCGATAAAGGCAAACGATGAGCCCAAAAATGCCGGCACCTTACCGCGCGACAAGAAGTGGAACAGCAGCGTGCCCAAGCCGGCAAACAACAGCGTCGCCGAAACCGAGAGACCGGTGAGCACGGGCACCAGCACGGTGGCGCCAAACATGGCAAACAGGTGCTGCAGACCGAGCAGGAACATGCGCGGGCGGCCAAGCGACGATGCATCGTAGATGGCATCGGTGACGGCGGGCGTCGAAGACTGGGACATGGATGTCCTTTCGAATGGAAGGGTGATCGGGCATATCGGATAACCTGCCCGAACGATACGATCCGAACCATTGTACGCGATACGCCATGTCTCGCACGCGCCGCCACCTGCGAACGTTACCGTTATTTCCAAACGCGCTCGGCAACGCGCTTGACCAGCGCGATCTTTGCCCATTGCTCGTCCTCGGTCAGCTTGTTGCCAATCTCGCAGCTGGCAAAGCCGCACTGGGGCGACAGATACAGGTTCTCGAGCGGAACATACCTTGCGGCCTCGTGAATACGCTCGACGATGGCATCCTCGTCCTCGAGCTCAGCGGCCTTGGTGGTCACCAGGCCCAACACGACCTTCTTGCCGGGGGCAACATACTTCAGCGGCTCAAAACCGCCGGCGCGCGGCGTATCGAACTCCAGGTAAAATGCGTCGACATCCTCGTTTGCGAACAGGTACGGCGCGATGGGGTCGTAGCCGCCCTCGAAGGCATAGGTAGAGTGGTAGTTACCGCGGCACACGTGCGTGTTAATGATCAGGTCATCGGGCTTGCCCTCGATGGCGGCGTTGTTGAGCGCCACGCCCAGCTCGCTTACCTTTTGCAGATCAACCGGGCTCATTCCGGTCTTGGACACAAAGTCGGTATCGCAATAGATGCCCCAGGTGCAGTCATCAAACTGGATGTTGCGGCAGCCTGCAGCGTACAGGTCGGCGATCACCGTGCGATAAGCGGCTGCAATGGCGTCGGCAAGCTCCTCATCGGTCTTATAGACAGCGCGCAGGCTCTCCTGCTGGCCGTCGCAGCGATCGAGCGTGACCTCAGAGAACGTCTGGATAGGCGCCGGGATGGTCTGGCGTGCAACGCGGCCCTCGCCCTCAAGTGCCTTGACAAACTTGAAGTGCTCGACGAAGGGGTGGCTCTCGCCGCTGATGGAGCCGGTCACCACGGCGGTATCGGCCGTCGTCTCCTCATCATGGAACATATAACCCGTACGCGAGGTACGGCGCTCAATGCCATTGAGGCCCCACATAAAGTCGAGGTGCCAGTAACTACGGCGGAACTCGCCATCGGTGATGACCTGCAGGCCGGCGGCCTTCTGCTTGGCCACCAAATCGCGAATGGCGTCGTCCTCGACGGCCTTAAGACCGGCGGCGTCGAGTTTGCCCGCAGCGTAGTCGGTACGGGCGTCCTTCACGGCCTGCGGACGAAGAAAGCTGCCGACGATATCGGCGCGAAACGGCGCGTTCGGTTGAATCGAAGCACTCATAGATATCTCCCTTTGCATTGGTTGCTTTGCTGGGACAGAGTATGAGCGCTCATGTGGTCATCGTAAAATATATGTTTATAACAGTTTGATATAGATGATTCCTATATCAGTTTGGACTGCCGTAAAGAGATTTGACCCGTGCAGAACGCAGCAGTCTAGATATGCTGACGAATCGCGTCGATATAGGCCTGCCCATAGCGCGTAAGTGTCGTGTTCTTGCGCGTGATGATGCCAATCTCCATGTACTCGTCCACGTCGAGCGGAATCGAGATAATGCCGGGGCCGTTGAGCTCGTGGCTGATCACGCCCGAGCATACCGTGTAGCCGTTGAGGCCCATGGCCAAATTGAACAACGTCGCACGGTCGCGCACGCGGATATTTTTGCGACGCTCGAACGTCGAAGTCAGCTCCTCGGAATAGTAGAACGAGTTATAACTGCCCTGCTCATAGGACAAGAACGGGTAGTCTTCCAAGTCCTCGAGCGTCACGCTGGCGCAGTCCGCCAGTGGATGGTCGGCGCATACAAAGACATGCGGCGCGGCGCAGAATAGTCCTTCGAACACGAGCTCATTGGCCGCCAGCATGCGCTCGATAACCTCGCGATTATGCTCGGATAAGTACAGGATGCCCAGTTCGCTCTTCATATGCGCGACGTCCTCGATAATCTCGTGAGTCTGCTCCTCGCGCAGGGTAAAGTCGTAGCGCGCGGCATCGAACTCACGGATCACATCGACAAACGCATTAACGGCAAAGGAATAATGCTGACAGCTCACACTAAAGTGCGGCACCTGCTCGGACGCGCCCTTGTACTTGCCCTCGAGCAGGTCGGCCTGGTCGAGCACCTGGCGCGCGTAGCCCAAGAAGGTCTCGCCTTCCTCGGACACAATGACGCCCTTGTTGGTGCGCTCAAAGATGTGCACGCCCATCTCGTTTTCGAGATCGCGAATCGACGCGGTAATCGAAGGCTGCGACACAAAGAGACGGCGCGAGGCCTCGGTAATGCTGCCGCATTCGGCAACTTTGACGACATATCTGAGCTGCTGGAGCTTCATGGCTGTCTCCTTAGCTGTTCGCGAAATTCGCGTCGGCTGCACCCTCCTGACGCATAAACGGCGGCATCTCCCCCGTCGCGGCGCAGGCGGCAATCTGATGCAGAGCCCCGGCAACCGCATCGTCTGCCGCAGCGCCGATATGCCAGCGCGCGGCAGCCGTGACGGCCTCGTTGGCATTGGCGACTGCAACGGAGTTGGGAACGGCATCGATCATGGGCAGATCGTTATCGGAATCGCCAAATACGGCCACCTCATCGGTCGTCAGGCCCAAAGCGCGCGCCAGCTCCAGTGCAGCGCAGCCCTTGTCCCAACCGGCCGGAAGGATGTCAAGCAGGCGCACTCGATTGTTGGGAAACACAAGCGAGAGTTCCGGCACCTCAGCGGCAACGCGCTCGCGTAGCTCCACGAGCTCCTCACGTGAACGGGCACTCCAAATATTCGCCTTAAACACCGGCGCATCATCGACGACGGGACGGCACGGGGCCTCTTCGCCCTTGAGCCACGCGTTGCCGCCCGACTCCATGGCGCGGCGTACGCGCTCGGGATCGCTCGTCACGCAGTAGGCATCGTTATTCCAAAAGTCATCACCCAGGCTGTAGACCTTCAGATACGTATCGTCGGTCTCCTGCTCCAAGTAGTCAGCCAAACGCATAAGGGCGGCGTTGTCGGTCGCGCGCGAAGCGACCGCCTGACCGTCGACAAACATTACCTGGCCGTTGCAGAACGCGCCGGTCGAGAAGCACTCGACGCAATTGCGGAACATCCAGCCCATCGCGGACGGCTGGCGACCCGAAACCGGGCCAAAGTGCAGACCCGCCGCCTGCATGGCATGAATGCCCTCGATGGCGTAGTCGCTGGCGCCGTCATGCCCGGCTGGAATCAGCGTATCGTCCATATCGGTCAGCACAAGTTTAATCATAAGGCCCCCATTCGTATCGGTCCTACCTATTGTAACGACCTGCCAAAATAAACCTGTCCCTTTTTGGCAGGTGCGCTAGTATAGGGAACAACAGATTCGATGCGGGAGTGCCGGCGGTGCAAACCACAAGGCTGAGAGGGCATGGGGCCCAATCCTTTGAACCTGTCAGTTAATGCTGGCGTAGGGAGCATGCCGCCTTTACAGGGGCGCTGTCTATGCACAGCGCCCCTTTTCTATGCCAAGGAGGCATGTGCAGTGATTGATTCGGAACAGCTTAAGCAAAATGTGGTCAAGGCCGTGGAGGAGATTCGCGCCACCAATCCGATGGCCGGCTCCATCACCAACACGGTGACGATCGACTTTGTCGCCAATGCTCAGCTCGCCGTGGGCGGTTCGGCCGCCATGGTCTATCTGCCCGACGAGGGCGAGGCGCTCGTTGCCGGCGGCGGCGCCATCTATCTCAACATGGGCACGCTCTTCCCCATCTACGAGCAGACGATTCCCCGCGCGGCCAAGGCGGCACACGACGCCGGCAAGCCCTGGGTGCTCGATCCGGTGGGCCTGGGCATCGGTAGCCTGCGAACCCAGCTGGTAAACGAGCTCAAGCAGTACAAGCCTGCCATCGTGCGCGGCAACGCCTCCGAGATCATCGCACTCGCCGGCCTGTGGGGTCTTGAGGGCGAGGCAGCTGATCTGAGCCGCGTGCGCGGTGTCGATACCACCGACACGGTCGACGCCGCCCGCGATGCCGCTGTGGCGCTCGCCCGCTACACCGGCGGAGCCGTAGTGGTCTCGGGCGAAGTCGACCTGATTACCGACGGCACGACGGTGGCCAAGTCCCACGGCGGCAGTCCGCTCATGTCCAAGATCACCGGCTGCGGCTGCTCGCAGGGTGGCGTGCTGGCTGTGTACGCCTGCGCTGCCGATCCGTTTACGGCAGCCATCTGCGGCACCGCCGTCTACAACGTTGCCGGCACGCGTGCCGCCGCTGTCGCCGATGCCCCGGCAAGCTTTAAGGTCGCCTTTATCGACGAGCTCTACCGCGCGACCGCCCAGGATATTGCCGATAACCAACTCGAGCTCGAGGAGGCATAAGCCATGTCCGAGCCCGCAACCAATGCCGGCATGAACACACTCGTCGCCGTGGCCATCGCCCCGTGCGGCACCGGCGATGAACTGTCCGCCGAGGTCGCCGAGGTCGTGCGCGTCATTCGCGAGAGCGGCCTTCCCAACCACACCACCTCGATGTTCACCGAGATCGAGGGCGACTGGGACGAGGTCATGCAGGTCGTGCGCGACGCAACCTTTGTGTTGGCGAGCAAGGGCATCCGCACCGAAGTCGTGCTCAAAGCCGATATTCGACCCGGATTTACCGACAACATGACCGGCAAGCTCGAGCGCATGGAAGCACAGATCAAAAAGCAGGAGGAAGCACGATGAGCATCCGCGACAACCTTGATATCTCGGCCTATCTGGTACTCGGCCCCGAAAACACGCTGGGGCGTCCCGTGAGCGATGTGGTGGCCCAGGCGCTCGACGCAGGCTTTACCTGCATCCAGGTGCGCTCCAAGGTGGCAAGCGCCCGCGAGATCATCGCGCTGACCGGCGACGCCGCGCAGGCAATCGCACAGGCCGGCAAGACCGGTCAGGTCGCCCTGCTGATCGACGACCGCCTGGACTGCGTACTCGCCGCACGCGAGCAGGGCATTGCTGTCGACGGCGTGCACGTCGGTCAGAGCGATATTCCCGTCGAGGTCTGCCGCAAACTTTTGGGCCCCGATGCCATCGTGGGCCTTTCAGCCCGTTGCGAGGAGATGCTCGAGTACGTCAAGACCGCCGACATGAGCCTGGTCGACTACCTGGGCATCGGCCCGCTCCACGAGACCGAGACCAAGCGCGACTGCGGACGCGCAGCAGATGGCTCCATCATCACCAAAAGTTTTGAGGATCTGGCCGCACTCCACGCGGCAAGCCCCGTGCCCATCGTGGTGGGCGGCGGCGTCAAGACGGCCGACCTGCCACAGCTTAAGGCCACCGGCGTCGACGGCTTCTTTGTGGTGAGCGCCGTCTGCAGTGCCGACGACCCCTGCGCCGCGGCCAAGGAGCTTGTCGACACCTGGCAGCAGGCGTAAGTCTAAGCCGAGCAGCTGATCCGCAGCCTCATATCTTCAGCAATGGAAAGCGCATCCCAGTTTGGACCTCCATTCCGGGATGCGCTTTCCGCCGAGTCCACGGCAGTTTGCCCTACCCCGCCAGATACGCTTCCAACGCCGGCAAAGTCGCCTCCGCATCGTGGCGGCCGACCTGGTAGATGCGCTCGAGCTCATCCGGTTCGCGGCACAGCGACGGCACCTTCACCGATTCGCTCGGCCGCACCACAAAGATTTCGCCGGCAGCCTCGCGACGCGCCAGGTCATCGAGCGTGGCATTGTAGACCTCATGCCGATGCTCAAGCGCTGCGACAAACTCCGGGTAGTGACGGAACACGCGCCGCAGCATGGGCATCACACTGTTGGGCTGCTTCACAAAGCCCGCCGGCTGTGTGAGCACCACGATATTGCGGTCATACCCCTGCGCAAACAACCAAGCGCTGGGAATGGAATCAGCCACGCCGCCATCCAGGTACTTACGGCCCTCAATGGCAACAGGACGCGTCGCCACAGGAATCGCCGACGATGCCCGGATCCACTCGATATCCCTCTCGTCGCCATAGGGCAGGTCGTGGTAGACGGCCTTGCCCGTCTCGATATCGGTACACACGCACGTAAACCGCATGGGGCAGGCACGATATGTCTCCAGGTCGATGGGATCGCGCTCAATGGGCACCTCGTGATAGGCAAAATCGGCATTGAACATGTCGCCGGTTCGCAACCAGCTTGTCACGCTTGCATAGCGCTTGTCGGCACAATAGGCCTTGTTGTAGCGAATGGCGCGCCCGATCTGCCGCGATTTAAAGTTATAGCCAAACGCCGCGCCCGCCGAGACACCCACCATATGGTCGCAGGTCAAACCGTGCTCCATCCAAACGTCGAGCACGCCTGCCGTATACATACCGCGGTAGCCGCCTCCCTCGAGTGCGAGCCCCACCGTGCGCGTCGTATCCGGCTGTGCCATGCGACCATCTCCGTTCCTGCGTTTTAAAACGGGACAAGTATACCCGTCAACATATATCGTCTCAGTCGCATTTTTATCGGACATCGCATCGTCGCGCTGCCGTTTGTCGAATAATGGCCGCCCACAGCATGTGCACCCATATATAATTGTGTACTGTTGTTTATACTACGCAGTAGTTATCAACAGCGAACATTAGCCGGTAAAGTAGCCCAACAACGCAGCAAGGCGGGGCCTGGATACACGCAAAGCGCCGGACAACAACGCGTGTGCACAACGAGCTCGCCCGACGCAATCCGCCCGACCTCAGAAAGCCGCTTACGACATGGATACTGTCAGCAATTACACCGAAACGCTCGAAAAGACCGTTCGCGACCTTCTCGAGCGTCAGGATGATCTGATTAGGACCGCCTTTACCGACCAGCTTACCGGACTTGGCAACCGCGGCGGCTTTGCTCACTCCTTAGAGGAAATCTGGGAGCAGGAACTGCCCGTGACCATGGCGTTTATCGACATCGATAACCTTAAGCACTGCAACGACATCTTTGGGCATGACGAGGGCAACCGCTATATCTTGCAGGTAAGCCTCTATCTCAAGCTGTATATGAAGGTGGACGAGGCGGCGTTTCGCATAGGCGGCGACGAGTTTGCCATCCTGTCTACGGTTGCGACCGAGGACGACCTCGCCGAACGTCTGGAACACTGCCGAACGGTCCTGCTCAAAAACAACGATTCCGAGATGCCCCACTCGTTTAGCTACGGGGTGTCACATGCCGACCCCGCCCTGGGCGAGGCCCCCAATCGCATGACGCTCGATGCCGACCATCGCATGTACGACTACAAGCTACGTCATGCCGTACACCTTGATCGGCGCAATATCTCGCAAGTCCACACCGACGACTTCGAAATAAGCGATCGCATTTTCGACGCCTTTTCGATGCTCAACGAAGGCCGTTATTTCTTTATCGAGAACTTGGATAAACATCGCACCCTTTGGTCACAAAACGCTTTGCGCGATCTCGGACTTCCTTCGGAGCACATAGACAACTGTCGCGATTGTTGGAAAACGCGCGTCCATCCCGATGACCTTGAGGCTTTTACCGACGACATCGACCAAGTCTATAACGGCTCCAAGCACCATCGAGTCATGCAGTATCGTGTACGTAACGCCACAGGCGACTACGTGCTCTGCCGTGCTCGCGGTTTTCGCATCGATGGGGACGAAAACGAGCCCTCGCTCTATGTCGGCGAACTCGTCAATCATTCCCTTGCCGAGACCGTCGACGCCGCCACGGGGCTTGGAACGCAACGTATGCTGGTCAACGCTATCGATGCCTGTCGCCGTGACCACTGCAAAACAGGGCTCATCGCCGTGCGCGTTCGCGGCACGACGAAGCTCAACGAGCTCTATGGAGCCGAGGCGGTCGACAGCATGCTTGCCGAATACGCAGGCCGTATGCTGTCGATCACCCGCGGTAGGAGTCGCGTCTTCCGTTCACGAAGTGTCCAGTTCGTCGTGCTCAGCAACGCTTTGGACCACGGGGCATTTGAACTCCTGATCCATCGTCTAAAAGAGACCATTTTTGCCCCCGTTCAGATCGCGGGCGGCACCATCACTCCCGTTTGTATTGTCGCCCCGGTCTTTTACGAGCGCCTGGACTACCAAACATCTGCTGTTTTGTGCGAACTCGACCGTCGCCTTCGCACAGCTGGCGGGCTTGTCCCCAACGACAGCCTCCCTATACCCGAGGTCGAGCGCAAAAGCGCAATCTCCGAACGCATCGATATGCTCACCGGCCTCTGCCGACCCAGCGAGTTTATGCGCCGTGCCAATGCCTTCATCGAGGCGAGGCGCGACGGCGCTTGGTGTATCGCCACCGTCGACATGGGCCACATGCGCCTATTTAACGAATGGTATGGACAGGCCGAAGGCGACCGGATGCTTGCCGATGTGGGCACGGTGCTCAAGGATATCGAGAACGCCGACATGGGCGTCGCGGGATACTGGGGGCAAGACGACTTTTGTCTGCTCATACCCTTTGAGCACGATTTCGTTCACCGAGTCTATATGCGCGTGCGCGAGGCTGTAGCCAAGCACGACGACGGCGTAGGCTTTTGGCCGTCCATGGGCGTATGCCCCATCGACGCTAGCGAGGAAATCACCATCGATGCCCAGGCCAAGGCCATGTTTACCAATCGACGCGCCAAAAACGACTTTAAGGAGCGCATTGCCATTTTCCGCCCCGAGGAATATGAGCATGGGGTTGCGTTCCACCACACGCTAACCGAGTTCCAGTATGCGCTCTCAAACGGCCGCATCACGTACTACCTGCAGCCCCAGGTCGATATGGAAACCGGCGAGATCATTGGCGCCGAGGCACTTACGCGCTGGATTGACAAGGACGGCTCTCTCATTTCGCCCGCAACGTTTATTCCCGCACTCGAGGAAAGCGGCTTTGTGGTGACGCTCGACAAATACATTTGGCAGGGTGTCGCCATATGGCTTCGCGAGCGTCTCGATCGCGGTCTTCGCGTGGTTCCGGTCTCGCTTAATGTGTCTCGCGTGGACATTCTTGCCTGCGACGTTGCCGAGCATATGGGATCGCTCGCCGCCCAATACAACCTGCCGCCCGAGCTCATGCGCATCGAGATCACCGAGACGGCTTATACGGGAGAGTCCGAAGCCGTAGACAAACTGACAGCCGACTTGCACACCCGCGGCTTCTCGACCTATATGGACGATTTTGGCACCGGCCAGTCCACGCTCGCAATGCTCAAGAACGTGAACGTTGACGTCATCAAGCTCGACCGTACCTTTGTGCCCACCGACCGTGATCAAGGCCGCAGCGCGCAGATCGTGTCATCGATGCTCGAGATGGCGCAGTCGCTCCATCTGCCCGTTGTAATCGAAGGCGTCGAGACAGATGAGCAGGCAAACATGCTACGCCACATGGGCGCCCGCTACGCTCAGGGCTTCCTCTACTACCGCCCCATGCCGGCGAAGGATTTTGAGGCATTGCTCGATGGTGGCAATAACGACTGATACGCTCGCGCGCAAAACGCCACCGTCGAAGGGGGCATTGTCTCCATTAGCTAACTTATATCCCCAATCCAAGCCGAATTGGGGATATGATACAAACCACTGTTCCGCCCAAGGAGGTTATCCATCATGAACGAGTCGTATCGCATGGGCGAGCAATCGATTATTGTCTATCTTCAGCGACTTGCGAATGGCGTCTCGACCGCCGAACTCGATGTTGCCGCGCTGCCCGCTGGGCTACGCGCCGTTGGTGAGCAACTGCAAAAGACGCATGCCATCCTGCAACAAGAGCGCCAGCTGCTTGAGTGCAACGCCTATATCGATTCGCTCACCAATTTGGGCAACCGCGGCGGACTCGACCGTCACGTCGAGCAGCTCTGGCGCAAAGGCGACCCCTTCACCTGCGCCTATATTGATATCGACCATCTCAAGCATTGTAATGATAGGTTTGGCCACGCCGAAGGCAATCGCTATATTCTGAGCATCTGCCGCACGCTCTCCGAAACCATGAAGCATGATGAGATGCTGTTCCGTATCGGTGGAGACGAGTTTGTGCTTATCTCGCTCTTTGCAAACGAGACTGAACTCGAGCAGCGCTTGGAGCAGGTACGTACCGGGCTGATCGAGGCGAGCTCAGGTGGCAAGGCGCCCATGATCGCCAGCTTTAGCTTTGGCTGCTCGCGCGTCGATCCGCTTGCAGGCGATTCGCGTCGCCAGATGACAATGGATGCCGATCGCAAGATGTATCGCTATAAGCTTATGCATCGTGTGCAGCAACCGAAAGACAATGACGTGCCGCAACGCCCAATCGTCGATCAGCTTCCCTGCAACGACCGGGTGTTCCAAGCGATCTCCATGAGCTCCGAGACGCGCTATCCGTTCATCCTTAACCTCGATACTGGAGAATCGCAATGGTCGGTTAACGCCGTGCGCGATTTTGACCTGCCCTCCCAGCACCCTTTTAACTCACTCGACATGTGGCTCGCCCGCGTTCATCCCGAGGACCGCGACAACGTACGCGCCGAGCTCGACATGGTGATAAACGGCACGTGGCACTTCCACTTCATGCAGTATCGCGTAATGGATGCCACCGGAAAATACGTGCTTTGCGACTGCACGGGCTACCGTTTGGACGGCACCGATACCGAGCCCAGCATGTATGTGGGCATTATCATCAACCGAAGCTTGGCAGATACGACCGACTCGGTAACGGGCCTGGGCGATGTCCACGCACTGGTCAACGCTATTGGAGAGATGCGCCGCGTGCCGCGCGAGGCAGGCTTTATTGCCATTAAGGTCGACGATATCGCCGAGGTCAATGCCCGCTTTGGATTCGATGCAGGCGACCGTGTGCTCGCCGAAAGCGCCGCCTGCCTCATGGATTGTTCGCGCGGCAAGGGCCGCCTGTTCCGCTCGACGGGGCCAACGTTCGTGGCACTCTTCGATGAGCTCGGCCCCGAGGCAATCGATGAGATCGCAGGCGACATCGAACGGTTCCTGGGCTCTCCCGTACTCATCGGCCCGCTTGAATATCAGCCGCCCATTCGTGTGGCCACGCTCCATCTGGACGCTGTCGATCGACAGCCCGTTTCCATTTTGAACGAGCTCAAAGCGCTGCTTAAAGAGGCACCGCAAGTACCGGGCACCAAGCTGAACTAGCGTCGTGGGGCGCGATGTGAAACACAAGCCGTTTCACATCGCGCCCCACGCCATCTGCCCTCTCGTGCGATAATCCTCCGCAGAAGTCACCAACAGCAGAGGGAGTTTGTGATGAAGGTTCTTTTGGTCAATGGCAGCCCCAAGGCAAACGGCAACACCGCCCGCGCACTCGCCGAGGTCGCCGAGCAGCTCAATGCCGAAGGCATTGATACCGAGGTGTTTCAGCTGGGCGCCAAGCCCATTCGCGATTGCATCGGTTGCGGCCAGTGTGGCAAACTTGGCGGTCGCTGCACCTTTGACGATGACGTGGTGAACGAGCTCATCGCTGCCGCCGAGCAGGCCGATGGCTTCGTCTTTGGCTCGCCCGTCTACTATGCGCACCCCAGCGGACGCATCCTTTCGGCCCTCGATCGCGCCTTCTATGCAGGCGGACATGCCTTTGAGCACAAACCCGGCGCCGCGGTCGCCGTCGCCCGTCGCGGCGGCACGTCGACCACCTTCGATGTGCTCAACAAGTACTTCACCATTAAGCAGATGCCCGTAGTTGCTTCCACCTACTGGAACAACGTGTTTGGCCGCGTGCCCGGCGACGCCGATGGGGACGCCGAGGGCCTTGCCACCATGCGAAACATCGGCAAAAACATGGCCTGGCTCCTGCGCTGCATCGAGGCAGGACAGGCTGCCGGCATCAACGCACCCGAAGCCGATCGCGCAACGACCAACTTCATTCGATAGAGCGGCGGGGCCATGAATATTCAAATCTTCGGGACTAAGAAGTCGTTCGATACCAAGAAAGCGCAGCGCTTCTTCAAAGAGCGCCGCATTAAGGTGCAGTTTATCGACCTTAAGGAAAAGGAGATGAGCAAGGGCGAGCTTACGAGCGTAATGCAAGCGGTCGGCGGCATCGACAAGCTGCTCAACCCCAAGGCCAAGGACGAGGAGACGCTCGCGCTCATCCAGCACCTCACCCCCAGTCAGCGCTTCGATAAACTGCTCGAGAATCAGCAGGTCTTGGCCGAGCCCATCGTGCGCAACGGCAAAAAGGCTACCGTCGGTTATTGCCCCGATGTATGGGGAGCCTGGGAGTAGCCTGTGTTATTTGCCGGCGCGTGGGTATAAGAGCAGGCGTTTGGCATAAGATTCAACTGTAAGCCATATCTAACAAAGGAGGGCACATGCCCAACAAACCCGTGAAGATCATCATGCTTACCGGATACCTCGGTGCCGGCAAGACCACGCTGCTCAACCACATCCTCGCTAACGATGGCGGTATCCGCGCCGCCGTGATCGTCAACGATATCGGCGAGATCAATGTCGACGCTAGCCTCATCGCCGACGGCGGCCTTTCCGAGACCGACGACCTCATCCCGCTCACCAACGGCTGCATCTGCTGCACGCTTTCGGATGACCTAGCCAACCAGCTGCAGGGCATCGCCGATTCGGGCGACTTCGATTACATCATCATCGAGGCATCGGGGATTTGCGAGCCTATCCCCATCGCCTACACCATCTCGAGCTTCTGCGACGAGGCCAAGGTGGGCGGCGAGCCCAAGCTCGCGCTCGACAACATCGTGGCCGTGGTCGACTGCGCCCGCATGTACGACGAGTTCAACGGCGGTCGCGACCTACTGGCTGAGGATATCGACGAGGACGACATCGAAAGCCTGCTCATCCAGCAGATTGAGTTCTGCTCCACGCTGATCCTCAACAAGACCGATACCGTGAGCCCTGAGCAGATCGCCGAGCTCAAGGCCATCGTGCGCAGCCTGCAGAAAGACGCCGTGATCGTCGAGGCCCAAAACGGCGAGGTCCCCATGGAGGAGCTGCTCGACACCGGCCGCTTCGACTTTATGCGCGCCTACAACTCCGCCGCTTGGATCGAGGCCATGGAGCATCCCGAGGAGCACGACGACCCCGAGGTGCTCGAGTACGACATCGAGACCTTTGTGTACTCGCGCCGCAAGCCGTTTGACCTGCAGAAGTTCACCGATTTTGTTGAGCAGGAGTGGCCCGACGAGGTCATTCGCGTCAAGGGTCCGCTGTGGCAGACCGGCAATCCGGACATGTGCTACATGTTTGAGCAGGCCGGCCACCAGATGCGCCTGATGGAGAACGGTCTGTTTGTCGATTCTGCGCCCGAGGGTGAGAAGCAGAAGATTATCGACGAGAACCCCGAGATTATGCAGATTTGGGACGACGAGACGGGCGACCGCATGACGAGCCTGTGCATCATCGGCCGTCACATGGACAAGGATGCGCTCATCGCCTCCCTCGATGCCTGCCTGACCGACTGGCACCGCGCCTAGGTTCATCCAAGCGGGCATTTTCCGCCTACGTAACCGCCAAACCACCACGAAGGTGCCTGTCCCCTTCGTGGTGGTTTTTCGTTCTAAGCCAAGGAGATTCATGTTCAATATCGTGCTGTATGCACCCGAGATCCCGGCCAATACGGGCAATATCGGCCGCACCTGCGTGGTTACCGGCGCCCGCCTGCATCTGGTGGAGCCGCTGGGATTTTCGCTCGACGACAAGACGGTGCGTCGCGCCGGCCTGGGCTACTGGCAAAACTTGGACGTGACGACCTATGCCGGCTGGGAGGATTTTCTTGCGCGCAACGGACTCTCCCCCGCCGACGAGCGCCTACATCTGTTGACCAAAAAGGCACGCCGCACCTATGCGCAGAGCACCTACCGCGATGGCGACTACTTGGTCTTTGGCAGCGAGAGCTCGGGCATTCCCGAGCCACTGCTTGCCGCGGCGCCCGAGCGTTGCGAGCGCATCCCGATGCTGCGCGATTGCGACTCGCTCGACAACGCCGAGGCCTGGGAAGCCCACGAGGAATCGCTCGGGCATACCGAGGACGGCCACGAGGCCATCCTTCAGCAGGACATCTGCGGCAACTTCGTCGACCCGGACGACTACCGCATCAGCGCACTCAATCTCTCCAACAGCGCCGCCATCGTCCTCTACGAAGCCCTACGCCAAACAGGCTTTCCGGGAATGTGACAAAGGGGCAGTCCCTTTGTCACATTCGGTTATAGGTAGCGACCGGTGATGCTTGCGGAGCAGGCCGCGATGTCGCCCGGTGTACCGGCGCAGACGATTTGCCCGCCCGCATCGCCACCGCCCGGGCCCATGTCGATCACGTAATCGGCATTGCGGATAAGATCGAGGTCGTGTTCGATCACGATAACCGTGGCGCCCTTGGCAACGAGGCCGTCAAACACGTTCAACAGTACCTGAACATCGAGCGGATGCAGGCCGATCGTGGGCTCGTCAAACACAAACACGGCATCATCCTGCACGCGGCCCATCTCGCTCGCGAGCTTAAGGCGCTGTGCCTCACCGCCCGAAAGCGCCGGCGTGGGCTCACCGAGTGTGAGATAGCCCAAGCCAAGGTCGTGCAAGGTCTGCAAGCGCGCCTGAACCTTCTTGAGTCCCACCGTGGCGTCGATAGCCTCGTCCACATTCATGTCCATGAGCTGCGGCAACGTAAGCAAGCTCCCGTCCTTGCCCTCACGATGGATACGCGAAGCCGTGTCCGCATAACGCGAGCCGCGACATGCCGGGCAGACAATCTCGACATCAGGCAAAAACTGCACATCGAGCGATATCGAGCCCGTGCCATCGCACGTAGGGCAGCGCAAGGCGCCGGTGTTGTAGCTAAAGGCACCCGCCTTGTAGCCGGCTGCCTTGGCCTCGGGCGTGCGAGCGAAGGCGCGGCGCAGCTCATCATGGATGTCGGCATAAGTCGCCACCGTCGAGCGCACGTTGGCGCCGATAGGAGTGGCGTCAATCAGATTTGCGCGGGCAATACCCTCGGCATCGACCCAACGCACGTGTCTTGGCAGACGCTCGCCAGCTGCCTGTGCCTTAAGTGCCGGGATGAGTGTCTCGAGCACCAACGTCGTCTTGCCCGAGCCCGAAACGCCCGTCACCGCGACGAGACGGCCGCGCGGGATATCGACTTCGAGCGGTTTTACGGTATGAATGGCATCGGTTGCCATGCGGATATGTCCCTGGTCGAACATTTCCTCGTCAGTCACCTGCGGACGCATGCGCTTGGACTCTGCGCGCAAAAACGGGGCGATGCGGCTGCCCCGCGATTGTTCGACCTCGTCCACCGTACCTGCAGCGATCACGTTACCGCCACCTGCTCCGGCAACGGGGCCCATCTCGACCAGATAGTCAGCTTCCGCCAGTACGCGCGTATCGTGGTCGACAACAACCACGGTGTTGCCGTCGCCTACCAGGTCGCGCATCACGCCAACCAGGCCGTCGACATTTGCCGGATGCAAGCCGATCGAGGGCTCGTCCAGCACATAAAGCACGCCCGTCGATCGATTGCGTACCACACGGGCGAGCTGCACACGCTGGCGCTCACCCGTGGAGAGCGTGGCACCGGCGCGGTCGAGTGAAAGGTAATCGAGACCCAGGTCGACCAGACGACGAGCCGTGCTCAAAAATGAATCGCAGATATCTGCTGCCATGGGCTGCATCTCGGCCGGCAAGGACGTAGGCACCGCGCGCACCCACTCAATCGCCTCGCCCAGCGTCATGGCCGCCGCCTGCGCCAGATTGATACCGCGCACCTGAGGCAGGCGCACAGCCTCGGAGAGACGCGTGCCGCCACAGTCACGGCATGGCCCCTCGCGCAAAAAGCGTGCAACACGTTTGAGGCCCTTGTCGTCCTTAACCTTGGCGAGCGCATTCTCAACGGTATAGACGGCGTTGTAATAGGTAAAGTCGAGCGGCGTGGCGCCCTCGCCGTTTTTGGGAACGTAGAGAATGTGCTTTTTAACCGCCGGACCATGGAACACGATGTCGCGCTCTAGAGGCGTGAGCTGGTTAAACGGCACGTCGGTGCGCACGCCCATCTCACCGGCAACTTGCTTCATCAGGTCCCACATGAGCGTGCCCCAAGGAAGCACCGCGCCTTCGTTGATGGTTTTGGACTCATCGGGCACCAGACTCGCCTCGTCCACCTCGCGCATGACACCGGTGCCGCCGCAGGTAGGGCACGCACCACCACTATTGAAAGCCAAATCCTCGGCGCTCGGCGCGTAGAACTCGCGACCACATGCGGAGCACGTGAGCGACAGGCCAGCGGCAACGTTAAGGCTCGGCTCCACGCGCGCCCCGCAGTGCGGGCACACGTGATGGGCGCAACGGCTAAAGAGCAGACGCAGGCTATTGTTGAGCTCGGTCATGGTGCCAAAGGTCGAGCGCACACCTGGCACGCTGGGGCGTTGATGCAACGCGAGCGCCGCCGGCACATGCAGCACCTCGTCTACCTGGGCATGCTCAGCCTGCGTCAGGCGACGACGAGTATAGGTGCTGAGCGCCTCCAGGTAACGACGCGAGCCCTCGGCATAGAGGACGCCCAACGCCAGCGAACTCTTGCCCGAGCCCGACACGCCGGCAATACCCACGAGCTTTCCCAGCGGGATATCGATATCGATGTCCTTGAGGTTGTGGACACGCGCGCCACGCACCTCGATAGCCTGCGGGCTCATCTTCTGTTCCGTCACCTTTATCACCCTACTCGTGCCATAAAATGCGGTCGCGGATATACTCGCCCAGCATGGGCACGGTAAACCGGACGAGGCCGTATCCGGCAGCCTCGATGACGCGCTCGCGAATCAGGCTTGCGCGATATTTACTCGCCCAGCTCTGGGTACGATCACAGCGCTCAATGATATCCGCCATGCGCGTCGGTTTACCCTCATCAGCAGCCATAGCCTCGATAAAGAGGCGTTGCGGACTGCGCAGCCCGTAATACAGGGGCGCGTCAACCGCTTCGTAGAACTCGGAGACGGCATCCGCATGACCATCCTCGACATCGCGCTCTTCAATGACCTGCGAGCCACGCCGGGCAGCAGACCGCCACATGTAATAGCCCACCAGCTGAACCATGTAGGGATGCCCCATGCTCTTGCGCGCCGCAAGGTCCGCCGTCTCCGCGTCAACGTAAAGACCAGCGTCTTTGACCGTCCGGACATATGAATCGCGCACCTTGGGCAAAGATATCGCCCCCAGCGTACGCTGCTGGGCACGCCGCAAAAACGTCACGCTCGGCTCTTCGAGCAGGTCGTCAACCATACTGGGTAAGCCGGCGAACACCAGCGCAAGACCGCGCTGGTCGCTATCGGGCAAGCCCGTGGCATCCTGGTCTCCGAGCACCTGCTGATAGAGAACGGCAAGAGCCGCCAGTTCCTCGATAGACGCCGATTGCGCCTCGTCAATCGCAAACAGGATGCCCTTGCCTGGACCGAGCTTCTTAAGGCGCTCGTTGACCAGCCCTCGCAACGTCTCGCCCTTTGCCCGCGCCGCCTCGACCGACATCCGACCAAACGACGGACCGAACTCCATTGACGTCACAACGGGTTTATTCGAGCGAAGCGCGTCGGCCAAGCGGTCGCATAAGCCAAGCGAAGCGGAATCGGAGACAACCGCCCATCCGCGCTCGCTGGCCAGACGTTGCAGCTCCCGCAGGAGAACCGTCTTGCCGCAGCCGCGGTTTCCCGTAATGAGCATGAGCCTGCCCGGCGCTCCGGCGCCGTTATCGAGCCCTTCCTCGAAATCTTCGATGACCGACTCGCGACCGATGAGTACCGGGGGCCGCTTGCCGGCAGTGGGCTTAAAGGGATTTGGATTCATGTCGGCCTCCTCGGATTGGCAAACCCTGGTAATAGTTATACCAACTTATACCGAGTTATACCATTAGCATGTGACAAAGGAACTGTCCCTTTGTCACATGTGGCCGAAAAACTCGGCGTCCGCTGCTCGCCAGGGGCGGAAGGTGGCGGGATCGACCTTTACGTGCGCCGCGGCGGGTACGTCGTACCATTTGACCGTGTAACCGGCGCCGTGAGAGCAAAAGACCGAATCGGGCGTGTTGGGCAGATCGGCCTCTGGCTCATAGGCGGCAGCCTCGATTACGCGCTCGGCATCATGGCAAGCCGCATAGCCGGCGAACTCTAGGTACAGATGCCCGCGACCGCTCGTGTAGGCAGCCACCTCCAGGGCATAGTCCTGCACCTCGGATGCCGGTACGCGACCCACAAGCTTCGCCCGGTCGCCCGCCATCGTCGGCGGCTCGTACTCGGCACCCATGCGCGTGGCATCCGAGAGCGCCCGGCCCACGCACTCCCCCGGCACCTCGAGCTCAAAGCGATACCACGGCTCCAACAGTACCGCCGCGCCAGCCTCACGCGCCTGCATCAAACCCTGGCGAATCGCGCGGTACGTGGCCTGGCGAAAATCGCCGCCCTCGGTGTGTTTGGCATGCGCGCGGCCGCCCGTGAGCGTAATGCGCACATCGGTGATGGGCGAGCCGGTCAGCACGCCCAGGTGATCGCGCTCCATGGCGTTGGTGAGTGCCAGACGCTGCCAGTTAAGATCGAGCTCGTCGGTCGAGGTCACGGTGCCAAACTGCACGCCCGAACCCGCTGACAACGGCTCCAGGCGCAAATGCACCTCGGCATAATGGCGCAGCGGCTCAAAGTGGCCCACGCCCTCGACCGGCTGCGAAATAGTCTCCTTATAGAGAATGCCGCCAGATTCAAACGCAACCGAAAGGCCAAAGCGATCGGCCAACACCCGCTGCACGACCTCGAGTTGCACGGCGCCCATCAACTGCAAATGAATCTGCTCAAGATGCGTATTCCAGCTTACGCCGAGCATGGGATCTTCATCCGCCAGCTCAGTCAACGCTTTGAACACCGCATGGACATCATGTTCGCCCGGGAGCACCGTATAGGTGAGGACCGGCGCAATGACGGGCGCATCGCCCGCAGGCTCCGCGCCCAGGGCGTCCCCTGGGCGAACGTGCGCAAGACCCGTCACGGCACAAATACCGCCAGCAGCAATTTCTTGGGCAAGCTCATACTTTTCGCCGTTATAGATGCGTACCTGATCGACCTTCTGCTCCCATGCCTCGGCACCGGAACGTCCGTCAATCATCTGCTTGGCATGCAACGTGCCGCCGGTCACTTTAACCCAAGCCAAGCGCTCGCCGCGATCCCCTCGGCTGACACGATAGACGCGCGCGGCAAACTCCGGGAGCCACGCCTGTTCACGCATCAGCGCACATATGCCATCCAACAGCTCGTCCACGCCTTGGTCCTTGAGCGCCGAGCCGGCAAAACAGGGAAAGAGCTTGCGCTCGGCAACCATGCGCGACAGCGTCGCGACGGAAAGCTCACCCGCTTCAAAAAACTCCTCGAGCGCCGCCTCGTCTAACGCGGCAGCGTCCTCCTGAACGGCCCCGCCCGCCAGCAGTTCGCTGGCATCCAAGCAGCCCTCGGAGAGACGTTGCCCAAGTTGTGCCAGCAAAACATCGCGGCCGGGATTCTCCAAATCGATTTTATTGATATAGATGAACGTCGGGATGTCATAGCGCGCAAGCAGGCGCCACAGGGTTTCGGTGTGCCCCTGCACGCCGTCGTTGGCGCCCACAACTAAAATCGCGTAGTCCAGCGCGCGCAATGTGCGCTCCGCCTCGGCCGAAAAATCGACATGCCCCGGTGCATCCACGAGCATGACGTGGGTATCGCCATGGTCGAGCACGGCCTGCGACGAGAAGATCGTAATGCCACGCTCACGCTCGATCGCGTTCGTGTCCAGATGCGAATCGCCATCGTCCACGCGGCCGCGCTTGCGAATGCGACCCGCGTTGAACAACATGGCCTCGGCCAGCGTGGTCTTGCCGGCATCGACATGCGCCAAGATTCCAACGACCGCTTGCTTCGACATGGCTCTCCTCTTATTGCAGGTTGATTTCCGATCTCAGCCGAACACATTGAGCTGACGGCACGCTCCCGCAGTTAACCGAACGCCCCCGCGGCCCCTCTCGGGCCCCGGGGGCGCCATTTTCCCAGTTGAAGGAATGGTGGAGATGTGTTTCGATGGGTCCGGTGGCCATGCTCCGCCCGCCGCCCGGCACCTCTTCCCAGACTCAGCCGG
>CALKBO010000034.1 GCA_937989875.1 uncultured Collinsella sp. | reverse complement strand
GGGTCAGCCCGTGGGAGGCCAGGGCGCCGCTGACCGGTGGACGGCACCGAGCCGTACGCTTGAACTTGGAAGGGGGAGGCCTCGCGGCCTCCCCCTTTTTACGTTATATACACGTTGTACTTTGAGACCTAGTTCCCCCGTATGCGCTCTTACTGTTTGGCTGTATTTTGAGTCCTTCTAGTGTATTTGAGCGATAATTACTCGCATTGGCGTTAGGGAGGGCTTGATGTTTACCGTATTTGTCTTGGGCAATATTGCTTCGGGTAAGTCGACTGCCTGCCGCTATTTCGAATCTCGTGGCGCTATGCTAATCGATCTGGATGAGCTTGCAAAATCGCTGTATGTTCCGGGCTCTGATATCGTCAATGCTCTCGCGGATGAATTCGGTTGGGACATTTTGGATGAGGATGGCGGCATTCGCCGCAACATCCTCGCTTCTCGAGCTTTTGCTTCTCCTGATTCGGTCGCACGGCTCAATGGCATTGTGCATCCCGTTCTGATTGAACAGCTTTCGCTTAGGATTCTCGATCCGGTTTGTTGTACGGTTTCATCTCCTCGTTATCGCTTTGCAGTGGTCGAGGTTTCTGCTCCGACTGGTTTTGAGGATGCATTTGGCTTGGCTGATGAAATTTTGGTCATCAGCGCCCCTTTGTCAGTTCGTCGCGAGCGCGCTATTCAACGTGGCATGGAGCCATCTGATTTCGATGCCCGTTCTGCTTGCCAGCCCGAAGAGTCTGCGCTGTGCAATCTCGCTACAACTGTGATTGACAATGCGGCAGACGATAACTCGCTCTTTGAACAACTGGACGCATGGCTTTCGCGCCATGGGTTCGGGGATGTAGTGGATAAGGAGGAGGCCGATGCCTAAGACACGTTTCCTTACGTGGTATCGCCTTATACCGCTGGCTGCCGTTTTTGCCTTCGGCCTCATCTCATTCGTTTACTCGTATGCTCCTGCCGCTTTCTTTAAGCCGCTGTATCCGATTGACTACGAGGCGTATGTAAAGCAATCCAGTATTTCGCATAATCTGGATCCGTATCTGGTGTGCGCTGTCATTAAGTCTGAATCGAATTGGGATCCCGAGGCCGAGTCGAATCAGGGTGCTCAGGGATTGATGCAGCTGATGCCCGAGACTGCCCAGGATATGATCGCCAAGGGCCTTGTCGACGGTGGCGAGTATTTGGCCGACAACCTTAACGATCCGGCTACGAATATCGAGTTTGGCTGTGCGTATCTCTCGTATCTTCTAGCGTATTTTAACGGGTCGACTGACAGTGCCATTGCCGCCTATAACGCCGGCATGGGCAATGTCGACGGATGGGCGCAGCAGAGTACGTCGCTTCATAATGCAATCACCTTTCCCGAGACGCAGGCGTATCTGATTCGTGTCAATAATGCCTGGGTTCGCTACAAGACCCTCTATCCCGATCGGTTCGTATAGGACTATGCCTGCCGCCTGCGTATACTGCAGATATATGAGTTAGGAGTATCCATGGCGGAATTTGAAGTAGAACGCGTTGGTGGTGAACTTAAGCGCTTTGGCGTTGAAGGCTCTGACGTGCCGTTTAAGGTCGTGTCTCCCTATGAGCCTGCCGGTTCCCAGCCTAAGGCCATTGAGTCGCTTGTTCAGGGCGTGAGGGACGGAGACCGCTATCAGGTTTTGTTGGGCGTGACTGGTTCGGGCAAGACCTTCACGATGGCAAAGACTATTGAGGCCCTGGGAAAGCCGACGCTGGTCATGGCTCCGAATAAAACGCTCGCCGCTCAGCTTGCGAGCGAGCTCAAAGAGTTCTTTCCCAACAACGCTGTGGTCTACTTCGTCTCGTACTACGACTACTATCAGCCCGAGGCGTATGTGCCGCAAAGCGATACATATATCGAGAAAGACTCCTCGATTAACGAAGAGGTTGAGATGCTGCGACATCAGGCGACCGCATCGCTGCTCTCTCGACGCGATGTGATCGTTGTCGCATCGGTCTCGTGTATCTATGGCATTGGCTCTCCTGAGGACTATGCGGGTCTGGCTCCAAACGTCGACAAGAAGGTGCCGCTCGAGCGCGATGACTTTATCCATGCACTTATCGACATTCAATATGATCGCAATGACTATGACCTTGCACGCGGCACGTTCCGCGTGCGCGGCGATGTTGTCGACGTGTATCCGCCTTATGCCGAGCATCCGTTGCGGTTTGAGTTCTTTGGCGACGAGGTCGAGCTGATTGCCGAGATCGATGAGGTCACCGGTGAGATGCTTCGTGAGTACGAGGCCATCCCCGTATGGCCGGCATCGCACTACGTGACCGAGAAGCCGAAGGTCAAGGCGTCTCTGAAATCGATCAGCGAAGAGTGCGAGAAGCGCGTGGCGGAGCTCAAGGCGACCGACAAGTTGCTCGAGGCGCAGCGTCTGCAGCAGCGCACCGATTATGATCTTGAGATGCTCGAGACGATGGGCTTTTGCAACGGCATCGAGAACTACTCGCGTCATCTGGACGGTCGCAAGCCGGGTGAGCCGCCGTTTACCCTAATCGATTACTTTCCCAAGGATATGCTCTGCATCATCGATGAGAGCCATGTGACGGTGCCGCAGATTCGCGGCATGCACGAAGGTGACCGCTCGCGTAAGGTGACGCTGGTGGAACACGGTTTTCGCCTGCCCTCGGCGCTCGATAACCGCCCGCTTCGTTTCGATGAGTTTGAGGCAAGGATACCCCAGTTTATCTATGTTTCGGCCACGCCGGGCGATTACGAGCTGCGGGTGAGCCAAAACGACGTGGAGCAGATTATTCGTCCGACCGGTCTGCTCGATCCCAAGATCGATGTGCGTCCGGTTCGCGGTCAGATTGACGATCTTGAGGACGAGATTCGCGAGCGCGTTACCCGCAAGGAGCGCGTGCTGGTGACCACGTTGACCAAGCGCATGGCCGAGGACCTGACCGACCATCTGCTTGATGCGGGCATTAAGGTCAATTACATGCATTCTGATACGGCGACAATGGACCGTGTCGAGATCCTGCGAACGCTGCGCGAGGGCAAGATCGATGTTCTCGTTGGCATCAACCTGCTTCGCGAGGGCTTGGATCTTCCCGAGGTCTCACTGGTGGCAATTCTCGATGCCGATAAGGAAGGCTTCTTGCGCAACCGCCGTTCGCTGATTCAGACGATTGGCCGCGCGGCCCGTAACGCCGATGGCGAAGTCATCATGTATGCGGACGTTGTGACCGATTCGATGAAAGAGGCCATCGAGGAGACGCAGCGCCGTCGCGAGATTCAGATGGCATATAACGAAGAGCATGGCATTGTGCCCAAGACAGTGCGCAAGGCCATCAACGACATCTCAAGTTTTATTGCCGAGGCCGAAAAAACCGTGGGTTCCAAGGGGCGCTCGAAGGGCGATTCTCTTGGTCATGGCGCATTCTATACGCCCGATGAGTCGGGCGAGGGCGGCGTGCCGGAAACGGTGGCGCCCGAGCAGACACTTGCGGAGCAGTTGGAAGAACTGCCGCATGACGAGCTTGTGCGGATCGTCGAAACCATGGAAGAGGATATGCGCAACGCTTCTGCCGCCATGGACTTTGAGGAGGCGGCGCGCCTGCGCGATGCCGTCGTTCAGATTCGGGCGATGCTCGAGGGCGCGTCTGAGGACGAGACGATCGAGCGCTTACGTTCGCAGGCCCGCAAGGGTTCCACGTTCGCATCGGGCAGAAAACGCCAGGGTGCACGGTTTAAGAAATAGCGAACAGGCCCCGAGTTCCCTGTGGAGCTCGGGGCCTGTGTCTTTTGCGCGCTGGAATTCGTGCGTTAGAGGTCCGCGATCAGGGCTTCGGCACAACGGATGCCGTCGGTGGCCGCGCTCATGATGCCGCCAGCATATCCAGCTCCCTCACCACAAGGGTAGAGGCCCGGGGTCGACACGGCATGGCACGTTCGGTCTCGGGTGACAGTGACAGGTGAGCTCGAACGAGTCTCCACGCCGGTAAGAACGGCATCGGGACGGTCGTAGCCTCGTAGCTTTTTTCCGAGTAGGGGAAGTCCCAGGCGGAGCGACTCGACGATATGCTGCGGCAGGGCTTCGTCAATTGCCGTCCAGGTCACACCGAGCGGATAGGTGGGCTTTACCTTTCCGGGCGCCTTGCTGGCGCGTCCTGCGAGGAAATCTCCGACGAGTTGTGCCGGTGCGTTCCAGTTGGAACCGCCCAGGCGATAGGCGGCCGCCTCGCAGGCACGCTGGAGCTCGATGACGGCGAGCGGGTCATCGTTGGGAAGGTCCTCAGGCGTGACGTTAACGAGCAAGGCGGCATTTGCGTTGCGTCCGTCGCGGGCATTGAGGCTAGCGCCGTTGACGCACAGGTGGCCCTGCTCGGAAGAGGCGGCGACAACCTGTCCGCCGGGGCACATGCAAAACGAGAACACGCTGCGGCCGTTGGGAAGATGGGCAACAAGTTTGTAAGGGGCCGCCCCGAGCGCTGGATGTCCCGCCGAGGCTCCATATTGGGCTCGGTCGATGTCGCGCTGCGGATGCTCGATGCGAACGCCCATGGCAAAGGTCTTTTGTGCGAGGGCCACGTTGTGGTCCTTAAGGAGCTCAAAAATATCGCGAGCAGAATGCCCGCAGGCGAGGATGAGGTGCTTTGTCTCAATTGGCTCGTAAGCGGCGTCTTGGGACGATTGGACATCGATACCGGTGATGGCACCAGACGCGTCGATGTGAATGTCGACGAGCTTTGTTCGATAACGGACGACACCTCCGAGCTGCTCGATGCGCTGGGATATAGCGGTGACAACCGTGGGAAGGATGTCGGAGCCAATGTGCGGCTTGGCATCCCACAGAATATCGCGGGGCGCGCCCGCCTCGACGAAGGTTTCGAGGATAAGGCGATGGGCGGGATTTTTGGTTCCCGTATTGAGCTTGCCGTCCGAGAAGGTCCCCGCGCCGCCCAGGCCAAACTGGATATTGCTCTCGGGGTCGAGAATGCGCTCCTTTAGAAAGAGATCGATCGCATGCGAGCGGCGAAATGCTGGGTCGCCGCGCTCGATGAGCAAGGGCTTAAGACCCGCTTCGGCAAGGGTGAGTGCAGCGAAAAGGCCAGCGCATCCGGCGCCGACAACGACAGGGCATTCTTGAGGTGCGTCGGAGACGGGGGAGGGGAATGAGGGCCCATCGTCCTCTATCGCGCGTACGCGCGAGCGGTCACGCTCGGCGACGCTGTCGACCGCTTCTCGCTCGAGGTGGGGACTAGTCAGCTCAACACGAAAGCTCAGGATAAAATGGACGTCTCGTTTTTTGCGAGCGTCGATTGACTTGCGGTGGAGCTCGATGGACTTGATCTCGGAGTCCTTGCAACGTAGGACGCGCTTGGCGACTCGCTTGCCAACAATGAGGCAGGCATTTTCATCGCCGGCTTCATCGAGCGACGCGTTGACTTGGGTGATTTCGATCATCGAGGTCTCCTTAGAGGCAAGAAAGAGGCCGTCCGGTATCCCAGACGGCCCGAATGCGTTTTTGATTATAGACTGCGCGGCTACAGGCTGCTTGCGGCGCGAATGCCCGAGAGCCAAGCCCACGCAAGGTTAAAGCCTCCGCAATCGGCGTCGATGTCGAGCGCTTCGCCGCAGATGTAAAGCGGGGCGTCGACAGCGCTGCGCGCGCGTAGACTGGGTATTGAGATGCTCTCGACAGATACGCCACCACGCGTGACCTGCGCCGAGCGCTCCTCGGCTGTTCCCTCGACGAGCAACTTAAAGTGTTTGAGGATTGAGACCAGATGGATGACATCGTTGGAGCCTGGATGGCACTGCTCGAACGTCGTGCAGACGACGCGGGAGAGTTGCGGGGCGAGCATGCCGTCGAGCCAACGGGGATCGCGGGGCGAAAAGCCGCCGAGCAGCTCAACGCGCCGGTTGAGCATATCGAGCAGCTCGTCTTTGGAGAGGTCGGGGAAAACGTCGAGCAGGATCGTATCGCCGCGCTGGATACGACGGGAGAGGTTGAAGACAGCGACGCCCGAGATGCCGAAGGCTCGAAACAGTACTTCACCGTCTTCGTGCCAGAGCTCACTATGGTTACGGGTGAGCGTCAAGCGGGCGCGGACGCGCAGACCATCCAACGTCTTGAGTGCCGCCCGATCGCCAACGACCGTTGCCGATACGGGGCAGAGGATGGGGCGCAGCGAGGTGAGGGGGAGGCCAAACGTATCGGCGATACCGGTGGGGTTGCCGCCCGTGGCGATAATTACGGCATGTGCCTGCAGGGCTTCGTTCTTGCGAGGGACATCGGCGAGTGCCTTCCGAAGCGAGCGGAGCTCCGATTTTCGGTCGTCGTGCTTTTTTGCCTTGAGCGCCCGCGCTGGACGGTTTATTTGGAGTGTCCAGCCTTCGGGATCTTTGCGCGCCGTGGCAATATTGGCTCCGCAGATTAAGGTGATACCTAGGCGGTCGCAAACGTTGAGAAGCGCGTCGCGCACCGATTCGGCGCGAAGGGAGCGCGGGTACAGCCGGCCTTCCTCGGAGGTTGTCATGATGCCCAGCGAGGAGAAGAAACCCATAAGCTCTTGTTCGGGCTGGGTCCTCATGACAGATTCGACGAATGCGGGGTGGTTATACCGCTGAGGATCAATCGATTCGTTGGAGAGGTTGCAACGGCCGTTACCGGTCGCAAGGAGCTTAAGGCCGCAGGCGACATCGCACTCAACGATGCAGACGCTTTTGCCAGCACGTGCGGCCGTAATGGCGGCGGCGAGGCCTGAAGCCCCGCCGCCGATTACCAGGACGTCATAGAAGGCGCTCGTGTTCACTTAGGCCTCGTCGGTCTCGTGCGGGGTAATGGCCTCGACGGCAGAGACTGCCTTGGGCAACATGCCATCGGGCAGCGCGGTCTCGACCTCGCCCTTATCGCAGGCCTCGGCGAGTGACGGATTGATGGGAAGCGTGCCCAAGATGTCGAGGTTATAGCGTTCTGCGACCTCGGGGAGCTTGCTCTTGCCAAAGACCTCGATCTTCTTGCCGCAGTCGGGGCACTCAATATAGCTCATGTTTTCGACGATGCCCAGAATGGGGACGTTCATCTTCTCGGCCATGTTGACCGCCTTGGCGACGATCATCGAGACCAGATCCTGCGGGCTCGTGACGATGACGATGCCGTCGACGGGCAGTGACTGGAAGACGGTGAGAGCGACGTCGCCTGTTCCCGGAGGCATGTCGACCAGCAGGTAGTCGATGGGGCCCCATGAGGTCTCGCTCCAGAACTGCCTAATGGCGCCTGCGATGACCGGACCGCGCCAAAGGACGGGGTCGGTCTCGTTTTGGAGCAGAAGGTTGGAGCTCATGACCTTGACGCCGTGCTCGGAGATTTCAGGCAGCATGAGGTTGCCAAGGGCATGGACGTGGCGTCCGCTCATACCGAACATCTTGGGGATAGAGGGACCGGTGATGTCGGCATCGAGGACGCCGACCTTGTGGCCGTGACGGGCAAGCTCGGTGGCGATGGCACCGGTGACAAACGACTTGCCGACACCGCCCTTGCCGGAAAGCACGGCGATGACGCGTTTGACCTCGGACAGCGTATTCTCCTCAAATTGCGACGGCGACGTTTGTCCGCCGGCGGCCTGTGCGTGCTCGCAACCCATGTATGACTCCTTTGTATATGTTGGGGCCGGGGCCCCGTGATGTGACACGAGCGTCATTGTACCCTCGTTTGCGAGCGGGAGTCATTTACGATGCATTTGGGCCGAGCGTGCTTGCAATACGATGGGTCCAAGCGAATGGGCGGGCTTACTGAACTTTGCTGGCGAACTCGAGGTATTGCATGCGCTGCAGCTTGTCGATCGTCGAGGCGTATGGGCTGTCTTCAGATTCCAAGTCGTAGCGCAGCCCGTCGGCACCAAGGTAGCCGGCGACATTGATGGTGGGCACATCTGACCTTGTTGCAAGCAGGGCCTTTTGATAGTCGGTGAGCGGGGCGCCGATCTTATTAAGGGTAATGGCTGCAACCTCGTTTGCCCCGACGGTGTCGTAGACGTTGAGCTCGGTATTGCCGGCGATTTCATAGTTAGCCCAGACAAAATATGTCGACTGATAGATACGGAAAGCGTGGCTTGCCGTATCTTCCTGAGGGTACAGCTCGTCGTTGAGAGTCGTTGCGGCGCTCGGCTGATGGTCGCCAAAAAAGACAAGGACAACCGGTCTGCCGATATTGCGGAGCTCGTTGATAAAGTACTCGAGGTCCCGGTCGGATGCGTTGATGCAGGTGAGATAGGTGTTGAGCGCGCTATTGGCGCCCTCGCTGGCTCCCTCGACCCAATAGTTTGTCAGCTCCTCGGCGGGAACGGTGCCATAGTCGTAGCCGCCGTGATTTTGCATCGTGACGTCAAAGATGAACTGCGGGGCTTCGTCGGTTCTAAGCAGGTCGAGTATCTTGTCGTAGGTGGCGTAGTCGCATACGCCGGCATGGTAACAGGGCGCACCTTCGAAATCGCCGATTGAAAGAAAGTCTCCAAAGCCCAGCTGCTGATAGATTTTATCTCGATGGTAGTTGACGGGGTTTTGCGGGTGCATAGCGGTAGCGGTATACCCAAGCTCCTTAAGGTCCTTTGCCAGGCTGTTGACGCCATTCATCTGATATAGCTGATAGGGGATTTTGCCTAATCCGACAAAGGCCGTTGTCGCTCCGGTCAAAAATTCGAATTCGGAGTTCGCCGTTCCGCCACCGGCGACCGAAGCGAGCATGGTGCCGCGAACAAGTGTGTCGGGAAGCGAGTTGTAGAATGCGGGGCCGGTGTACCCGGCCGCCTGGAGCTGCTCAAAGCACGAAAGGTCGCTAAAACTCTCATTCATGACGGCAACAATCGTCGGCTTGATTTCATTGAACTGGGCAACGGCCGCCGCGCGCTGCTCGCTCGAGCCATACGTGCTGTCGTAGGTGGCGGCGAGCTTCTGCTCGATGCTCTGCGCCTCATCGGGCGTATAGTCTTCGGGCTTCTCAATGGGCAACTCGTTGACCATTTCGGTGAACGAAGTGATAAAACCCTGAGACGCATACGTGGTGATGGGCTGCCAACGGTCAAATCCAAAATTCAGCGCCTGCTCCAAGTCGATGCTGGAAAAGCCCGAGAGCCCCATAACGGTCACTAGCAGAAAAGCGCAGAGGTTAGCGGCGATTGCGGGGAAGACATGGGTGGGCGTACGGAGCTTTCTCGGTCGGATAAGCGAAAGAAGCCCTAGGGAAATCTCCAGCAGGGCTAGAGAGGTTACGATTCCGGCGGTAAAGGTAAACTCGTATCCCTCGCTCACTTCCATTGCGGTGCCAAGGGCCAAGATATCGCTTGGCAGGATGGCCTCGCCTTTAAACGTTATGACGAAGTGCTCGGCAATGCCAAGGATGCAACAGGCGACGGGCACGAGGGCCATGACGCCTCCATGACGCTGTCCCAGCAAATAAAGGGAGAGCAGAACCGTCGCGAGCAGCCCGACGGAAAACCCGAATGAGTTGGCGGGAATGCGATAGAACGTTTCGTTACAGGCAATTTCGAGTGAAACGAACGAGAGCGCTGAAACAGCGGCGATGACAAGGATGTCACGGCAAATACAGGCAACCGTTCCCGTCGCAAGATCGGTTTGGTCGATAAGTCCCGAAACCAAGGGCTCGACAAGAAGTATGACGGCGGTAGCACCGAGCGCCGAATAAGAAAGGACCCATAGGGAATTGTCCTCATTTACGAGCAATTGATTCGTAATCCATGCAGCTACCATGCCGAGCGGGATGAGGAGCGTCGCGCACCAAAAGACGCGGGCAATGGGCGGCTTTTCATTGTGTTTGATTGAAAAATATACACGCACCACGACGATGGCCACGATAAGGACGGCGATGAATATGGGCAGATTGGCCATGTCGCTCGAAGTGATTTCAAGGGGGATATCTTCGGTCATGGACGTTCCTCTGTTACGGCAAATTAAGTTCAGTATTAGATTACTGTAACCTTTCCACGGCATTTCGAGAAACAAAGCGCCCGATACGCAAAGCTAAAGGTCTGCGAATCTTGTATTACGAACATCTGTGCGCGTCGAGTGCGCTAAACTCATCGACAGTATGATTCGATGCAATAGGAGGCAAGGAGCTTCCATGTCTGATTCTTCTATCGTTATTCGCGGCGCTCGTGAGCACAACCTCCGTGATATCGATGTTTCCATTCCGCGTGACCAACTCGTGGTCATTACCGGTCTTTCTGGCTCGGGCAAGAGTTCGCTGGCATTTGACACTATCTATGCCGAGGGCCAGCGTCGATACGTCGAGAGTCTTTCGAGCTATGCGCGCCAGTTCTTGGGCCAGATGGACAAACCCGACTTGGATTCAATCGACGGCCTTTCGCCGGCGGTGTCGATCGACCAAAAGACGACGTCTAAAAACCCTCGCTCGACGGTTGGCACCGTAACCGAGATTTATGACTATCTGCGCCTGCTGTTCGCCCGTGTGGGCACCCCGCACTGTCCCGAATGCGGCCGCGTCATTGAGCGCCAGACGACCGACCAGGTTGCCGACAAGGTCTTGGCGGCGGGGGAGGGCCGCCGCGCGTTTGTGCTGGCACCGGTGGTGCGCGGGCGAAAAGGCGAGTACACCAAACTGTTTGAGGACCTTCGCGCCGAGGGCTTTAGCCGCGTGCGTGTCGACGGTGAAGTGTGCTCGCTCGACGATCCGATCGATCTGGACAAGAAGTTCAAGCACGATATCGAGGTCGTGGTCGATCGCATCGTGATCCGTGAGAACTCTCTTGGCCGTATCGCCGAGTCTGTTGAGCAGGCGACCGCGCTGGCTCACGGCAATGTAAACGTGTACATGCTGCCCGATCGTGATGCTCCCGAGGGGACCGAGGGCGAGCTTCTGGAGTATTCGTTGGCCTTGGCGTGCCCGGAGCATGGACACTCCATTGACGATCTTCAGCCGCGTGATTTTTCGTTTAACGCTCCCTATGGCGCATGTCCTGAGTGCGACGGCCTGGGCTTTAAGAAAACCGTTGATGCCGAGGCGCTGATCGAGGACCCCTCGAAGTCCATTGCCGACGGAGTCTTTGGTAGCCTGTTTGGCAATTCGAACTACTATCCGCAGATTTTTGCTGCGGTCTGCAAACACTTTAAGGTGAGCGCCGATACGCCGTGGGAGGACTTGCCCCCTCGCGTGCGTCGTGCATTCTTGGATGGCCTGGGCGATACGAAGATCTCGGTCGACTACCAAAAGCTCGACGGACGTCGCAGCCAGTGGGATACCAAGTTTTCGGGCGTTCGCAACATCCTGTACGAACGCTATACCGAGACGACGAACGAGAACACCAAGGCGCGCCTGGAGAAGTACATTCGCGAGGAGCCGTGCTCGACCTGCCACGGCGCTCGTTTGCGCCCTGAGATGCTCGCCGTCACCGTGGGCGGCAAGTCCATTTACGAAGTTTGTTGCCTGTCGTGCCGTGAATCGCTCGAGTTTTTTGAGGGCCTGGAACTCACCGAGCGCCAACAGTTTATCGGCGGCCGTATCGTCAAGGAAATTCTGGAGCGCCTGCGTTTTCTGGTCGATGTTGGACTCGACTATCTGACACTCGATCGCGCCTCGGCGACGCTTTCCGGTGGCGAGGCACAGCGTATTCGCTTGGCAACGCAGATCGGCGCGGGTCTCATGGGCGTGCTCTATATTCTGGACGAGCCCTCGATCGGTCTTCATCAGCGTGACAACGAGCGCCTGATCAAGACGCTCGAGCGCCTGCGCGATATCGGCAATACCGTTATCGTTGTCGAACACGACGAGGATACAATCCGTGCCGCCGACTACGTGATCGACATGGGGCCCGGCGCCGGTGTCAACGGCGGACACGTAGTCGCGGCGGGAACGCCTGCTGATATCATGGCGTGTCCTGAGTCGATGACGGGCGCTTATCTGACCGGCAAACGAATGATTCGGGTGCCTGATGAACGGCGCAAGCCCGGTCGCGGCTGCCTTAAAATTACGGGCGCTCGAGCCAACAACCTCAAAAACGTTACCGCCAAGATCGAGTTTGGTACGCTTACGGTTGTTACCGGCGTGTCGGGATCGGGCAAGAGCTCCCTGGTTACCGACACCATTGCGCCTGCCCTTACGAATGCTATTCACCGTTCGACGCGCCCTGTGGGTCCGTATAAAAAAATCGAGGGCATCGAGTGTATCGATAAGGTTATCGATATCGACCAGTCGCCGATTGGCCGCACGCCGCGTTCCAACCCTGCTACCTATATCGGCCTGTGGGATGATCTTCGCGCGCTGTTTGCGAGTACGCCGGAGTCGAAGGCGCGCGGCTACTCGCCGGGTCGTTTCTCCTTTAATGTGAGTGGCGGGCGCTGCGAGGCGTGCAAGGGCGACGGGCAGATCAAGATCGAGATGCACTTCCTTCCCGATATCTACGTTCCCTGCGAAGTTTGCGGCGGTAAACGCTACAACCGCGAGACGCTCGAGGTCACCTACCGTGGCAAGACCATCTCGGACGTGCTCGACATGAGCGTCACCGAGGCGCTGGCCTTCTTTGGGAATATCCCGCAGATTAAGCGCAAGCTCCAGACGCTGTACGATGTAGGCTTAGGCTACGTGAGCCTGGGCCAGCCCGCCACGACGCTCTCGGGCGGCGAGGCGCAGCGTGTGAAGCTCGCCAAGGAGCTTCATCGACGCCAGACGGGCAAGACGTTCTATATTTTGGACGAGCCGACGACCGGTCTTCATTTTGAGGACGTCCGCCAGCTGCTCGATGTGCTGCAGCGCTTGGTCGATGCGGGCAACACGGTGCTGGTGATTGAGCACAACCTTGATGTCATCAAGGTTGCCGACCGCCTGATCGATATGGGTCCCGAGGGCGGTAACGGCGGCGGAACCGTCGTGGTTTCGGGCACACCGGAGCAGGTTGCGGACTGTCCGCAGAGTTATACGGGCAAGTTTTTGGCGCCGTTGCTCAGGCGTGACCGGGAGCGTCAGGCTCAACTTGATGCTCAATAAATAGGCGATTCAGTTTATGGGCGCCATCGACTCCTTGTGATTCGATGGCGCTTGCTGTGCCGAAGTGACGTATGCAGCCGAATTGGACATATACTTAATCCTTGCGTCCGAATGCGAGAGAAAGGATATGTCATGGCAAAGGCTGTAAAGACGCCAAAAACCAATGCGATGCGCGAGCTGGAAAGTGCCGGCATTTCCTATGTTCTACATACGTACGAAGACGATGGTGATGAGTCGGTGGGCCTGGGGGTCGCGATTTCGGAGCAGCTTGGCGAGGAGCCCGGTCAAGGATTTAAGACTTTGGTCTGCGTGACGCCGTCCAACGACTATGTCGTGTGCTGCATCCCTGTTGCCGACGAGCTCGATCTAAAGTCCGCCGCGCGTGCCGCGGGGGAGAAGTCCTTGGCCATGATGCATGTGAAGGATTTGCTTGCGGCGACTGGCTACGTTCGCGGCGG
The DNA here is from genome assembly GCA_937989875.1 of uncultured Collinsella sp. Classification (GTDB taxonomy): domain Bacteria; phylum Actinomycetota; class Coriobacteriia; order Coriobacteriales; family Coriobacteriaceae; genus Collinsella. The sequence goes on along the minus strand of CALKBO010000034.1, from coordinate 70,311 downwards.
CTGCAGCCCGGTCGGTATGAAAAAACGCTACCGGACGCTCATTGACGAGACATGCGTCCTTTGGGATACCATTTTTATTTCGGGAGGCAAGCGTGGTTATCAGCTCGAGCTTGCACCCGATGATTTAATTGCATTTTGCGGGGCGACGGTTGCCGCGATTACGAGAGAGGACTGAGCGATGCCGCAGGAAGAATTGAAGTGCGGAGCTCATTTTGCAAAAGAATCTGCGCCTCAGACACCCTCATCCGAAGTTTCTTCGTCGCGAGATGACACTGACGACATGGGCTCGTCGGACTACTCCACGGTTGGTCGTTCCGCCGGGCTTATGACCATTCTGACTATCGTGTCTCGCGTCACCGGTTTTATCCGCACGTGGGCAATGGCGGCCGCTATCGGCATGTCGCTACTCTCGTCCTCCTATCAGGTCGCCAACAACCTGCCCAATATGCTCTACGAACTCGTGATGGGTGGCATGCTCGTGACGGCGTTTTTGCCCGTGTACATGGGCGTGAGGCGTGAGCAGGGTCGCGAGGCCTCGAACGAGTACGTGGGCAACCTGCTTGGCATTCTGCTTTTGGTGCTGGGTGGCATTTCGTTGCTGGGGACCGTGTTCGCCCCGGGCTTTATCTGGACGCAATCGTTCCTTTCGGGTGACGGCGGCAGCATGGATACCGCTGCGTTCATGTTCCGTTTCTTTGCCATCCAGATTCTCTTTTATGGTTTGGGCTCGGTGTTCTCGGGCGTTCTCAACGCACACCGCGACTACTTCTGGTCGACGTTTGCCCCGGTCCTCAACAATGTGATCGTCATTGCGAGCTTTATGGGTTTTGCGCCCGTGTCCGCACAGTTTGGCGAACGTGCCGGCATCATCTTGATTGCGGCCGGTACGACCCTCGGTGTCTTTGTTCAGATGGCATGTCAGATTCCCGCGCTTGGCAAGCACGGCGTGCATCCCCATATCCATATCGACTTTAAGGACCCCGCGCTGCGCCAGACGATTGCGCTCGGTATCCCGACGCTGCTCGCCACGGTGTGCATGTTTGTCTCGACTTCTATCACCAACGCTGCCGCGCTGGTGGTCCAGCCCGAGACGGGTCCTTCCGTCATTGCCTATGCGCGCCTGTGGTACACGCTGCCCTACGCGCTGATTGCCGCCTCGCTTTCGACGGCGCTCTATACCGAGCTCTCTCATGACGCACAGGAGAAGGATTACGACAGCGTTCGCACGGGCATTTCGCGTGGCGTCGCCCAGATGCTGTTCTTCCTGATTCCGTTCGCACTGTACTTGATTGTCTTCGCACGTCCGCTCAACATGATCTACTGTGCTGGCAAGTTCGATGAATCCGGCGTGGCGCTGGTGTCCGAGTACCTTGTCTACCTGGCGCTCTCGCTGCCGCTCTACGGCGTGGTCGTGTTGATGCAGAAGAGCTTCTCTGCCTTGCTCGACATGAAGCCCTATAGCCGCTATTGTCTGTATTCCGCCATCGGCCAGGCTGGCTCGGTTCTGCTGTTTGGCGTTGTGCTGGGCTTCGGTATGCCGGCAATCGCGCTTTCGTATGTTGTCGACTACGTGATCTTGGTCGGCTGTTCGCTGTGGTGGCTGCGTCGTCGCCTGCGTGGCCTTCAGGTCAAATCTATCCTGCATGGCGGTTTCTTTGGCCTTTTGCTCGGCGGCCTAGGGGCTGCCGCAGGCGCCGGCGTCATGTGGGCGCTTGAACACTTTGTCGGGGTACTTGGCGGCTCGATTCTGATTACTCTTGGCTATGTTTGCGTTGCGGGTGTCGTCTCGCTTGCTGTTACCTTTGGCCTTGCCGTCGTTCTTAAGATGCCCGAGGTCTCGGCGCTGCTTCGTCGCAAGTAGGTGCGTGTGGCCGGTCACGACAACATTCCAACACTCGCCGAGCAGGTTTCGCGCGTTCCCACGCAGCCCGGATGTTACCTTTGGAAAGATGCCAAGGGCGATGTCATCTACGTTGGCAAGGCGAAAAACCTGCGTTCCCGTATGCGCCAGTACGTGACGCTGCAGGATGAGCGCCAAAAAATACCGCTCATGATGCAATTGGTTGCGAGCTTTGACTACATCGTTGTCGAAACCGAGCATGAGGCGCTTGTACTCGAGCGCAACCTGATCGGCCAGTACCATCCGTACTTTAACGTCGACCTCAAGGATGACAAGAGCTACCCCTTTATCGCCATTACAAAGGGCGACCTGTATCCCGCTATCAAATACACGCGCGAGCGTCATAAGCCGGGAACGCGTTATTTTGGTCCCTATACCGATAGCCGCGCGGCGCGTGAGACCATTGACACGCTGCGCAAGGTGATCCCGATCTGCTCGGCTTCTTGTGCGGAGTGGCGTCGTTGTCGTCGTATCGTCGAGTCCCACAAGGGCGAGGAAGACATCGTCAATATGATTTGCGCGCAAAACGGGCGTCCCTGCTTCGACTACCATGTCGGGCGCGGCCCAGGTGCGTGTGTCGGCGCGATTTCTCCTACGGACTATGCCAAGAACGTCAAGCGTGTCGAGCGCTTTTTGTCGGGCCATCGCAAGGATGTCGTCGATGAGCTGACCTCCGAGATGACGGATGCCGCCGAGGCGCTCGACTTTGAGCGCGCGGCACGCGTCAAACGTCGTTTGGAGGTCATCAGGGGTCTGGACGACCGTCAGCAAGTCGTTTTTCCCTCCAGTGTCGATATCGATGTCATCGGTTTCTATCGCGAGGAGACCATCTCCGCCGCTTGCGTCTTTGTCGTGCGTGAGGGTCGAACGGTTCGAACCTGCGAGTTTATTCTCGATAAGGGTTTGGATGTCGACGAAGAGGAACTTCAATCGGGCTTCCTTAAGCGCTATTACGACGAGACGGCTGATATTCCAGCTGAGATAAACCTCTCTGTCGAGCTTGAGGATGCGGAGGCGCTGGGGGAGTGGCTTGCAGGCAAGCGCGAGCGTTCCTGCCATCTCCATAGGCCGCAGCGTGGCGAAAAGCACCGTTTGCTCGATATGGCATCCAAAAATGCGCGCCATGCCCTCATGCGCTACATGATGCGAACGGGGTACGCTGACGACCGCACCAATCAAGCGCTCCTGGAGCTCGAAAGCGCGCTGGCGCTGCCGGCGCCGCCGATGCGTATCGAGTGCTTCGATATCTCGACGCTGCACGGAACCTTTACCGTCGCCTCGATGGTGGTGTTTACCAACGGACGCGCCGACAAGAGCCAGTACCGTCGTTTCAAAATTCAGGCCGAATTGGACGAGGCAAACGACTTCGTGTCGATGTCCGAGGTTTTGGGACGACGCTATGCTCCCGAGCGCATGGCCGACGAGCGCTTTGGCTCGCGCCCCGATTTGCTCGTTGTCGATGGCGGTAAGCCGCAATTGACCGCTGCGATCAAGCAACTTGAGGCTCTTGGGCTCGATATACCAGTTTGTGGCTTGGCAAAGGCCGATGAGGAGGTTTTCGTGCCTTGGGACGAGACTCCCGTCGTGCTTCCGACCGGGTCCGCGTCGCTCTATCTAATTAAACAGGTGCGCGATGAATCGCACCGTTTTGCCATCACATTCCATCGTGAGTTGCGTGATAAAGCCATGACAGTTTCGGTACTCGATGACGTTCCAGGCGTGGGACCCACCAGAAAACGTGCCCTTATGCGCCATTTTGGCTCGATGAAGCGTTTGCGCGCGGCGAGCGAGCAAGAGATCGCGGAAGTTCGCGGCATACCTGCCGATGTTGCCAAGGCGGTCCACGAGGCGCTCGTTGCGTGGAATGCCGAGCGCGCCGAGGCGGCGGCTGGCCATTCCGATAGCTAAACACGAGCCTAAACTACTGATATACATGATTGCGTGATTTTCAACCATTTATTTCGCCATGATTGCCTGCTGGTTTCGGGTTTTATTAACGCTAAAACGTTTGACTGACCCAAGTGAAAACCCTGCTATCCTGCGGGTTGACGAAGACTGATATCTCACCTCGCCGATACATACTGTCTGGCGAATCGTTTGTCAACGAATTCGGTGAACGGTAGTAAATACCGTTCAAGCGGATGTATGTATCGGTCGCCGAGCGCGGCACCTCAGTTGGGTTCGTCGGTAGGTAAGGTATATATCGTCCGCAAGTTGCGCGGGGGCAAGTCTAGGTGCTCCCGAGTAAGATTCTCTATTGATAGGAGAAGACATGGCCATCATCAACAAGGGTATGTCCAGGCGTTCGTTCCTCGGCCTCACCGGCAGCGTCGCTGCTGTCGCAGGGCTTGGTCTCACCGGCTGCGGTGGCAGCTCTAGCGACGAGGGTTCCGCTTCCGGTTCCACCGATTCCGCCAACCGTGGCGGCGGCGTGATCACCGCTGGTTCCGCTTACGCTCCGTCCAGCTTCGATCCCGCCAGCACCGGCTCCGCTGTGGGCCTGGGTGCTAACTGGCACGTCGTCGAGGGCCTCTACGGCATCGATTACCACGACTACAGCACCTTCAACGAGCTCGCCACCGACGATCCTAAGTCCGTGGACGACACCACTTTCGAGGTCACCATCCGCAAGGGCGCCAAGTTCTCCGATGGCACCGAGGTCACCGCTGACGATGTCGTTGCCTCCTACACCGCTTGCGCCGCTTCCGCTACCTATGCTCCGTTCTTCCAGCCCTTCGAGTCCATCGAGGCCAAGGACGCCAGCACCGTGACGGTCAAGACCAAGGTCCCCAACTTCTCCCTGCTCAAGGATCGTCTGGCCATCGTCCGCGTTACCCCGGCCACCCAGACCGAGGAGGATCGCGCCAAGCAGCCGATCGGTTCCGGCCCCTGGATGTACGACTCTATCTCCGATACCGAGATCACCCTGGTTCCCAACCCCGAGTACAACGGTGAGTATGCTGCCGAGGATAAGAAGATCCAGTACAGCATCCTGACCGACCCCACCGCTCGCGTTACCGCTCAGCAGGAGGGCTCCACGCTCGTTATGGAGCTCGTTACCGCTGACGCCGTCGACCAGCTCGAGAGCGCCGGCTGCAAGATCGATAACGTTCAGGGTTTCGGCACCCGCTTCATCATGTTCAACGTCGCCAAGGAGCCTTGGAACAACGTCAAGGTCCGTCAGGCCGTCATGTATGCGCTCGACACCGAGAAGATGGTCAGCAACACCTTCGCCGGCCTTGCCACCGCTGCCAGCTGCTACCTGCCCAAGAGCTTTGCCAACTATCATGAGGCTTCCACGGTGTACAAGACCGACGCCAAGAAGGCTAAGAAGCTCATCGAGGAGTCTGGCATCACCCCGGGTGCCATCACCCTGCGCACCACCGACAACGAGCAGATTAAGGGCATGGCCGCCCAGGTCAAGAACGACCTCGACGCTCTCGGCTTCGATGTGACCATCCAGACCGATACCTCGCCGGCTACCTACGCTGCCATTGACGGCGGCGAGGCCTACGATATCCTCCTTGCCCCTGGCGATCCTTCCTGCTTCGGCGCTGATCCCGACCTGCTGCTCAACTGGTGGTACGGCGACAACGTCTGGATGCAGACCCGTTGCCCGTGGAAGGAGTCCGCTGAGTGGCAGAAGCTCCACGGTCTCATGGACGAGGCTCTTGCCGCCGAGGGCGACGAGCAGCAGAAGAAGTGGAACGAGTGCTTCGACATCATTGCCGACAACGCCGTTCTGTACCCCGTTGTCCACGTCAAAACCGTCTCCGCTTCCTGGGACGATCCGTCCACTGCGCCCAACGGCGATGCCCTCGATGGCTTCAAGGGCATCGGCACGACGAGCATGTCCTTCAGGGGCGTTGCGACCGTCAAGGCGTAAGACTCGCTTGAGTCTGTATGCAGGATGTCGGTCGTTGGGACCGTATCCTCATAGTTGAAACAAAGACCCGGGCGGCAACGATGTCGCTCGGGTCTTGTAATGAGTATCCGTGCTCATATACCAGTTGGTCCTACCGACAGAAGAAAGGGGAGAGAACGTGAACAACTTGCTACGTTTGATTGGAAGGCGTCTTGTGGCGCTGCCGATTATGGCATTGGGCGTCACCGTCCTGGTGTTCTTCCTTATGTCGTTCTCCAAGACCGACCCCGCCTACACGGCGTTGGGTGACGGTGCCTCGCCCGAGGCGGTTGCCGAGTACCATGAGAAGTATGGTCTGGACGACCCCTGGCCCGTGCGCTACGTGCGCTATATGGGCGATCTGATCCATGGCGACATGGGCACCTATGGTGCTGCTCGCAACTCCGTTGCCAAGCGCATCTCCACGGCCCTGCCCGTCACGATGCAGCTGACCTTCATCGGTCTTGCCATCGGTGCGGTCGTTTCGTTTTTGCTCGGCGTCATCGCGGCACTGTATCGCGACAAATGGCCGGACCAAGTGATCCGCGTCTTTTCCATCGCCGGCTTGGCAACCCCGTCGTTCTGGCTTGCCGTTCTGTTGATCCTGCTGTTCTCTTCCTACCTTAAGGTGCTCCCGGCATCGGGTGCTCTGCCTCACTTCACCACGAATCCGGTTGGCTATCTGGGACGTATGATCATGCCCGCCATCGCCTTGGCATTTCCGCTGACGGGCCAGATGACTCGTATCGTGCGTACCGCCATGGTCGAGGAGCTCGACAAGGATTATGTCCGTATGGCTCGCGGCGCCGGCGTTCCCGAGAAGGTCGTCGTCGGCATCAACGTTCTTCGCAATGCGCTGATCACCCCGGTCACCACCCTCGGTCTTAAGATCGGTTACCTCATGGGCGGCGCTGTCGTCATCGAGGTTATCTTCAACCTCCCCGGCATGGGCACCGCGATTCTGCAGGGCGTTCAGGGCAACGAGGCGAACCTGGTTCAGGGCGTCGTTATCGTCGTTGCTCTTGCCTTCATCATCATCAACATCGTGGTTGACATGCTCTACCTGCTCATCAACCCGCGCATCAGGACGGTGTAGATTATGGTAAAGATTCGAGAGAAGCAAACCGAGCAGCTCGAGAAGGCTGCCTCCAAGGGGCTCAAGCTCGGTGGCTGGAAGAAGATGACGCTGTCTTCTAAGATTGCCGCCGTCGTGCTGGTGCTGGTCGCCCTGACTGCGATCCTGGCGCCCCTTCTTGCCCCCTATAGCCCGGTCGAGATCTTTACGGCTCGCCAGGCTCCCGGCAACGGATTTATCTTCGGTACCGACGATAAGGGTCGCGACATTCTGTCGCGTATGCTCTACGGTGGTCGTTACTCGCTGATTATCGGCTTTGGCGCCACTGCCATGGCTCTGGTCTGCGGCTCGGTCGTGGGTGCCCTTGCAGCGGTTTCGCGCAAGGCCGTCTCCGAGACGATCATGCGTATCCTGGACATCATCATGTCCATCCCGGGCATCGCCCTCGCGGCCGTCTTCGTCTCCATCCTGGGCAACTCCGTGCCGTCGATCATCTTCGCCATCGGCTTTATGTACACTCCGCAGATTGCCCGTATCGTACGCGCCAACATCGTGTCCGAGTACGGCGAGGACTATGTCCGTGCGGTCATCGTTTCCGGCGCCAAGGCTCCGTGGATTTTGATCAAGCATGTTCTGCGTAACTGCATCGCCCCGATCATGGTCTTCACCGTTACCCTGGTCGCCGACGCCATCATCTTCGAGGCCTCGCTGACCTTCATCGGCGCTGGTATCCAGGAGCCCACCGCTACCTGGGGCAACATCCTCGCTGACGCCCGCGGCGGCGTGCTCGCCGGCCGTTGGTGGCAGGCGCTGTTCCCGGGCCTGGCCATCATGATCACCTGCCTGGCGCTCAACATCCTCTCCGAGGGCATTACCGACGCCATGGCCGCTGCTCCCTCCGCTGCCCTGGATCCTACCGATTCCTCCAAGCGTCGCGAGGCCGACCTGCTGGTCTCCGACCCCGTTCGCGCCTACAAGGAGCAGGCCCAGTCCCTCTCCGCTCGCCTTGGCGCCCTGCGCGATGTCGAGCTCAAGCGTGACGATCGCCACGTGCCCGACGAGTCCGTTGAGCCGATTCTCTCGGTCCGTGACTTCTGCATCCAGTTTGAGCATCACGGTGATATCAACGTCGTCGACCATGTCAACTTTGACGTTCGTCCTGGTCAGACCATGGGCCTGGTGGGCGAGTCCGGTTGCGGTAAGTCCATCACCACGCTGGCCATCATGGGCCTGACCGACGATGACGAGCATCTTTCCGGCGAGGTTCTTTGGGAGGGCCGTGACCTGCTCAAGATGAGCAAGAAGGAGTGGTTCGGCCTGCGCGGTACCGATATCGCTATGGTCTATCAGGACGCCCTGTCCTCGCTTAATCCCTCCATGCTCATCTCTGCCCAGATGAAGCAGCTCACCAAGCGCGGCGGAACCCGCAGCGCCGAGGAGCTCCTGGAGCTCGTCGGCCTCGATCCCAAGCGCACGCTCGAGAGCTATCCGCACGAGCTTTCCGGCGGCCAGCGTCAGCGTGTCCTGATCGCTATGGCCCTTACCCGCGACCCCAAGCTGGTCATCTGCGACGAGCCCACGACCGCTCTGGACGTTACCGTCCAGAAGCAGGTCATCAAGCTGCTCAACGATCTTCAGGCCAAGCTCGGCTTTGCCATGATCTTCGTTTCGCATGACCTGGCTCTGGTCGCCGAGGTTGCCCATAACATCACGGTTATGTACGCTGGCCAGGTTATCGAGCAGGCACCCACCAAGGAGCTGCTCACCAACCCGATCCACGAGTACACCCGCGGTCTTCTGGGTTCCGTTCTGTCCATCGAGAGCGGTTCGGGTCGCCTGCACCAGGTGCCCGGCGCCGTTCCGAGCCCGCGCGATTTCCCCAAGGGCGATCGCTTCGCGCCCCGCTCGAGCCATCCGCGTATTGGCCTGGACACCCGTCCGGTCTTCAAGCGCGTGCCCGGTACCGAGCACTTCTATTCCGAGCTCCCCGACGAGGTGCTCAAGGCAAATGGTTTGACCCCTCACGCGGAGGTGATGTAGATGAGCGAGACCGCAGTCAACGGCGTCGAGCCGATCATCTTCCTTGATGACGTCCACGTCACCTTTAGGACCCGTACCGGCTCGATTCTGCACCCCAACCTGGTTCACGCCGTCCAGGGTGTAACGATTAAGCTCATGCCCGGTCAGACGATCGGCATCGTCGGCGAGTCCGGTTGCGGTAAGTCCACCACCGCCAACGTCATGTGCGGCCTGCAGGCCCCCACGAGCGGCAAGGTCTACTTTAAGGGCAAGGACGTTACCAAACGTACCGCCGAGGACCGTCGCCACATGGGTCGCGTCATCTCGGTCGTGTTTCAAAACCCGGCCACGGCGCTCAACCCCCGCATGGTCGTTCGCGAGCAACTGCTCGACCCCATGCGCGTCCACAACCTGGGTACCGAGGCCGAGCAGGAGAAGCGCGTCAAAGAGCTCCTGGAGCTCACCGGTCTGCCCAGCTCCGCCGCCGAGGTTCTTCCCGGTCAGCTTTCGGGCGGCCAGCGCCAGCGCGTCGCAATTGCCCGTGCCCTGTCGCTGAACCCCGATGCCATCATCGCCGACGAGCCCACCTCGGCTCTGGACGTTTCGGTCCGCGCGCAGATTCTGAACCTGCTGACCGACCTTAAGAAGGAGCTCGGCCTGGCCATGGTGTTCATCAGCCATGACATCCAGACGGTCCGCTATATCTCTGACGACATCATCGTTATGAATGGCGGCAAGATCGTCGAGCAGGGCGAGGCCAAGCAGGTCTTCCAGCATCCCCAGGACCCCTACACCAAGATGCTGCTCGGCGCTGCGCCGTCGCTGCTGCACCCCAAGCTCGGCGAATAGCCTCGCTTTCCCTCCCGTGCGCCCGGTTCCCTTGCCGGGCGCACCTCCGTTGCGATTTCGAAAGGTTGGGTTCACGAGCCATGCCAAGTGCTCAGGAGCTACAACATCAATTTGGTGAATATCGAGGCGCCATGCCCCGTCCATCAGATTTCGATCTCTTTTGGAAGGATCGCATGGCCGAGGCCGACGCCGTCGGGCTTGACTATGCGATCGACACGGCATCGGTCACCGATGCCGCGACCTGCCAACTTTTCGACCTCTGGTATACCGGCATGTGTGGCGCTCGCCTGCATGCCAAGTACCTTAAACCCGTCTCGGACGAGCCCGTGCCATTGGTGCTTCAGTTCCATGGGTATCCGGGTGCAAGCCGCAGCTGGTTTGAGCAGGCGTCGTTTGCGGGCATGGGCATGGCACTCATCGCCCTCGACTGCCCCGGCCAAGGAGGTCCCTCCGAGGACATTGGTGGATTTGAGGGCACAACGGTTGCCGGGCATATCGTCGCCGGCATCGACGGCGACCCGGCCAACCTCTACTATGTCCGCTTGCACCAAGATATTCGCATCCTGTGCCGTATTGTTCGCGAGCTCGAGGGCATCGATCTTTCTCGTGTGTTTGTGAACGGCGCGTCGCAGGGTGGTGGTTTGGGCATTGCGACCTGTGCGCTTAACAGCGAGCTTATCAATCGTGCCGCCATCCTCTATCCCTTCCTGTCAGATTTCCGCCTAGTCTGGGATTTGGATGCAGACGACATTGCCTACGAGGGCCTGCGCTATTGGTCTCGCTGGTTTGACGAGGACTCGACTCGTATTGACGAAGCCTATGCCAAGCTGGCGTACTTCGATTCCAAGAACTTTGCCCCTATGGTCAAATGCCCCGTGCTGTTTGGCACCGGCACAGCCGATATCGTCTGCCCGCCAGCGACGCAGTTTGCGGTCTATAACAACCTGACCTGCGAAAAGCGTCATGAGTTCTTTGAAGGCTTTGGCCACGAGGAGATTCAGGATTTTGACGATCTGATCATTCCGTTTTTCTGCAAGGGAGGGGAGGCTCATGTCTAAGTGCGAGAGCAATGTTAATGAGCTGATTGTCCCCGGGCTCGTGGGAATTCCTGGAACGGTTTCGTCAAGGCTCGCAGAATATCGGGACTGGCGCGGTGATGTCCAAGCAGATGTTTCTGATTTAGAGACATGCGCTTCGAATCTTGAGATTCAAGGCCTGGCCATTACGGCGATTGACTTTGTTAACCCCTGCGCCCGTTACTCGGAGGTCTCCTTTGAGCTCGGTGACGATGCGATTCACGCTCGTTTGATCGAGCCTGTCGGTCGTGCCCGAGTGTCTGAGCGCGTGCCGCTGTGCCTGATGTTCCACGATATCGATCGGCCTGTGCGCGGCTGGCATCACATGACGAGATTTGCCGCCATGGGGTATGCCGTCCTCGCGCTGGATGACGATGTTGCTGGTGCGGACGACCTGCAGCGGGGGATTTCTTCGCCCGCTTTTGTCGAGCGCGTCCGTTGGGGTTGCGCGCTGGCGAAGGTGGCGCGCAATCTTGATGGCATGGACGCCGACCGCATCTTTGCATGGGGCGAGGGTCTAGGCGGCGGAGTCGCGCTGGCGGTTTCTGCTCTGGACGAGCGGGGTCTCGCCTGCACGGCGGTTGCCAATCCGCTTCCTGGCGGCCTCGAGGCGCTGTCGTCTCGGGTGCGCGGATCGGTGCTCATGGGCACATCGCTCATGGATACCGTGAGCGATCCCAAGGATCAGTTTGCCGTATTCAACGGTCTTGAGTGTGACCGGAGACATATCATCTATGCCAAATACGCTCACGAGCGCATCAATGCGTTCGAAAACGAAGTCGTCGACTTTTTTAACCAAACGTTCTACTCGTGTTCTTTGGCCTAGACGGCCTGGACACTGCCAACAAGAGTGGGCGGCATAGGGCTGCCCACCAGACAACTAAGGAGATTCTTGTGGCAACTCAGAAATTCACCGGCGTTATCCCTCCCGTCGTTGTTCCCGATACCGAAGACCACCAGCTCGATGTTGCCTCCTTTGAGCGCAGCATCAACCGCATGATCGATGCCGGCGTCGATGGCTTGTTCTTCCTGGGCTCCTCGGGCGAGGTCGTCTTCTCCACCGACGAGCGTCGCCGTCAGATCATCTCCGAGGCCGTCCGTATCGTCGACCACCGCGTTCCCGTTCTGGTCGGCATCATCGACACCGAGACCGAGCGCATGATCGAGCACGGTAAGGTCGCTCAGGAGCTGGGCGCCGATGCGCTTGTCGCCACCTGCCCGTTCTATGCCCTGCAGGGCATGACCGAGGTCGAGGAGCACTTCCGCATCCTGCATGAGGAACTCGACCTGCCCATCTTCGCCTATGACATCCCCGTGTGTGTCCACACCAAGCTCCCGTGGAAGCTCCTTGCCAAGCTCGGTGCCGAGGGCGTTCTGGCCGGCGTCAAGGATTCCTCGGGTGATGACATCTCGTTCCGTTACCTCGTTCAGGAGAACGAGAAGAACGGCCATCCGATGAGCATCCTCACCGGTCACGAGGTTGTTGTCGACGGCGCCTACCTCGGTGGCGCCGACGGTTCCGTTCCGGGTCTCGCCAACGTTGAGCCCGAGGGCTACGTGCGTCAGTGGAAGGCCGCTCAGGCTGGTGACTGGGCTACCGTCAAGGCCGAGCAGGATCGCCTCAATGAGATTTCGCACATCTGGGATGTCACCTCGGGCGTCCAGGGTTATGCCGGTGGCGTCGGCGCCTTCAAGACCGCTATGAACCTCATGGGTATCTTCGACAGCCCGACCATGCCGCGCCCGGTGAAGGCCATGACCGGCGAGAACGTCGAGGCGATTAAGAAGGTCCTCCAGGACAACGGTCTCCTGTAAAGCTTCCCCGGGCACCCGACCTCGCCGTTCAACCGTGCGGCCATGACCTATTAGATCAATGGTCACACGGTTTCTTGGCGATCTCGGGCACCTGGAAAACCTTTTCCGCGCTGTGACGGCTAGCCTGACGGCGCATTTCCTGTAGTTGTTTTTTATCTCCTAAGGAGAGCGACATGGAGAACAAGTACGTCTGCTCTGTCGATATCGGCGGAACTAAGATCGCGACTGCCATCATGGAGTACCCGGCTGACGGTAGTGTGCCCCATCCTGTTTTTGAGGCCGAGGTTCCCACCGAGGCCCAAGAGGGCGGCGAGGCCGTCTTCCAACGTATCGAGGCGTCCATCAAGGCTGCTCTCGAGGCGAATCCCGATGTCGAGGTCCTTGGCGTCGGTATCGGTGCCGCCGGCGTCGTCGATCCCAAGACGGGCGCCATCGCGTATGCCAACGAGATCATGCCCGGCTGGTCCGGTGTTCAGTTGGGGCCGCGCCTGCGCGAGGACCTCGGTCTTCCCGTTGCCGTTGTAGGCGACGTGCAGGCTCATGCTCTGGGCGAGGCCCACTGGGGCGTCGGCAAGGGCAAGTTCTCCGTCTTGTGTCTTGGCATCGGTACGGGCATCGGTGGCGCATATGTCGAGAACGGCCGCGTGATGCAGGGCTTCCATGGTGCTGCTGGCCATATGGGCCACATCGAGTGCTCGGCTGCCGCCGGTATTCCCTGCGCCTGCGGGCGTTCCGGCCATCTGGAGTCGGTTGCTTCGGGCACTTCCATTGGTCGTATGTACGATGAGCGCTTTGGTCGCGTCGACCCCAGCCGTCCTTCGGTCGGTCGCGATGTGAACGACCTGTGCCGTGCGGGCGACGCAAAGGCGACCGAGGTCATCCATGACGCCGGCTTTGCGCTGGGTGCCAGCTTGGGCTCGCTCGCTAACATCCTGGACCCTGAGGTCATCGTGCTTTCGGGTGGCGTGATTCACCAAGGTCCCGATTGGCGTTCACAGACGTGGAAGGATTCGGTACACGAGGGCTATGCCAGCCAGGCGCTCGATCCGCTTCAGGACACGCCGATCCTCATCGGTTCTCTGGAGGGCGATGCTCCGCTCATCGGTGCCGCTGAGCATCTTCTTGCCTCGTTGAAGTAAACGTATCTTCTGTAGGAGCCTCCCGAGACAACACGCCTCGGGAGGCTGTTCTGAGAAAGGTTACAGCCTTATGACCGTCGATCCTTTGATTCAATCCCTGAAGGGCAAGCTCGTCGTGAGCGTTCAGGCGTATATGGGCGAGCCGCTTCGTACGCCTGAGACCATGGCTCAAATGTCTCGCGCTTGCGAGCTCGGCGGCGCCGCCGCCATTCGCTGCCAGGGCCTTGCCGACATTGCCGCCATTAAGGGTCGCTGTGAGGTTCCTGTTATCGGCCTGTGGAAGGATGGGCACGAGGGCGTTTACATCACGCCGACGCTGCGCCACGCTCGCGCCTGCGTTGCTGCGGGTGCCGATATCGTGGCGATCGACGCCACCGATCGTCCGCGTCCCGATGGCAAGACCGTCGAGGATACTTTCCGTCCGCTGCACGAGGAGGGCGTGCTCCTGATGGCCGACTGTGCCACCATCGAGGATATTCGTCGTGCTGTCGACATGGGCTTCGACCTGGTGTCCACCACGCTGTCTCATGGTGTTGCCGCCATCGACTGCACCATGGCCGATGGCCCCGATCTGCCGCTCCTGCGTCAGGCGACCGAGGAATTCCCCGGCCTTCCCATCATTTGCGAGGGTCGCGTGCATACGCCCGAGGAGGCTCGCGCCGCGATCGATGCTGGCGCCTGGGCCGTTGTCGTCGGCACCGCCATCACGCACCCCACGAGTATTACGAGTTGGTTCAAGGCTGCGCTTGAGGCGTAAGACAGGCCTCGTATCCGCTCGGGGCGGTATACTCAATATAGGCAATTGACCGCGCGGGATCCGGGTTGCTGGGTCCCGCGCTTGTTTTCGGGAGGCAACACATGCAAAAGGGAGATGCCATGGATGCGGCGGAGCGCTCGGAGCGCATCCCCGATATCGTCATCATCACCGGAATGTCCGGATCAGGCCGCACACAGGCCATGCACGTGTTCGAGGACATGGGCTATTTTTGCATCGATAACCTGCCTCCGCGTCTCATCGCCCAGCTTGCCGAGCTCGTCGGCATCAATACGGGCGTGGGCAGGCATCTCGCCGTCACCTGCGATTTGCGTAGCCAGGGACTGTTTGACGAGTTGCTCGATGCGGTCGCCGCTCTCGAAGAGCGCGAGATGAGCTGCGACATCGTGTTCCTGGAGGCTTCTGACGAGGTGCTGATTCGTCGCTACAGCGAAAATCGCCGCCGTCATCCCATTGCCAAGCCGGGGGAGACTACGGCCGATGCCATTCAGCGCGAGCGCCTTCAGCTGCAGGGCGTGCGCGACCGAGCCGATATGATTATCGACACGAGCCGTCTGCGCACCTCTGCGCTGCGCAACAAGCTGCGTATGGCATTTTCCGAGCTGTCCGACCAGCAGCTTATGGATGTCCACGTGTTCTCGTTTGGCTTTAAGCACGGCATGCCCGTCGAAGCGGATATTATGATCGACGTCCGCTTCCTGCCCAATCCGTTCTACGATCCCGAGATGCGCACGATGACCGGTCTCGATAAAAAGGTCTCCGATTTTGTTCTGGACCATCCCAAGACGCAGGAGTTTTGGAAGGCTTGGACACAGCTGCTCGATACGGTCATGCCCGGTTATATCGCGGAGGGTAAGCCGCAGCTTTCTATCGCCATCGGCTGCACGGGCGGCCAGCACCGCAGCGTTGCCATTGCCGAGGCCACGGCCCGTTACCTGGAAGGCGCTCAGTATCATGTGAGCATCTCCCACCGCGACCTGTCGCGCGCCAACACGAAGGCATAGGCCTGCATGTCGTTTACCGCTGAGGTGCGCGACGAGCTTGCGCGCTGCGAACCCGAATGTGAATACTGCGACTTGTCGACGCTTGCCGCCCTCACGCGCGTGAGCGGTACGCTCTCGCTTACCGGCTCTGGGCGGTATCGTTTGACGGTTGCGACTGAGACGGGAGCCGTCGCGCGCACGATGATCACGCTGACGCATCGTATCCTTAAGCTCAAAACGGAGTTCACCGTCCGTAAATCTGTATTGCATAAGGTTCGAAACTACCTCATCACCTTGCCTGATCAGCCAGACCTGGATAAGGCCTTGGTTCTGCTGGGTATCCTCGAACGTAGGGGAGGACTTGTCGCCGGCGTACCCCGACATATCGTTGCCCGTCCTTGCTGTAGACTTGCCTATATCCGCGGCGCGCTCATCGCGGGCGGCTTCGTGGCCGATCCACGCGGCGATTTTCATTTGGAGATTGCTGTGCAGGGCGAGCAATATGCCAAGGGGCTTTGCGATCTGTTGGAGCAGATTGGGGTCCATGCTCGTGTTAATGCACGGCGGGGGTCATATGCCGTGTACATTAAGAGCGCCGAGGAAATCGAGCATCTATTAAAGCTGATTGGCGCCAAGCGCAGCGTTGCCGAGATTGAGGAGGCGCGCGCGGTCAAGTTGGTTAAGAACGATGTGAACCGTCGCGTGAACGCCGAGCTCGCCAACCAGACCAGAAGCGCCGGTGCCGCCCAACATCAGCTTGCGCTTATCGATGAGCTCGAGCAGCGTGGCCTTCGTGATGCGCTTCCGGATGCCTTGGCGGTCTTTTGCGACCTGCGCGAGCGCTATCCCGATCTGTCGCTGCGTGATTTGGGGGAGATGGCTGACCCTCCCTTGTCGAAGTCAGCCCTCTACCATCGTGTTTTACGGCTTGAAAAGCTCATTGAAGCAAACAGGTAGTTTGAAGTAACGACTTATATATGGATTTAGCTGCTATTTTAGTCTTTAAAACGTTTTAACGTAAATTTGATTTTCAATTTCGAGCATTCTCGTGAAATTCAAGTCAAAAAAAAGGTATATTAGGCGAGTGGTTAGTTTGTGGGCCTCAACGGCGGGCGCTGTAGCTCGCGGGGGCCTTACGAAAGGAGACACAATGGCAGTAAAGGTTGCTATTAACGGCTTCGGTCGCATCGGTCGTCTGGCTTTCCGTCAGATGTTCGGTCATGAGGGCTCCGAGATCGTCGCTATCAACGACCTCACCTCTCCCGATATGCTCGCTTACCTGCTGAAGTACGACTCCACGCAGGGCAACTACGCTCGCGATCACGAGGTCGTTGCTGGCGAGGATTCCATCACCGTTGACGGCAAGGAGATCAAGATCTACAAGGAGGCCGACGCTAACAACCTGCCTTGGGGCGACCTTGACGTCGACGTCGTTCTCGAGTGCACCGGCTTCTACACCAGCAAGGCTAAGGCTCAGGCCCACATCAACGCTGGCGCCAAGAAGGTCGTCATCTCCGCTCCGGCCGGCAGCGATCTGCCCACCATCGTGTACAACGTCAACCATGAGACGCTGACCGCTGAGGACAACATCATCTCCGCTGCTTCCTGCACCACCAACTGCCTCGCCCCGATGGCCAAGGGTCTGAACGACTTCGCTCCCATCGTGTCCGGCATCATGACCACCATCCACGCCTTCACCGGCGACCAGATGCCGCTCGACGGCCCGCAGCGCAAGGGCAACTTCCGTCGCTCCCGCGCCTGCTCCGAGAACATCGTCCCGAACACCACGGGCGCTGCCAAGGCCATCGGCCTGGTTCTCCCCGAGCTCAACGGCAAGCTCATCGGTGCCGCCCAGCGCGTCCCGACGCCGACCGGCTCGCTGACCAACCTCTACGCCGTCGTTGACAAGAAGGTCACCGTCGACGAGGTCAACGCTGCCATGAAGGCCTACGCCGAGACCATCTCCGAGACCTTCGCCTACAACGAGGACCAGATCGTCTCCCGCGACATCGTCGGCGAGACCCACGGCTCCATCTTCGACGCCACTCAGACCATGTGCTCTGACCTCGGCAACGGCCAGACCCTCGTTCAGGTCACCTCTTGGTACGACAACGAGAACTCCTACACCTCTCAGATGGTCCGCACCATCAAGTACTTCGAGAAGTTCGTTGCTTAATTTAGCTTTTAGCGAATAGCTCGTTGAGCGTCTAAAGAAGGGCGCGGCCTTATAGGGCTTACACCCTAGGGTCGCGCCCTTTTTATAAGAAATCGTCTGCCGTAATGGGAGGCAGACACGTACGAAAGGTAGAAGCAAACATGGCCTTTACCAAGAAGACCGTCCGCGACATCGATGTCGACGGAAAGCGCGTTCTCGTCCGCGTTGACTTTAACGTGCCTATCAAGGATGGCGTCGTTGGCGACACCACCCGTATCAAGGCTGCCCTGCCCACCATCAACTACCTCGTTGAGCACAATGCTCGCGTCATCCTCATGAGCCACCTCGGTCGTCCCGAGGGCACCGGCTTCCAGCCCGAGCTGTCCCTCGAGCCCGTCGCCAAGAAGCTCGCTGAGCTCTCTGGTCTCGACGTTGCCTTTGTCGCCGACACCTACGGCGAGAAGGCTGCTGAGGCTGTCGCCGCCGTCGAGCCGGGTAAGGTCCTCGTTCTCGAGAACGTCCGTTTTGACAAGCGTGAGAAGAAGAACGATCCCGAGATCGCCAAGAAGCTCGCTTCCTATGGTGACGTCTTCGTTCTCGATGCCTTCGGCACCGCTCACCGCGCCCAGGGTTCCGTCGTGGGCCCCGCCGCTTACCTGCCTGCCGTCGCCGGCTTCTTGCTCGAGAAGGAGGTCGACACGCTGACCGGCATCTTCGCCGAGCCCGAGCGCCCCTTCGTCGCCATCGTCGGCGGTTCCAAGGTTTCCTCCAAGATCGGCGTTCTCGATCACCTCATCGACTCCGCTGACACCCTGATCATCGGTGGCGGCATGGCCTACACCTTCTTCCTGGCTCAGGGCCTGTCCGTTGGTCAGTCCCTCAAGGAAGAGGACTGGGTCGAGCGCGCCGGCGAGATGCTCAAGAAGGCCGAGGAGAAGGGTGTCAAGATCCTGCTCCCCATCGACAACCGTGTTGCCGATCACTTTGGCGAGGACGCCGTCCCCGAGGTTGTCGCTTCCGACGCTATCCCCGACGATCGTGAGGGTATGGACATCGGTCCCAAGACCGAGGAGCTCTATGCCGAGGCTGTCAAGGGCGCCAAGACCGTGTTCTGGAACGGCCCCATGGGCGTCTTCGAGTTTGACAACTTTGCTCACGGCACCCAGGCTATCGCCGAGGCTGTCGCCGAGGCTGACTGCACCTCGATCATCGGCGGTGGTGACTCTGTCGCAGCTGTCAACAAGTTCAACCTGGCCGACAAGATGAGCTGGATCTCCACCGGTGGTGGCGCTTCCATGGAGCTCGTCGAGGGTAAGGCCCTGCCCGGAGTGGAGGCGCTTCTCGATGCCTAATCGCACCCTTCTTATCGCTGGTAACTGGAAGATGAACAACGACGTCGCCGAGGCCGCCAAGCTCGCCGACGAGCTTGCTCAGGCTCTGCCCGAGGTTCCGGCTGGCGTCGAGGTGCTCGTCTGCCCTCCGACCATCGACATCACCACGGTTCATGACCGCATTCAGGCTGCCCCCATCGCCCTCGGTGCACAGAACGTGTACTGGGAGGCCAAGGGTGCCTTCACCGGTGAGTCTTCTTGCGACATGCTCAAGTCCGCTGGCTGCACCTACTGCATCATCGGTCACTCCGAGCGTCGCGACTACTTCCACGAGACCGACGAGGACCAGAACAAGAAGGCTAAGGCTCTCGTTGCCGCCGGTCTTGTTCCCGTCTTCTGCTGCGGCGAGTCCCTCGAGGTCCGCGAGGCTGGCACCTATGTCGAGCACGTCGTGAACCAGGTCAAGGCTGGCCTTGCTGGCCTTGAGATCACCTGCCCCAAGCAGGTCGTCGTCGCCTACGAGCCCATCTGGGCCATCGGCACCGGCAAGACCGCTACCGCCGAGGACGCTCAGGAGGTCTGTGGTGCTATCCGTGAGACCCTCAAGGAGATGTTCGGCGAGGAGCTCGCTAACGGCATCCGCGTGCTGTATGGCGGTTCCGCCAAGCCCGGCAACATCGCCGAGCTCGTCGCCAAGCCCGACGTTGACGGCGCCCTCGTGGGTGGCGCTTCGCTTAAGGCTGCCGACTTTGCCTCTATGGTCGTCAAGGCAGGCGAGTAGGACATATGGCACAGCGTCATCTTCCTGCACTCCTGATCATCATGGATGGCTGCGGCCTTGCTCCGGCCGATGGCGAGAACGCCGTCGCCGCTGCCAAGACGCCCTTCCTTGATAGCCTGTACGAGAAGTATCCTCACACCACGCTCGGTGCTTCGGGCGAGGACGTGGGCCTTCCCGACGGTCAGATGGGCAACTCCGAGGTGGGCCACCTCAACATCGGTGCCGGCCGCATCGTGTTCCAGGAGCTTTCGCGCATCAACAACGCCATCAAGGACGGCTCCATCGCCAAGAACGAGGTCTTCGTCAAGGCTATGGACGACGTTAAGGCTGACGGCAAGACTCTCCACCTCATGGGCCTTATGAGCCCTGGCGGCGTTCATTCTCACATGAACCACGTCGAGGCTCTGGTCAAGATGGCTGCCGAGCACGGTGTCAAGACCGTTCGCGTCCACGCCTTCATGGATGGCCGCGACGTTGACCCGCAGTCCGGTGCCGGCTACATGAGCGAGTTCTGCGCCTTCCTGGCGAAGATCTCCGAGGAGACCGGTTGCGACGCTCGCGTTGCCACCGTGTCGGGCCGTTATTGGGCCATGGACCGCGATAACCGTTGGGAGCGCATCCAGCGCGCCTACGACGTCATGGTCAATGCGTCCGATGCCGATACCGACCCCGTTGCTGGTATCAAGGCCTACTACGAGAAGGATCCGCGCGGCGATGAGTTCGTCGAGCCCTTCGCTGCCCACAACGAGGGCATCCACGAGGGCGACGCGGCCATCTTCTTCAACTTCCGTCCCGACCGCGCCCGTCAGATGACCCGCGTGTTCACGGACAAGGAGTTTGACGGCTTTGAGCGCGAGCAGATCAAGCTTTCTCACTTTGTGACGATGACCGAGTACGATCCGACGTTTGACGTCGAGGTCGCCTTCCCCAAGACGTTCCCCGAGAACGTCCTGGCCGACGTTATCGCCGCCAATGGCCTGAAGCAGCTGCACACCGCCGAGACCGAGAAGTACGCCCACGTGACGTTCTTCCTCAACGGCGGCATCGAGGAGCCCAAGGAGGGCGAGGAGCGCGTGCTCGTCGCTTCCCCCAAGGTCGCTACCTACGATCTGCAGCCTGAGATGAGCGCTCCCGAGGTTACCGAGAAGCTCGTCGCTGCCATCAACGAGGATCGCGCTGATTTCTACATCGTGAACTTCGCAAACTGCGACATGGTTGGTCACACCGGTGTCTTCGACGCCGCCGTTAAGGCCGTCGAGGCTGTTGACGATGCCCTGTCCAAGGTTGTCCCGGCGATTCTCGCCAAGGGCGGCTTTGCGCTGATTACCGCCGACCACGGCAACGCCGATCACATGTTTGACGTTGCTTCTGACGGTTCCAAGCATCCGTTCACGGCTCACACCACCAACCGTGTGCCGTTCATCATCGTTGATGAGAAGGCGCAGCTCACCGGTATCGAGGACGGTCGTCTTTCCGATATCGCTCCGACCATGCTCACCATGGCTGGTATTGAGCCTTCCGCCGAGATGACGGGTCGCGTGCTCGCCACCGAGGCCTAAGAGAAAACTCCAAGCGTTTTCTTGCAGGGGGTTGCCCATATTCGGGCAACCCCCTTTTTGGTATTTCTGCCATTTCCGCACCGTCCCCGAGTGGCAGGTAGGGGAGAGCGGGGGATTGTGGTACAGTACTGGAGTTTGAATTGTTCTATTAAGGAGCTTATCTATGGGTCCGTTCCAGATTCTTCTGTTTGTCGTTTGGGCTGTTTCTGCCGTGGCGCTGACGATTCTCGTCCTGATGCATTCCGGTAAGGGTACCGGCGTTTCGGATATGATCGCTAGCTCGCTGTATAACTCCAGCTCTGCCACAGGTGTTATGGAGCAGAACCTCGACCGCCTGACCGTCATCATGGGTGTCGTGTTTGCCGTGTGCGTCGTGCTGTGCATGTTCTTCTTCCCGCAGGGCATCGTGGGCTACTAATCACGAGCCGCATAAGTACTTGTAAAGGGTTCCGCAAGTGCGGGACCCTTTTTTGTTTACATATTCGTAACAGAGTCAAAAATATCACCACATACTGCGCCCAACTAAAGAAATTCTTGACCGTTAACCGGAATTAGCCCCAAATCGTGCATAAAATGCGCTACTGTATTGCAAAACGTTGGCCTGTTGTGCATAACCAGCCATAGCAGCGGGCAGCGTTTTGATGGTTCGGATCGGATTGTCTCGACATGTGTCCGACTGAACATTTCTTTGTCCTATCTCATAAGGAGGATGGCATGGCTGATTCTATGTTCCACCAGCCCGTTATGGGTCGTCGCGCCTTTGTTGGCGGCACCCTTGCTGCGAGCTCCATGGCTTTTCTTGCCGCATGTGGCAAGAAGGGCGGCGACGCTTCCGGTTCTGAGTCCGGTTCGACGCTGAACTTCTACATCAACAACCCGGTCTGCATCGACCCCTACAACGTCCAGGAGGACCAGGGTACTCAGGTCGAGTATCAGCTCTTTGACGCTCTGACCTCTTACGACGCCGAGAAGGGCGAGATCGTTCCGCTGGCTTGCGAGTCCTTTGAGTCCAACGACGACGCCACTGAGTTTACCTTCAAGATCAAGAAGGCCAAGTTCCACAACGGTGACGACGTTACCTCTAAGTCCTTCAAGCTCGGTTGGGAGCGTCTGGTCAACACCAAGTCGGCCATCGCTACCGAGTATGGCCCTTCCGAGGTCTCCTATCACCTTTCCATGGTCGAGGGCTATGACGATCTGCTTGCCGGTAACGCCACCGAGCTCAGCGGTGTTACGTGCCCTGACGATGAGACCCTCGTCGTCAAGCTGTCTTCCGCTTACGCCGACTTCCCCTTCGTCGCCTCTCACCCGGCTCTGGCCCCGGTTCCCGAGTGCGCCGAGTCCGATGTCAAGAGCTTCTACCTTGCCCCGGTCGGTAACGGCCCGTTCATGATGGACGGCAAGTGGGAGGATGGCCAGGAGATCAACGTCAAGAAGTTCGACGATTACTATGGCGACAAGGCCAAGATCGATGGCATCCACTTCCAGGTCATCAAGGACATGGAGACCGCTTACAAGGAGTTCCAGGCCGGTAACCTCGATGTCTGCGACGTTCCCGTCGCTCAGATCGATGCCGCCAAGAAGGATCGCGGCGTGTCCAAGGACGGCTACACCATGGGTGACGGCGAGCGCATGCTGCTCGGCGCCGAGCCTTCCACCTACTACCTGACCTGCAACAACACGGCCGAGCCGTTCAACAACGCTGACCTGCGTAGGGGTATCTCCCTGGCCATTAACCGTGAGGCCATCTGCAAGACCATCTTCAAGGGTACCTGTACCCCCGCCGACGGCATTGTTCCTCCGGGCATCGATGGCTACAAGGAGGGCGCATGGGAGTTCTGCGCCTACGACGTCGACAAGGCTAACGAGTACCTCGACAAGGTTGCTCCTGCCGGTGCCAACGGTGACCGTGGCATTAGTGTGACCCTTTCCTACAACCAGGACGGTGGCCACAAGGAGATCATGGAGTCCATCATCGGCGACCTCGCCAAGGTTGGCGTTACCGCTGTCTCCGATACCCCCGAGTGGTCTGCCCTGCTCGAGCAGTATCAGAACTTCAACTATCAGTTCGGTCGTCTGGGCTGGATTGCCGACTACCCAATCATGGACAACTTCCTGTATCCGCTGTTCCACTCCGACTCCCTCGGTGGCGACAACCGCTCTGGTTACAACAACCCCGAGTTCGACGCCAAGGTCGACGAGGCTCGCACTACGGTTGACGACAAGGAGCGCGTCGCTAAGATGCAGGAGGCCGATGCAATGGTCGCTGCCGACTGCCCGGTCATCCCGGTGATGTTCTACACGCACACCATCGCCGGCTCCAATCGCATCAAGCACCTCTATGTCGATCCGCAGAAGCACGCCGATCTGGGTACCGCTGAGCTCGCTTAAGAGTTTGCAGCTTCCGTGAGGGTCAAGTATTTACGTAGACCTCATGGGAAACATACAGTTCTCCCTAACCTGGGGTAAACTGGCTGATGGTAATTTTGGGATGCCGGTCTGGCGATCGGCATCCCATTTAGGTTAATCCCTAGATAGGGGAGTGGTATGGGTAAGTACATCGTTAAACGTGTGCTTCAGTTCATCCCGGTGTTTTTGGGCGTTACGCTGATTCTGTTCGCCCTCCAGAATATCGTGCCGGGAGATCCGATCAAGCTGATCGGTGGAGACAAGGCTCTGTCCCCCGAGGTGGAGCTTCAGCTTCGTGTTCGCTATCACCTGGTCCAGACGGACGAGGACGGCAACGCGATCCTTGACGAGAACGGCGACCCCGTTCAAACGTCGCTCGTGGACCGTTACTTGTATTACATGAACGGCCTGCTTCATGGCGATCTGGGCAATTCGTATCAGCGCAAGCTGCCGGTTACGGAAATTTTTGCCCAGAAGTATCCGTATACGGTCAAACTTGCCGCGTGCGCCATCGTGCTCGAGGCAATCATGGGTATCGGTGCGGGTATCATTTCGGCGGTAAAGCGTTATTCCTTCTGGGATATTTTGGTAACGCTCACCACGTCGATCCTCGTTGCGGTCCCGGCCTTCTGGCTCGGTATGTTGCTGCAGCTGTTCTTTGGCGTCATCCTCAAGGACGCTACGGGCGGTGCAATCTCCATGCCGATCTCGGGTGCCGGCGGTTCCAGCTCTCAGTATCAGGATTGGATGCACTATGTGCTTCCGACCATTACGCTGGCTTCGGTTTCGACCGCTTATGCCGCCCGCATTATGCGCTCGCAGCTGCTTGACGTCATGAACCAGGATTACATCCGTACGGCAAAGGCCAAGGGTCTCTCCAATCGCGCGATCATCGTCAAGCATGCGCTTAAGAATGCACTCATCCCCGTCGTTACCTATATTGGTGTCGACTTTGGTGGCATGCTTTCGGGCGCCATCCTGACCGAGACGGTTTTTAACTGGCCCGGTATCGGCTATGAGGTCTATCGCGCCATTAGCATGCGTGACTGGCCCATCGTTATGGGCGGCGTTACGCTCATCGTCGTCGTCGTCATGGTGATTAACCTGCTCGTCGACATTAGCTATGCATTCCTCGACCCGCGCATCCGCCTTGGCGGTCCGTCGGATAAGGCCTAAGGGAGGTACGTCTCATGCAGGAAACTGATTCTCAGTCTCAGGAGCAGGCTACCGCCACCAAGGCCGCATCTGCTCCCGCCAAGTCCCGCACGCTGTGGGGTGACGCTTTTAAGCGTCTTCGCAAGAACAAGCTCGCCGTTATCGGTGTCTGCTGGATCATCATCGTCGTTTTGGTTGCCCTGACCGCAGATCTGTGGGCTAAGCCCTGGCTCGGTTCGCCGACGGCTTCCGACTCGACCACCATGGCCGAGACGTCGCTGTTGGCTCCGTGTGCAGAGCACCCGTTTGGCACCGACGCCCTTGGTCGCGACATTCTCGTCCGCGTTATCTACGGTGCACGCGTTTCGCTGTCCGTCGGCATTATGGCCACCGCGATCTCCACGGTGATCGGTCTGGTCATGGGTGCTCTGGCCGGTTTCTACGGCGGGATCTGGGATACGATCATCATGCGCTGTGCGGACATCTTCCTGGCGTTCCCGTACGTGCTGTTCGTTGTCGCCATGATCGCCGTTATCGGCCGTGGTCTTCAGAACGTCTTTATCGCCATCGGTATTCTCGGCTGGCCTTCGATTGCGCGCGTCTTCCGCTCTGCAATCTTGACGGTCAAAGAAAACGACTATGTTGACGCTGCGCGCGCGATGGGTGCATCTGATGCTCGTATCGTAGTGCGTCACATCTTCCCGAACTCCGTCGCCTCCATCGTGGTCTACGCGACCATGAACATTGGTGGCGCCATTCTGACCGAGTCCGCTCTGTCCTTCCTCGGCATGGGCGTTATTCCGCCTACGCCTTCGTGGGGCTCCATGATTCAGGACGGTCAGCAGTATCTTCTGACTGCTCCCTGGATGATGATCATGCCCGGTCTGGCAATTCTCTCGACGGTGCTCGCCTTCACCCTGCTGGGTGACGGTCTGCGCGACGCCCTCGACGTCAAGATGAAGGACGCATAAGGATGAAGAAGAACAAGAACTATGTGGACCTGAAGGACCAGCCGGTTCCCGAGGGCCAGCATCTGCTCGAGGTCGATGACCTTAAGATGTATTTCCATACCGAGGATGGTGTCGTTCGCGCTGTCGACGGTGTGTCCTACACGCTCGATCGCGGCGAGACCCTGGGTGTCGTCGGTGAGTCCGGCTCCGGTAAGTCCGTGACCGCCATGACCATCATGGGCCTCATCTCGATGCCTCCGGGAAAGATCGAGGGCGGCGACGTTCGCTATCGCGGTCGTTCTATCCTCGAGATGACCGAGGAAGAGATGCAGCACATTCGCGGAAACGACATCGCGATGATCTTCCAGGATCCTATGACCTCCTTGAACCCGGTCTATAAGATCGGCAAGCAGGTGGGCGAGGGCCTTCGTCTGCACCGTGGCTACTCCAAGCAGGAGGCGCTCAAGCGCGCTACCGAGCTTTTGGACCTCGTGGGTTTCCCCGAGCCCGAGAAGCGCGTCAATGAGTATCCGCACCAGTTCTCCGGCGGTATGCGTCAGCGTGTCATGATCGCTATGGCTCTTGCCTGCGATCCCGATATCCTGATTGCCGACGAGCCCACGACGGCTCTGGACGTTACCATTCAGGCTCAGATTATCGAGCTCATGCAGGAAATGCAGGAGAAGAACGGCAACGCCATCATCATGATTACCCATGACCTGGGCGTCGTTGCCGATATGGCCGATAAGATCATGGTTATGTACGCCGGCCGTCCCGTCGAGTTCGGTACTGCTGAGGAAATCTTCTACGAGAGTCGCCACCCCTACACCTGGGGCCTTATCCGCTCCATCCCGGAGCAGGCCATCGAAGAGAAGAAGCCGCTTACGCCGATTCACGGCAACCCGCCTTCGCTCATGAACCTGCCTGAGGGCTGCGTGTTCTCGCCTCGTTGTCCCTATGCGACGGACAAGTGCCGCAAGCAGCGCCCCGAGCGCGTTGTCACCGAGTCTGGTCATTACTCTGCGTGCCACTACTCCGGTGACCCCGAGTTCCTCAAGAACGCTCCTGAGACGTCCCGTACGCGCAAGGATTCCAAGAAGGGAGGCGAGGCGTAATGGCAGATACCAACGAGCGTACTCCGCTGCTGAAGGTCGAGCACCTCTCTAAGGAGTTCCCCGCTGAGTCCGGCATGTTCGCCAAGCGCTTCTCCAAGCGTGTTGTCTCTGCAGTAAATGACATTTCGTTCGAGATTTATCCGGGCGAGACCTTTGGTCTGGTTGGTGAGTCTGGTTGCGGTAAGTCCACGACGGGTCGCACCATCATGCGCCTGACCAAGCCGACCGCCGGTAAGGTGTTCTTCCAGGGTAAAGATGTTGCCGAGATGAGCAAGCATGAGATCAAGGACATGCGTCGCGAGATGCAGTTCATCTTCCAGGATCCCTATGCTTCGCTCAATCCCCGTATGACCATCGGCGAGATCGTCTCCGAGCCCATGACCATTCATGGCGTGGGTACCAAGGAGGAGCGTATCGAGCGCGTCCGCGAGCTGCTGGACGTCGTCGGTCTGAATCCCGAGCACATCAACCGTTATCCGCACGAGTTCTCGGGCGGCCAGCGCCAGCGTGTCGGCATCGCCCGCGCGTTCGCTCTGAAGCCCAAGCTGATTATCTGCGACGAGCCTGTCTCTGCACTTGACGTATCCATTCAGGCCCAGGTTCTGAACCTTCTTAAGGAGCTCCAGGACAAGTTCGGTACCGCGTATCTGTTTATCGCTCACGACCTGTCCGTCGTGCAGCACATTTCCGATCGCGTTGCCGTTATGTATCTGGGTAAGATGGTTGAGGTTTCGGACTGGAAGACGCTCTACAGCGAGCCTCACCATCCGTACACGCAGTCGCTGCTGTCTGCCGTGCCGGTTCCCGATCCTGATATCCAGAAGACCCGCAAGCGCATCATCCTCGCTGGCGATCCGCCGTCGCCGCTGGATCCGCCGACCGGTTGCCGTTTCCACACTCGCTGCCCGATCGCTCAGGGTATCTGCTCTGAGAAGCTTCCCGAGTTTAAGGAAGTTGCACCTGGTCACTGCTGCGCGTGCCACTTCGCGGAGCCGTTCCCGATCAAGGAATCGCACATCGACCTGTAGTAGGTTGTTTGTCCGGGCCCGCCCTGAAGTTACTTTTCAGAACGTCCTCGGACATGCAAGAAACCCCCGCTGCGCACTTCGTGCGGCGGGGGTTTCTTGCGTCCTGCGGAGTGTTCTGAAAAGTAACTTCAGGGCGGGCCCTGCGGTAACTCGGCAGGGGGAGTGCGATTCCTCGATCGCTCACTTAATCTAATAGGAAAGTTAGTGAGGCCGGAGCTTTAGCTCCGGCCTCCCCATATAAGGGCTCGGCAAAGCCGAGCCACCAAATATATATCAGCCCCAGAACATGTTTGAGAACTGTGTCCGGAGTACATACTCCTAGGGCCGGAATGAGGTTGCTTTCCAACGCATTCCGCAGGGGGCGGCATTATTTTGTAGCGCGAAGCGCGGAGCAAAATAATGCCACATGCCCGAGGACGCGTTGGAAAGCAACCTCATTCCGGCCCGAACAGGTCAGTTTACCTGCGCATTTACAAATTCGTAAACTTTTTTGAAAAAAGTGCTTGCACAGTTCTCGAATCATAGGTTATTATCTTCCTCGTTGAACGCGCGGGTCCAACAAAACGAACCGTGAATCAACAACATAGCATGTCGGAGTGGCGGAATTGGCAGACGCGCTAGCTTGAGGTGCTAGTGACCGCTTTTTGGTCATGCGGGTTCAAGTCCCGCCTCCGACACCATCGCATTTGAGAAGCCTCTTCGGAGGCTTTTTTGTTACCGATAGACGGTGGGGTCCACGATGGAAACGCTTGAACGCAACGAGTGGGCAGACGTTGCCCAACTAGTCGAGATCACGAGCGATGCTGTCATCATCTGTGAGCTCGACGGAACCATTCTGCATGTGAATAATTGCTTACTTGGTTTGATGTGCGAGGAACGCGCCGACGTCATCGGTGGAGATGTTAAAGACGTCCTGTACTCGTCCGCTTTTGAACGTGCGACGGAACATCGTCTGCCATTTGAAACTGATGGCTCCGAGAACGAACTGATGCTCAAGCTGAGTGACGGCTCCTTTATCCCCGTCTTGGTTCGTGCGGGCTCCGTAACGCCTCCACGCATCTTTGGGCGCCGCGCGCCACGTGTCCTGGTGGCGCTCCATAGCATCGAAGAACAGTATTCGCACGACCGCCAGCTCAAGCGTGCGCTTTCGGAGCTTAGAGTGGCGAACAAGCGCCTCTCTGGCACGCTCTCGGTCATTATGAGCACTGTGGGCTCCGATGAGTTGCCCAGCCTACTTGATACCGTTTTGAACCAGCTTGTAGGAACGCTCGATGCTTCGGGTGCCGCTATCTATTTTTCTGAGAGCGGCGGTTTTAAACTTCGCGGTGTTTCCAAGGAGCTGTACGACAGCTACCTGCCTGAGTTTTTGCCGTATGGTGCTGGCATTCCGACGTATGTTCTTCGTGAGTCGCGTGCCTGTCGCTTGTCGATTCAACAGGACCTTGAGGGTGATAAGGCCGCCTCCGGTATGTTTATGGACTTGGACAATCGTTCTAAGCACCTGTTGCGCATGCAGGATATGCCTCCGTACCGCAGCGAGATCTGTCTTCCCGTTTTTTACGGTACGCAGATTCTTGGCGTGCTGGAAGTTGGTTGGAAACGCCCTCAGGCACCGCTCGCCTATGACGTTAATGTGCTCGAGGTTATTTGCGATTACCTGTCTATCCAGCTGGTCGGCATGGCATCGAGCCTTCGCTCCCGTCGCACGGCCGAGCTTGGCCGCTCGCTCAATGTCTTGCGTGATGAGTTGTTTACCTTTCTAGACGATTCCGCCGCGGCAACCCAGGCGGTATCGTCCGAGATCTGCAATATGCTTAACTGCCATTTTTGCCCTGTTGAGTATGACGCCAGTCTGGATTCCTACGTCATAGATTTTGAAGGCGGCAGTCGCGTTGCTTTGCCGGACGATCCCGAGAAGCTTTTCTTTTCCACGACGGCGCCAGCGGCACGTCTGGGGGCTGGCCCTGATGGCTTTGAGGCATCTGTTTTGGGCGGTACGAGTGCCGAGGACCTTAAACACGTCCGTATAACTCGCGTTGACGAATCGATGCCTATGGGAGGCTGGCTTAGGGCGCATGGTCTGCCTTGTCAAGGTCTCTACGTCGACTCCGGCATCGAGGCGGGGCGCCCGCGCTCTGAGGGTGATGGCAAGCACAGTAACGACGCGATTGTTCCTGCTTCTGTTGCGAAGAGCCCGACGACGCGCGCGCTGCTGCTTCGTGATGGTAGCCAAGAGCCGATTGATGATCTTGAATATGACTACTTGGTGCACTTGGCGCATGACTTTGAACTGATCTACGAAGGCGAATCTCAAAAGCGCGAGGAGCGCCATATCGCTCAGACCCTTCAGATCGGCATGAGAAATTCCCTGGGGGATGTTCCGGGTATCGCAACCGATTCGGTGTACCTGTCGGCCACGAACTCGGCGTTGGTCGGCGGCGATTTCTATACGCTCATCCGTCTTCCCGACGACTGCGCCGTCATGATTTTGGGCGATGTGTCTGGCAAAGGCATTGAGGCTGCATCGATGTCCGCGCTCGTCAAGACGGCCCTGACGGCATATGCCTGGGAGGGCGCTGGACCGGCCCGCATGGCACGCTCCCTTAACAGCATGCTCATGGGCTTCTCGAGGGTCGAGACGTTCGTGACGGCCTTTATCGCCAAGATTGACCTTAAAGCCGGACGCGCAACGTATTGTTCGGCGGGCCATCCTCCGACCATGGTCATCAGGCCAGAGTCGATGCCGCTGGGTGGCGGCGAGGCCCGTGGGGGAGAGGTCGAGCTGCTTGGATGCCAATCGGGCGTAATCGGTGCCTTTGAGAGCATGGCGTACGAGACGGGAGTGTTTACGTTCGCTCCTGGCGACATGCTCTTCATGTATACGGATGGAACGATTGAGGCCCGCGACCGCACCGGAGCGTTCTTTGGCGAGCAGCGCCTTCGTGACCTTCTGCTCTCTGTCTCGGGTGAGGGCGTATCGGGAATCTGCGGCAAGGTCTTGGGCGAGCTTGACCGATTTACCGAATCGGCGCTGGACGATGACATTGCATTGGTGTCCCTTGAGTTTTTACGGGATCGTTCATAGACGACGCTGGGCGGGCTGAATCCGTACGGTTGGGGAAACGAATGCATCGAGTGGGCTTTTTTGGGGAACCATGGTCGTATGAATGAGTGGAATGACATAGCGGTTTTGACGCCACCAGGCGATATCGACATCGCCACGGTGCCTGCGCTGCGTCGGCGGCTGGATGCTTTGATTGGCCGCGGCGTGCGTCGTGTCGTCATCAACTGTCAGACTGTTAGCTTTATCGATTCGACGGGCTTGGCATTCCTGCTTACGCGCGCTCGTGAGCTCATGAGGCGAGAAGGCCTGCTTTCGCTCGTCAATGCATCAGGTGAAGTTGTTCGCTTTTTGGAGATTGCTCGTCTTGTCGATATCCTTCATGTCGCGGGGCCGGCACGGGAGTCTATTCCCGCCATTCCGGTGGGGGAGCTGCCTCGCTGGAGTAAGAGCGTCGAGGTCCGTCAGGGTATCGAGAATCTTCCATACTACCGACATCGCATCGCCGAACTCCTTGAATCGCTTCCGTTGCGCCGTGACGAGCGCTACGATGTCGCATTGGCGTCGGGGGAGGCGCTGGGTAATGCCTATGACCATGCGGGCGGTATCGGGTGCGTCCTGACGGTTCAGGCCTATGGCGATCGCGTTGTGGTTGAGGTGCTTGATCGAGGTGTCGGCTATTCTATCGATGAAACGAGCGAACCGGTCGCATCTGAGGAGCGCGGCCGTGGCATCAAGCTTATGCGTATGCTCGTCGATAACGTGGAGGTTGCTCGTCGTACGGACGGCGCCGGCACGCGCGTGCAGATGGTGAAGCTGTTTAGCGGAGCGCTGGAATCGTGTGCCTAGCCAATCGCTTTAGCGCGTTTAGCTACTAAGAACATGCGGCAGACAAGTTTTTTGAAAAAAGTACTTGCGTCTTTTGGACAACTCGCGTAAATTAATAACCCGCAAGCGGACATGGCTCAGTTGGTAGAGCACAACCTTGCCAAGGTTGGGGTCGCGGGTTCGAGCCCCGTTGTCCGCTCCATTGCATTTCCGGACCGTTTAGGCGGTCCTTTTTCGGCGAAGTGGCCAAGTGGTAAGGCAGAGGCCTGCAAAGCCTTTACCCCCGGTTCGAATCCGGGCTTCGCCTCCAGGCAACATCCGGGCGCTCCGGCGCCCGTTTTGTTTTACATATGCGGACATGGCTCAGTTGGTAGAGCACAACCTTGCCAAGGTTGGGGTCGCGGGTTCGAGCCCCGTTGTCCGCTCCAAACGCAACAGCCCGGCTACTACGGTAGCCGGGCTTTTTTGTATCCATCGCATGGGCTCGAACCCGAGAGGGAGCGAGCGTTTTGGGGCGTGGCTGTGGCGTTGTTTGCTGCGAATGTGCGCTTTGGGCGTATCATCGTGGGCATCTCGCATAACCTCGTTGCAAGGGAGATACGCCCCATGGCTACAGAAAAGTCTTCTTCGCGCTCATGGATGTCCGATGCCGCGATCTATCAGATCTACCCGCGCTCGTTTAAGGATTCGACTGGTTCGGGTCTGGGCGATATCGCGGGCATTACCCAGCAGATGGACTATCTTGAGCGGCTGGGTATCGAGGCCATCTGGCTGAGCCCGTTTTACCCATCGCCTCTTGTCGATGGCGGCTATGATGTGGCGGACTACTGCGATGTCGATCCACGTCTCGGCTCGCTTGACGACTTCGATGACATGATCGCTGCGGCTCACGCGCGCGGCATCAAGGTCATCGTCGACATCGTGCCCAACCATTCATCCAGCCAGCACCCCTGGTTCAAAGCCGCTCTTGCCGCCGGCCCCGGATCGCCCGAGCGCGCCCGTTATATCTTCCGCGATGGTCGCGGCGAGCATGGCGAGCTGCCTCCCACCAATTGGAATGCCAACTTTGGCGGCCCCGCATGGACGCGTGTTGCGGATGGTCAGTGGTATCTGCACATGTTTACGCCCGAGCAGCCGGACTTTGACTGGTCATGCCCTGAGGTTCACGCGCTCTTTTGCGACGTCCTGGCGTTTTGGAGCGATCGAGGCGTCGACGGCTTTCGCATTGATGTGGCGCAGGGTCTCGCCAAGGATCTCGACCGCGATGACCTCGACCGGTGGCATCTCGCCGAGGGCGATGACATGGTTGACGACGGCACCCACCCGCTGTGGGACCGCAATGAGGTCCACGAGATCTATCGCGAGTGGCGCCGCGTGTTCGACCGCTATAATCCGCCGCGCAGTGCCGTTGCCGAGGCATGGGTGCTGCCCGAGCGCCAGTATCTCTACGCGCGTCCCAGCGAGCTTGGCCAGACATTCAACTTTGAGTTTGCCAAGGCCACTTGGACCTATGATGACATGCACACTGCAATCGAGAAGGGCTTGAAGGCAGCCGTCGAATCCGATTCCGCCTCGACCTGGGTACTCTCCAACCACGACGTGCCGCGCGTGGCGACACGCTATGCCCTGCCGCAAATCAAGGCGACGCGCTACCACCAGATTGCGCTCGACTGGCTCTTACGCGACGGGTCGTCTTATGACGAGGACCGTGAACTCGGCGAGCGCCGCGCGCGGGCGGCCCTTTTGCTTGAGCTGGCGCTTCCGGGCTCGGCATACGTGTATCAGGGTGAGGAGCTCGGCCTTTTTGAGGTGGCTGATATCCCGTGGGCTGCACTCGAAGACCCTACTGCGACCAATACGCACGGACCGAAGCGTGAGAAGGGGCGCGACGGCTGTCGTGTGCCCCTGCCGTGGGCGGCGGCGGACGATCCCGCGCATGGCGGATCGTTTGGGTTTTCGCCGGCAGACGCCGATGCGGCGCCCCATCTGCCGCAGCCTGCATGGTTTTCCGATTATGCTGCCGATAGGGAAGAAGTGGACCCGACATCGATGCTTGCGCTCTATCGTGACGCCCTCTGGCTGCGGCGCAAGCTGCGCGGGTGCTCCAACGATCTTGCGTGGCTCGATCTTGACGGGCGCACCGGTCTTGCGGATGGTGCCGAGGGCGCTGAGGGCGGCGTCATCGCCTATCGCCGCGATAACGGCTGGGCGTGTGTGACGAACTTCGGTGCAGCACCCGTGGAGCTGCCGGCGGGCAGGGTCCTGCTCACCTCATCACCGCTTGCAGACGGCAGGCTCGCACGGGACAGCTCTGCCTGGATCATGCTCGGTGAGATGTAGGGGCATCTCGCTGCGAGCCTGCGTTTGTCCACGCCTTTCGTGACGACTGATGCCCTCGCGAGAGCGTCGCAAAACTTTTCAAAAAAAGTTCTTGCATAGGATGCGGGCATCACGTAAGATTAATCCTCGTAAGCGGACATGGCTCAGTTGGTAGA
This sequence comes from uncultured Collinsella sp., assembly GCA_937989875.1. GTDB lineage: Bacteria > Actinomycetota > Coriobacteriia > Coriobacteriales > Coriobacteriaceae > Collinsella. The sequence continues at coordinate 35,909 of CALKBO010000034.1, read as the reverse complement.
GCACAACCTTGCCAAGGTTGGGGTCGCGGGTTCGAGCCCCGTTGTCCGCTCCATTTGGGCGTTTAGCTCAGGGGGAGAGCGCTTCCCTGACACGGAAGAGGTCAGAAGTTCAAATCTTCTAACGCCCACCAAATGTTCGCAGCTCAGAGGCTATGTCTCTGGGCTGTTTTGTTTTATGCCGCCAAACATGCCGGCAAATAAGCCACCAAATATTGATCCAAGGTCTGTACGCGATGGTCTTCGCATCCCGTAGAGGTGCTGGCAGATTGCATACGTCCTGGCCGATCGTGACCGCAACATGTTGGTCAAGCACAATCTTTTGGATTCTTTTGGCGTGAGCGGCTTGGTTTTGGTAGGATTTGTCAGCGGCTTGACTAAGGGGGTTTTATAACTGCCATGCAGGTAGCCGTGTTGGTAACGTTTTACCGACTTGCCAAGAACCCCTCATTTTTAATGCGTCTGCAAAATGACTAATTGCTTTGACCTGCTGAAACACTATATGTTGTGTTTGACCTAAAAAAAGAATACAGGATATAGATGCGTCTTTGTCGTATGATAGATGGCGGACAGAGAACGAAGACCTTAACTGCCTCTTTTGAACGTGTCCTTGAGCCGCTTGATCGGCTCCAGGGAATGTCCGCATGGAGGCTTATGGTTTATCGAGAACACAGATTGCGCGACGGCGCCGCAAGACAGGGGCAAGCCCTGCCGGGTATCGTTTGGCTCTGAAGCGCGATGAGGCTACGATGCGAAAGAGGCAAGAGGATGAAGATCATCAAGCGCAGCGGCACCGAGGTTGTCTTTGACATCGATAAGATCGTCAATGCCATCCGCGCCGCAAACTTGGAGGTCGAGGAGAGCTCTCGTCTTACCGACCGCCAGGTGGTTTACGCGGCACAAAACGTCGCCGAGGCATGCGAGAACGCGGGCCACACCGTGTCGGTCGAGGAGATCCAGGATTTGGTCGAGGACGAGATCATGCGCCTCGACTGCTACGAGGTCGCTCGTCATTACATCATCTATCGCTATGTTCAGAGCCTGAAGCGCCAGAAGAACACGACCGATGACAAGATCCTGTCGCTGATCGAGTGCAATAACGAAGAGGTCAAGCAGGAGAACTCCAACAAGAACCCGACCGTCAATTCCGTTCAGCGTGACTACATGGCCGGCGAGATCTCCAAGGACCTGACCCAGCGTGTGCTGCTGCCCCAGGAGATTGTGGATGCTCACAATGAGGGTCTGATTCACTTCCATGATTCGGACTACTTTGCCCAGCACATGCATAACTGCGACCTGGTGAACCTGGAGGATATGCTCCAGAACGGTACTGTTATCTCGGGTACGCTGATTGAGAAGCCGCACAGCTTCTCGACTGCCTGCAACATCGCGACGCAGATCATCGCCCAGGTTGCTTCCTCCCAGTACGGTGGCCAGTCGATTTCGCTGACCCATCTTGCCCCGTTCGTCGAGGTGAGCCGGCAAAAGATTCGCGGCGAGGTCGCCCGCGAGCTCGAGGAGCTCGGCGTTTCCGCATCTCCCGAAAAGGTCCGCGAGGTTGTTGAGGACCGCCTGCGTGACGAGATCCGTCGCGGCGTTCAGACGATTCAGTATCAGGTCGTGACCCTTATGACCACGAATGGCCAGGCGCCGTTCGTGACGGTCTTTATGTATCTCAATGAGGCCCGTACGCCCCAGGAGAAGCATGACCTTGCCATGATTGTGGAGGAGACGCTTCGTCAGCGCTATGAGGGCGTTAAGAACGAAGCCGGCGTGTGGATCACCCCGGCGTTCCCCAAGCTCATCTACGTGCTCGAGGACGATAACGTTCACGAGGATTCCCCGTACTTCTACCTGACTCAGCTGGCTGCGAAGTGCACCGCCAAGCGCATGGTGCCCGACTACATCTCCGAGAAGAAGATGCGCGAGCTCAAGCTGTCGAAGGGCGAGACCGCGGGCAACGGCGACTGCTATACCTGCATGGGTTGCCGCAGCTTCCTGACGCCCGACCGCTCCGGTAACGGATTTAACAACGTGGCCAACGCGCTGAACTATGACCCGAACAAGCCCAAGTACTACGGTCGCTTTAACCAGGGCGTTGTGACCATCAACCTGCCCGATGTCGCGCTGAGCTCGCATCAGGACATGGATAAGTTCTGGAAGATCTTCGACGAGCGCCTTGAGCTGTGCCACCGCGCCCTGCTGTGCCGTCATGAGCGTCTGATGGGTACGCTTTCGGATGCCGCACCGATTCTTTGGCAGTACGGTGCCCTCGCCCGCCTGAAGAAGGGCGAGACGATCGACAAGCTGCTCGTGGGCGGTTACTCCACCATTAGTCTGGGTTATGCCGGCCTGTATGAGTGCGTCAAGTACATGACGGGCCACAGCCACACCGAGAAGGAGGGCACGCCCTTTGCCATGGCCGTCATGCAGCGCATGAACGACAAGTGCGCCGAGTGGAAGGCCGAAAGCGACATCGATTTCTCGCTGTACGGCACGCCGCTGGAGTCGACGACGTATAAGTTCGCCAAGTGTCTGCAGCGCCGTTTTGGCATTATCCCGGGCGTGACGGACAAGGGCTACATCACCAACAGCTACCACGTCCACGTGTCCGAGGAGATCGACGCATTCGACAAGCTCAAGTTCGAGGGTATGTTCCAGCAGCTTTCGCCGGGCGGTGCCATCTCCTACGTCGAGGTTCCCAACATGCAGGACAACCTCAAGGCTGTCATTCGCGTGATGCAGTACATCTACGACAACATCATGTACGCCGAGCTCAACACCAAGAGCGATTATTGCCAGGTGTGCGGTTACGACGGTGAGATCAAGATTATCGAGGATGACGGCAAGCTGGTGTGGGAGTGCCCCAATTGCGGCAACCGCGATCAGGAGAAGATGAACGTCGCCCGTCGTACGTGCGGCTACATCGGTACCCAGTTCTGGAACCAGGGTCGAACCGAGGAGATCCGCGACCGCGTGCTGCATCTCTAATAACCATCCCAGGCCGCCCCGTAGCGAGGCCCCGGACCTTTACTCGCTATTTCGGACAGTCCTGGCTCACGACGGAGGCGCCACTGGCGCCTCCTGTTCGTGCGGAACTCATATCGAGCAAAGGTCCGGGGCCTCGCTACGGGGCGGCCAAGTTGATGTAGCTGAGATGTAGCATGAGGCCTGCTCACTCCTCGAAGTTCTTAGCGGAAATGAGTTGACTTGCAACAACGCTTTGCTTGCGATGGCGGTTGAGCTGCAACAAAGTTTTTATTGGACCTCGAACCCTATACTCGATGTTCGCTTCGTTCATTGAGTTACCCTTTGCATGAGGCCGGGACATATCGTCCCGCCCGCAGTTTCGCAGGCCGAAGGCCGAGAATGTTTGAGGACGGGATGATATGTCCCGGCCTCCCGGGAGAGTTACCTATGAATTACGCGAACATTAAGTATTTCGACATTGCTGATGGGGAAGGCGTTCGTACTTCTCTGTTTGTGAGTGGGTGCCGTCGTGGGTGCAAGAACTGCTTTAACTCTGTCGCGTGGGACTTTGCTGCGGGCGAGCCGTTCGATCGTGCCGTCGAGGACAAGATTATCGAGAGCCTCGACCATCCCTTTATCGATGGCCTGACGATTCTGGGCGGCGAGCCTATGGAGCCCGAGAATCAGGCGGGACTTGTTGACTTTATCGAACGCGTGCGTGCGGTCTATCCCGAGGGGTCGGGCAAGACCATTTGGTGCTTTACCGGCGACGTGCTCGAGGAGCTTATGCCGGGTGGCCGTCATCATACCGAGGTGACGGACCGTATCCTGGCCTGCCTCGACATGTTGGTGGACGGCCCGTTTGTTCAGGATCTGTACGATATCTCATTGCGCTTTAGGGGCTCGAGCAATCAGCGCGTGATTGATATGAGCGCCACGCGCGCCCGTGCTGTGCGCGAGGGCGTTGCGCTTTGCGACGCTGTGGAGCTTTGGCGGGACGATCCGGTCTATTCGACCCATACTATGTAGCTTGTGGCCGATGCCAAAGGGCGTGGTACCATAGCGCGAACGCAAAATCGGAAAAGTGAGGCCCAGATGGTCGATCAGGAAAAAGTCGAGGCCGCCATTAAGCTGTTGCTTGAGGGCATAGGCGAGGACCCAACTCGTGAGGGCCTGCTGGAGACCCCGGCGCGCGTTGCCCGTATGTATGGTGAGATCGCCGGCGGTATGGATCAGAGTGCCGAGGAGCACCTGTCCAAAACCTTTGCCGTCGCTTCGAACGACTTGGTTATTGAGCGCGACATTACGTTTTACTCGCTGTGCGAGCACCATCTGCTGCCGTTTTATGGCAAGGCCGCCATTGGTTATATCCCTAACGGTCGGGTGGCCGGGCTTTCCAAGCTCGCCCGCACGGTTGAGGTCTACGCCCGTCGTCTGCAGCTGCAGGAGCAGTTGTGTGCACAGGTTGCCGATGCCCTCATGGAATATCTTGCTCCCCAAGGGGCGATTGTGCTGATGGAAGCCGAGCACATGTGCATGACGATGCGCGGCGTGCAAAAGCCCGGCACCAAGACCGTGACGCTCGCTCGCCGCGGCGTCTTTGAGACTGATCCCGCGCTCGAGGATCGGTTCTTTAGGATGCTGGGCCGTTAGCATGAGGGTCGTCAACGACTTTACATCGAAGACCGATGAGGGGACGTCGCGTCGCGGCTTTATGGCTTCGGGCCTGACTCCCTTTGGTGCCATGCCTCGCATTGATTACATTTGTGCCAACGGGCTGTTCCGTCGGCACCTGGGCAACATTGCACAGTTGGAATCGGGGCGCATCTTCTGCCGCCACGGTATTGACCACCTGCTGGATGTCGCTCGCATTATGTGGATCAAGAATCTCGAGGAACAGCTCGAATTTGACCGCGAGGTCATCTACGCCACGGCACTTCTTCACGATATCGGCAAAGATGAACAGTATGAATCGGGTATATCCCATGATGTTGCAAGCGAGCGCGTCGCTGATGCAATTCTCGGCGGCATGCCCGATGACGTAGCGTTTGAGCCGGCCGATGCCGCAGCCATTAAGACGGCCATTCTGGGCCATCGAAAGCTGCGCGTGAACAACCAACCGCTCGAGCGCCTGCTCTATGCAGCCGACAAAGCGTCGCGCGCCTGCTTTGCATGCCCCGCGCGCAATGCTTGCAACTGGAGCGATGATAAAAAGAACCTGTCGATTCGCGTGTAGTTAGTTTACGCGGTCGGGGTTCTAAACGAAGGAGACGATCGCGATGAGCAACAAGAAACTGCCCGAGAATGCAACCAAGACTGAAGGCGCCGAGCTCGCCCGCCGTGGAAGGGGCGAAATATCCACCGCAACGGCGGTTCCCCACGTGAGCTATGACGATCTGCGCCATGCTGACCGCATTACTATCGACGGTCTCGAGGTCTTTGCCAACCACGGCGTGTATCCCGAAGAGAACGCGCTGGGCCAGAAGTTCATCGTGTCCTTGGTGCTCTATGCCGACCTGCGTGCAGCGGGGGAGCACGATAACCTGGACGCTTCGATTGACTACGGCTCGGTGTGCCACGATGTCGATGGCTATCTGCGCGAGCATACGTTTAAGCTCATCGAGGCTGCAGCCGAGGGTGTGGCCCAGATGCTGCTGCGTCGTTACCCCCTGCTGCTTGGCGTGCACGTTAAGCTCGATAAGCCTTGGGCGCCCGTCGGTCTTCCCCTGGCAAGCTGCGGTGTCGAGATCGAGCGTGTGCGCTAACCGACTCTAGAGCTCGTTGGCGGGCGGTTTTTTGAGCCGCTGCGACAGAGCCCTGTTGTTGGGGCAGTACGTGTCGAGCAGCGCGTGAAACCGATGATTGTGGCTCGGTTCGAGCAGGTGGACGAGCTCGTGGGCGACAACCATGTCAAGGCACTCGACGGGGTAGGCGGCAAGTTCTCGTGCGATGCGAATGGCGCCGGTTTTGGGCGTGCATGATCCCCAGCGCGTTTTCATGCTGCGCACGGAAACGCGGGAAACGGCGACACCCATTGCGATTTCGTACGCGCGCACCATATCGCGCAGCGCCGTGGTGACCTCGGATGCATAGAGCTGGTCGATGCGGGTCTGGAGCTCATCGGACGTCAGGCCGTCGAGGGTTGCGCGCCGCTTGGCCTGTGGGCGTTCGTTCGATTTGTCGGCACCCATAAAACTTGCGAAGGTGGCCTGCTTGGGCCGCGGTGCGGGTGATGCAAAGTTGCGATCGAGCGCATCTTGTACCGTGATGGGCTTGCCCCAAAGTGCAATGATGGACGAGGGGCTGAGCGGCTCTCGCGCCGTCGCCTGACGTTGCTCGCGCTGGGCAAGTCGTCTGATAATCCAGGCGCTGTTGCGCTTCACAAACGCTTCGATACGCTCGCGGCTGGCGCCGAGCGGTGCGCTGGCGTGGACCTCACCGCTCGATGTGACGCGCAGGTTGAAGTTTTTGACGCGCTTTTTGGTAACGACGACGGGGATGGGCGTCCCATCCGGTCGGGATACGGAAATCGTAAACTGCTGCGTCAAAAGTGATCCTTCAGATTGGGGACGGGCCGGCATGTCGACCGTTCGGCATGCCGGCCCGCTCAGGGGATGTGAAATTAATAACGCTCAAAGAAGGCAAGGGCATTATCGCTGCAGAGCTTCTGCATCACGGTCTTGCCAAAGTGCTTGGAGAGCATGTTCTGGAACTCGGGCATCTTGCTGGCATCGGAGAGGAAGGCGGGCACCGTGGCACCGTCCCAGTCGCCGCCGAGCGCGATGACGTCCTCGCCGCCCAGGTCGAGCCAGTGCTCGATATGTGCCGCCAGCTGGTCGAAGGTGACGTCTGCGGCGGTCTTGTCGGTTGCGTCGTTGGAAAGGAACTCGCTGCAGTAGTTGAGGCCGACGATACCGCCCATGTCGCGAATGGTGCGGAACTGGTCGTCGGTAAGGTTGCGTTTGACGCCGCAAACCGCACGGGAGTTGGAGTGGCTGGCGACGAAGGGACGTGTGGCGTGGGCGACAACCTCGTCAAAGCACTCATCGTTGAGGTGGGAGACGTCAAGCACCATGCCGGCGTGCTCCATCTGCGTAAGTGCCTCGATGCCGGCGGCGGTGAGGCCGGCGTGGGTATCGTGTCCGCTCGCGAGCGGTCCCTGCGCATTCCAGCTGAGCGACGACATAAGCACGCCCAAGCTCTTGAGCACTTCGATCAGCGCGGGGTCCTCGGCAAAGAACGTGGCGTTTTCGATGGTGTGGATGCAGGCGACCTTGCCGTCTTTGAGCGCGGGGCGAATGTCTGCCGCGCTGCGTACGTTGACCATGCGGTCGTGGTTGAGCATTGCCTGGCCGTTCATGTGCGCCATGATCTGCGCCTGGAAGCGCGCAGCGTGGGCGGTGGGAATCTCATCGGGGACAAACGTGGCGAAGCACTGTGCCCACGGCGTGTTGCCGATCTTTGCGAGCGAGATGGCGCAGGCGTTGCCCTCGATGAGGTCGAAATCTTGCGGATGCGTTTCGTCGCCGGGGAAATAACCGTCGGTGCCGGCGGTAAAGCGCAGGTCGAGATCGAGCGTGGCCCAGCCGATGCGGTCGGCGGTGTCGCAGTGTAGGTCAAATACGGGATATGCCATGGTTCCTCCGGTTGCAGCGTTTCTTTGCAAACTGTCTTTGAATTGTATGACTAGGGTATAGTTAGCGCCATATGTTCACGGCGGCCCGCGTTGTGCGCCGCCCTTATCACGGAGGTTACCATGTCCAACCAGGGCAAGAAGGTCAAGACTCATTATCGCGGCACGCTCGACGACGGCACGCAGTTCGATAGCTCCTACGATCGCGGCGAGCCGCTGGAGTTCACCTGCGGCGCCGGTCAGATGATCAAGGGCTTCGACGCCGCTGTTGTCGACATGCAGGTGGGCGAGAAGAAGACCGTGCACATTCCTGCTGCCGATGCCTACGGCGAGCACAACCCCGAGATGGTCCTGACCTTCCCGGCCGAGCAGGTTCCCAACATCGAGCAGATCGAGAAGGGCATGAAGCTCTTCCTGTCCACGCCGAGCGGCATGCCCGTCCCTGCTGTGGTCATCGATGTAACGCCCGAGGCCGTGACGCTCGACGCCAACCACGAGCTGGCCGGCAAGGATCTCAACTTCGATATCGAACTCGTCGAGGTCGAGGGTTAGAGTATGCGCGAGCGCTTGGTTTCGACGACATGCTTGGGAAATCTCAACGATCCGTCCTATGAACTCCTGCTCCGCCGGAATTTGGGCGGCGTCTTTGAAGTTGACGAGCTACTGCTCGATTGGGACCAGGCTGATACGCGCGCGTTTGTGGGTGTGACGGAGCTGGGGCGCACGGTCGATATTCGGCTGGATGCTGCCGACGGCGGTCGTCTTGCCGACGGCGACGTGCTCGCCATCGACCGTTCTGGCATGGTGCCCGTGGCGGTTGTCGTGCGCCTGCGCAGCGCCGAGGTTTATTTGGTCGAAGTCGACCGCATGGATCCGATTGCGCTCGCGCATGCGTGCTGGGAGATCGGCAATATGCACGCGCCGCTTTTCCGAGGCGATTCGGACGAGCATACCGTGCGCATGTATACGCCGGTGCAGCCTGTTTTGGGCCGCATGCTCCGGGGCGTCGAGGGTGTTCGGCTCTCGGTGGTTACCCGTGAACTCGATGCGGGCCGGCGCTTTGCGTCGAGTGCGGCGGATGTCGTTGTGAGTATGGCTCCCGACTTTACGATCGTAAAGAAGGCGCGCGGTTAACGTGCGTATGAGTAAGACGGACTTTGAGAGGCAACTATTCAAAGTCCGTCTTTCTGTTGATGAGATGCTGTGGGGGAAAGCATATGGGTCTTGAAGGAATCAAGCTGATTGCATGCGATTTGGACGGCACGTTGCTGCATCCGGGGGAGCGCGAGCCGCGTTCCGAGGCCTTTGAGCTCATCGATGAGCTGCATCGTCGCGGTATCGTGTTTATGCCGGCGAGCGGTCGCCAATATGCGAGCTTGCGTTACCTCTTTGCGCCGGTGGCAGACGAGCTCGCCTATGTATGCGAAAACGGTGCCCTGGTCATGAGCGAGGGTCGCGCCGTCGTCAAGCGCTCCATGGAGCGTAGTCTTGCTATGGATATCGCGAATGCCGTGGTTGCGTATCCCCATGCCGACGTGACCCTTTCGTGTGAGGGACACCTCTACACCATGAGCGGCAACGATGCGTTCGTCGATCATTTGCGCTATGAGGTCCACTGCGATGTGGCGGTGGTCGACCGCCCCGAGGACATCGACGAGGACGTCATTAAGATCGCCTTCCAGACGCCCGAGGTGGATCAGCCGGCGGCCCTGGAGTATTTCGAGCGCCTCTTTAGCGACCGTGTTGACGTGATGACGTCGGGAACCGAATGGACGGACTTTATCGGTTTCGGTTCGGGCAAGGGCTCCGCGCTTGCCGATTACGGTCGTGCCCTGGGTATTTCGACCGATGAGATGATGGCGTTTGGCGATAACGAAAACGACCGCGACATGCTCAACGTAGTGGGCCATCCTTATCTAATGGAGAGCTGCAATCCCTCTATGCGCGGCATCAACGACCACGTCCGTTACGTGCGCACGGTCGAAGAAGAACTGCGCCGTCTGCTCGCCGAGTAGGTTTTCGCGACATGCCTAGAAATGTACTGTTTGCTGTAGCGGATGGGCAAGTAGATTTGCGGGCACGCCTCAAAGACTACCGGCAGTCGGGGCAGAGACCCTCGAAGATGGTGTAGTGCGACGTGACGTGCCAGCCGATTTGCTCGGACGCTTTGGCGTCGAGCTGGGCATCGAAGGGGAGCGGCACGTCGATGACGCGGCTGCACGAGGTACAGATGATATGTGCGTGCGGCTCGATCGTGCGATCGAAGCGGCTGCCGCCCGGCGTCTTGATGGAGAGGATCTCGCCGGCGTCGGCCAAGAGATTGAGATTGCGGTAGACCGTGCCGCGGCTGATCTTGTCATCCTGTTCGCGCACGGCGTTGTAGATTTCGTCGGCGGTGGGATGGTTATAGCTTTGGCGCACGGCGTCAAGAACCAGCTTTCGCTGCCTGGTATTCCTTCTTTGCACCGCCATGCGCCTCGCCTCTTTTCTATCAACGGTCGTAGGTAAATGATACCGTATTTAGCACACAATACTAATAACGAGGCGTGAAACCGTCTTCATTGGTAAGTGGGGTTCGGGCCTGGGCGTCTACGAGGCGAAAACGCGTTCCCATGCGCTCGTAGGAGGCATGAAGCGCCTCGAGATGAGATAGGATATTTGCCGGAGCTCCCTGTATCTCCATCTCGACTGAGCCGTCTTCCATATTACGCACCCAGCCGGTGAGGGAGCGTGCCTGCGCGAGGTTGGCGTTGGTAAAGCGAAAACCAACGCCTTGGACTTGCCCCGCCCAGCGCAGGAAATAGCGCAGAGGAGTGTCTAGAGTGGCCTCGTCGCTTGCGAGCACAGTAAGTCTGCGGCGCAGCTCGAGCTCGACGTTTGATGGTTTTTGAGGTTCTCGACTGCCGCCGGTGACGCTGGAGAAGAGTGTGTCGAAGAGGCCCATCGCTATGCCTGCTTGCCTGCGTCGGCCGGGAAGGTAATGCCGGCCTGCTGGCGCACGGCATCCATGATGCGCAGCGAGACGAGCGTGACATCGCGGTAGTGGCCAAGCTCGTGGCGTCCCGCCGGGGTCTCCCAAATCTCTTCCTTAACGTTATCGATGCCGCCGATGGCGGTGATAAAGTCTGTGAGTTCGTATTCCATAGTGTTGCTCGATTTGGGCAGGTCGAGCACGCGGCCGTTGTCGTCCTGTTCGCGCGGTGCCTCGGTCGCCGAGCCGCGTACGACATCGCCGCGATAGTCGATGCGGACGTTGCGGGGCGTGGACAGATGGTCGATCTGGATAGTGCCACGCTCGCCTTCGATCTGCGAGGGCAGCAGGTCATTCGTAATTTTGGAGTGCGCGAGCTCGACGGAGATGCGGCCTCCGCCATAGCTGGCGAGGATGGAACCGCAGCCGTCGATGGGGCCGTGCGTGAGCTGTCGCGTGGTGGGGTCGAGCAGCGTGGTCATGCTGGTGAGACCGGAGGGCATGCCGAAAATCTCGACCATGGGCTCGACGGTGTAGACACCAATGTCCATGAGGGAACCCGATGCCATATTGCAGTCGAAGATATTGGTGGCGCGTCCCGCGAGAATCTCGTTGTAGCGCGAGGAATACTTGCCAAAGCGCAGCGAGGCGCGGCGAATGGGCGCAATTTCGCCCAGAGCGTCCTCAATGGCGTGGAAAGCGGGATCGTGAAGCGGGCGCATGGCCTCGAGGGCCACGACGCCAGCTGCCTCGGCAGCCCGGAAGACCTCGAGCGCTTGCGCCTCGGTGGCGCAGAAGGGCTTTTCGACGATAACGTGCTTACCGCCGGCGATGCAGGCGAGCGCCTGCTCGTGATGGAGTGCATTGGGGCTGCCGATGTAGACGGCATCGACGTCGTCGGCGGACGCGAGCTCTTCGAGTGACGTAAAGTTTCGCTCGCCACCGCGCTCGGCGGTAAAGGCGGTACCGCGATTGGCGTCGCGTGAAAGCGTGCCCACAAACGCGGCTTGGTCGTTGGCGTTGACGACTTGGATAAAGTCGTCGGTGATCATGGATGTGCCGATGGTCGCGATGCGCAGCATACGTCCCCCTTGCGTTGTTTGGTCTACAGGATGAGTGTAGCGCGTGGGGATATAAAGCTGCGCGAAAACGCTATTACAGGTCGCTCTCGTTAAAGCCGGTGTCGATATCGAGGTTGCTGCCGTCGGCCGCCGTGGTGGCGAGCTCATCGCAGCGCTCGTTGAGCTCGTGGCCGGCGTGACCCTTAACCCAGATGAACTCAACCTTGTGCTTGCTTTTGGCGGTGAGCAGGCGCTCCCACAGGTCGCGGTTCTTGACGGGCTGCTTGTTGGCGGTTTTCCATCCGCGCTTTTTCCAGCCGTCGATCCAGTGCTTGTTAAAGGCGTTGACGACGTACTGCGAATCGGAATGGACCTCGACCTCGCAGGGGCGGTTAAGTGCCTCGAGCGCCACGATGACCGCCATGAGCTCCATGCGGTTGTTGGTGGTCTTGGCATAGCCGCGCGAAAGCTCGGAGGTGAAGGTCTTGCCGGCGGGGTTGGTGTATTTGAGCACGGCGCCGTAGCCGCCGCGTCCCGGATTTGATCGGGCCGAGCCGTCGGTATAGATGATGACCTTCACGGGCTTCCTTTCGTTGGGTACATTTCGTGTGAGTGACCATTGTAGCGCCATGCCCGCCGGGGGCTAGCAATCTACGATTTCTACCCCGTCTTCCGACAGTTAGTTGGCATGGATGATGCGGTTGAGCTCGTCGAGGTATTGCTGCAAGAGGGGAGAGGGCTTGCGCTCGTCGTGCATGATATAGCCTACGTGCATCGTTGGGGCGTCTGCTAACGGGATCGATGCCATACCCCATTGCATTTCATTGGAGAGGACACCGGTCGACAGGGTGTAACCGTTTGACGTGATAAGTAAGTTAGTAAGTGTTCCGCGGTCCGAGATCCGTATGTTGCGGTCGCAAGGGATATAGCTAAAAGGTTCCTCGGCGTAATAGAAGGAGTTCGAGGTGCCTTGCTCAAAGCTGTAGCGCGTATAGGGTGTGAGGTCGGCAAGGGACAGCTGCGGGCGGCGGGCAAGCGGGTGGCGCTCGCTAACGAAGACGTGGACCGTCGCGTCGAATAGGGGATGGAAGCTCGCGCGCGCATCGGCAAAAGCCTTCTGCAGAACGCGGGCGTTAAAGTCGTCCAGATAGAGGATACCGATGTCGCTGCGAAATGCGCGGACGTCATCGATGATCTGCGATGTGGTGGTCTCGCGCATGATGAACTCGAACTTGTCGTCCCGGCAGCGCTCGACGACGTTGACGAAGGCCTCGACCGAAAAGGCGTAATGCTGGGCGGAAATGGCGAGGCGGGCCTGAGGTGTACCGCCGTCCTCGTAGCGGGCCTCGAGCATGTCGGCCTGCTCTACGACCTGGCGCGCATAACCCAAAAGCTCGGTGCCGTCGTTGGTGAGTGCAACACCGCGGCTAGAGCGCGTAAAGATTTCGATATGAAGTTCCTGCTCCAGGCTTTTGACGGCGTTGGAGATATTGGACTGTGCGGTATAGAGGCGCTGAGCTGCGGCGTTGATTGAGCCGGACTCTGCCACGGCAATCATAAAGCGAAGCTGCTGGAGGGTCATCGGCGCCCGTCCTTTCGATAGCTATCTAAAAAACCGATAACAGGTTAGCGCTTTTAAGTGATTGACCGAGGGAAACAATGCTCGTACTATTCAAAACACACAAAGGCGGTAGGTAATTAAGCCAACCACGGAACCGGGATGCGAAAGGAGGCCCGCATATGAATTGCTTACCAAGACGAATGCCGGGCTCCTGTTTGCGCCCGTTGGCGTGATCAGGAGACAGCGACTTACTTCTCTCTTTTTATTTACTTTCGTTCGATCAAGGAGATCATCATGAGCCAGTTCATCAACAATCCCGAGCACACCTTTGGTTTCGATACCCTGCAGTTGCACGTTGGCCAGGAGAGCGCCGATCCTGCATCCGACTCCCGTGCCGTGCCTATCTACCAGACCACGAGCTATGTGTTCCGCAACTCCCAGCACGCCGCCGACCGCTTTGGTCTTGCCGACGCCGGTAACATCTACGGTCGTCTGACCAACTCCACCCAGGGCGTCTTCGAGGACCGTATCGCCGCGCTCGAGGGTGGCGTGGCAGGTCTTGCAGTCGCCTCCGGTGCTGCTGCCATCACCTATACCCTGCAGGCTCTTGCCCAGGCCGGTGACCACGTGGTGGCTCAGAAGACCATCTACGGTGGCTCTTACAACCTGCTGGAGCATACGCTCTCCCAGTTTGGCGTCGAGACCACCTTCGTCGATGCCCACAACCTGGACGAGGTCGAGGGCGCCATCAAGGACAACACCACGGTCGTCTATCTCGAGACGCTCGGCAACCCCAACTCCGACATCCCCAACATCGACGCTATCTCCGAGATCGCCAAGAAGCACGGTCTGCCGGTTGTCGTCGACAACACCTTCGGCACCCCGTATCTGTTCCGTCCGCTGGAGCATGGTGCCAACATCGTCGTCCACTCCGCAACCAAGTTCATCGGCGGCCACGGCACCTCGCTGGGCGGTGTGATCGTCGACGGCGGTAACTTCGATTGGAAGGCGAGCGGCAAGTATGCGCAGATCGCCGAGCCCAACCCCTCCTACCATGGCGTCTCGTTTGCCGAGGCTGCCGGTCCCGCCGCCTTCGCAACCTATGTCCGCGCTATCTTGCTGCGTGACGAGGGCGCCTGTATCAGCCCGTTCAACGCCTGGATCCTGCTCCAGGGCACCGAGACTCTGTCGCTGCGCGTTGACCGTCATGTCGAGAACACCAAGAAGGTCGTTGAGTTCCTGGCTGGTGACAGCCATGTCGCCAAGGTGAACCACCCGAGCCTGTCTGAGCACCCCGATCACGAGCTCTATCAGAAGTACTTCCCCAACGGCGGTGCCTCGATCTTTACCTTTGAGATTAAGGGTGGCCAGGAGGCAGCTTGGAAGTTCATCGATCATCTGCAGGTATTCTCGCTGCTCGCCAACGTGGCCGACGTCAAGTCGCTCGTCGTGCACCCGGCTACCACCACGCACTCCCAGCTCTCTGCCGAGGAGCTCGCCGAGCAGAACATCACGCCCTCCACGATCCGTCTTTCCATCGGTACCGAGAGCGCCGAGGATATCATTTGGGATCTGAAGCAGGCCTTCGCCGCGCTGGACGAGTAAGGCGACTTGTGCAAGGGCCCCTTGCGACCCGATAGGTATAACTGCATAAAATGCCTGCTCAAGGCGCCTGTGCGAACAATGGTTGCACAGGCGCCTTTTTTGCATAGAGCGGGTGCAAAAACAGGGTTTTTGACACGCTTTATGCATTCGAGTTGTGGAAAACTCCTGTTGAGATGATGTGAGTTTTACACAATTGACGTGCGCCTTTTGAGTAAAACCGCAGGTCGCGATTTGCTCGGGGTACTATGCAGCGCGATCGAATCACACGCAGCTCAAACGCAGCAAAAACGCACTACGGAGGTTTCCAGCTACATGAGGATCGATTCACGAAAACCGAAAGCCGCCGCCCTTTCCGCCGCTCTGACCGTGGCACTTTTGGCGGGCGCCGGTGCAACTGATGCCCACGCCGCAACACTGTCCGATACGGTTGGATCTACGCCGTCCGAGACGACGCTGGTACAGCCCGTTGACTATCGCGGCGATGGTTATGGTTCCATGCAGGAGTGGAACGCCTCGATGGAGGCCAAGCGCGATTCCCTGGAGATGCGCGCTCAGATTATCATGAACATGTACGGTGACTATGCCACCGATGACGAGCGCGCTGTGCTGCAGGGTTGCATCGACGGCGCGGGTAGCCTGTTGACGATGGGGGAGGTCGACGCCAAGTCGACCGAGCTCGATGAGCTGCGCACTGCGCTTGAGTATGCCAAGCGCGAAGCGCTCGAGGCTGCCGCCGAGGCGGAGGCTGCCGAGGCCGCCCAGGCTTCGTACTACAACGCCGGTTACACTCCGTCCTACGCGTCTGCCGCGTCCTACGCGAACGGATCGGGCCTGACGCGCTCTGCGGGTGTCAATAATTACAACGGGCGCTGCGAGACCTATTACAGCAGCAATGTGCTTTATCACTATCGCACGGGCGAATGGACTCAGGATTCTGAGGGCTTCTGGCGCGATTCCGACGGCTATTACGTTGTTGCCGCGGGCGATATGGCCCAGGGCTCGACCTTTACGGGCTCCAAGGGTGATTGCAAGGTCTATGACTCCGGCTGCGCTGCCGGAACCACCGACTACTACACCGGTTGGTAATTTTTCTGCATCACGGATATTTGGCGGACGGGTGTCTTTACCGAGCTTTAGGGCAACGTAAGGACGTCCGTTCTATGTATGCGTTTGAGTTAACAGAGCCCTTACCGTGGCGGTACGCTGGGCGTATGGATGCGGGGCACACTGGTTCTTGAGAAATAAGGTCTTTCTCTTGGAGGAAGTGGTCTTGTGAATGCTCGAGATATTGCCGTTGCCGCCGTCGCGTTGATGCTTGGTTGCCTTGGTCCTACGGCCGCGCTCGTCGCGGGTATGCAGGGGTCTTGTGGGGCTGCCTCTATCGTGGTTGGCGTGTTGATCGCGGCCGCGCTGCTGGGAAGTGCGGGTGTAGCCCTTTGTCGCGACGATGAGGGCCAGGCGTCGGAGTCGCAGCTCTAACCGTTGTGAAGCTGATTTTTGGCCAAAGATGAAAAAGGAAGCCGCCGCGAGGGGAGTGCCCCTTGCGGCGGCTTTGCCATTGGATCTGCTGGCTGCAGTATGCCGAGCACTACCAGCTGCTTTCTATTTCGCGAATCCTCTGGTAGAGCCAATCGTTTTGCGGCACTTGGATATCGTGTTTGGCGGCCAGGCGGCAAATGGTGCCCGCGAACTCATCAACCTCGGTTTTGCGCCTTGCGATGCGGTCCTGCGCCATCGAGGGCATACCGGCGGGGTCGATTCCCTCGATGAGGTGCACCATTTGCGTCAGGTCTGCCTCGGTCAGCTCAACGCCCTCGGCGTTGGCAACCGCAAGCGTCTCGCGCATGGCGGCGACAAAACAGCGGCGCTGCTCGGAGCCCGGCTCCGTGGCGCTTCCGTAGGTCCCGCCGTAAGCCATGCAGGTCTGGTTGATGCCGTCGTTGAGCATGAGTTTGGCCCACATGCGGTGCGCAATGTTGCTCTCGACGGTATGGGCGATGCCGCAGCGCGTGTAGAGCTCGTCGATAGCGGCGACGGTCGCGGGGTCGGTGCCGGCGGCTGCACCAAAGCGGATCTCGCCCGCATTGGTAAAGGTGAGCGCGCCGTTGAGGAACACGGCGTCCATGCCCTGGCAGATACCAAGAACGGTATGCTTCCAGCCAAAGCGTTCGGCAATCTTTTGCTCGCTCGTAATGCCGTTGCACAGCGAGGCGATGAGCGTGTTGGGTCCCACGACACGCTCCATAGTCTTGAGTGCTTGGTCGAGACCGGTGGTCTTGACCGTCAGGATCACCAGATCGGCGGGCGCTGCCTCGCTGGCGCGGACGGACGTGAGATCGCAAGGCTTTCCGTTGACGGTGAGCGCATCGCCCGCGTGACGCTCAAAACGGGCGTCATCCATAACGTATTCGACGGCGTCATTGCCGAGGGCCTTGGCAATCATGCTGCCGTAGAGCAGGCCGACGCCGCCCTTGCCGATAAAGGCGACCTTGTTGATCTGCATGTGAATCATCTCCCCATATAAAAGGCGCCCGCATATGGGGCGCCTGATGGATTGTATGTCGTCGGGGCGTTTGGTGGGCGCGCGGGGCTGCTGTTGTGAAAAAGACACTATTGCGCAGTGCGCTTATGCCGCGGGGCAGACCGCAAAAACGCGCGCGGGGTATCCGACACCATCACGGACCTTAGGGAAGGTGCAGAAGATGACGGCGCCCGTGGCGGGAAGCTCGTCTAGATGGTCCATGACCTCGATCTGATAGCGGTCGACCGAGAGGATGTATTGTTCGCCGGGGTAGGGGTAGGCGTCCTCCCGCGTGGTCACGCTCGCCGGGTCGGTGTCGGCCGGCTCGTGGCCGATAGCGCCGATGTTGCGCTCTTCAACGAGCCACTTGATGGCGTCGAGGTCCCAGCCGGGGTAGTGGGGCTGGCCGTCCTCGTCCTTGTTTTCGAGGTCGGCGAGCTTGGACCAGTCGGAGCGGAAGGCAACAAAGGCGTCCTTGGGAATGCGACCGTGCTCATTCTCCCAGGCTTTGAGGTCCTCGATGGTCAGGATAAAGTCAGGATTTGCGGCGCATTCCTTGTGCTTGTCGATCACGCAGAGCGGATGCATAAACTCGATGGGTTCAATCTCTCCAAGGGAACGACCCTCAACGTGGAAATGCCGCGGTGCGTCGACATGCGTGCCGTACTGCGAGGCGACCGAATACTGAAAGCAGCGCATAGGGGCGAGCATGTCCTCGGGCGTGTTTGGCAGATAGTCGAAGAGCTTGGTGGACTCAAACGGCTTAAAGCCAAACCAGTGCGGGGTGTCGCACGAGAGCGTGTGGGTGAGGTCGACCCAGCGATAATCGGTGCTTTTGAGCTGGGAAGCAAGGTTCCAAAGGTCGAGTGCGGGCATGGTCGGCTCCTTTCATTGGGCTTTTTGCTGATGTTAAAGCGGTGCCGTGACGGCTCGATTTCTGCTGCGTTACGATACGTTCTCGATTGCGATTCCACGATGTTTCGGCTGCGTGACCATTGTGTTTCGCCTTGTCGGGGCGCTGATGGCGAAGGGAGGGGCCGTGCAATACCGCGTTGACCCCAAAAGTGGTAACCGAATATCCGCTCTGGGTCTGGGCTGCATGAGGTTTCCCGGTGCGCCGGGACGTCCGGATGCGAAGACAGCCGATGTCATCATTTCCCGTGCGGTGGAGCAGGGGATTAATTATCTGGACACCGCGTATCTCTATCCCGGTAACGAGGCGTGCGTGGGCGCCTCGCTTGAGCGCTTGGGGCTGCGTGACCGGGTGTTGCTGGCGACCAAGTTGCCGCATGCTTCGTGCAAGTGCGCGGAGGATTTCGACCGGTTCTTCGACGAGCAGCTGCGGCGCCTGCGGACCGACCATATCGACTATTACCTCATGCATAACATTACCTCGCCCGCCCAGTGGGAACGTGTGGTGGCGTTGGGCATTGAGGACTGGATCGCTCGTCAAAAGGCGGTGGGGCGCATTCGCCAGATCGGTTTTTCGTACCATGGCAGCGCGGCGGACTTCCTCACGATGCTCGATGCGTATGAGTGGGACTTTTGCCAGATCCAGTACAATTACGCTGGAGAGCGATATCAGGCGGGAACAGCGGGGCTCATGGCCACCGCCGAGCGAGGCCTCGCGGTGTTTGTGATGGAGCCGCTTTTGGGCGGACGCTTGGCAGGCAAATTGCCTCCGCGGGCGCGCGCTGTTCTCGACGGTGCATGCGACCGGCATTTGCATACGCCTGCCGCTTGGGGGCTCTCGTGGGTGTGGAATCATCCCCAGGTGACCATGTTGCTTTCTGGTATGACCGATACCGCGCAGGTGGATGAGAATTCGTCACTGGCAGACCTCGCGTTGCCGAATTCGATGACTGCCAACCAGCTCGACACGATCGCGCACGTGCTGGATGAGTTTGAAAAATCGAATCGCGTGCCCTGCACGGGATGCAGCTACTGCATGCCATGTCCCAAGGGTATCAACATTCCCGGCTGCTTTGCCGCCTACAACGCGAGCTATGCGCACAGCTGGTTTACGGGGCTGTCGCAATACTTTACGGCGAGTGCGGTGCGCACGAGCGAGCCCAGGCTCGTGAGCAATTGCGTCAAGTGCGGCAAATGCGCGCGCCACTGCCCGCAGCATATCGATATCCCCGAGCGTCTCGATGACGTGCGCCGACGCTTCCAGCCGGGCCCCGTAACGGCCATGCTTAAAGTCTTCGGCAAAACACGCTCCTCATGACCCTTTTATAACTTGCGGTGGAATAGTTCCTGTTTGCGGCAGAATAGGGCTTAAACAGGGACTATTCCACCGCAACTGAAGGGGGCTGTCGTGGGCCATCGGGATTCATGTGATGATTTGCGTGAGGTTCGTTGGGGCATTTTGGGCGCTGGGCACATTTCTCATCGATTTGCATCGTCGCTCAAGAAGGTCGACGGGGCACGGCTGGTGGCTGCGGCCGGCCGCACTCCTGCACATGTCGAGGAATTTTGCCGAGCGTTTTCGATCGATGCTGCGCATGGCCATGCCTCGGTCGACGATAACGGCAATGCGGCTTATGACGCGCTGATTGCCGACCCCGATGTCGACGCAATCTACTTGGCTCTTCCGCATGGCATGCATACGCGTTGGGCCTGTCGCGCGCTGCGCGCCGGAAAGGCCGTGCTGTGCGAAAAGCCGGCCGTTTTGAGTGAGGAAGAGGCTCTCTCGATTGCCTCCACCTCTCGTGAGCGCGGCGTGCTGTTTATGGAGGCGATGAAGAATCGGTTTTGCCCGATGCGCGCTCGCGTGAAGGACTTGCTTGCGTCGGGTGAGCTTGGCCGTATTGTCTCGATTGAAAGCGTGCAAAAGCTCGATTACGGTGAGCCTCCTTCGGGCTATCTGCTTGATTCGTTGCAGGGCGGCTGTCTATATGACATGGGCTGCTATGCGGTCGGTTGGTTTGAGGATTTGCTCGCGGGCGCGTGCGAGATTTCATCCCGTGAAGTTCGCTGGCGTGATGTATCAGGCGGCCGCGTCGATTGGGCCGACGAGATCCGTATGAGCGTCGGCGGTATACCCATTCATATGGTGTGCGACGGCAAAGCAACATATGAAAGCCGCTTAACGATTGCCTGTGAGCGAGGCTCGTTGGAAATCGAGCGTCTCCATCGCCCCGAGCTCGCCCATGTGAAGTACTCCGACGGTCGAGTACTCGAAATCGATGCACCATTTGAGGTCGATGATTTTTACGGTGAGACATCGCATGCGACGCAGCTCATTCAGGCGGGGAAACTCGAAAGCCCCGTCATGTCCCTAGCCGCCACACGGCGCTGCGCACGCATCATCGATGCGATTCGTTTGAAACTTTAGGGCGTGGGGGCTCGGCGGACCGTGCCCCTGATGCCCCTTTTATAACTTGCGGTGGAATACGGTCTGTTTGCGCCAAAATAAGGCACCAATAGACCGTATTTCACCGCAACTGATGAGGGGGAGTTGGAGATGCTGACGATCGGGTGTCATCTTTCGACGACGAAGGGCTATCGGGCAATGGGGGAGACGGCGTTGTCCATTGGCGCCAATACCTTTGCATTCTTTACGCGCAACCCGCGCGGTGGCAAGGCAAAAGACCTTGACATGGATGACGTGGCGGCTCTGCGCGAGCTTATGGCGCAAAACGACTTTGGACCGCTGGTGGCGCATGCCCCGTATACCTATAACCCCTGCTCCGCTAAGGAGCGGGCGCGCGAGTTTGCCTTGGAGGCTATGGCGGAAGATTTGCAGCGTCTGGAAGCGCTGCCCGGCAACTACTACAACTTCCATCCTGGCGCGCATGTGGGACAGGGGGCGGACGCCGGCATTCAGATGATTGTCGACACCTTGTGCCAGGTGATGTTTGAGGGACAACAGACGACGGTGCTGCTCGAGACCATGGCGGGAAAGGGTACCGAGGTGGGCCGCAGCTTTGAAGAGCTGGCGTGCATTATCGAGGGCGTTGCCGCCAAGTGCCCAGAGCTGTCGGCCAAGCTGGGCGTTTGTTTGGATACCTGCCATGTGAGCGATGCCGGCTACGACATCATCCATGATCTGGACGGCGTACTCGACGAGTTCGATCGTGTGGTGGGTATCGAGCGCCTGCATGCCGTACACATCAACGATTCGAAGAACCCTTGTGGCGCCCATAAAGATCGTCACGAGTGCATCGGCAAGGGATACCTTGGCAGCGAGGAATTTGGTGGCGGTATGCAGGTTATGCAGAATATTGTATCGAATGGCCGTTTACGTTCGCTGCCGTTTATTTTGGAGACTCCGAACGAACTTGCAGGTTATGCAGCTGAAATTAGACTATTAAGGTCATTGCAGCAGTAATGACTGTTACAAAGTGGAGTGTTCCATTCACGTTATGGGTTTGTTTCAATCAGTTTTCTCATTGCAGATTCGTAATTCCGGGTGCATAATAGCCAACAGTTTTTGCAGACCTCTGAATCAAACGAGGTCACCGGAAGGAGACTGATTATGAAGCTGAAGAAGCTTGGCGCATTTGCCGCCACAGGCGCCATGGCGCTCGCCCTCGCACTGACGGGCTGCGGCTCGTCCAACGCCACCTCTGGTTCTGATGCCGGTTCCAGCAGCTCTGACGACGCTAAGGTCGAGAAGGTCGACGGCTCCAAGGAGTACGCGCTCGTCAAGGACGGTACACTGACCGTCGGCACCTCTGCCGAGTACGCTCCGTTTGAGTACAAGGATGACAACGGCGATTATCAGGGCTTTGACCTTGAGCTCATCAAGGCTATCGGCGACAAGCTGGGCCTGGATGTCGAGTATGTCAACAATGACTTTGACACGCTGGTTCCGGGCGTCGCTTCGGGCGCCAAGTATGACGTTTCCATCGCGGCTATCACCGACACGCCCGAGCGTGAGAAGGAAGTCACTTTCTCTGATTCCTATTACATGGACGATCAGGCTATCGTGACCAAGGTCGATAACACCGACATCACGGCCGACAACTACAGCGAGAAGCTCAACAACGCTGACGCTACCATCATCGTCCAGTCTGGCTCGACCGCCGAGGCCTTTGCCCAGGAGAACTTCCCCAAGGCCAAGATCGTCCCCTACAAGGACGCTACCGAGTGCTTCAGCGCCCTGCAGTCCGATAAGGGCGACGCCGTAGTCACCAACCGCTCCGTTGCCAGCCAGCTGACCGCCGAGCAGTTCAACACCTGCCAGACCATCAAGCAGATCAGCACCGGCGAGGAGTACGCCATCGCCATCAACCAGGGCAACACCAAGCTCAAGGACGACATCAACCAGGCCATCAAGGACCTGACCGATGACGGTACCGTTGACGCCCTCATGGCTAAGTACAACATCAAGTAAAATAGCTACTTGATTGCGCGCGGGCCCTTTCCGTTTTGGCGGAGAGGGCCTTTGCGCTTCTTGAATGGGCGTCATCCCGCCCCGTTATGTCGGCAACTTAAACGTTAGGAGCCACCTTGTGTCGATTGAACCAAGGAGCTATGGGCCAGAGCTATCAACTGCCCTCGATGCTCCAAAAGCTAGCCTGCGTCATGGCCGTGGCGCTCGCGCTGGTGTGCGCGGGGGCATATGCGCCCACGACCGCTCAGGCGCTTGAGACCGCAAAGATTACCGCCCGACCCAACACCGGTTCGGGCAGCGATGTGGTCGGCGGCACCGAGACGCGCATTACCTGGGAAGTTCAGGCCGATGCCGACGAGGAACTGAGCGGTCTTTCTTTGACGTTTGTCGACGGCACGACGTTTGGTACCGATGACACGCGATTGACGATGCTCTCGGGCGAGGACCTCATGGATCGTACGCCCATGAAGCCCACGTGCAAGGCTGACGGCCAGACGCTCAAGATTGACTTTGGCGAGACGGCGCCTGCCGGCGGCTTTTTCCGTGTCGAGGTTTACGGCGTGACCTTCCCCGTCGAGGGCGGCGATGAGGCCTTTAGCGGCACCTATACGCTCGCCGACGGGTCGACCAAGAAGATCTCCAAGATTCCGTCGGTGGAGATCAAGGGAGTGACGGCCTTCGATAACTTCCTGGCTGACCTTAAAGAGCAGCCGTGGGTCGAGGCGTGGAACTCCAATATGTTCCTGCGCCTGTTCCTGAACCCGGTCATTTTGGTCCAGAGCCTGCCGATCGTCTTCAAGGGCTTCCTTATGTCGCTCTCGATCGTGCTCGTGGCATTTCCGTTGGCCATTCCCTTTGGCTTTGCGCTGTCGCTCATGCGCATTTCCAAGTCGCGCATCCTTCGCTGCCTTGCCGGCATCTATGTGAATATCATCCGCGGCACGCCGGCGTTCTTGCAGATCTACATTGCGTTCTTTGGCTTGCCGCTGGCCGGTGTCAAAGTGGACGACTATGTGCTGGGTGTTATCGTCATGGCCATGAACTCGTCTGCGTACCTGTGCGAGATCTTCCGTGCCGGTATTCAGTCGATCCCCAAGGGTCAAAACGAGGCTGCTCGCTCGCTGGGCATGAATGCCTTCCAGACGCTGCTCTATGTCATGATTCCGCAGACGTTCCGCAATGTCCTGCCTACGCTGACCAGCGAGTTCATCCTGCTCTACAAGGACACGTCGCTGCTTGCCGCCGTGGGTGTCGTCGAGATCGTCATGAACGCCCGTACCATCGTGGCCACGACGGGCTCCATCACGCCGTATGTGGTTGCCGCCCTGTTCTATCTGGTCATCACCCTGCCGCTCGCTCGCTTGGTGAGCGGTCTTGAGGCGAGGCTTTTGGGCACGGCCGAGACCAAGAAGAAGCGTCCCGCCAAGAGCGCCGGACAGGTTGTCGCGACGCCTGCCGATCACATCGCCGGTCTGTAAGGAGGTCCTATCATGAGCGAAACCAATAACTCGAACGAGGTCGTCGTCAGCATCAAGAACCTCCAGAAGGCCTTTGGCGACAACGTGGTCCTGCGCGATATCGATCTGGATGTGCACAAGGGTGAGGTCGTTGTGGTCTTGGGCCCCTCGGGCTCGGGCAAGTCGACGATGCTTCGCTGCATCAATCGTCTGGAGCATCCCACGAGCGGCTCGATTATCGTCGAGGGTGTGGACGTGTGCGCCAAGGGCGTCGACCTTAACAAGGTGCGCACGCATCTGGGTATGGTGTTCCAGCAGTTCAATTTGTTCCCGCACCTCTCAGTCAAAAAGAACGTCATGCTCGCGCAGCAGAAGGTGCTCAAGCGCAGCAAGGAAGAGGCCGAGAAGATTGCCGTCGAGGAGCTGACCAAGGTCGGCCTGGCCGAGCGCATCGACTTTATGCCGAGCCAGCTCTCGGGCGGTCAGCAGCAGCGCGTGGCGATCGCCCGCGCCCTGTCGATGAATCCACACGTGATGCTCTTTGACGAGGCTACGTCAGCGCTTGACCCCGAGCTTGTCCGCGACGTTCTTGGCGTCATGCGCGATCTTGCACGTGACGGTATGACCATGATCGTGGTGACGCACGAGATGGGCTTTGCCCGCGATGTCGCCGACCGCGTGGTCTTTATGGACGGCGGCGTCATTGTGGAAGAGGGCACGCCGAGCGAGGTCTTCGACCATCCCAAGAGCGAACGCACCAAGGCGTTCTTGGGCAATATCTCGTAGCCGCTTTATATGACTGACATAGCAGAAAACGGGAGCCGGATGTGATCCGGCTCCCGTTTTTGTTGGGACGCGAATGTGTTTTGGTGCAGAGCGCGTTACGGGCGGAGCTCATTGCCGCTAGGCGAGCTCGGCTCCAAGGGCGCGGCAGGCCGCCTCGCCCTCATCGTCGGGGGCGTCGTAGCAGATGACGGAATCGACGACGTTAACACCCGCCTCGTCGGCGTCCGCCTTCCAGTTGTCCATCCATTCGCCCTCGGCCCACGAATAAGAGCCAAAGAGGACGACCTTCTTGTCGCCGAGAGTCTCCTTGACCTCGTTCCACATCGGCTGGAACTCATCGTACTCGAGTTCCTCGGAGCCCATGGCGGGGCAGCCGAAGGCGAAGGCGTCGTAGTCGGCGGCCCTGTCGGTAGAGAAGTCGGCGCAGGGGATGACCTCAGTTTCGGCACCCGCGGACGTGGTGCCTTCGGCGACGAGATTTGCCATGGCCTCGGTATTGCCCGTGCCGCTCCAATAGACGACGGCGATCTTGCTCATGTTGAGTCCTTTCAGTTGTGCGGCAGGTTGCCGCGGCTTCTATGTTCTATCGGGTTGCCTGGGCAAGTTGCGCCAAGCTGCAGCCCTGCTGATAGACAAAGGTGAGGTATTGGGTGCAGGCACGGTAGGCATCAAACGTCGCAAGCGCCTGCTCGACATTTTCGTAGACCTTCCAAGCTCCAAAGACCTTGTAGTTCTCGCCGCGCTGGACGATAAACTCGCGCACATCGTCGTAGGGATATCCGAGGAAGTAGCCTATTTCGTGCGGAAACTCGCAGGTGCAGTCGTTGCTGCAGCTAGCTTGCTGGGGTAGTGCGCATCGAGTCTGGCTACAGGCGCATTCCGCGACGTTATTGCTCGCGAGCGTGATGCGTGATGCCAAATGCACAAGGCATGTCGAAAGGTCTTTCGTGTCGTAGCCTTCCGAGGCGAGCGCCGTTTGGGCGCGAGGGTCTGCGAAATAGGTGGTGAGGCTTTTGGCTCGGTACATATACACGAGCGCTCCGCAGGGCCGCCAGACCAAAACACTCAGGTGGATACCGAACGGGTCAAGCTCGCGATTGCACTGGGCGATAACGTTGAGCAGGCGTGCTCGGCGCTCTGCGATGGTTTCGGTTGCGACCGAGCCGTCCCCGTGGGCGTAGGTGCCTGGATAGGTAAAGAGCGATGCCGGCTTGATGCCCGCGAGCGTGGGAGAGCAGTTGCGCACGACTGCCGCCTGAAACGTTGGGATGTCTATGGTTCGAGTCACGGCGCTCCTTACGGATCTAAACTGTTAGCCTAGGAAAACTTATACACGAAAGTAAGCCATGGTCAACAAAAAAGTTTGAAGAGGGAAACTAATTGACCGAACGGACATGAATTTGGGTTAAGATGGGGACACCCCATGGGGGTATCTAGATAGTGCTACTTGAAAGGGGAACGCATGAGTGACTTGCTCAACCCTGCGAATCTCATCGTGCTGGCCGTCATTGCCGTCGGCATGTTTTTTGGACTGCGTCGCATTGCCGCTTCGACACACGGGAAGAGTTGCTGCAGCGATGGTGCGAGCGGCAAGAAGGCCAAAAAGGTTGTTGTGGTGGATACCGATGCATCGCACTATCCCTATAGCGATGAGCTGCTCATCGGCGGCATGAGCTGTGACGGCTGCACTCAGAACGTGGCCAATGCCCTGAATGCGCTGGATGGCGTGTGGGCAACGGTGACGTATGCGGATCACACGGCACGTGTGCGCTCTAAACAGCCGGTTGATCGTGGTGTCCTCGAGACGGCCGTGAAAGACGCGGGCTACTACGTCATGACGCTGTAAGCGCCGCCCTGGATGCGCTTCCTTGGCTAGGCTCGTCCGCGCAGTTCGATGTCTTGGATGTCGTCGAAGTCGATGGCGATGTCTTTGAGCTTGAGGAGCTTGAAGGCGGGGAGCGCCTCGTCGAGGATGCCGGTGCGGCTGCGATAGCCGTATGTATCGTAATAGGTGACACGAACCAAGTCGCCACGTTTGAGACCCTCGAGCTTTTTAGAAAGCACGAGGGCTTTTTCTTCCGTGAGCTCATGTTTTGGCTCGACGGTGATTTCCTGCTTGCGCACGAGTTCGTAGTATCCCGTGAGGGCGGCAAAGGGCATAAACTGTGCGGCGCGGTTGGCGCGCACGGCACCGTTGGCTGTGAGGTTGGGGTCGGCGGCGCGGCGTCTGCCCTCGGGGTCCGCCAGGCGCTCGAAGGCGGTCGGCGGGCGCACGGGCTGTTGTTTGGGTTTAGGCACGGTGTCCTCCAACTTGGTCGTTGCGTTCGCGCGCGGTGGCGCCGGCGGTAAAGCTCAATCCTTTGACCAAGGCGTTCTTGCCATACTTGCCTTTTACGGCTAGTACAGCGCGCGCCAGGTCGCGCTCTCGCTCGTCCGCCTCGACATCGCTAAACAGATCGACGGTGGCAAATTCCTCGGGCACCAGATTGCCAAAGCCCAGATTGATACGCTTGACCGGTCGCTTGGGGTCGACCGTTTGTGCCCAAAGGTCATCGAAATACCCCATGATCTTCTTAAACGAATTAGTGCTCTCGGGCAGCTTGCGCGAGGCGTTGGAGTGCGCAAAGAGCGCGGCATAGCCACCACGCGGCTTGCCGCCGTGTTCGCCCACGAAGATGCCATCGATTGCCTGCGCTTCGCGCACCAGGCGACGCCGTTCGTCATCGCGCTGGACGGGCTTGGGCGCACGGGGCGCGAGCTCGGGGCCGGCGGTTGCGGTGGGTTCGATACTCGATGTGCTCGAGCGCAGGTGCCCGCATCCGTCCACATACTGCGCTGTACCGCTGGCGTCGAGGCGGCGTATGTCGGCGCGTTCGCTCGCGTAGCCCACAAAGAGCGAGATGCTGTCGCAGACCACGTGCTTATCGACCAAGTCTAAAACGGCGTTGTCGACCATCTCGCGCAAGACGGTATAGGCCTGTTCGTAGGCATAACCCTTCGAGAGCACCTGTCCTGTGGTGGTCGAAGTTGCTTGCGGGCGATAGGCTTGGATATCGGCGATGGTTGTCGGCTCGCGCCCGAAGGCATGGTCGATGAGATATTCGGCATTGACGCCGAGCTCGTCGTAAAGCAGGTTTTCGTCGAGCGCCGCGACGCCCATCAGATCGTAGACGCCGTATTTCTCGAGGCGGGCTGCCACGCCGGGACCGATGCCCCAGATATCGGTGATGGGACGATGGGGCCAGATCTCTTTGCGAAAGGCCTCGTCGTCGAGCACGCCGATACGGCTGGGTGCGTGTTTGGCGGTGATGTCGAGTGCGACTTTCGCTTGGAACAGATTGGGGCCGACGCCGACCGTCGCCGTGATGCCGGTGCGCCCCAGGACCTCGTCGCGCAGCATGCAGGCGAACCCTTCCGCATCGGTGTGATAGAGGTCCAGGTAGGGTGTCACGTCGATAAAGCACTCGTCGATGGAGTAGACATGTACGTCTTGCGGACTGACGTATTCCAGGTAGATACCGTAGATTTTCGCTGACACTTCCATGTAATGCTGCATGCGCGGCATGGCCTTGATGTAGTCGATGCCATCGGGGATTTCGAACAGACGGCAGCGGTTGTGAATACCTAAGTCCTTCATGGCCTGCGTGATGGCAAGGCAGATAGTCGTGCGTCCACGCGATTCGTCGGCAACGACCAGGTTGGTGGTGAGCGGATCGAGCCCACGGTCGACGCACTCGACGCTGGCATAAAACGTCTTGAGGTCGATGCAGATATAGGTGTGCTGTCCGTGTGTCATCCGCGCCCTTTCATCAAACACATGTTCTTATCGAATACCTGTTCGATAATACCCGCTCGACCGGACATCGTCAAAACCTACCAAATAGGGACAGGTTTTTTTGGTCGGTTTACCGAGTGCTTACGGTGGGTCGGTAGCCTTAATGTGTTGAATACGCTGAGGGGGTATGGATGACCATCGATATGGGTGATCTTGCACTTCTGATACTGTTCGTGCTGTGCCTTGCGATCTTTGTTTACCTGCTGATCAAGGTGCTCAAAGGACGGGCTATAAGAATCGATGAGGTGGGTTACTTGCTGCTTGTCGAGAGGCTTCGGTCGCCGGTGTTGACGGCCGTGATGAAAGCCGCCTCGAGTTTGGCGTCGCTGCCGTTTGTCGTCGGTGTGCTAGCCGCGGCGATGCTGTGGGCGCCCAATTGGGCCCATGTTGTCTGGGCCGCCTTCAATGTCGGCGCTATCAGCGCAATCGACCAGCTGTTAAAGGTCCTTGTGCGTCGACCTCGTCCACAGGGATTTCGGCTTGTCGAGGCGCCGGGGCTGAGCTTCCCCTCGGGCCACTCGATGGCGGCCATGGCGTTTTATGGCTATGGTATATGGTTGGTGCGGTGTGGCGTGTGTGGCCTTCCGTTCGGCGCCGCCATCGAGGTTGCACTCGCGTGTGTCATCCTTGCGGTGGGCGTCAGCCGTGTCTATCTGGGCGTGCACTACGTTTCGGATGTGCTGGGCGGGTTTTGCCTGTCTTTTGTCTGGCTCATCCTGTTCGTGCATCTTGGCCCTTGGATTTTGACCGTCTAATTGTCGCAACTGGACGCCATGTCGGATTGAATCTGATTTTAACGCAGCCCTAAAGAGCGCGAAACAGCTCGGAAAAGCTCGCTTCGTAGCATGAGCCTAACGATCGATACCACCATAAAGCACGGAAGGGTTGTGGGGACAATGGTCAACTATGGGTTTGGTATGCCGACGCGCTTGGTTGCGGATGGGAATGTGGCTCGCTGGTGCGGACGATTGGTTGCCCACTATGGCGGCACCAAGGCACTGGTCGTGCTGGGAGGCGACAAGCACACGCGTGATGAGCTCGTTTCGGCGGCGCTGGGCTCGCTCGATCGCGCCCTGCTCGAACGCATACTCTTTCGTTGCGGCTTGGTCGGGGGCGACGGGGGAGACGATTTGGTCGACGAGGCCGTAGCCCTGGCGACCGATGAGGGCGTGGACTTTGTCCTGGCGATCGGCGATGCCGATACGGCGAACTTTGTGCGCGAACTCGCTCGTCGCATGGCCGTGCTCGATGCCGGCGAGGACGGCTTTGTTCCCTACGGGTGCATCGTCTCCGAGGGAAAAGTGCCCGCCGTTGTGGGTGCCGGCGAGGTTCCCGTTTTTGCCATTATCGCACCCGAACTGCTGGAGGGCATCGGGTCTCCCTTGCGCGAGCTGCTCGGCAGCGTATGCGCCGCGGCATAATGGCCTGCCAGGAAGGGACAAGTAAATTATGGTAGGTAAAGCGTTTGACCTGCCAAAATAAACCTGTCCCTTTTTGGTCGGTTGTCGTTTGGGGGCCGATTGGCAACGCTCGCTGATTGTAGTCTTGACCTGCGCTAGAATAGTGGCATCTGAATGTCCGGGCGCATGGAGGCGTGCGCCCGTATGCTGAGGAGGACTCTATGGCAACTGTTGCCGCACCTATCGATGCTACGTCGACTGCCGCTTGGAAGGCACTCGAGGCTCATCAGGAGAAGCTCGAGGCCGAGGGTATCGACCTCAAGGCCTGGTTCGCTGCCGATGCCGAGCGCGTGAACAAGCTGAGCTTTGACGCCGGTGACCTGCACTTCGATCTGTCGAAGAACCTGGTGACCGATGAGACCGTCAAGCTGCTGTGCGATCTTGCCCGCGAGGTGAAGCTCGAGGAGCGCCGCGACGCCATGTTCTCCGGCGAGCACATCAATACTACCGAGGATCGCGCCGTCCTGCATACCGCGCTGCGCCGCCCGGCAAGCGAGAAGGGCCAGCTCATCGTTGACGGCCAAGATGTCGTCGCTGACGTGCACGAGGTCCTCGACCGCATGTACGCTTTCGCTGAGCGCGTGCGCTCCGGTGAGTGGAAGGGCGTTACCGGCAAGAAGATCGAGCACCTGGTGTCCATCGGCATCGGTGGCTCCGACCTGGGCCCGGTCATGGCCTACGAGGCACTGCGCCCCTATGCCGATGCCGGCATCGACTGCCGCTACATCTCCAACATCGACCCCAACGATCAGGCCGAGAAGCTCCGCGGTCTGGACCCCGAGACCACGCTCGTGATCATCGTCTCCAAGACCTTCACCACGCTCGAGACCCTCACCAACGCCCGCGAGGTCAAGACCTGGATGCTCGAGCAGCTCAAGGCCCAGGGTGCCATCGACGGTTCCGCTGAGCAGAACGCCGAGGCCGTGGCAAAGCACTTCGTCGCCGTTTCCACCGCACTCGAGAAGGTTGAGGCCTTCGGTATTGACCCCGCCAACGCCTTCGGCTTCTGGAACTGGGTCGGCGGCCGCTACTCCGTTGACTCCGCCGTGGGCCTGTCGCTGATCGTCGTGCTCGGCCCCGAGCGTTTCCAGCAGTTCCTCGAGGGCTTCCACGCCATCGACGAGTACTTCTGCAATACCCCGCTCGAGAACAACGCTGTCGCGCTGATGGGCCTGCTCAACGTCTGGTACGTCAACTTCTTCGGCTCTAAGAGCCACGCCGTGCTGCCGTACTGCCAGTATCTGCACCGCTTCCCGGCCTACCTGCAGCAGCTCACCATGGAGTCCAACGGCAAGCACGTCCGCTGGGACGGCAGCGCTGTGACCTCCGATACCGGTGAGATTTTCTGGGGCGAGCCCGGCACCAACGGTCAGCACGCCTTCTACCAGCTGCTGCACCAGGGCACCGTGGTGGTCCCGGCCGACTTTATCGCTTTCGCCAACACTGCCAACCCCGCAACCGACAGCGGCCAGGATGTTCACGAGCTGTTCCTGGGCAACTTCCTGGCCCAGACCAAGGCACTCGCCTTTGGTAAGACGGCCGACGAGGTGCGCGCCGAGGGCACGCCCGAGCAGATCGTCCCGGCCCGCTGCTTTGAGGGCAACCGTCCGACGACCTCGATCTTCGGCGATACGTTGACCCCGTTCGCACTCGGCGAGCTCATCGCTCTGTACGAGCACATCACGTTTGTCGAGGGCACGGTCTGGGGCATCGACTCCTACGACCAGTGGGGCGTCGAGCTGGGCAAGCAGCTTGCCAAGCAGATTACCCCGGCCTTCCACGACGACGCCGCCAAGGCCGAGCAGGACGCTTCGACCCAGGCGCTCATCGAGTTCTACCGCGCTCACCGTAAGTAGTCTTTACGGCCGATTTGGCTTATGACTGAAAGGGGCCCGTATCCGTTGGGATGCGGGCCCCTTTGCTATTTGAATGGGCATGAGGGTGTATTGAGGGGGGGTGCCTGGCTGTCGGCATCCGCATGCGGCGCCATTCGCTTTCCGTAGATATACTTCTACAGCTAATTTCATACCGCTTGCCGGAATGCGGACGCTGTCCTTGCGTATCGGGCGTACATTGAACGTGGTATTTCGCGTGAAACCACAAATCGGTTGTCGGTCCTGAACAAGGAGGCCCAGCATGACGCTTGCCAAACCCATCAATAAATACATCGACTATATCGACGCTCCCGAGGACACATTTGAGCAGTATGTCGAGAAGGCGCTAAAGTACAACTTCCGTTGTGTATTTGCGAACCTGCAGGAGTACGAGACGGGTCGCGCAATGCTCGAGGGCTCTGACATTATCCTTGCCGGTGCTATCGACTTTCCCCAGGGCACTATGACGCTTGAGGAGAAGCTTGCGAGGTTTGAGGAATACGCTGCGTGCGGCTTTACCGAGATTGACTACGTTTTGAATCAGGAGTCGGTCGAGAACCGCGATTTTGATGCCATCGAGCGCGAGATGACTGCCATTGCTGATTTTTGTCGCGCGCATGGCATCACTGAGAAGGTGATCGTCGAGATGTGCAAGCTGGACGGCGACGATGCCGCCAAGCACCGTGTGTGTGAGATTGCGCTGGAGGCTAAGCCGGGATTCCTTAAGACATCGACTGGCAGAAGCTTTGGCGGCGCTAAGCTCGAGGACGTGCGGCTGATGCACGAGGTGCTCGGCGATTCCGTGGCAATCAAGGCGGCGGGCGGTATCCATAATTACGAAGAGGCTTGCGCATTCATCGAGGCCGGCGCTAGCGCGTTGGGTGCATCGGCGGGCATTGCGATCGTCGAGGGTGCACCGACGGAGGAGCGTCGTTAGCAGGCGAATTTAACCTGAGCGATAAAGCTTCACGACCACGCGTCGTTCATGTTCGGGACAATATGACTTTTTACCCGTTGCAGACAGAGCTGCCGTGGGTGTTCTGTATGATGGCTCAGACAAGGTTGTTCAATGACAGGGAGGCACATATGGCAATTAAAGCCATCGCAATGGATATCGACGGTACGCTTACCAACGATCAGAAGGTGATCAGCCCGCGTACGCGCGAGAAGCTGCTCGCGGCACAGGAATCGGGCATTAAGCTCATCTTGGCTTCGGGTCGTCCCGCCTGGGGTCTTCGCGCCCTGGGTCAGGAACTCGATCTCCACAACCACGATGGCCTGCTGGTCGCCTTTAACGGTGCGCACGTGGTCGATGCCCAGACCGATGAGGTGCTGTTCGACCAGGCCATGCCGGTCGACGAATTGCATCGCCTAATTGACCATCTTCGCAGCTTTGACGTGATCCCTATGATTTCGCTCGGGCGTGACCTGCATGTAGAGGACTCGTATCGCTGCATGATTACGCTGCCGGACGGCTCGCAGAAGAATATCGTCAAATACGAGCGCGACGCCTGCGATCTTAAGATTCGCGAAGTCGAGAGCCTTCATGAGGTGGCGGATGCCTATCCGGTGGACAAGCTACTCACCGCGGGCGATCCGGCCTATCTGCAGGCGCATCACGAGGAGATGTACGCGCCCTTTACCCAGACGCTGTCGGGTATGTTTACGGCTGACTGGTATTTTGAATATACGGCGCCCGGCATCGACAAGGCTCGTGCGCTCGAGGGTGCCCTGCCCAAGCTCGGCATCGATGCCAGCGAGGTCGTATCGTTTGGCGACGGCCAGAACGACAAGTCCATGATTGAGTGGGCCGGCACCGGTGTTGCCATGGGCAACGCCGTCGATGAGGTTAAGGCTGTGGCCCAGATGGTGACCGCCAATAACAACGAAGACGGTATTGCGGTGGCGCTGGATAAGCTGCTGGGTTAGAATCGCCGATTAATGCATGGTTCGGGCGCCTGCTCGCGGGCGTCCTTTTGTTAGGGAGGGTGCCGTGTCCGCATTTCCGTTCGACGCCGTTATCTTTGACATGGATGGCGTCATCGTCGATACCGAGTATTACTACCTGGGGGAGACTGCCGCGTTTGCCAAGGAGCTTGGGTTGAACCTGACCCAAGAGGAGCTGAACGGGCAGATTGGCACCTCGCATCAGTTCTTCCTGCATATGCTGGTCGATTGGTTTGAACGCGCCGGTAAAGGGCACTTCACTGGCGAGGAAGCGTTGGCCCGTTGGGACGAGTGGGCGCATAAGCGTCCGCGTGACTACCAGGCTTTGATTAACCCGGGCGCTGTGGATACGATTCGAGAGTTGCCGCGCCGCGGCGTTCGCGTGGCGCTGGCGAGTTCGTCTCCCATGGACAGCATCGAGGAAGTGCTCGATGCATGCGGGCTGTCGGATGCCTTTGAGTATGTGGTGAGCGGCGAACAGTTTAAGGAGAGCAAGCCCGAGCCCGACATCTACCTGCATGCGCTGGATCTGTTGGGGCTGCCTGCGGACCGTTGCTGCTGTGTTGAGGATTCGGTGCCTGGTATCACTGCCGGCAAACGCGCGGGGTTAACGGTGATTGCCAAGCGCGAGGAGCGCTTTGGCTTTAGCCAGGATGCCGCGGACAAGATTATCGACCAGCTGCCGGAACTGCTCACGCTTTCTTAGGAGCGCGGTAGTTGCGCGTTTTTCGGGTCTGATGAGTAAATTGCCGACATTTTGGTGCGACACCTAGCATACTTTAAGCTAATGCGGGCTTAAGGACTTGTTGAATGCCCCTAAGCCCGTTTTAGACTTAATTGCGCTTGGAGAGGGTATATGCCACCGACTGAAGGGCTAACTGACGGTAAAGCAGCGATACCGCTGTACCAACAGGTTATCGATATCATCAAAAACGAAATCAACTCCGGTGCCTACAAGGCAGGCGCGCGGATACCCAACGAATTCGAATTGGCTGAGAGCTATAAAGTTGGCCGCGTTACCGTGCGACGCGCTATTGAGGAGCTCGTCCAACAGGGCTATCTAACGAAGCGACAGGGGAAAGGCACGTTTGTCAATGCCCCCAAGCTCAAGCGCAAGATTCGCCAGAAGGATGACGTCCAGAGTTTTTCGGACGCATGCCGCGTTAACGGAATGGAACCGGGGGCGCGTGTCATTTCGAGAAAGATACTGCCGGCGGATTCCACCGAAGCACAGTTCTTTGGTGTTCCCGTTGGAACTGACTTGATTTGCGTTGAGCGCGTGCGCACTGCCGATGGAGTCCCCGTCATGCTCGAGAACAACATATACGTTTACGAGGACAACGCCTATCTATCAACGGCACCTCTATCTAACCAATCCATTTTTGAGTTCGTGCGTAACCGGACGGGCCGTACGCCCGCGTTTACCGACCCGTGCACACTCGAGATCGCGTGCGCGTCGCCCGAGGTCGCTCGGCTGTTGGCAGTTCCCGTTGGCGAACCCTTGTTTTATATGGAAGCCTTCTTTTTTGATGAGCAGCGGCGGCCGTTTATCATCGGTCGTCAGCGGATCGTTGGGTCTCGCTACGTTTTTGACATCTAGGACATTGCGAATGGAAGCGCCCGGTGGATCATCTCACCGGGCGTTTCCATACCGTTCACGGCGCAAACGCGACCGTTCAACCGCGTTGCGGCAATCAGTTTGAAATTATCTTGATGGTTGATTTCCGATCTCAGCCGAACACATTGAGCTGACGGCACGCTCCCGCAGTTAACCGAACGCCCCCGCGGCCCCTCTCGGGCCCCGGGGGCGCCATTTTCCCAGTTGAAGGAATGGTGGAGATGTGTTTCGATGGGTCCGGTGGCCATGCCCCGCCCGCCGCCCGGCAC
>CALKBO010000033.1 GCA_937989875.1 uncultured Collinsella sp. | reverse complement strand
CGGTCTTTCATGCAGCAGGGGCTCTCAATGTTTTTATGTCCTGCTCATATCGTCTCTTATTGATCCGTTGGGGACGGAGGAAAACGGATCGCTTGGGGCTGACAAGAGGCCTGGTCCGGAATGGTCTGGACAGTTAGTTCAGATACGTATAAATCTGGGGCAGCTTGGGATGCGTTTTGAGCAATTTTTGATTGGGATGGGGCTCGAATGGGTGTTTGGAAGGGAGAGCGGGACGTTTACATGGTCTCGAGGAGCCCAAATTAGTTGAAACAGGGGTGTTCGTGCCTGATTCAGCTCTAGGATTTATACGTATCTGAACTAACTGTCCACTCCAGTCTGGCGGCTGCCGATTCGGTGCGGTTCGAGACCGCTATTCGGCCTCATTGCGACCGGTGGTACTCTAGTATCCGTTTGAAATCGAGCGAAGGAGTGCCGCTATGGAGCAATCGAGCCTGTTTGGTGACGGCGTGGACATCGATACCGAAACGCCCGCGAGCGCGGATGCCACCGCACCGGTCGACGCCCGTGCCCAGGCGGCAGCGCGTACGGCCGAGTTGCGCCACGAGCTCGATTACCACGCCTATCGCTACTACATGCTCGATGCGCCCGAGATCACGGACGCCGCCTTTGACAAAATGCTCGTTGAGCTGCAGGAAATCGAGGCGACCTACCCCGACCTGGTGACGCCCGACAGCTATACTCAGCGCGTAGGTGGCTACGTGAGCGAGCAGTTTACGCCGGTCACGCACATGGCACGCATGTATTCCATGGACGATGCCATGGACCTGGACGAGCTCGACGCGTGGCTCCAACGCACCGAGGATGCGCTCGGTGCCGGTAGCGTCACCTATACCTGCGAGCTCAAGATCGACGGCCTGGGCGTGGCCCTTACCTACCAAAACGGCACCTTCGTACGTGCGGCCACACGTGGCGATGGCACCACGGGCGAGGACGTGTCGCTCAACGTGCGCACCATCAAGGATGTGCCCATGCACCTGTCCGAGCCAGCGCTTGTCCACATGGGCGCCGACCGCGAGCGCACCATTGAGGTGCGCGGCGAGGTCTATATGCCCAAGGGCAGCTTTGTGCGCCTGAACGACGAGGCCGATGCCGAGGGCCGCGACCCCTTCGCCAACCCGCGCAACGCCGCCGCCGGCAGCCTGCGCCAAAAAGACCCCAAGGTCACGGCGCGCCGCGATCTGGCCACCTTTATCTACGCCATCGCCGATACCGACCCGCTGCACGTCCACAGCCAGCGCGAGTTCCTCGATTGGTTGCGTAGCGCCGGCTTTAGCGTCAACCCCAACGTGGCTCGTTGCGCCACGCCGGCCGAGGTCCACGAGTTCTGTGCCCAGGCGCTCGAGCACCGCGGCGACCTGGACTACGACATCGACGGCGTGGTCGTAAAGGTCGATAGCCTTCAGCAGCAGCTCGACCTGGGCTTTACCGCCCGTGCGCCGCGCTGGGCCATTGCCTTTAAGTTCCCGCCCGAGGAAAAGCAGACCGTCTTGCGCGAAATTCGCATCCAGGTGGGCCGCACCGGTGTACTCACGCCGGTCGCCGAGTTCGACCCGGTGACGGTCGCCGGCTCTACCATCGCGCGCGCCACGCTGCACAACATCGACGAGATCCGCCGCAAAAACGTGCGCGAGGGCGACACCATCATCGTGCACAAGGCAGGCGACGTAATCCCGGAGGTCGTAGGCCCGGTGCTCGACAAGCGCCCGGCCGATTCGGTCGACTGGCACATGCCCGAGGTCTGTCCCGTGTGCGGCAGTCCCGTGGTCCACGAGGACGGCGAGGTTGCCTACCGTTGCGTGTCCATCGACTGCCCGGCGCAGCTCAAGGAGCGTCTGCTCCACTGGGTGAGCCGCGGCTGCATGGACGTTGACGGCCTGGGTGACGAGATCGTCGACAAGATGATCGCCGCCGGCCTGATCCACGACGTCGCCGACTTCTACCAGCTCACGGTCGACGATATCGCCGGGCTAGACACGGGGCGTACCTATGCCAGCTCCAACAGCAAAAAGGGCGTCAAGAAGGGCGACCCTATCCCGGTGGGCCTCAAGACGGCCGAGAAAATCATCGCCGAGCTCAACAAGTCCAAGAGCCAGCCGCTCGGTCGCGTGCTGTTTGCCCTGGGCATCCGCCACGTGGGCAAGAGCGTGGGCGAGGTCATCGCCGAGCGATTCCTGTCGATTGACAAGCTCATCTTGGCGAGCGAAGAGGATATTGCCGAGTGCGAGGGCATTGGCCCCAAGATTGCGGCGAGCGTCAAGCAGTTCCTGGCCGTGCCCGAAAACCTTGCCGTGCTGGAGCGCCTGCGTCAGGCGGGCCTGTCGCTCGAGGTCGACCTGGGCGCCGCACATGCACAGGCCGCAGCCGATGCCGGCGTGGCGGGCGAGCTCGCCGATGCACAGCCACTCGCGGGTCTGACCTTCGTGCTCACCGGCACGCTCGTCAACCGCACGCGCGACGAGGCGGGCGCGGCGCTCAAGGTGCTCGGCGCCAAGGTTTCGGGCAGCGTGTCAAAGAAGACGAGCTATCTGGTCGCCGGTCCCAAAGCGGGTTCCAAGCTTACCAAGGCCGAGCAGCTGGGCGTACCCGTACTGGACGAGGACGCACTCGAGCAGATCTTGGCTACCGGTGAGGTGCCCCAGGCTTAGTGCATTGATAGTCTAATTGAAGAACCGTCCAGGAAGCATGATGCCTTCCGGACGGTTCTTATTTGGACGGGGCAACCGGCACTGTGATCTGCGTCACGTAGGTTGCCGGATCATCGCTAATGATGTCATCGATGAGTGCGATTTCGCGTTGCCCCGCTACGCAACCAACTTGTCAAAAGCCCCGCGTCGGTTGAGCACGGTAAACGCGACAACACAGATGACTGCCGACAGAATCGACCCACACGGCGAGGCGATGCCCATGGGAAACAACGTATCGGAATAGGCGTTCGACAGCAGCCAGGCGCCGGGCACGCGAATGAGCGCCACGGCCAGCACGTTGTGCGCAAAGCCGATGTAGCTCTTGCCGTACGCAGCGAAAAAGCCGCTAAAGCAAATGTGGATGCCGGCAAAGATTGCATCGAAAATATAACTGTGCATATAGCCGGTACCGGCCGCGACCACCGCGGGGTCCTTGGCAAAAAAGCCAATAAACGCCGGCGCCACCAGCCACATCAGCACCGTGATCAGACAGCCGTACACCACCGAGATCGTCATGGCGTCCTTGAGCACCTGACGCGCGCGATCGCCCTTGCCCGCGCCGGCATTTTGCGCCGTGAGCGCGCTGACGGTGGCGCCCATGGAGCTCGGCACAATGAACAAAAAGCTGATCATCTTTTCGACCAGGCCCACGGCGGCGGCGTCGACCAGGCCGCGGTGGTTGGCGATGACGGTGATAAACATAAACGCCACCTGGATGCAGCCGTCCTGCACGGCCACGGGCACGCCGATCTTAAGGATGCTGCCAAGCACCTCGGGCTGGGGGCGCAGGTCGCTACGCTTAACGTGGATGTTCGTGCGGCGGCTCTTGAGCCACACAAGCGCGAAGGCAACGCTGGCCGTCTGGGCGGTCACTGTGCCGAGCGCCGCGCCCACGGGGCCGAGCCCCATGTGTCCGATAAACAGAAAATCGAGCGCGATGTTGATGATGCATGCCACGCCAATCACGTACATGGGCGAGCGCGAATCGCCCAGACCGCGAAAAATGGCCGAGAGGATGTTGTACGCGGCGATGCACGGAATGCCGATAAAACAAATGCGCAGGTAGGCGGCGGTTCCTTCGACTGCCTCGGCCGGCGTGCCAATGAGCGCCACGATCTGCGGGCACAGTGCAAGCAGGACAACAGCCAGCACCACCGAGACACCCATAAACAGCGTGATGGTGTTGCCGATGGCTGCCTCGGCGCGATCGAAGCGACGCGAACCCACGGCGTGGCCGACGACCACCGTCGTTCCCATGGCCAGGCCCACGAGTGCCACGGTAATCATATAGAGCGTCTGAGCGCCATTTGCCACGGCGGTGATGCCGGCGGCGCCGCTAAACTGCCCCATCATGTACAGGTCGGCCATGCCGTAGAGCATCTGCAAAAAGTACGAGAGCATATAGGGCAGGGCAAAGACCGCGATGGTCTTGAGGACATTGCCACGTGTGAGGTCGTGTTCCATGAGCGGGGCTTTCTGGCTGGGTTTGTTTACGTACCAGTGTAGTGAAAACCCTATAACGATTGTAGAGTCAAGGTTTGTGATGACGCCGGAGCGAAAAAGTCTCGCGCACCATTATTCCGAGTGAATATGGACACACATCACGAGAACTCGCCGCCGGCGCTAACCTTGCAGAAAACGATTTCGGAATACTTGACACCATTATTCGGCGCGCAATAATACGTGCGTTTGCGAACAACGTTTGATGGGGGTTGAACCTGCGTGCGCAATCTCAAAATACTGTTTTCCTATCTAGGGGCATACCGTCGCGATGCCATCCTCGGCGTGTTCTTTGTGTCGGTCGAGACGGTGCTCGAGCTGTTTATCCCGGTCATCATGGCCAACATCATCGATGTGGGCGTGCCTGCGGGTGATATCAACTACATGCTGCTGCAGGGCGCGTATATGTTGGTGTGCGCTGCGCTTTCGCTGGTACTGGGCTTGGGTTATGCCCGCACGTCCGCCCGCGTTGCCTCGGGCCTAGGCGCTAACCTGCGCGAGGCCGAGTACAAAAAGATTCAGACGCTCGCCTTTGGCAACCTGGACAACTACGACGCCAGCTCGCTCGTCACCCGCATGACCACGGACATCACCGTTATCCAAAATGCTGTGGGCAACGGCTTTCGCCCTATGGTGCGCGGCCCGGTGACGCTTATCGTCGGCCTTATCTACGCGCTGATGCTGTCGCGCCCGCTCGCTACCGTCTTTGCGATCATCTTGCCCGTGCTGGCAATCGTACTGGGCGCCATCACCTATCGCGTCAGTCCGCTCTACCGCCAACTCCAGACCTCGATGGACCACCTCAACGGCGTGGTACAAGAGGACCTTACCGCCGTGCGCGCCGTGAAGGCTTACGTGCGCGCCGAGCACGAGTGCGACAAGTTCGACACCGTCAATACCGAGCTTGCCGACACGGCGACCAAGACCTTCGGCACCGCCGTGCTCAATCTGCCGGTGTTTCAGCTGTCGATGTACGTGGCTGCGCTCTCCATCCTGTGGATTGGCGGCCGCATGATTCTCGCCGGCAAGCTGGGCGTGGGCTCGCTCACGGGCTTTATGAGCTACGTGCTGCTGATCATGAACTCGCTCATGATGATTTCCAACGTGTTTTTGCTGCTTACGCGCGCACTCGCCAGTGTGGAGCGCATCTCGCACGTCCTCGATGAGCGCTCGCTTATCGAGGCGCCCGCGGCAGACGCGGCTGTGCGCGAAGTTGTCGACGGAAGTGTCGAGTTCCGCGATGTGTCGTTTAAGTACCGCGCGGATGCTGTCGAGGACGTGCTCGAGCATATCGACCTTCGCATCGAGCCGGGCTCCACGGTGGGCGTGCTCGGCGGCACGGGCTCGGGCAAGAGCTCGCTCGTGCAGCTCATCGCGCGCCTGTACGACGCGACCGAGGGCGCCGTGCTCGTGGGCGGGCGCGACGTGCGCGACTACGACCTGGTTGCCCTACGCGATGCGGTGGGCATTGTGCTGCAAAAGAACGTGCTGTTTACGGGCGCCGTGCGCGAGAACCTGCAGTGGGGCGCGCCCGATGTCACCGACGAGGAGTTGTTGGATGCCTGCCGTGCGGCGTGCGTGGACGAGTTTCTGGACCGCATCGGCGGTCTCGACGGCGAGTTGGGCCAGGGTGGCGCCGGTGTTTCGGGCGGCCAGAAGCAGCGCCTGTGCATTGCGCGTACGTTGCTCAAACATCCGCGCGTGCTCATTTTTGACGACTCGACCAGTGCGGTCGATATGGCGACCGACGCCAAGATCCGCGAGCATATCGCCCAGATTCCCGACACGACGGTGATCATCATCGCCCAGCGTATCGCAAGCGTGATGGATGCCGACCGCATCGTGGTGCTGGATGACGGCCGCATTCACGGCGTGGGCACGCATGAGGAACTGCTAGCAGGTGACAACATCTACCAGGAGATTTACGCCTCGCAGATGGAGTTCGCGGGTGATGCGAGCGACGACGGTGATGCCGACGACGCGTACGATCTGTTTTCCTCCGTCGCATACGGATCATCCCCGGAAGGGGGTGAGCGCCATGCCTAAGACTTCCGCTCAGGCTCGTCCGGCCAATCTGCGTCGAACGCTCCGCCGCTTGCTCTCCTACATGGGGCATGCCAAGTTCTCGCTGCTGGTGGTTGGTGTGCTGGCCTCCGTCGCCGCCATCGCGAGTCTTGCCGGCACCTATATGGTGCGCCCCATCGTCAACGGCCTGGCCGCGGGTGGGGAGGAGCTGCTCACCAAGCAGGTTCTCTTTACGGCCGTCATCTACGCCGCGGGCGTGCTCTCGGCCTTGGGTTACTCGCAGATCATGGTGCGCGCGGCCCAGCGCGTGGTGTCCGATATTCGCCGCGACTTGTTCGCGCACATCCAGACGCTGCCGCTCAGTTACTCTGACAGTACGCGCTCGGGCGACATCATGAGCTTCTTCACCAACGACGTCGACACGGTCTCCGAGGCACTCAACAACAGCTTTGCCAACGTGATTCAGGCGACCATTCAGGTGATCGGCACCACAGCCATGCTCATCATTCTTAACTGGCATCTCACGATTATCACGCTCGCGTGCGATGTTGCCATTGTGCTGTACGCGCGCTACTCGGGTGCCCGCTCCAAGCGCTTTTTTGCCGCCCAGCAGGCATCGCTCGGCGACTTGGACGGATACGTCGAGGAGATGGTCTCGGGCCAAAAGGTCATTAAGGTCTTTAACCACGAGCAGGCCAATGTTGCCGGTTTTGACACGCGCAACCAGGAGCTGCGCCGTACCGGTGGCGCCGCACAGGCCTACGCCAACTCGATGGTGCCCATGACCGTGGTGATTGGCTACGTCAACTATGCCATCGTCGCCGTGGCGGGCGGCATGCTCTGCATCAAGGGCCTGGCCGACGTGGGTGCGCTTGCAAGCTACCTGGTCTTTGTGCGCCAAGCCGCCATGCCCATCAACCAGTTTACGCAGCTGGGCAACTTCTTGCTCAATGCGTTGGCCGGTGCCGAGCGCCTGTTTGCGGCTATGGACCTTAAGCCCGAGGTGGACGAGGGCTGCGTGGAGCTGGTGCAGACGGGCGACGCCGCGTGGGCGTGGAAGATTCCCGAGGGCCAGGGTGTGGGCACGTATGGACATCTGCACGACGTGGCCGCCGTTGATGAATCGGGTCGTGCGGTGGCGGCCGATGGTACCGAGCTTGTTACCGGTCTGGTCCCGCTCGCCGGCGACGTGCGTTTCCACGCCGTGGACTTTTCCTACGTGCCGGGCACGCGCGTGCTCACGGACCTCAACCTGTTCGCCAAGCCGGGGCAAAAGATCGCCTTTGTTGGCTCGACGGGCGCCGGAAAGACGACCATCACCAACCTCATCAACCGCTTCTACGAGGTCGATGACGGCGAGATCACGTACGACGGCATCGACGTCAAGCACATTGCCAAGGCCAGCCTGCGCGGGTCGCTCGGCATTGTGCTGCAGGACACGCACCTGTTTAGCGGCACCATTGCGCAGAACATCCGCTTTGGCAAGCTCGACGCGACCGACGAGGAGGTACGCGCCGCTGCCGAGGCCGCCTGCGCCGACTCGTTTATCCGCCGTCTGCCGCGGGGCTACGACACACCGGTCACGGCCGACGGCGCCAACCTGTCGCAGGGTCAGCGTCAGCTGCTCGCCATCGCGCGCGTGGCCGTCGCCGATCCGCCGGTGCTCATCCTGGACGAGGCCACGAGCTCCATTGACACGCGTACCGAAAAGCTCATCGAGCGCGGTATGGCCCGCATCATGCGCGGTCGCACCACGTTTATGATCGCGCACCGCCTGTCCACTGTCCGCGGCGCCGACGCCATCATGGTCCTCGAACACGGCCGCATCATCGAGCGCGGCACGCACGAAGAGCTACTCGCCCAGCACGGCGAGTACTGGCAGCTGGCGCATGGCTTAAAAGAGCTGGATTAACCCGTTCGAGCACGATACTTTGACCCCTCCGTGCCCCTCACCTCGCCTCAAACCATCACAACATTCGACGTTTTTTGCCAAAAACGGGAAAAGCATCGAATGTTGTGATGGTTTTTCTGCCGCTCGACCGGGTGGAATCGCTTTCTTGCGCACGAAGGTGTGCGGACCCGTGGGCAGGGGAATAAGGTTGGTTATCCGACTCCATTGGAGGGCTCATGGACCTGCCGATCGTCCTGTCCCATAAGACTGCCTGGCTGTACCACAACGTGGCGCGCCCATCCGAGCCGCTCTCGCGAGCAAGCAGCCTATACGATGAGGACTCGCTTGCTAACGAGGCAGAGCCGACCGCGGGCCTGCCCAAATTGGGGCTCGATGCCAAGGGGCTTAGGGCTTCAACGGCAGTTGGGATCGTTACCGACTATCTGGTTTCGCTCGGTATTCCACGAGAAGAGCTCGATCACATCGACACGCTTGTCAACTTCGATTTTGAGCGCTCGACGCCGGCTGGATTTAGGTGCCACGTGTTTGGGGCGCCGGTACCTCCAGGCCATCTTATCGAGGTGGCAGAGGGCCTTCTGGTGGTTGATGAGGCCATGTGCTTT
Source organism: uncultured Collinsella sp. (assembly GCA_937989875.1). Taxonomy (GTDB): domain Bacteria; phylum Actinomycetota; class Coriobacteriia; order Coriobacteriales; family Coriobacteriaceae; genus Collinsella. The sequence goes on along the minus strand of CALKBO010000033.1, from coordinate 13,825 downwards.
GTCCAAGCGGGTTCGTGGATGAGCGAGCCCGAGCAGCTGGAATATGGCTACGAAATCTGCGCCCGATACCATTTGAATCATCTGTCGACAGGCGATTATATCGAGATGGGGCAGAGGTATACCGTCGCCGACTTGATTGCCTATTGCAATGAGAACCGATCTCGTCAGGGGGCTGTGCGCGCGGCCGCCGTGCTCAAGCGCGTGCACGATGGCGCGCGGTCGCCCATGGAGACGGCCACCGCAATCATGGTCGTAGCGAAACGTTCCCAGGGCGGGCTGGGATACGTCAAGATTGAGCTCAATCATCGGGTCGATGTTCCCAATGAGTTCAAATATCTCGCTAAGGCCGGGTATTTCGAGATTGACGTATATGCGCCTGCAAGCGGTACGGGGATTGAATACAACGGATCGGACCATCTTGATAAACAGCGCAGCGCCTCGGATGCGGAGCGTATGACCGTGCTGAGCGCTCTGGGCTTTAGGATGATCGTCCTCACCGGGACTCAGTTTGCCCACCAGCTGCAATTGCACCGGGCGATGAACGCCATCGCGCTTGCTATGGGTCTCAAGTGCGACCGAAGCGAAGCGTTCCAGAAACGTCAGAACGACCTGCGAGAATTCGTGATTCGGCACTGGGACGGCGGCCTTTAGGGGCGCTTTGGCCCTTCTACGGGGTGCCGTGGGCAGGCAGACCATCACAACATTCGACGTTTTTTGCCAAAAACGGGAAAAGCATCGAATGTTGTGATGGTTTGTATGCTGAGGATGGGCTTGGAAAGTCCGTTTTGCTCGAAGCGACCTGTCCTGTCGTACGGGTGTCGGCATGATTCTCTCGTGGGGTATTATGTTTTCCGAAGAATAAAACGCCACGTGAGGGGAGGACTGCGTGGACGGGCACGTGCAACATGACGGCTTTGGCCGCGATATCAACTACCTGCGCATTGCCGTTACCGACAAGTGCAATTTCCGCTGCATTTACTGCATGCCGGCCGATGGCGTGGCGCCCCGCGTGCACGACGAGCTGCTCAGCGCCGAGGAAATCGCCCGCTTTGTGCGCTTGGTGGCGGGGGAGGGCATTCGCCGCGTACGCCTGACGGGCGGCGAGCCGCTGGTCAGCCGCCGTATCATTCCGCTCATTCGTGACATTCGCGCGATTCCGCAGATCGAGGACATCTCGCTCACCACCAACGGCGCCCTGCTGCCCAAGTTGGCGCCGCAGCTCAAAGATGCGGGGCTTAACCGCGTCAACATTTCGCTTGACACGCTCGACCCTACGCTCTTTGGAAAGATCACGCGCCTGGGTCGGCTCGAGCAGACCATGGCCGGCATCGACGCGGCGCTAGCTTGGGGCTTTGAGCCCGTTAAGGTCAACTGCGTTGTTGTGCGCCGGCTCAACCAGGATGTGGCGGCCCTTGCGCGGCTCACGCTCGACCGCCCCATCCACCTGCGCTTTATCGAATACATGCCCATCGGCGACGAGCACACGAGCTCGCATTGCGCTGTGGACCCGCATGCGCCCGCGCTCAATCCCGAGCTGTGGGACGCGAGCGATACCGTGCCGAGTGACGAGCTTCGGGCGTGCATCAATGCCGGGGCCGCCGCGGTGGGTCTGGGCGAGCTCGAGCCGCTCGACATCAACGACGCTCCTGCCGGCGCGGGCCCTGCGCGCTATTGGCACTTTCCGGGCGCGGCGGGAACGGTTGGCTTCATTAGCGCCATGTCCAACCATTTTTGTGCGAATTGCAACCGTCTGCGCCTGACGGCCGATGGCAACGTGCGTCCGTGCCTGTTCAGCGATGCCGAGTATTCGGTGCGCGAGGCGCTGCGCCGTGGTGATGATATGCAGGTACTTTCGATTTGGCGCGATGCCGTGGCCCACAAACCGCAGGAACACGCGATAATTGAGGGCACGCAACGATTTATGTCCCAAATCGGAGGATGATCATATGGCCAAGAGCAGGTACGCCGATGCCACCAAGGCCGCTCGCAGGGCCGCGATGTCTGCCCACAAAGTCACAGCTGCGGCGAATGCTGGCAACGCCGACGCGTCCGTGCAGCCGACTGCCAACACTGCCGTCGAGCCCACCCGTGATGCCCGCCGCGACGAGCTGACACACGTGGACGCCAAGGGCGAGGTTCGCATGGTCGACGTGTCCGACAAGGCCGAGACCCATCGCATTGCCATCGCCGAGGGCACCATCCTCATGCACCCCGAGACGCAAGCCATGGTGCTGCAGGACCGCGCCAAAAAGGGCGACGTGCTTGCCTGCGCACGCGTGGCGGGCATCATGGCCATCAAGCGCACGAGCGACATCATTCCCATGTGCCATCCGTTGCTCATTACCAAGAGCAAGTGCGATATCGAGCCCATCGCTCCGGCGGGGACGCCTGTCGATGACGTGCCCGAGGGTTGGACGCCGGCGCGCGCGGACGGGCAGGTTGGCTTTCACGTGCTGGTTACGGCCGGCGTGACGGGCAAGACGGGTATCGAGATGGAGGCGTTGACCGGCGCGAGCGCCGCGTGCCTGACCATCTATGACATGTGCAAGGCGGTCGATCGCGGTATGGAGATCGTCGACGTGCGCCTGCTGCACAAGGAGGGCGGCCGCTCGGGCGTGTGGGATCGTGCAGAGCGTCAGACCGCTGCTGCTGAGGCCGTGGCCGCTGACGGTGTTGCACCCGCGAGCGCACCCGTCGCCGTCGCACCCGCAGCTCCGGCACCGGCCGTCCCCGCGATCGCGTTTATCGGCTACCAAAACTCGGGCAAGACCACGCTCGTCGAGAAGGTTATCGCCGAGCTCACCCGCCGCGGCCTGCGCGTGGGTTCACTCAAGCATCACGGGCACCACGGCTTTGATATCGATGTGCCCGCTAAGGACACCTGGCGCCATCACCAGGCCGGATCCAAGCACGTGGGCCTCATCTGCGCCACGCGCTGGGCGGAGTACGCCGATACGCGCGAGGAGGACGAGATGCCCGCGCGCGAGCTGCTGTCGCGTTACAACGATGTCGATGTGGTGATCATCGAGGGCTACAAGACCGAGGGCTTCGATAACATCGTGGTCGCGCGCTCCGGTGTCGACCGTCTGCGCGGCAAGAGCTCGCTCGACCTAGTCGACGGTCGCACGCTGGCCCTTGCCTGCAACGAGGCCCTGGCGCGTCAGGCCTTCGACGCCGGCTTTGCGACCCGAGCCATCAACATCAACGACGCCCGAGCCATCTGCGACCTCATCCAAGATCACCTTTAAGGGCTGGCTCGCTGCGCTGCCATAACCTGCCAAATAGGGACAGGTTTGTTTTGGCAGGTTTTATCTGGGCAAACGTCACTTCCACCACAACGGGGCCAAGCACCTTTGTGGTGGTTTTTGCTTTGGTAGATGTGTGGGACATGCCTTACAATCTACCAAGTAGTTCATGACGGGCGAAAAACGGAGAGAAGGGGCTCTTGATGCGTCCTTAATGTTTCATGCGGATAGATTGATTCGACAGACGGTGGCGAATGCCCGCCGTCCGCATTCGTATGAAACAAGGAGTCTCCATGCTCGTCTCTCTTTTCTCAAAGCCTCAGTCATCGCTGTCCGTGCAGGCCAAGCGCCTGGTGGCGATGCGCTTTCTCATCTACACCGGTTTTCAGACCAGCTACTTTATCGGCGTCATCGGAACGCTCACCTATGCAGACGATGCCTCGGTCGTGGCGACATCGCTGGCCGTCCTCTTTATGAACGTATTCGTGATCTTGGGATCCTTTGCGGGTGGCGCGGCGCTCGACGCTTGGGGCCCACGCCGTCATTTCTTGCTGAGCATCGTGGGCACGCTGGCAACCGGCGCGGCGATCCTCGTTTTTGGCAGCGCGACCGGCATCGTCCTGCTCGGCGCGGTGCTTCTGGGCTTCGTGATGGGGTTCGCCCAGCCCATCGCCACATCCTATCCAGCCTATCTCACCGACGATCCCGTCGAGCTCAAAGACATCAACTCCGCCATCGCCATGTTCTCTAACGTGAGTATCATCGTTGGCCCCACGCTGGGCGGCTTTGTCGCGGCGGCTGCGTCGTCGCGCGCGGTGTTCGTGCTCTTGATGATTTTTACCGTACTGGCGTTCATTGCCGGCTGGGGCTTTAGGCAAAGTGCAGGCCAGGCCGCCACACACGAAGGCAAACCCGCGGTCGGCGACATTACATCGGACAAGGCCAGCCAAAGCTCCGATCCCAACACGTCCTCCCGTGCCACCTTCGCGACAAGCATCAAGACGGTCTTTACCAACAGCGTCCTCGCGCTACTTTTCTGCATCATCTTCCTCTCGAACTTTGGCTATGGTGCCTTCGATCCGCTGGAGTCGTTCTTCTACCGTGATGTCCTACACGTCGGTGTTGAGTGGATGGGCTGGCTCTCGTCGGCCTCGGGCGTGGGCGCGGTGCTGGGTGCTGTGCTCGCACTCCGTTTGCCGCCGCACCTGGTCAACCTTAAAACGCTGCTTGTGGCGCTTATGTCCGTGGGCCTGGGAAGCCTGCTCTATGTGGGGACGCCGTACGTGGGCGTGGCCCTCGTCGGCCAGATTGCCCTGGGCATAGCTTGGGGTGTCGTCAACCCGCTCCACAACACCATCGTGCAAACGACGGCGCCGCTCGAGCAACTCGGCCGTGTGAACTCGGTCATGGGCTTTGGCAATATGTTCGCCGGCGTGGCGCCGCTGGCGATTGCCCCGTGGCTGGCGGCGACATTCGGCGTACAACGGACACTCGTGGGGGCAGGCATGGTCGTGACGGCGGTCCCTGCGGCGTTGCTGCTGTTTGGACGCCGGCATTTTGATCGTGCCGCAAGGCAGTAAAACCATCACAACATTCGATGAAAATCGCGATTTTGCCGAAAAACGTCGAATGTTGTGATGGTTTGCGCTCCGGGCAGGCCGCCCTTCGGGTCCGGCCACCACAAAGGGGCCAGGCACCTTTGTGGTGGTTTTGCGCCAAAGCGCCCCGTGTCCGCCTTGGTATACCATGTACGCCGTTCGCGAATACACCCCACACCGCCGCACAACCCAGAAAGGCCCCCATGGACACCACCTTCAACCACATCAAAGCCGTGTTCTGCGATATCGACGGCACACTGCTCACGAGTCAGCACACGGTGTCACCGCGCACCGTGGCGGCGATCCGCGCCCTGCGCGAGCGCGGCGTGCTCTTTGGCCTGTGCACCGGGCGCGACGCCCACGCGACCGAGGCCATGTACGAGCTCTGGGGCATCGAAGGCCTGGTGGACGTGATGGTGGGCTGCGGTGGCGCCGAGGTCATCGACCGCGCGCACGACATCAACGAGCTGAGCTATCCGCTGCCGGGCGAGACCATCGCGCGCATCTGCAAACACATGGCGGACCTTCCGGCAACGCCCGTCTGCCCCCGAGACGGCGTGTTCTACGTGCCCGAGAGCAACGCGTGCGTCGAGCACCTGTCGCGCGTCGACGGCGTGCCCTACCAGGTGGTCGATTTTGCCGAGTTTTTGCGCGAGCCGCAGCCCAAGGTGATGTTTACCATGGCGCCCGAGGTGATGCCGCGGGTGATTGAGCGGGCGTCGACGTTTGCCGATGACACTGTTAAGGCGGCGGCTCTGCAAACCACGCAGCGGCTCTACGAGTTCATGGATCCGCGCGTGTCCAAGACGCGCGGCCTTGTGCGCGTGGCGGAGCTCAACGACATGGAGCTCCAGGACATCTGCGTGTTTGGCGATGCGGACAACGACACCTGCATGGTGGCTGACGCCGGCGTGGGCGTGGCCATGGCAAATGGCAGCGATGCCACCCGTGCCGCCGCCGATTTTGTAACCGCGAGCAACGACAAAGACGGCATCGCGATCTTTATCGAGGAACATCTGCTGTAGCGCCGGGGGAGAACTACCGCAAAGGGGACGGGCTCCTTTGCGGTGGTCTCAGGCGATTTGGGCGAATTGATGCCTAAAATCTGCGCGAAAATTCAAATATGGTTGTCTGAACATTACGCTTGTAACTACCGATGAATTAAAGATATTCCCAGCAATTTAGTAGTCTATTCCTCCCGGTTAATGACCTACCGTTCACGATCGATTTTCGACCGTTCGCAGGATGCATGCTCTTGAGCAAAATGTTGTGCAAATAAATAAAATGCTATTAAAAAACTGATAACTGGCTTAATTACCAGCAGAAATAGATATTTCATAGCGAATAAACGAAGGTAAATCCGAGCAAATGTCAAGAGAATTGAGAATTCGCTACAAAACTATCGGTATTTTTGCTTAGATGTTCAAACAATCTCTACAATATGGATTACTAAGCGTGCGCAATCACAGGTTGCGCAGATACGTTTGATAGTGAAAGAGCAAGATTGCGGTCTCTTGGGGAGGAGACATCGATGAAAGCGAATTCAGAAAAAACTAAGCAGAGTAAAAAAGCGACGCGCCGCGTACTGGCAGGCGTTTTGTGCGGAGCCTCCGTGTTGAGCCTGGTACTGTCGCTCGTCATGCCTCCAATCTCGCAGGCCGTTGCCAACGATGCCCAGACGGTTGCCGCCGCGGACGAGGGTTCTTTGGGCGATGGTTCCGGTGCAGACAACGACGCGGACAAGGGCGCCAAAGAGCAGAATAGTGACGACGCCGAGCATGGCGAGGGCGAAGGCCTCGACGCGGCGGACCCGTCTGCCGATGGCGCGGAAGCCAAGGGCGCCGCGCAGTCTTCTGGTGATGAAGCGGTTGATGGAGATGGCATCGCTCCCGTTGCGGAGGACGAAACTAAATACGATATTCATAGTGGGGAAGAGTTAGTTTCAAAGCTTAAGGACAGGAACCTCCGCAATGAAAAAGGCGCCGCTACTTTTAAGCTTGTTGCCGACATTGATTGCAATGATGAGGTAAAGCTCGAACAAAACAATGAGAACCTTATCGATGTCGTCTTAGATTTAAATGGTCACAAGATTAAGCACACGAGTGCTGACAAGCCTTTATTCGATGTTGCCAACGGTGCGGCTCTTACAATTAAGGATTCTGGACGGGCGAGTGAGACGGTCAGCGAGTGCCATTTGTCAGCTGATCGGGGACAGAGCCTGAATGCCGATAATTATGGCAAGAAAGCGGAGCTAACTTACGATACCGATGGCATTCCGTCTAAGCTTACCTACTACGTGACCGATTCGTCCCCAAATGGAACGGGCACAACCGAGTCGCTCGTAGAGCATGGTATTGATATTAAAGGCGCCATTGTGGCTTGCAACGGTTCAAATAGTCTGAAGCTCATCAACATCTATAACGGCGGTAACTTCAATCTTGAGAGCGGCGTGCTCACACAAAAGAAAGACCGCAGTGTCCGAAACCTGGTGTACGCGGAGAACCGCTCGACCGTCAATATAAACGGCGGTTACGTTTGTGGAGGTTATTGTCCGGACAATGCTGCCGGCGCAGGAATATCTGTCAACAATTCGACTCTTAGCATTTCTAACGGCGTAATTGCCGGCAACCGCGCTCCTAGTGGCGGCGGTGTATATGCCAATGGGTCTGCAGTCACAGTGACCGGTGGCGTAATCTCCGGTAATAGCACGCTTGATGGCATTAACGGATTTGGTGGTGGCATCATGGCCGAAGGCGGCAGCGTTACTGTTTCCGGCGGTTACATTACGAACAATTGCTATGCCAGATTTTGCGGTAATGATGGTTGGGGTTGTCATGGCGGCGCTGGGCTTGCTGCCAATAACGGCGCTCATGTCACCATTTCTGGTGGCCAGATTACCGGCAATTATTCTAAAGAAGCTGGTGGCGGCGTTTATATCACGGATGTCGGGCGTAATGACCAATCCCGTGAGGGTATGGCGTGGCTGCATATCACGGGAGGAATTATTGCCTCTAACGTGAGCTTCCGATCTGAGGGTGCTGGCATTCGAGTGGGCCAGATGGTTGACGCGATGATTAACGGTAATAAAGATAGCAAAGTCTATATCACTAACAATCACTGCATGTCTCGCTTTGACTGGGGCGGTGGCGGTATCTTTGTTCAGGGAAACTCGGATGAGGGTAAGGAAAAGACCGCTGGTAGATTATTTGTATACAACTCGTACATTAGCAGCAATACCGCTGGCGGCTATGGCGGCGGCGTAGCAGTCTGCCCCACGGGCAAGACGTTGGTAACGAACAAAGAGGGCACGGCAATCTTTGGCAATTCGTCTGCTGGCAATGATCAGAGTTTCAAAGAATACAAACGGGAAGATGGCAGTGGTAATGATGGTACGCCCCATCTTTCAGCTGGTGGTGCTGAGGGTACTAATAAGAATGAAGATATAGATGCATACAACTCGGACGATTTCCGCAAGTACGGTCATGCCGATTTCTTCCTCGCATCGCGGGATCACACAACGCCGGTCGCAGTGGTAACCGGTAAGATGCTTGGTGGTGGAGACGCCCGGTACTCGGGAAGCATCGAACTTGAAAAAGCTATCAACATCCCCGCCAACGGTGCTGTTGGGGTAAAAAATAGCATCGGCCTGACCTCGGGTGTTATGTCGGGTGTTATGGCCAAGGATGAGGCGGCGATTCAAGCGCGGAATGATGCGCAGAATGAAGCGACAACTTTCATCACGGGCAACTATTCCTGGGACCATGGTGGCGGCATCATGTCGAATGGCGACTTGTACCTAGGCGAGCCTGCGGATGCGTACGTCTACCCGAGCCTTAAGCTGAAGGCGACCAAGGCGCTAATCGATTCGCAGACTAATAAGAACAAAACACTCACTGGGAATGAGTTCTCCTTTACGGTCTACCGCAAGGATTCGGGTAATCCTATCGCTAGCAGGGCATTCAGTCCTGACGCCTGCACCGAGGTTGGAACTGCGAATAATGATGCAAGTGGCAACATCACGTTTGACCTTGGTGAGCAGTTCGCAGCGAACGGTACGACTGGCACGATTACATACTATTTGGTTGAAAATGCTGGCAATGATCACAACATCACGTACGACTCTGCCGTGTACGAGATTGTGGTGACGGTCGAGGACCACACGACTGTGCTCATGTCTGTTCCGACTCGGGATGATCCGACCATGACCAAACAGCTTACAGTCCATTATTACACGATCAAAAATGTGAGTGCGACTAAACACTCCGGAGATTTAACTAACTCGCTGGACGATCTGCATGCGGACGGCCAAGGCTATTATTCGATTGCCAACTCCGATGGATCAAAGACCTTCACCAACGTGTACACTCCGTACGACTCTACCGGCTCCTGGATTCCCAAGGCGACTAAGGTCGTTAAGGGTGGCGAGATGAAGGAGTTTACGCTCGAGTTTGCGACCAATAAGGATTTCTCGGAGAACGTTCAGAGTGAGTCGACCCAGGCTAGCAGTGACAAGTCGCAGACCCTGTGCTTCAGCGAGATTAAGTACGAACTTAAAGACCTCGACAAGCTCGCGTCTGACTCCACTGGCCGCGGTGCAAACAAGACCTTCACCTATTACGTTCGCGAACAGCAGCCGAGCGCGCTGTTTACGAACTACAAGTACGACAAGTCGGTCTATCAGATTACGGTCAAGGCAACTGACGACTCTAACGGTAAGATTAACATCTCTGCGACCTATAAGCAGATTCAGGATCGTGACGGCAACGAAGTAACTAACGGCACAAACTACGACCTTACCGACGCTTCCACCCCCACCTTCACCAACACCTACTCCACTTCTTTGCCCCTTTCTGGTATGTCGGGCGTCACTCTGACGTACCTTGCCGGCGCGGCGGTGCTTTGCGCTGCTGCGGCCTGGATGCACATTCGTCGCAAGGCGAATGCGAAGGGGGGCGAGCGTCGTGAATAAGAGAGTTTGCTCCTTCCCGATCTTGTTTGCGCTGCTTGCCCTCCTGATCGGCACCTGCGCGGTTGTGTTCCCCGCATCCGCGCAGGCCGCGCCGACCTCGACCGGTTCCATCACGGTGAGAGGCACCGTGGCGCGCAGCTACGACGCCTACCAGATCTTTAGCGCCAACGTCGTCGACGGCGACAGCGACGCCAAGATCGCCACCGACCTCGCCTGGGCAAGCGACGCCGTGCGCGACGCCGCGCTGCCTGTGCTGCACAGCGCCGGCATGCCCAATTCCCAGACCACCGCGTGGAAAGCTGCTGAGTGGCTCAACGCCGATTCCCACCTTACGAGCGCGCTGGGCGCACAGCTCGCTCGTTCCCTCCAGAGCTCTGGTGCCGTGTCCGTGGCCCTTAACGCGGGCAGGGCGGCCGAGCTACCCTGTGGCTACTGGCTCATCGTCGCCGACGACGACGCCATCTCCCAGGACGAGGCCGGCACCGCGCCGATTATGGCCCTGGTGGGCGGCAGTGCCGTCACCGTCAAGCCCAAGGCCGCGACGCCCAAGGTGTCCAAGCACGTGCTGGAGGACAGCACCGCCGCCTGGCAGAAGGCCGCCGACGCCACGGTCGCCGACGACCTGTGCTGGCGCCTCTCGGCCACGGTTCCGGCGGGTCTTACCGCCTACGACACCTATACGGTGCAGTTCGTCGACACCATGAGCGCGGGGCTCGACCCCTCCAAGGTCGCCGCGAGCATGCGCGTGTACGTGGCGGCGGGCGCGGACGGCGGCTTCGGTGCCGTCTCGGCTGGCAGGGACGGGCGCACCGGTACCGAGCCCGCGAAGGGTTGGACCGATATCACGGCCCAGTGCAGGGTCTCGGTCGACGGTAAGACCTTCACCGTGCGCACCGGCGACCTGATCGCCGCGCTCGGCGGGGCCGACGCCTTCACAGCTGGAGCCCGCGTGGTCGCCGTGTACAATGCGCCGCTCAACAGCGCATGCAGCCACGGCATCGCGAAGGGCAACCCCAACGAGGTCTACCTGCGCTACCCGCGCTCTCCCTTTGCCGACCAGTCCGGCGACGCCGGATTCACCCGCACGCCGAGCGATGATGCGTGCGCCTACACCTGGGATCTCGCGCTCACCAAGCGCGGCAGCGACGGCGACAAGCCGCTGCCCGGGGCGGTCCTGGGCATCGCCGACGACCGCGGCCGCACGCTGGCGGCCGACGGCACGTGGGATGCGGAGGGCAAGGCCACCGTCACCACGGGCGAGGACGGCCGCGTGACCGTCTCGGGCGTGGACTCGGGCAAGCTGGAGGTCCGCGAGCCCAAGGCGCCCAAGGGCTACACCGCCTTTGAGGGCACGCGCTCCGTGACGGTCAAGGCCGAGGGCCTGGACGTCGGCCAGGTGGCCGCCGCCAAGCCCAGGCTCACCATCACGGCCGAGTCGCCCCTGCGAGCCGACAGCGCGGACGGGTCGACGGGCAGCCTGGAGGCGTCGCTCATCAACACGCCCGCCGGCACGCCCCCTAGCATCTTCACCGGAGGCTTTATGCCTTCGACTGGCGATATGGCAATGTACGCCGCGGCCGCCGCAGTGGTCGCCGGAGCCGCGCTCATCGTGGTCGCGCTCCTGGTCAAGCGGGGAGGTGGCAGCCATAAAGAGTAGCTGGCAGCCCCACAGAGAGCGGGGCGAGACGTAGCGAAGTAGATGTTAAGACACAGACAGATGATGACCGATCGAATGAGAACTAACCGGAAAACGGAGGAAAAAAAGATGAGCATGAGCAAGAACATCGCTCGCCTGGCAGTAACCGCCGGCCTTACGGCGGCGTTGAGCTTCGGCGGCGTCATGGCCCCGGTGACCATGGCGTTTGCTGAGGGCGCGACGACTTCGGACAACAGCATCACGATCAAAAAGGTCAACGACGCCAACAAGGACAATACGTTCAAGGCCTACCAGATCTTCAAGGCAAAAGTCGCTGATGATGAGAGCAAAGGAAAAGTTGCTTCCGATATTGAATGGTCAAGCACGACTATCGGGCTCAAGGTAATCGCTGCTATTAAAGGATCTGCCAAGTACAAGGAAATCGTGGATGCAGACTGCGCTGCGGCGCTTGCGGACAGTGCCACTGCCCCGGTTGTTGCCGAGTGGCTTGCTAAAAATGTGACGGGTACTTCTGCCAGCTCGGAAACCAGCAGCGAGGGTACGCGCGTTGCTCCCGGTGACGTGCTGTATGCAATTGCGGCTACGATTACAGACGAGACTCCTGCGGGAAATTCTTTTAAGGTGGATGATCCTTGGACGCGCCCGAATGCTTATGGCGATGGTTATTACCTGTTCGTGTCTGACGGCCTTACGGATACGAATAAGCCGAACACTGGCACCTCCCCGATCTTCGCTATCGTGGGTGGTAAGCCCGTAACAGTCACCGAGAAGACCAGCGTTCCTACCGTCAAAAAGGAAGTTCTTGAGGGCACGAAATGGGGAAACGTGAGTGACTCGTATATTGGGCAGGAGGTTGAATATAAACTGACTGGCTTCGTTGCTGATAATATCGCCACGTTCAACAAGTATCAGTATGAATTTCATGACACATTGAGCAAGGGACTGGAGGCTGCTGAGGGATCTGGAAACACGCCGAAGGATCTTCACGTTTATATTGACAACCAAGGCAGCAAGACCGAGATCGCGCAAGGTGACAATGATGGATATAAGGTAGTTTTACAGCGAGACAGCACTACTAAGAAGGAAAATCTCACCATTGCCTTTACCGACCTTAAGACCGTGAAGGATAAAACCGGTAATAGAATTAAAGTTGATGCTGATTCCAAGGTGGTTGTGACCTATAAGGCAACGCTTACCAGCGATGCCGAATACACGGTCACCGGCAACACCAATGATGTCAAACTCGTCTATTCGAATAACCCCATGGTTGAGGGTACTGGCACCTCCACGTCGGAGCGAGTTACTGATCATGTCTTCCGCCTGGATGTGACCAAGGTCGAAAAGGATAACGAGGGCCAAAAACTTGAAGCTACCTTCCAAGTTGAAATGACCAAAGAGGGAAATTCTCAGCTTCAGACTAAAAAGTGGCTGACCCAAACTGGCGGCCTTACCGACAAAGAGGAAGATGCCGGAAAATTCAAGACCGACAAGGAAACTGGCAAGATTTATATCCCTGGTCTTGTTAAGGGAACGTATGAGATTACCGAATGCAATACTCCTGCTGGTTACAACACCCTTGCTCCGTTTACCATTACGGTGAATCCGACATACGACGAGAACGGCAATCTGACGAATCTCGATGTGACGTCCAGCGATACCGTTATGGTTACCCCCAAGAAAGCAAACGACGCGACCATCCCCGTCACCATTCGGAACAAGAAGGGCTCTGGCCTTCCCCTCACCGGTCTCAACGGCGTAACCTTCACTTGGATCGCTGGTGGCGCGGTGCTGTGCATCGGCGTGGCGCACCTCATCCGCAGCCGTAAGCAGGCTGAGGAGTCCGAGCAGGAGTAACGCTCACTCACCCATCCCTTTGGCAGGTGGGATGTGATGGCCATGAGACTTGCGGACACTTTTCTCGTCCATCCACGTTCTTGCTTTGCCATTCTTTTTTCAGGGCAGACTCCGCACTGGAGTCTGCCCTGTTTTTTGGGACAACGCAGCCAGCCTCCACCGTCCGATGCGGGTACGTTCGTCATCGCGTTTCTTGACTCGTATGAGGTTCGGATTAAGGTCCGTAGGCGCACGCGCGGTGCGGACGGCAGAAGGCATTTGCGCCGCAAAAAGCGCAAATAAGAATGCCCGGGGTTCGGAGCCCGGGCATTTAACAAAACCAGAAAACTAGGCCGCCCGCGCTTTCGAACACTTACGCGGGATGCGTCGTTTCCTGTAGCTATTGTATCCCGATTCGTCCCGCCGATTCGGGACATTTTGAAAACGCAAACACGTCGGGCAAATCCGCCTTGATTATCAACTTCATCCGAACACCTCCCACATTCATCCGCACATGTGCGGA
>CALKBO010000032.1 GCA_937989875.1 uncultured Collinsella sp. | reverse complement strand
GCCCGCTGAGCTGGGCCTATGCCGGAATCTCTCCCACAGAAACCACCGAAGAGCCGCTTTTTATCGGGCATACGACCTCACCTCCCCCAGTGCATGCAACATGCTAGAAACCGCTTACGTCCGAACGCTCCCAGCTGGCAACCTGGTCGGGAGACACCGTACCCAGCGCCTCGAACTTCCAGGAGCCGCCCGCCTTCAGATGATTGGTGTTTGCAAGAGCCGTTCCAACCTGGTTGCCATCGGCATCATACAGAACATATTCAATCTGAATGTAGCTCTTTTCCTTGTCCGTGTTATTGGTCAGCGTGCCCGTGATTTTATAGGTAAACTGATTGGAAGTGTCTTCAGCCTCGTCAGCAATGGTATACGGTTCTTGCGGTTCTTTTTGCTCCTCAGCCTGCTGTGTCGTCTCGGCAGGTTTTGCCGAATCGCTCGCAGACGAATCGGTTGAGTTGCCGCCCATAGAGCCCACGGCACCGACAATAACCAGCACCACGATGATGCCTAGGACAATCTTGCCGATCGGCTTCTTTCCCTCTTTTGCCATTATTCATCCTTCCTACGATCCGGCTACCGTGCCGGCACACAGCACATCGTAGGAAGGATTGAACTTGAATTCATTAGCTGAGAGCTAAGGTTGCGGTAAACGGCCAATGCAGTTATCCAAACGCCGAGCAAACGCACTTTGCGCGACCGTCTGCCAGCAGTGATCAACCCACCGTGACGGATTCCCCGGTAAAAGCACTGATCATCAACAGGACAAAGAAAACAAGGTAGCTGGCACTCAGCAGGTACGCAATGATCAGAAAGACGACCCAGCCGACAGTGGTTTTACCGTCGGCACGGCGTTGCTCGCGATTGCGGCAAAGCCAAATCGTCACGCCAATGGCCACAATCAGCAACACGAGTGCCGCTGCTGCCAACCCGGCAAGCGCAAACATTACGCCAATGCTCACAGCGATGACCGGAAGCAGCAGCAAACCGCACCCGCATCCACCCGGACTATATACGGCAGGCTGTCGGCGTCGCCTCATCGTCACGCCACCCCCATCATCTCTGAGCACTACAGCGCAATGGCCTGCTGAACAGGAACGATCTTATCGAGTTCCGGTTCGATCCGCCTTTTCTCGGCCTCAAGGTCAAACGCCACCTGAGCGCGCAGCCAATAACCATCCGTCAGGCCAAAATAACGGCAAAGACGGAGGTCGGTGTCGGCCGTCACGCGACGTTTTCCCAAGACAATCTGCCCGATACGCTGAGCCGGAATCCCGGTCTCTTTCGCAAGGCGATATTGAGAAATGCCCATGGGAACAAGAAACTCCTCTTTGAGAAGCTCACCAGGAGTCACTGGCGACAGCAAATCGGACGAGGTCTCATCACTTGTGATAATCGACGATTTCGACATTCCAAGCCATCTCCTGTCTCCACTCAAAACAGACCCGATAGCGCTCGTTAACACGGATGCTATATTGACCGGCACGATCGCCCTTCAAAGCTTCCAGGCGGTTGCCCGGCGGAACGCGAAGATCATCAAGCGAAGCACAAACCTGCAGTTGGCGAATCTTCCTCAGCGCAACGCGCTCAAAGGGCACGAACCTCCTGACCCGCACACCCATGGCAAAGCGTTCGGTATCCTCATCTTTATACGATGCAATCATAGTATCGCCTTACGTTAGTAACGTCAAACGTTTCTATAGACTTACATCTCTATTATATCGTACGTTTGTTCGTGTTTTCTAGAACAAATAGTCCTTCACGCCTTAGTCAAGCGAAAGTAATCGTTTGTAGACATCGAAGCCTTTGAGAAGAATCTCCTCGTCGAAGAGCATGCTATCGGTATGCAGAGCGCTTGTGGCATAAGCGGGGCAGCCATCCGAATCACTCGGGTTGTCTTGGTCCTCTGGCATACCCGTGCCCAGCAGGAAAAACACGCCCGGCAGATGGCGCTGATAGAACGCGAAATCCTCGGCGATCAGCAGCGGCTCGTCCACAAGTTGCAGCTCGGGCAAGGCAGGCATGATGTTGGCAAACAGCTCGGGGTCGTTGTCGACCGGCGGATAACCCTCGGCAAAATCAAGGTCATATGTGCAGCCCGTTGCGGCGCATGCCTCATCAAGCACGCGGCGCACACCCTCACGCGCACGGTCGAACATGTCGTCCGTAAACACACGCAGGCTGCCGGCAACATGGGCCTCCCCCGCCACCGCGTTGCAGACGGTACCGGCCTGCAGCAGACCAAACTTACCGATACAGGGCTCATCGGCACCCAGCTCATCCATCAGTTCGCGCTCGGCAACCAAGAACCTGGCAGCCGCTAGCGCCGCATCGTGCGACTCCTCGACCGGAACGCCATAGGTCTTAGCGATATGGATGCTCGTCCCGTGAATATGGATATGCGTCTCGCTCGAACGCGCCAGCAGCGGACCGGAACAACTCGCCAACGTGTCGGCAGGCAGATCGGGCCACACATGGAAGCCAAAAATGCGGTCGGCCCCATAGCGCTCGAACACACCACTCTCGCATACCGTCTTGGCACCACCGGTCGTTTCCTCGGCCGGCTGGAACACAAAGAGAACGTTGCGCCTAATGGCGCCCGGCTGTTCGCGAATCGTACGGTCAACATACGTCGCGGCGGCAAGCGCCATGGCCATGTGTCCGTCATGTCCGCAAGCGTGCATCTTGCCGGGATGGGTTGAAGCAAAGGTCGCTCCCGTCGCCTCCGCTATGGGCAGCGCATCCATATCGGCGCGAATCGCCGTGGCATGCGCGGCATCAACACCGGCGTCGAAGAAAGCACAGACGCAGCTGGGGCACGGATGGGTCACCTCGCAAGCGAGCGGTGCCAGCACGCCCTCGATATAGGCAATGGTTTGCGGAAGATTGAAATCGAGCTCCGGAATGCGATGGAGATCGCGGCGATAGCGACGGAGTTCTTGGAGCTCGGTCATAGAGGATCCCTTCGTGAGGCACATCTGTTGCAACTTATTGTGATACAGGATTGTGGCGCACATGTTTCCAGCATATCCCTGCATTTTTTAAACGTTATATACGAATACTCTTGTTTGGTAAAGTGCAACGTGATAGGGTCTTTACCACTTGATAGAGGCGCGGGCACGAAGAACCGCGGGCGAGCCGGCAGGCTTTGACCCCGTGGGGAGGCGAAACCCGCCGAACTGGGCTTTTCGGGCACGAACAACCTGGTGGGCCTGTGGGAAACACCCACAGGACTGTCTGCAGCAATGCGGGAGCGCTATCCGGACATTGGGTCCACGCTATGCGGATTCGATGCGCAGATGGCGCCGTCTGGATAGCGAGGTTTACGGGACATGGCATTGACCCCCAACGAGGCATATGCGGCCAAGCAGCCGTTTGTGGACAAAGAGACACTCGAGCATATCGTCGAGCAGTTCCCCACGCCATTTCATCTATATGACGAGGCGGGCATCCGCCGCAACATGCAAGAGGTGCGCGACGCCTTCGCATGGAACCCGGGCTTTAAGGAATACTTTGCCGTCAAGGCCAATCCCAACCCGGCGCTCATCTCCATTCTCAACGAATACGGCTGCGGCTGCGATTGCTCGAGCTATACCGAGCTCATGATCGCCCGCTCACTGGGTATCACGGGACACGACATCATGTTCTCGTCCAACGACACACCGGCTGCCGACTTTGAGCTCGCCGACAAGCTGGGTGCCATCGTCAACTTTGACGACATCAGCCACATCGGGTTCTTTGAGCGCGTTGCGGGGCCCATCCCCAAGACGGTCAGCTGCCGCTTTAATCCAGGCGGCCTGTTCCAGCTCTCCAACGGCATCATGGACAACCCGGGCGACTCCAAATATGGCATGACCACCGAGCAACTCTTCGAGGCCTTCCGCATGCTCAAGACCAAGGGCGCCGAGGACTTTGGCATCCACGCATTCCTTGCCAGCAACACCGTCACCAACGACTACTACCCCAAGCTCGCGCGCATCCTCTTTGAGCTTGCCGTACGCCTGGAGCGCGAGACCGGCGCACGCGTCGCCTTCATCAATCTGTCCGGCGGTGTGGGTATCCCCTACCTGCCCGAGCAGCAGGCTAACGACATTCACGCCATCGGTGAGGGCGTACACGCAGCCTACGACGAGATTCTGGTCCCCGCCGGCATGGGCGATGTGGCGATCTGCACCGAGATGGGTCGCTTTATGATGGGCCCCTACGGATGCCTGGTCACCAAGGCCATCCACGAGAAGCAGATCTACAAAGACTATATCGGCGTGGACGCCAGTGCCGTCGATCTGATTCGTCCTGCCATGTATGGCGCTTACCACCACATTACGGTGATGGGCCAGCCGGGTGGCGACGACAAGACCACAGCGCCCGTCACGGACACCTACGACATCACGGGCAATCTGTGCGAGAACAACGACAAGTTCGCCATCGATCGCGAGCTGCCGCATATCGACATGGGCGACCTGCTTGTGATCCACGATACCGGCGCGCATGGCTACTCCATGGGCTACAACTACAATGGACGCCTGCGCTCCGCCGAGGTCCTGTTGCGCCCCGATGGCTCGGCCGACCTCATCCGCCGCGCCGAGCGCCCGGGCGATTACTTTGCCACGCTCGACGTGCTACCGAGCGGCCGAGAGCTGCTGGCCAAGTCGCGCGCCGAAAGTGCCCGCCGTCGCGCCCAAGACGAGCGCCTGGCAGTCGCAGCTCAATGGAACAAACGCATCCAGATCGCGGACGCGAAGAAGAAGAACATGGACATCCGCAATCTCGAGGGCTCAATCGTCGCCCTCGTCACGCCGTTTAAAAAGGATGGCAGTGTCGACTTTGACGCACTCGAGCGCCTTATCGATTTCCACCTGCAAAACGGCACCGACGCCATCCTCACCCTGGGCACCACCGGCGAGAGCGCCACGATGACCGACGACGAGGACAACTCCGTCGTCGCCGCCGTGGTCAAGCATGTTGCAGGACGCGTCCCCGTCATTGCCGGCTCGGGCTCCAACTCCACGCAGACCATGCTCACCAAGTCGCTTACTTACCAGGGCTTGGGAGCCGACGGCCTGCTGCTCATTACCCCCTACTACAACAAGTCTAACGAAGAGGGTATCTATCAGCACTTTAAGACCGTCGCCGATGCCGTGGACATCCCCTGCATCCTGTACAACATCCCCGGCCGCTGCGGCTGCGGTATCAGCGAGCGCAACGTAGAGCGCCTGGCCGCGCACCCCAACATCATGGGTATTAAGGAGGCCTCGGGCAACGTCGCCTACGCGGCCAAGATCGCCCACCTGCTGTCAGACGACTTCCGTATGTACTCGGGCGAGGACGCGCTTACCGTGCCGCTCATGAGCCTGGGCGCCTCGGGCACCATCAGCGTGTGGGCAGACGTGCAGCCGCAGCTCGTGCATGACATGTGCCGCGCCTATTTGGACGGTGACGTGGCGCGTGCCCGCGATATCCAAATTGCCGGCCAGCCGCTCATCAATGCCCTCTTTAGTGAGGTCAACCCCATCCCCGTCAAAGAGGCGCTCGCCCAGATGGGTATGATCGAGGCAAACTACCGCATGCCGCTGTGCCCCATGGCAGACGACACGCGCTCTGCACTTACCGATGCTCTGAAGGGGGCTGGTCTGCTTGATTAAGACCGTCATTATGGGAACGGGCCGCATGGGCTCGCTCATCCGCACCACCGCCGAGGGCGTTGTCGACGCCGCCGGTCAACCCGTTTTTGATATCGTGGCCCAGATTGGCTTCGATTTGAGCAAGCTCGAGAACGCACCGGCTGCCGATGTGATTATCGACTTCTCGAACGTCGCGACCTTCGACGCCGTCGTCGCCTATGTCGAGCGCACGGGCGCCGCGTTGGTCTCGGGCACCACGGGCTATACGCCCGAGCAGATGGACCGCCTGCGTGAGCTGGGCCAGAACACCCGCGTTATGCACTCGGGCAATTACTCCATCGGCATCGCAGCCCTGCGTCATCTAGTGGCCCAGGCCACACGCGAGCTGCCCGGCTATGACTGTGAAATCGTCGAGACGCACCATAACCAAAAGGTCGACGCCCCCAGCGGCACTGCCAAGTTGTTGCTCGACACCGTCGTCGAAGCTGAACCCGAGGCAGGCTACCACCCCGTCTATGGCCGCGAGGGCATGTGCGGCGCGCGTGACCCCAAGGAGATCGGCATGCACTCGCTGCGCGGGGGCACCGTCGCCGGCGTGCACGAGGTGAGTTTCTTTGGCCAGGACGAGGAGGTCACGCTCACCCACCGCGCCACGAGCCGTCAGATCTTTGTCAACGGCGCCCTGGCAGCCGCGCAGAAGCTCGTCGCCCGCGAACCCGGCTTCTATACGTTCGACCAGGTCATGTTTGCCTAACCAGGTATCAACCGAATCCACCCAAAGGAGAGATAGCAAATGAGCAACGCAGCCGAGATGGATGCCCAGGAGATTATCAACTACATCGCCACCGCGCCCAAAAAGACACCTGTCAAGCTGTACGTGCGCGAGAAGCCCGGCATGAAGGTTGCCTGGGGCGACGCACATGTCTACGGCGGCCGTCGCGGCAAGACCGTCTTTGGCGACTGGGATGAGCTCAAGGCCATCCTCGATGCCAATGCCGACTCCATCGACTACTACGATGTCGAGAATGACTGCCGCAACTCTGCCGTGCCCATGCTCGACCTTAAGGGCATCAACGCCCGCATCGAGCCGGGCGCGATCATCCGTGACCGCGTCGAGATCGGCGATCGCGCCGTCATCATGATGGGCGCCATCATCAACATCGGCTCCGTCATTGGCGAAGGCTCCATGATTGATATGGGCGCCGTGCTGGGCGGCCGCGCCACCGTGGGCAAGAACTGCCACATCGGCGCCGGCACCGTGCTGGCAGGCGTTGTGGAGCCCGCCAGCGCCACGCCCGTCATCATCGAGGACGATGTCATGATCGGCGCCAACGCCGTGGTCCTGGAGGGCGTGCACGTAGGCAAGGGCGCTGTCGTTGCCGCCGGCGCCGTGTGCGTCGAGGATGTCCCCGCCGGCGCCGTCGTGGCCGGTGTCCCCGCCCGCGTCATCAAGATGCGCGACGAGAAGACCAACAGCAAGACCGGACTGGAAGAGGGCTTACGTCAACTTTAATAGTTACGCGGTTTTGACAAACCGCGTTTTCGCTGACGTATGCTCAACCTGCGGGATAATTCATCCCTAAACAAAATGGCCGAAGCCCCAAGGAGCTTCGGCCTTTGCTTTCTCGCTGTAGGCGCAACGCAACTTATCGATTCTCGATGCTACCGATATTTTTGAGCTCGATGGAAATGAGGCCGTTGGGCTCGTTGACGAACTCAATGTACTCGGAGTTCGAACCCATCTCGGCCGGGAAGCTGATCTCGATACCCGTGTCGGTACGGATCTTGTGATTGCGCACGGCCGCGCGCTCGACCTGCTTGCGCTCCACGGGCACGCGCTCGGGCACCTTCTCCTCGGTCAGTGCCGCACGCACGCTCTCCTTGATAACCGGCTCGTCCTCAAAGACCTCATCGACGATATCCCAAGGCGGCAGCTCCTCGTCGTCTTCAACCTTCTCGGCAACGGCGGCTTTGACCTTGGCGAGCGCTACGGCCGTGTTGGCGCCGTGCTCTTCAGCGACCTCCTCGACCACGCGCGTCACCGTGTCGATGACCTCCTTACCCGAAACGCCCGTGTCGCATTGCAGCAGGCCGTCGGGAATGAGCATGCGATCCTCGCCGGCAATCTTGCGCTTCTTATCCACATAGCCGATCTCCATGGTGCTTGCACGCACGATTGCATAGCTCGGCACCTTTTGCGAAGGGTTCGGCAGAATGGCATAGTGGCGCGCGATGTCGTTACGCACCTCGCCCTCTTCGCGACCCACCTCGTGCATGAATGCCTGCTTGGAGCCCAGCAGCATCACGGCAAACCAGCGGGCATCCTCATCGTCATCAAAGTCCGCCACAAGCACGTCAGTGGACTCGGCTTTCTCGGCCTTGGTAAGTTCGGAAGAGATGAACTCCGCAATCTGCTGAGACAGATCCACGAACTCACGCTCACCAAAGAAATAGCCCTTGAGCTCGCCGCCGAATGCGGAGTTCTCGGCAAACGTGGCACGCTTGTTATCAGCCGAGGTACGAGCGCGCCGCAGGTGCGTGGTTACGAAATTACGCACGGTGCGGCTCTCGATATCGAGCTCGCGCTGGCTCATAACGTTGACGGCAGAGTCAAAGTCCAGGATATGCAGAATCGCGTGATTGATTTTCATATACGGCATTCCGTTCTAGATCGATTTCGGCACGAACCAGTATAGCGGTCGATCCCGCCCCAGGCGCATCGAAGATTGGTGCATCGGGGACAGGTTGCTTTGCACCAATGGTTAGCGCAGGAGCTCGGACTGCCAAGCCTCGAGCTGTTCTGCCAAGCTCTTGCCGGCAGCGGGCATGTCGATCTGGGGACGTTTGGGCAGAAGCGCACACTTAAGAATCGCAACGATAGTCTGCGAGACAAAGCGTCGCGTATCCTTGTCAAAGCCTTGCGCAGCCTGGAGCATCACGGGCAGGCTCTCGCGCAGATTCCCAGCGATATCCGCAAACCGCTCAGCACCCGTAGCCTCAAGCACGGAGAACAACGCATCTACAAAACGCTCGCGCTCGCTAGGCGACACCGCAAGCAGCATCTCGCGAATGGAGCCATCAACGTATCGAGCACCGGCGGACAGGCGCTCACAGTACACGAAGTCGTGACCATCAACCACCCAGCTAAAGGGATTGTGCTGCAGTAGGCTGAACTCGGTGCTCTCAACGATGGCATAGTCCTCCTGTGTCTCGAACATCATGCCGAAGATCGACGACCGAGGTAGCGTCTTGTCGATTCGACCGGAAAGATCGGCAAAGGCGTTGCCGTTCAGAAACTCCTCGACGAAGCCCGGACCATCATGGGAATACGCCCGTTCGATTCGCTCACGGGCGACATCGGAGCACATCGCCGCACCGTACACCGCAAGGTTTCCACCCTTGGAATGACCTCCGCACAAAAGCGGCCCGTCAATCGCATCCGCCGCCTCGTCTACATAACGCGCCGCGGATTCCTGGGCCGGCACAGGACACCGGAACGCCATGTTAAAGTCCTCTTTCCAGCCCACAATCGTGCTGTCGGTCCCCCGGAAGGCAAGATAGCTAAACCCCGCCGGAAATCGGAACGTCATGGCCGCAAACTGCTCCGTTGTCTCGGCATCACTCACGCTACGATAGCCGCAAACACGAACGCCACGGTAGCGAGGGCTTGCTGCCACAGCCTCCAACAGGGCACGGCTCCCCTCCGGATCCCACAGGTCGCCAATCATGTCTTGGTAGCACTCGGCGCGCAGCAGCTCGCGTACGTCTAGGCCCTGCCAGTTCGTCAGCTCCGCCATATCACCCGGCAAACGCAAATAGGACAACCACGCAAAGACCAGGCTATCCACCGCGCAGAACGGCCGTTCCTCAAACGGATCGAACGCCGTCTGGGCATAGGTCAAAAAATTAGGCGAATCCGACATGGCCCTCCCATCAACTATGGTGCATTGGGGTGGTGCAAGGTAACCTGACCCCCTCGCACCAAAAAGGCGCCCGGACCGTGTGGCCCGGACGCCTTTCATTGTAGCCTGTTGCCCAAAAAAGCTTGATTTAGCAGGAGAAGTCGACGCTGTCGATGATGTCCTTGAGGGCCTTGGCGGAGACGGTGAGCTCATGCTGCTCGTCGTCGTTCAGCGGCACGGGGACGCGGCAGACAACGCCGTCGCGGCCAACGACGGTCGGCATGGAGATGGCAAGATCGGACAGGCCATACTCGCCCACCATGAGCGAGGAGACAGGCAGAACGGTCTGCTCATCGCGCATAACGGCGGTGCAGATGCGCTTGACGGCCATGGCGACGCCATAGTAGGTGGCGTGCTTCTTCTCGATGATGGTGTAGGCGGAGTTCTTGACGTCCTCGGCGATGCGCTTCTCGGCAGCCTCATGTTCCAGGTGACCGTGAAGCTCACAGAAGGTGTTCAGCGGAACGCCGGCAACCTGAGCGCTGGACCAAGCGACAAACTCGGAGTCACCGTGCTCGCCCATGACATAGGCCTGAACGTCGCGCGGATCGACCTCGACGTGGGCACCAAGCATCTGCTGCAGGCGGCCGGTGTCGAGCACGGTGCCGGAACCGATGACGTGGCCCTCGGGCAGGCCGGACATCTTGATGGCGGCGTAGGTCAGAACGTCGACCGGGTTGGAAACGATTAGCAGAATGCCGTCGAAGCCGGACTTCTTAATCTCGGGAATAATGGACTTGAAGATGCTGACGTTCTTGTTGACCAGGTCCAGGCGGGTCTCACCGGGCTTCTGGGCAGCGCCAGCAGTGACGACGATCATGGCGGCGTCGGCGACATCGGAGTAATCGCCGGCGTAGATCTTCATAGGCTCGGCAAACGTCATACCGTGCGCGATATCCAAGGCCTCACCCTCGGCGCGGTTCTTGTCCACGTCGATGAGGACCATCTCGGAGAACAGACCACTCTGCATCAGTGCGAACGCCGAAGACGAACCGACGAAACCGCAGCCGACAATAGCGACCTTCTTCTCGTTAACCATTAGAAACTCCCATCTCTCTCCACAAACAAGCCGCCCGGGAACGACCCGAGCGGCTTGTCGTAATCCCAATACATCCAATCGGGACTTTGATTATGCCCCTATTCGCAGCCAAAAATCGACCGTTTACCGAAATTGTTTGCAGTATTCGTAAAATAACTGCGCGAAATCGGTTTCGAGCTATTGACGAGTCGAAATAGGTTTCTAATACAGGCCCGCCTCGCGAATGGCCTCGACAGCCAAAGCGATCTGATCGGGCGGTAGGACCAGCGCCATGCGCACGTGTCCCTCGCCCGAAGGACCAAAACTCGCGCCCGGCGTCACCACAACGCCGGCCTTCTCCATGAGCTCCTCGCAAAACGCCATGGAATCGGTGCGACCACCGGGAAGCTTGGCCCACACAAACATAGAGCCATGCGCGTTGGGACGCTCCCAGCCCAGGCCCTCAAGACCATCGCACAGGGCATCGCGGCGCTCCTGGTACTTCAGACGCTGCGCCTCGACCTCATCGCGCGGGCCATTAAGGCACGCGATGGCGGCCTTCTGGATTGGGAAGAACATGCCAAAGTCAATCTGGCTGCGCAGCTTGGCGAAGGCCGAGACCACATCCTCGCGACCGACCAAAAAGCCGATACGCGCACCGGTGACGTTAAACGACTTGGAGAGCGAGAAGAACTCAACGCCCACCTCGAGCGCGCCGGGATACTGCAAGAAGCTGCCGCCCGGCTCGCCGTCGAACACGATGTCGGAGTATGCGTTGTCGTGAACGATGAGCAGGTCGTGCTCGCGGGCGAAAGTGATGATCTCCTCGTAGATCTCGGGCGTGCCCACCGAGCCGACCGGGTTCGCGGGCAGCGACACGATCATATACTTGGCACGATCGGCCACCTCGGGATCGATACCCGCCACATAGGGCAGGTAATTATGCTCGGCAACCAGCGGATAGTATTCGAGCTTGGCATCGGCGATCTTGGCACCCGCCTCAAAGACCGGGTAGCACGGATCGGGAACCAGAATGGTGTCACCTGGATCGAGCAGGGCCAGGCCCAAATGGCCCACGCCCTCCTGCGTGCCGTTGCACGACTGCACCATAGACGGCGTAATGCCCGAAACGCCAAAGCGACGCTCATAGTAATCGCACACGGCTTGCTTGAGTTCGGGCAGGTCGCGCAGGGCATACTTCCACATCTCGGGATCTTGGGCTGCCTGCGTGAGCGCCTCGACCACGTGGTCGTACGGCTTAAAGTCGGGCGTGCCCACGCTCATGTTGTAAATGGTCTTGCCCTGAGCCTTCAGCGCGAGAAGCTTGTTGTTGAGCGAGGCGAAGACCTCCGCGCCAAAGCGGTCGAGACGCTGCGATGCCTGCATGGTGCCACCTTTCGATATAAAAAACGCGGCGCTCCGACAAGAGCGCCGCGCGATACGGGCCATCAGATTGCAAAAGTGTAACGCTTGCAACCCCCGTATTGGTTCAATTTGGCCAACCTTAGTCAACTGGATTGAGCGCGTCGATCTGCGCAAGCCACAGACGCGAGCTAGCGTCACTCGGCATACGCCAATCGCCGCGCGGGCTGAGCGTCACCGAGCCCACCTTGGGACCATCGGGCAGGCAGCTGCGCTTAAACTGCTGGGCAAAGAAGCGACGGTAGAACGTACGTAGCCACGTGTGGACGGTCTCAGCGTCGTAGACGCCCTCGAAGCTCTTGAGCGCCATGCGGTAGATCTTGCCCGGCTCAAAGCCAAAACGCAGCAGATAGTAGAGGAAGTAGTCGTGCAGCTCGTACGGGCCCACCAAATCCTCGGTCTTCTGTGCAATCTCGCCGTCGCCCGTGGGCGGCAGAAGCTCGGGGGACACCGGCGTATCGAGGATATCGAGCAAGACCTCGGCAATGCGCCCGCCAAAGACATCGGCGGCATAGCGCACCAGATGGCGCACAAGCGTCTTGGGCACGCTCGCGTTGACGGCGTACATGCTCATGTGGTCGCCGTTATAGGTAGCCCAGCCGAGCGCCAGCTCCGACAGGTCGCCCGTGCCAATGACAAAACCGCCAGCCTGGTTGGCCAAATCCATCAGAATCTGCGTACGCTCGCGCGCCTGGCTGTTCTCGTAGATCACGTCCTGCACGGTCGGATCATGCTCGATATCCTTAAAGTGCTGCTCCACGGCAGCATGGATCGAGACCTCGCGAAAGCTCACGCCTAGGTCGCGAGCGAGCGACTCGGCATTGGACTTGGTGCGGTGCGTCGTGCCAAAGCCGGGCATGGACACGGCCGTGATACCGGTGCGCGGCAGGCCCAAGGCGTCGAACGCACGCACGGTCACGAGGAGCGCCAGCGTGGAATCGAGGCCGCCCGAAAGGCCGATGACGGCCGCCTTGGTGCCCGTATGGGCAAGGCGGGTCTTGAGGCCGGCGGTCTGCAGGTCGAGGATAGTCTCGCAACGCTCAGCCAGATCACCGTGGTCGGCCGGCACAAAGGGAGCGCGGGGGAAGACTCGGTCGATGTCGAGCGCATCGCGCAGGACAGGTTCTTCGGCCAGTACGCCCTCAAACGAAAACTCAACGGTCGCGGATTCCGGCGCATCGTCGGTGCGCGTCCACGTCGTCGAGCGACGGCGCTCGGCAACCAGGCGGTCAAGGTCAACGTCGGCGATGGCCATATCGCAGGTAAGCAGTTTGGTCGCGGCGAGCTTGGAGCCGTTTTCGTAGACGAGGTTCTCACCCGCAAAGACCATGTCGGTCGTGGACTCGCCCTCGCTCGCGTCCGCGTAGGCATAGGCGCAGTACAGGCGCGCGCTCTGATTGGAGATAAGGCTGCGGCGGTAATCTGCCTTACCGATAATCTCGTCCGAGGCCGACGGGTTGAGAATCACCGTCGCACCGGCAAGCGCCATCTCGGTCGAAGGGGGCGCCGGCACCCACAGGTCCTCGCAGACTTCAACGCCCAGCACCATATCCTCGGCACCCTCATCACAGCAGCGGTAGACAAGCCCCGAACCCAGCGGAACCGGACCCTGACCGGCAAATTCAACCCACACGGGATCCGCAGGCGACGGAGCAAACCAGCGACGCTCATAGAACTCGCCATAGTTGGGCAGATACTTCTTGGCCGTGAGGCCCAAAAGCTCGCCCGCGCAGCACACGGCGGCGCAGTTGTAGATGTTTTCTGCCACCGCAACGGGCAAGCCAACGGTAAAGACGATCGGCAGCTCACGGGTTTCATCGAGGATGTGCACCAGCGCTGCTTCGCAGGCATGCAGCAGCGTGCGGTTATGGAACAGATCGGCCGCGGTATAGCCAGTCAGATTAAGCTCGGGCAACACCAACGCGCGAACGCCGCGCCCGGCAGCATCGCGAACAGCCGCCAGCGCAACCTCGGCATTGCCCTC
The DNA here is from genome assembly GCA_937989875.1 of uncultured Collinsella sp. Taxonomy (GTDB): domain Bacteria; phylum Actinomycetota; class Coriobacteriia; order Coriobacteriales; family Coriobacteriaceae; genus Collinsella. The sequence goes on along the minus strand of CALKBO010000032.1, from coordinate 1,760 downwards.
GACATCGGCCACGCGAATCTGCGGCGAAGCCGCCGCCACACGCAAAAAGCCATCAGACTGAGAAAGGTGAAGATTCATAAGAATGCTCCCGTGCGTAGACGCCATTCACAACAATTAGCAAGTCCTATTGTAGTTCAACCGCCGGGTGGAACCGCATCCCACCAACTTGGTGAGCAATTGATGAGTTGATGGTATCTGTTAAATGTCACGTACGATTCACATCTGGTGGGTACCCTGATGGCTACACGAAACGAAGCAGATTTACACCGGGAGGACCCCGTATGACAACCAAGTACACCGACGCGCCGCGCACGCGCGTCATGACGCCGGCATCGCTCAACAACGGCGTACACGAGAACCATTCCATTGGACAGACCATGGCCATCGCGCCCAAAAAGAGCCTGTTCGACGACATTTCCATTCCCCAGATCATCGCCGGCGCCGCAGCTGCCGCCACGAGCGTGGCGCTTGCTTCAAAGATCGGCATTTCCGGCTCGGTGATTGGTGCCGCTGTGAGCTCAGTCATCACTGTTGTGTCCTCGCAGGTCTATCGCCACTTTATCTCCGCCAGCGCCGAAGCAATCAAGGGCACGCATGCCGCTGTCGACTACCCTGCCGGCGCCTACGAGCCCGTTGAGCCCGATGTCGAGGAGCACCTAGGTGGCGCCGCGACCACGCAGGAGATGCGCCAGGTTGCGGGACGCGCGACCACGGCGCGCGTCGCCCCCAACAGTCTGCGCGCCAAGGCGGCGGCAGAGCGCAGCCAGACACAAAAGAAGGTCATCGTCTTCTCGATCGCCATCGCCATCGTCGCGGTCATCGCCTGCGCCGGCGCCATCCTTATCACCACTGCCGGTGAGGGTCTGGGCGAGCGTCCCGAGCCAATCCTGTCGTCGCGCACGACCGAGAGCGATGCAAATGGCAACACTCAGCCACAGGATCAGCAGGCACAGACGGACGACACGCAAGACAGTCCTACCTCTGCCAATTCGTCCTCGAACACCCAAAACCAATCGCAGGGCACCGATTCCTCTACGGCCAACAGTGGCACGCCGTCCGGCACGACCGACTCAAGCCAAACGACTGACGGTTCACAGCCGAACACGGGAGGCCAGACGAGCGACACCACGTCGGGAACGGGCACGGCAGACAGTAACAACACCAACAGCTCGAGCGGAACCGCTTCCGGCACGGCATCTGACAACTCGAGCCAAGGCACGGCATCGGGCAACTAAGCACGTTTGCCTCTCATAGATAACCGACCTGTACAACGGGCGCGAATCGAAAGCGGTTCGCGCCCGTTTGCCTTGGGCGCCGCCATGGCGAACGCCATGCGATGGTAAGATGCTTTACATGTGTAAAGAGGAGATTTGCCATGAGCAAGACAATAGTTAGGCCCACGCTTTCGCTGGGCAACCACATCTATCTGTATCGCCTGCTGCGCGATGCGATTGGATGTGGCAAGCAAACGTTTATGACGCAGGTCGAGGAGGCGCTCGCCGCTGGCGACATGACCGCTTATGACCTGGGCTTCGAGTCCACGCGCGAGCTGCTCGAGGAGCTCGACGACTGCATTAAGCTGACCGTCTTTAAAGGCGGCCGCCTGTATGCCACGGTCATCGCCAACGAGGCCTGGGATGCTGCGCTTGCCAAGGGCGAGGACAAGCCCAAGACCGCCAAGGGCGCCAAGCAGTCCTACAAAAAGAAAAGGCTCTGTTAGACCAGGATTGACATACATGTGTCCCCACGGTGCCATATCT
>CALKBO010000031.1 GCA_937989875.1 uncultured Collinsella sp. | reverse complement strand
CTGAGCTGGGCCTATGCCGGAATCTCTCCCACAGAAACCACCGAAGAGCCAAAAATTGTCTCCGTGAAAGCGGCGCATTTGCTTGGGTCGTCGTTATTGCGCTCGGCTTAATGTCCGCCGGAACAACTGGCACATATAGCATTATTGCCGGCTCATTCGTTGCTCCAGTATGTGAAGATCTGGGCTTTGACTACACTTCTTTTTCTTTCTATTTCACCGCGATTCTTCTTGGCCTTGCGCTTGGGCTTCCGCTTTTGAGTCGCTTCATTCCAAAAGTAATCGGCAAACCATGGCATATTTGCATTGAACTCGTCCTTATTGCCGCCGGCGCCGCAATGGCGTTCTACACCGAGGTCTGGATGTTCACCGTCTCCGCCGCAGTGATCGGCATCTGCTTTTCGTTTACAACGGGCGTCTGCATGTCCGATGTCATTGACCAATGGTTCAGCAAATCGTCCGGTCTCGCCATCGGCCTCGCTTGGGGCGTTAATTCTCTCTGCACGCTGTTATTGAGTCCTGTCATTACGCTGGTCATCGAGCAGCAAGGCTGGCGTACGGGATACATCGTGCTTGCGGCCGTTTCTGCAGCTATGATTTTGCCTGCAAGCGCATTTATCATTCGCCTTAACCCCTCTGATCGCAATATGCTTCCGTACGGAGAGACCGCCTCCGAAACCCATGAGAGCTGCAGCGCCGATGAGCAGGAAGATGTCCTTTCGGGCATGGCACTCCGCGATGCCGCGAAAACGCCGTCTTTTATTCTCTGTGTCCTCTTGCTTTGCGTGGCGCAGCTCACCTGCTGCATGAACCAGCTGTTTCCAACCTATGCAAGCGAGGTCGGTTTCAATCCTATCGTAGGAAGCTTAATGGTCTCGGCAGCTTCACTCTCCGATATCTTCCTAAATCCCTTCGTGGGCAAAACATGCGACAAGCTTGGCGCTATTAAAGCAACGGTCGCATGGACAGGTGTCAGCATTCTTTCATTCCTGCTTCTTATCATTGGCGGAAGCAATGAGACCGTTTCCATCATTGCAGCTGGTGTAAACGATGTCATGTTCGCCATCGTTGGAACCGCAATGCCGATGCTTCTCCTCTCGCTCTTTGGATCACGCGATTTTGGAAGGATCTATTCGATCGTTTGCTCAGCGGGCTATGTCGTCGGTGCTTTTGGAATGCCGGTCATGATGAAGGTTTACGGCATGGCAGGGTCATTCCAGGGAGTATTTATCTTCTGCATTGCCTGCAACCTTATGATTGCTGCGTTTGCTATCGTTTCCGGCTTTCTCAATAAGGCTGCTGAAAAGTAATAAGCGCCGATTGCACCGGCATAGATTGCCACGCAACAGGGGTCGACTCCAAGCCAGATTGGAGTCGACCCCTGTTTTCGTTTTAAAGGTTGCCCGCAGGCACCATGGGCGCCAACATGCGCTTCAGCTTGGCTGGTCTATTTGAACATAAGCTCGACTATTCCCGCCCAAACCGCTTTCTCATCAATATCCTCACCTTGAGCGACCGTATTGCTTGCTCCCTCCAGAACGGTATAAAGAATTTGTACGTAGAGCATTACGTCGGCGCTATCGGAAAACGCGCCAATCTCTACACCATGAAGAAGGATGTCTTTAAGCGCATCCATGGTTCGTTTGGTCGCCGTCGCTTGACGTTCCTGAACTGCAGGAATTCGATTTGCTTGAACGCTAACCTCGGCCAGCACGCGCCGGCGCTTTTCATCGCTTCGATAGCCACCTATAACTGAATTGCCGAGCTCGATAAGCGCGGCCTTGAACCCGTCCCTATCGACTATTAGCGAGTAGTCGCGCTGATAGTCAATGGTCGGAAACATGCTGTCCAAGAGCGTAGTGAAAATCTCCTCTTTTGAGGGAAAGTAGTAGTACACCGACGGCTTGGATATACCGACAAAGTCGCAAATCTTTCCGATAGACGCTTTGTCATAACCGACTTCTGCCACAAGATCGTACATTGCGTCCAATATTTTTTTTCTTGTGCTCACGCTGCATTTCTCCATTGCAAATCACTTCCGCACTACCAACATTATTAAGGATGGCAACGGAACATCAATTCGTGTCCAAACATGACCACTATATACGGCGAACGGTATGTATCAGTAGGCGAGCGGCAATTATTCAAAATTATCTACCGAACGGTAGGTATAGTAGTACTATAGCAGGTGAAACCCCGCTATTGTCGCGGCCGGACAGCATCGCGGGAAACCCGACGGAAGGACCAACCATGTACGAGAACTATCGTATGCCGGGCGAGTTCGAGAAGCGCTCCAACGTCTATGTGACATGGCTTCCCGATTACATCCGTGCAGAGGGCTACGATAACCGCCAGCCCTGCGTTGACGTGATCAAGGCTCTGCTCGAGTATGGCGACGTTACGGTCAACCTCAATTGCGGCACCCCCGGCTCCTATGAGGAGGCTTGCTCGCGCCTGAAGGAGGAGGGGGTTGATCTCGATCGCATCGAGATCACGCAGTTCGAAGACTCCAACTTCTATGTCCGCGACAACGGTCCCAGCATCATGGTCGACGACAAGGGCCATTCTTATATGGTCAACCCCGCTTGGACCTATTACGGCGTGTGGGACAAGAACTCCCCGGAGTGCCAGTCCGCACGTAAGGCAGCCGTTCACATGGCGGTTGCGCTCGGTTGCTTCGATATCGTCAATTCCGAAATGGTTTCGGAGGGCGGCGACCGCGAGTTTGACGGTCACGGCACTCTGATCGCCATCGAGGACACGGAATGCCGCAAGCGTAATCCCGAGTTCACGAAAGAGGAAGTAGAGGCCGAGTATAAGCGCATCTACAACCTCAACAAGGTTATCTGGCTTCCGCAGCCTATGCTCGAGGACGACGACTATCGACTGGGCATCCTCGACGAGAAGGAAGACGGAACTCCCGTCTTTGGCATGAGCTTTGCAGCTCACATTGATGAGATGTGTCGCTTTATCACTCCGAACAAGATTCTTCTTGCCGAGGTGTCCGATGAAGAGGCAGCCTCGAGCAAGGCTGGAGCAGAGTCTCGTCGCCGCATTGAGGCAGCCTACGAGATCCTGAGCAACGAAACGGACTGGGAGGGCAAGCCCTTCGAGATCGTTCGTATGCCCACCGCCGAGCCTATTGAAGTCGTTATCGCCCCTGGCGATGAAGATTACGAGCTCTATAAGGGCTTCATCGACGAAATGGGCGGCAAGTTTATGGATGGCACCCCCTGGCCCGAGGGCCCCGTCCACTTCTACGCCGCAGCGAGCTACTGCAACTTCCTGATTTGCAACGGCGTCGTTCTTGGCCAGCGTTATTACCACGAGGGCATGAGCGAGGTCGTGAAAGAGAAGGATGAGCAGGCCAAGGCAGTTCTTGAGAGCTGCTTCCCCGATCGCAAGGTCATCATGATTGATTCCCTCGCGCTTAACCTGTCCGGCGGCGGCGTGCACTGCTGGACTAAGGACGTGGCGGCCAGTCGTTAGTGAGCCTTAGAGCCTGCGCTCTTTGGCTTAGGCGCCACATGTACCGCTCCCCGAGGGATATCCGTGTTTTCCTCGGGGACACATTCAACAATAATTTTGATAATAATTCGAAAGGAAATAGGCATGAACAACAGCCTCCGCGGTCGCGACTACATCAACATCCATGATCTCTCCTCCGAGGATTTCCGCTATCTCATCGATCTTGCCTGGAACCTTAAGGCTCAGAAGAAGTCTGGTGTCGACCAGCGCTACTTCCCCGGCAAAAACGTCCTCGCCAACTTTGAGTGGGGCTCGACCCGTACTCGTTGCGCATTCGAGACCTCCTGCAACGATTTGGGCATGGGCTTCACTTATCTGACCAACTCCCACATGGGTGACTGCGAGACCGTCAAGGACGCCATGCGCGTCTTTAACGGCATGTATGATCTCATCGTCTATCGCGCACAGAAGGACGAGCAGTTCCTCTATGACGTCGCCGACCTGGTTGACATCCCGGTCATCAATGCCCTTACTCTCGGCGATCACCCGACTCAGATGCTCGCTGACGCTCTTACGATGGAAGAGCAATGGGGCGGTTTGCGTACGAGCCGCGGCAAGAAGATGGCTTTCGTTGGCAACTGCGCCGGCGCCCCGGTGTGGTATGGCCGTCTGTGCGCTATGCTCGACATGGACTTCCTCGCCATCGGCCCCGACGACCTCCGTCATCAGATGTGCAAGGAAATGATCGAAGAGGTGGAGGCCTGCTACGCCAAGTACGCTCCCAATAGGACCTTTACCATCACCTCTGACCTCGATGCCCTGGATGGCGTTGACGTTATCGTTACCGAGGAGTGGCGCTACATCAACCCCGAGTGCGGCGAAGAGGTTCTGGATCCCGACGACTACAACTCCTGGCTGGGCGATGCCGAGTCTTTGTACCCCTATCGCGTCACCAGCGAGCTGTGCAAGCGCACCAACAATCCCGACATCTTCTGCATGCATGAGCTGCCCTCTGTCCATAACGCAGATCACCGTGTCGGCAAAATGCTCCTCGACCAGTGCAAGAACGACCTCCATCGCGAAATCATCACCGAGGGCTTTGAGATTGCCGACGAGTGCTTTGAGGCCAACGCTTCGGTCATCTTCCGTGAGGCAGAGAACCGTCAGCACACCATCAAGGCCGTTATGTGTGCCCTTCTGGGTCTCTAGGAGCTGTATCAATGGAAAATGCAAAGTTAAAGAGCAGCAAGGTTTACGCATGGGTTCTCGTAATCGCGCTCGGCCTTATGTCTGCCGGCACGACCGGATCCTATAGCGTCATCGCGGGCTCCTTCGTCGCACCCGTGTGCGAGGAGTTCGGGTTTGACTATTCCATCTTCTCGTATTACTTCACCGCAACGCTCATTGGTCTTGCGGCAGCTCTTCCGTTTGTCGGAAAACTCATTCCCAAGGTCGTTGGCAAGGTTTGGCTCCCCGTTGTCGAGCTTATTTTGCTTGCTGCCGGCGCAGGCATGGCCTTCTACACCGAAGTCTGGATGTTCATCGCCGCTGGCGCCCTGATTGGCGTTTGCTTCGCCTTCACCACCGGCGTCGCCATGTCCGACGTTATTGACCAGTGGTTCAAAAAATCTGGTGGCCTGGCAATCGGTCTCGCTTGGGCAGTGAACTCGATTTACATGCTCATCATGAGCCCCGTCATCACCTCTGTCATCGAGGCCGCTGGCTGGAGGACTGGCTATCTGGTGCTCGCTGGCGTCTCCGCCGTGCTCATTCTCCCCGCTTCCGTCCTGATTATTCGCTATAAGCCTCAGGACAAGGGCATGCTGCCCTATGGCTACGTCGAGGGCGAGACGGTCACCGAGACCGAGGAGACGACCGAGGATAGCACGCGTGGCGTTAGCTATGCGCGCGCCATTAAGTCGCCTGCCTTCTTCTTCTGCATCGGCTTCCTCTGTCTCGTTCAGCTCACTTGCTGCATGAACCAGCTCTTCCCGACGTATGCTTCCGAGGTTGGTTTTAGCCCCATGGTGGGCGGCTTCATGGTATCCGCTGCATCGCTCTTCGATCTGTTCCTCAATCCGATCGTCGGCACCACTTGCGATAGGTTCGGCAGCACGAAGGCCATTCTGGGCTGGCTCGCTGTCTCCATCCTCTCCTTTGTCATGCTCATGATGAGCAGCGGCAACTCGACGCTCAGCATCCTCGCAGCAGGCGTGAACGACGTAATGTACGTCATCGCTGGCACTGCCCTGACCGTTTTGGTTATGGATGTCTTTGGCTCCCGCGATTTCGGTCGCATCTTCGCGCTGATCTGCTCCGTGGGCTATATCGTCGGCGCCTTTGGCATGCCCGTTATGATGAAGGTCTATGAGCTTGTCGGCTCCTTCCAGGGCGTCTTCATCTTCTGCATCGCATGCAACGTTATTATCGGCCTGTTCTTGCTGCTGGCAAAAAAGACTGGTAAGAACCTCTCCTGGGACGAATAGTTCGATTCGTCTTAGACATACGCTGTAGGGCTTAACCTGCAGCCGCTTTGGGGCATCGACTAACATCGGTGCCCTTTTTCATCGAATGTGACAAAGGAGCAGCCACTTTGTCACATTGAGTGGCATGTAAATCGAGGTCTAATACTTTTCCGAGAAGTGAACGGCCATACTTGGACCTCCGAAGCATCGACATTTTTAGACGTCAAACCCGCAGGATTTGGCTGGCAAAACCGCAGGAAATTGCATCTCGAAAGTGCCGATGCTTCGGGGGCCCGTTTTCACTCGTTCACTTCTCGGGAAAAGTATTAAACCTCGTTGTATGGGGTGCGGCTGGAGGGTGGTCATCGTTCAGTAGCTACCTCTTCCTTGTGAATCGCCTGAAGCGCAAGGCATAATGCATGTGACAAAGGGACGGCCCCTTTGTTGTGTTGATATGAGAGAAGAGTAGATGATCCTTTCGCTGGCCCCTATGGAGGGGATTACCGGGCATGTGTTCCGTCGCGTGCATGCGGAGTGCTTCGGTGCGCTCGATTGCTATTGCACGCCGTTTTTGCCGCCGCCGCGGGTGGGAAACCGCTTTGGCGGCAAGGCGTTTAAGGAGATCGATCCTGCCAATAACCAGGGGCTCAACGTGGTGCCTCAGCTGATGTCCAAGAACGCGGACGAGTTTGTGTGGGCGGCACAGGTGCTCGCCGACATGGGCTACCGCGAGGTCAATCTCAACCTGGGTTGCCCTTCGGGAACGGTTGTCGCCAAGGGCAAGGGCTCGGGTTTCTTGCGCAATCTCGACGAGCTCGAGGCGTTCTTAAGCGATGTGTGCGAGCGGTCGCCGTTGCCGGTGTCGGTAAAGACCAGGCTGGGGCTGGAGAATGACGACGAATACGAGCGCGTGCTCGATCTGTATTGCCGCATGCCGTTGGCAGAGCTGATCGTGCATCCGCGCGTACAGAAGGACCGCTATACGGGCTCGCCGCGCAAAGAGTTTTATGGCGAGACGCTGGAGCGTGCGCCGTTCCCCGTGGCCTATAACGGTGACATTTTTGATCTTGAGGATATGGACGCGCTGGTGGAGGCCTATCCCGGCACGCGCCATGTGATGTTGGGGCGTGGCCTGCTCGCGAACCCCGCTCTGGCTCGCATGGTCAAGGGCGGCCCTGCTGCAACGGCTGCTGAGCTGCAGCGCTTCCACGACACGCTGTTTGCGGCATATGCAGAAGAGATTGGCGGCAATGCGGTCTTTCGCATGAAGGAGTGGTGGTTCTACGCCAAATGCGCCTTCGCCGACCCCGCTACCGTTCATAAACTCGTACGCAAGACTAAAAAGGTCGACGAATACCGCGCCGCCGTCGAGCGCGTCTTTCGCGAGCAGCCACTTGCACCCATAGCCCGCTTCCACGGCTAGTTGGTCGTTGGGGACGTTCTTTAACGACTAGTCATTTAAGAACGTCCCCAATGGCTGTGTTGCACTAGAGCAGGTTCTCCTGCACCCACGCGATGATGTCGCTCGATTCGTAGAGTGGCTTGCCGTCGATGAACAGGCAGGGAACCTGGCGTTTTCCGCCGACGGCGATGAGTGTCTGCTCGGCATCGGTATCGGTCGAGATATTGCGCTCGGGAATGGTCACGCCGTTATCGGCAAGGAAACGCTTGACCTTTATGCAATACGGGCAGCCGGTCATAGCGTACAGCGCGAGCTCATGATTAGTAGCCATAGGTCTCCAATCGGTTGCGGTTTTGATTGAAATACCCAAAGCCGCCGCGGTCTATGCGCGCGTCAACGACGACTCGATGGCCTGGACCAGAAACGCCGTGGCTCCGGTGCCGCAGGGCTTGTCGTAGTAGTCAACAAAGCGCTGGTCGGCAAGATAGCCGTGGGCGAGACCCAGGTACGCTTCATTCTGGGGTTCACGTCCCCAGTTGAGAGCAATCCAGCGACGATGCATCGCGACAAGCTTGCGAGCCTCGCTTCCATCCGCATCGCCGTCGCCCATGGCAATCGAGAGCTGGCCCAAAATAGCGCGTTCAAGTTCTTTCATGTCGTTCCATGTTTGAGGATCCATGTCCAGCAGCGCTTCGTTTGTCGCATCGATAGTCTCATCGCCATAGCGCGCCCGCGCCTCGGCACCGTAGCGCTCCTCGTTTTCCTGCACGGTGTGCCAGCGCTCCAGTTGTGGCAGCACGGCGCCCATGAGCGAGACGGCTTCGTCGAGCGACATGCCGGTGTTTTGCGCCAGGCGCGGGGCACAGTCCTCGATCATTGCCTCCATCGTGGTCTCGTAGGTGTACTGGCCATGGTCGTAGCACCACTTGCAGTAATGATCGGTCGCGGTGCCCGCAGCATCGGTGCCGCAGTCGTCGGGCGTGAGTATCATGCCGCAGCTCTGGCAATAGTGCTCGGGCATTTCGAGCAGGTGAGACAGGGGCTCGCCGGTCACGGCGGCAATGAGCTTCATCATGTCGATGCCCGGTGTGACCTCGCCGCGTTCCCAACGGCTGATGGCTTGGCATGTGACGAAGAGCTTGGCGGCGAGCTGCTCCTGGGTAAGGTGATGGGCGCGACGGACAGCGATGAGCTTTTCTGCAAAGGCCATAGCGGCTCCTTTCTGCTGGTTGATGGCTTAAGCATACGCAGCGGCAGGCGCCCTTCCAAGCAACCGTTGGTTGCACGACGGGGGACCGCAGCAAAGAATTGCGCGCTGCGCCCCACACCTCCATGCCGTACAATGACCGGCATGGAACCTATCGCACACATACATACCGACCTGCCGCAGAAGTTCGGCATTCCGCGCAACAGCTTTTTGGCGCCTCATCTGCAGGGACGCATCGTCTTTGAGCCGGAATTTGCCTCCAACGCAGCGGTTGAGGGTCTGGACTCCTTCTCTCACCTATGGTTGCTGTGGCGCTTCGAAAACGGAACGCCCGGCGGCACAGCTAAGGACATAGCTGCCGATGCCAAGGCGCAGGACCGGGCCGGCACCAATGCCAAATGGTCAAAGACCGTGCGTCCGCCGCGTCTGGGCGGGGCCGAGCGCGTGGGCGTATTTGCCACGCGCAGTCCGTTTCGCCCTAATCCCATCGGTCTTACCTGCGTCAAGCTCGATCGCGTCGAGCTCACCGACAATGGCCCCATCATTCATGTGCTGGGGGCCGACCTGCGTGACGGCACGCCCATCTACGACATTAAGCCCTACATTCCGTTCGCGGACTGTCACCCGGATGCGACCGGCGGCTGGATTGAGGATGCTCCGTGGCAAGAGCTCGATATTGAGTTTCCGCAAGCGCTGCAGGATAGGGTCCCGCCCGCAAAGCTCCCCGGCTTGGTCGAGGTTCTTCGCCAAGATCCGCGCCGCGCGGGCAGCAAGCACGAGCCAAACCGCGTTTACCACTTGGCTTACGCCGGGCTCGACATATTGTTTACGGTCGACGAAACCCAGCTAACCGTAGTCGCCGTCAACGACGCGCGAGACTAACCAGCCATTCGTCCGCACCCGTCAAATTAAGCGCCAAACCCCGCGCCAAAACCGCCCACGCTGGTGGACAATAACGCCTACCAAAACAATCAACTTTGCACGGGAGTCCAGCATGAAATACGACTTCACTTCAATCATCGACCGCCACGGCATGGACTCCATCGCCGTTGATTCATGGGGCGAGATTCCCGGTATGGCTCCGAGCGCACCCGACGAGGGCTTCGACCGCATCCCCATGTGGGTGGCGGACATGAACTTTGCCACCGTGCCCACGGTGCAGGAGCACATCATTCAGCGCGCTCAGCATCCCATGTTTGGCTATTTCAATCCGCGCGCTGAGTACTTTGACCGCATCATCGAATGGCAGAGCCGTCGCAACGGCGTTGAGGGCCTGGCGCCCGAGCATATCGGCTACGAAAACGGCGTGCTGGGCGGTGTCGTGTCGACGCTGCGTGCGTATGTTCAGCCGGGCGATGCGGTGCTGGTCCACAGCCCCACCTACATCGGTTTTACCAAGTCCATCGAAGCCGCGGGCTATCGTATTGTCCACAGTCCGCTTAAACTCGACGACCAGGGCGTGTGGCGCATGGACTTTGAGGACATGGAGTGCAAACTCGCCCAAAACCACATTCATGCCGTGGTGTTCTGCTCGCCGCACAATCCCTGCGGCCGCGTATGGGAGCGCGACGAGATCGAGCGCGCCATGGACATTTATCGCCAGCACGATTGCGTGGTGATCTCGGACGAGATTTGGTCCGATATCATCCTGCCGGGACACAAGCACATCCCGACGCAGTCGGTGAGCGAGGATGCTCGCATGCGCACGGTTGCCCTCTACGCGCCCAGCAAGACGTTTAACCTGGCGGGTCTGGTCGGCAGCTACCACATCATCTATAACGAAACACTGCGCGACCGCGTGTGCGCCGTGTCCAACAAGACTCACTACAACGAGATGAATGTCCTCTCCATGCATGCGCTTATCGGTGCCTACCAGCCGCAAGGCTACGAGTGGGTGGACGAGCTCAACCAGGTGCTTGCCGGCAATATCGAGTACTTCTGCGATTACGTGGACGAGCATTTTGAGGGCGTGTCCTATTCACGTTCGCAGGGCACGTACATGGTGTTTCTGGACTGCACCGAGTGGTGCCGCGAGCATGGCCGCGATATTCAGTGGCTGCTCGACGAGGGGGCGCGCGTGGGCGTGGGGTATCAGGACGGCCGTCCGTTCCACGGGCCCTGCCACATTCGCGTGAATCTGGCGCTGCCGCTTTCGCGCGTGAGGGAAGCGTGCGACCGCCTGGACCGCTACGTTTTTAATGCACGGTAAGCGCGCGCTGCATGTGGGGCCTTCTGCCAAGTCGGCTAGAAGGCCCCACATGGTAAAGCGTCTGTAACCATTGGGCACTCGTGTGGTTTTGTTTGCTATTATCTTTAACCATTTCAGTCTGTAAACAGGATCGTCTGGAGCTCGATGAAAAGACCCCGTCGCTCGGTTGCCATTTCGTTGTTTGTCGCGCTTGCAGTGGCGAGCGCCTTTGTCGTAGCGATAGCTGGCTGTTCAGGGTCGAATGGCAGAGCCTCGACGCCTGCATCAAAAGGCCCGGGACACCTCGCAGGTCAAGGACGACAACCTTAAGACGCTCAACGTTGGCAGCGACCTCTATCCGCCGTTTGTGTATACCGACGAGTACGGCGATATCGTTGGCCTGGATGTCGAGATATTGACCGAGGCTTTGGCCCGCATTGGTTACAAGCCAAAGTACCAGCTGATCGATTGGGAAAAGAAGAACGAGCTACTGGCGAGCGGCGAGCTCGATTGCGTCATGGGCAGCTTTAGCATGACGGGTCGCGAAAACGAATATCGTTGGGCCGGTCCGTACCTTGCGAGCCGCCAGGTAGTCGCGGTTGATCCCCAGAGCGATATCTACACGCTTGCCGATCTTGAGGACAAGGTCGTGGCCGTTCAGTCCACCACCAAGCCCGAGGGCATTTTGCTCAATCGTACAAATGAAAATGTTCCGCAGATCAAGGAACTCTACTGCTTTTCGGACCGCTCGTACCTGAACCCGGCGCTCGTCGAGGGTCTGGTCGACGCTATCGCCGCGCATGAGTCCTCGCTGCTCACCTACGAAAAAGACTATGGTGTGACGTATCGCATTTTGGATGAGCCGCTGCTTGAGGTTGGTTTGGGTACCGCTTTCGATATCAACGATACGCGCGGCATCGACGTTAAGCTCACCCATGCCTACCAGGAAATGCTAGCCGACGGCACCATGAAACGCCTGGTGTCAAAGTACTTTGATGACCCTTCGCCCTTTTTGAATATAGAGGGCCTGTCATGATCGGTGCACCCGACCACGCCGTAGAGAAGCGGGGCAATCGTTCGGCAGGGGCATGGCTCCTTGTCGCCCTGCTGGGGATGGCGCTCTCGGTTGTTGCCGGTATGATGAGCTACGGCTACACGACAGCTCAGGCCGAGCAGCGCTTTGCCGACGTTGTCGATTACGTGGCGACGCAGAGCCTTTCCTACGATGCATTCAACAGCGCCTATACGACCAAAAACCTGATTCGCGTTATGGAGATCGCCGGAGAGACAGCGCGCGATATGGAGCGCGACGGTTCGGTGGATAACGCCATGCTGGAGCAATATGCCGACCAGTTCAACGTGAGCGCACTGATCGTAACGGACGCATCGGGCAACCTGGTGTCTGAGTTCTCGACGGATGGCGTGGGCTACGAGTCGCTTGCTACGTATCTCAAAGAAACGTCCGTGCTGGAGGTGGCAGCCCATCCGCTTAAGTTCTATACCGCCCGTATCACGCTTGCGGATGATTCGGTCGCAGACATTGGCTGCGTGACCCGGCAGGATGGCGAGGGCATCGTTGTCGCAGTGAGACACCAGAGCGCCAAGGCGGTCGCGAGCAATACGCTCAAACTGCAGAGCCTGCTCGGTGGTTACGAGACCATCGACAGTGGCAATATCGTGATCGAAAGCGATGGCAAGGTCGTTGCGACCAATGTCGTTGAACCCACCATATTGGGCGTATTCGATCTGCCTGCAACGGATGTCTTTATTGTCGACGGTATTAAGGATCGATGCCTGCCCGGCAAAGTCCGACTGGTCAACGCCAGCGGCGAGTGGTATTTGGGCACATTTGGAAAAGCGCGCGGGTTCTACGTGTACACCTATGCCTCGGCGCGGCGCTACTTTGAGGTCGTCGCGGCTGTTGCTGCCGGCGTGCTGGTGCTCTACGGCGGTGTTATAGCCGTTGTTGTGATGGCGCGTCGCCGCGCTGATCGTCGACGTTTGACGGACTTGCTGCAGCAGGAGCGCGACTATGGTGACAGGCTGGCTAAGGCAGCGCGTGAGGCCTCGTCTGCCAACTCGGCAAAGACGGAGTTTCTACGTCGCATGAGCCACGATCTGCGCACGCCCATCAACGGCATTCGCGGCATGGTCGAGGTCGGCGATGCCAATGCGGACGATCTGCAAAAGCAGACCGAGTGCCGCTCAAAAATCTGGACGGCATCGGGACTGCTGCTCGACCTTGCCAACGAGGCGCTCGATATGAGTCGCTTGGAGAGCGGCCAGGTCAATCTGGAACTTGTTCCCACAAACTTGGTGACCCTCACCCGCGAAGTGTGCGATATTCTGGAGCGCCAGGCCGAGGAGCGCCTGGTGACAATTGTCTACGACCAGCAGACGCTTAATCATCCCTATGCGTGGGTGAGCATGACGCACCTCAAGCGTTTGTTGCTCAATATTGCCGGCAATGCCGTCAAGTACAACCGCCAGGGCGGCTATGTCCGCCTGGTGTGCCGCGAGGTGGAGCCGGCGGATGGCATCCCCGTCTATGAATACACGATCGCCGACAACGGTATTGGCATGAGCGAGGAGTTCCAACAGCACCTCTACGAGCCGTTTTGCCGCGAGGAGCAACAGGTGGAAGGTACTTCATCGGGAACTGGCCTGGGCGCGCCTATCGCAAAACAGTTGGTCGAGCTTATGGGCGGAACCATGAGCTTTACGAGCGTCTTGGGGCAGGGGACGACGTTTACCATCTGTCTGCCGTTCGAGAAATGCAAACGCTCCGAGATTCCTCAGGCAGTTCGCGTGGATGGGGGCGATGGCGATGCACTCCAGGGCTTGCGCGTTTTGCTCGTAGAGGATAACGATCTGAATGCCGAGATCGCGCAGTTTACGCTCAGCCGTGCCGGTGCCGTCGTGTCGCATGCTAAGGATGGCGAGTCTGCCGTTGAGGCGTTTGCCGCGAGCGCACCGCACGAGTACGACGTGGTGTTGATGGACACCATGATGCCTGGCATCGATGGCCTTGAGGCCACGCGTCAGATTCGAGCACTCGATCGCGAGGATGCCGCGACCACGCCGATTATCGCCGTGAGCGCCAACGCCTTTGCCGACGATCGCAGGCTTTCGCGCGAGGCGGGCATGAACGCGCGCCTGAGTAAACCCGTGAGCTCGCAGGAGCTCGTTGAGGCGCTTGCGCACATCGCTGCCGACGCTCTATAAGCATATGGCTCGGTTCCAAGGTGGGTTGGAACCGGGCCATATTGCTATTGATGAGGCCTGCTGAGGGGCTTACTTTTCCTGAATCTGCTTACCGCAGAGATGCTCAATCGTAATCTCGTAGAGCTGGACGCCCTTAATGTCCTTGGCGATTTCCTCTTCGACTTCCTCGGCAGAAGGGTAGTACTTAAGGGCGAGCTGGCGGACTTTGTCCTCGATAAACGCGGGGGTGTCATTCGCCAGGCGACAACGGCCAAAGACGACGGTGCTCATAACGTAGGGAGCCCAGTCGCCGTTCTGGTACCACTCGTTTCCGTAAACGGTAAAGCAGACTTTGTCATCGCGCTTGAGTGCGTCGACCTTGTGGCCAGCCTTGGCGCCATGGAAATAAATCTTGTCGTGCTCGGCGTCAAAGAAGTAGTTGACGGGAATGGCGTACGGGTAGCCATCGTCGCCGTTGACGGCAAAGACGCCGCGCTTGCAGGTAGCGAGCAGTTCGCGCGCTTCCTCGTCGGTGATGGCGCGTTTCTTTCGACGTAAGGGCCTAAACATCGTTGGCTTCCTTTCTGGTCGTGCGTGGTGGTTGAGCACAAACTATAGCGAAACGGATCCGTTTTTCTTGATGCGGGCGAGTATGATTTTGAGCTTGTTAAAGTCGAGCGGTTTGGACAGATGGGCGTTCATGCCGGCATCGTGTGCCGCCTGGGCGTCTTCGGCAAAGGCGTTGGCGGTGAGCGCGATGATGGGGATATCGGCTGCATCGACCTTCTCGCTCAGACGAATCACGCGGGTTGCCTCGTAGCCGTCCATGTCCGGCATCATAATGTCCATCAAAATGGCATCGAAGCTGCCGGCGGGATGCGACAGGTACAGATCGACGACTTCGTTGCCGTTGGCGGCGCGGGTGACCACGATGCCCTCGGATTCTAGCAGCGCCTGGGCAATCTCGGCATTCAATTCGTTGTCTTCGGCGAGCAGCACGTTCATGTCGGCGAGCGAGCAGTCGGGCGCACCCTCAACCGTATTCGCCCGCGCCTGGGGATTCTCGTCGATATCGAGCGGAATCTCCACGTAGAACGAGGTGCCCACATGGAGCTCACTGGTGACTTCGATAGTGCCGTCCATCAGTTCAATAAGCGACTTGACGATTGGCATGCCCATGCCGGTTCCTTGGAACTTGCTGCGCGCATCGTCACCTTCTTGGGCAAACGGCTCATAGATATGCTTTAAAAACTTGGGAGTCATGCCAATGCCGGTATCCGAAACGCTAAAGCAAATGAGCGCGCGCCCGTTATCGAGTGGCTTGGTCTTTGAGCTAAAGGTGACGGAGCCGCCGTGCTTGTTGTACTTAATGCTGTTGTCTAACAGGTTGATCATAATCTGTCGGATATGGGTGGGACTGCCGATCATGTATGGCCCCGTGGCGTACGGCAGACTATTGTCCTGTATGGTGATGCCGTTACTGGACGCGCGGAGCTTGCACAGCACCAGTGTATCGTCACAGAGCTCTTTGAGGTTAAAAGGCGCATGCTCCAGTGTTAGCTTGCGGTCTTCGATTTTGCCCATCTCGAGGATGTCGTTGATCAGCGAGAGCAGGTGATTGGCGGCAACGCGCGCTTTGGCACGGCTCTCGCGGGCGACCTGGATATCGCCTTCCTTCAATTCCTCGATCTCGATAAGGCCCAGGATACCGTTGAGCGGCGTACGGATGTCGTGGCTCATGCGCGTGAGGAATGCCGTCTTAGCGGCGTTGGCAGCATCGGCTTTTTTGCGCTCGGTTCGAGCGCGCACGAGCGCCCAGATGAGCAGGACGATGCCGACCGACAACATACCGATGAGGGTAGCGGCAACGGCGGTGCGGTTGCGATAAAGGAATTGAAGCGTGTTGGATTCCTGGGCCGTGTACGACGTGGATGAGTAATTGCTTGCGGAGAGCGATTCTCCGGCATTGATGATGCCCTTGTTGATGATTCCCAGCAGCTCGGGCTTTCCGCGCGAAATCCAGCACGAGAGCTCACAGGTGTCAGGGAGCTCGACCGTCTTGTAGCTCTCGAGATCATAACGGTCGCCGATGGTTTTTACGCGTGAGCTGGGAGCGACGATGCAATGTGCCGTTCCCTTCCTGAGGGCGTCGAACGCTTCATCGTCGGATTGGTATTCGGTCACGGTCGCTGTGGGGAACAGACTTTCAAGTACATTTTGGTTGATAAACGATGATTTGGTACAGGCGATGTTCTGAAGGTCTTTGTTCAGGTTGCCGCCGGTGTGGATGGCGGTGAGGGACACGGTCCCCAACGATACCGACTGCACAACGCCTGATTGCTCGGCAAACCAGTAATCTCGGTATACCGGTAGCGCAACGTCTATGCTTCCCTTTGACAGGGCCTTTGACATCATCTTGTAGCTATCAAAGGCGACGGTTTTGACCGTAATGCCAAATTAATCGTGCAACGTCGTCGCAAGCGATGCGAGCGAGCCTTCCATTTCGCCGTTTTCGTCTTCGTTGCAATAGGGGAGTTTGCCCGTAATGTAGCCGAGCGTGATGGTGTTGTCATTTGCTTTGAGCCAGGAACGTTCGGGGCTGTTGAGCGATGATGAACCGCTGTTTTGGACCGAGTAGTTAGATTTGACTTCGTCGATATAGCGTGGGTTGACACGGGCGATTGCCGACATGGCGGCATTGATGTCGTCCATCAGGTCGGGGCGGCTTTTGGGGACGGCAAAGTAGTAGTCGCTCGAACCAATGTAGAACATGGGGGAGGCGCTGGGCGACGAAATGGTGTCGTTCATGATGACGGCATCGACCTCGTTGTTTGCGAGCGCGTCAAAGAGGGCGCCGCCAGTGTCGATTTCTTTATAGGTGCAGGTAATGCCTTCGTTGGCGAGCCACTGCTTGCCAACGAAGGTTTGCATAACGCTGGGGTTGCAGCCGATAGTGAGACCCTGGAGTGCTTGAGGGTTACCCTTTGCGAGGTCGTCACGGTCTGGCCTGGCGTAGATGTAGTAGCGCTCGGTGCCCTCGGGGTTCGAGGAAAAGAGCAGCTTTTGGGCGCGTTCCTCGGAGTAGGAGATGTTGGGCATGAGGTCGATCTCGCCTGCCTCGAGCATGTCCATAAGCTCGGCGAAGGTGCCGGAGACATATTCGTACTGCCAGCCGGGCGTATAGTACGACAGGGTCTGGAGGTACTCGTAGCCCCATCCCGAGAGGCGCTCGCCGGGGGTGCCGTCCTGGAAGCCCTCGTTGCTGACGAGCCAGCCGACACGGACCGTCTTGACTTGCTGATCGGAGTCGGCGGCAAAGGCAGGGGCGGGCGCGACGGCGCTCAGTACGGCGAGCGCGGTAAGCGCAACGGCCAAGGCGCGATATATAGCTGAACGAAGGACAGTGGCAGCTCTCACATGCAATCCTAACGAATCGAGACATTACCGCATAAGGATACCAGCTCAGCCTGCCCAGCCGGCAGCAGCACCGCTAAACGGTTCCGCCCGGCAGTTGGGGACAGTCCCTTTCTGCCGGCACAAAAGGAACGTCCCTAACTGTCGGTTGTGGGACAATACCGAGCGAACGTGATTGGGCGTCTGGGAAAAGGGGTCGCGATGAACAAGTTGAGGACGCTTGCCGATGTGCTGCGACAGGCTGGCTTTGCGCGCATCACGGGCCTGTTTCTTATCTTTTACTTGCTGTGCTCGACAGCTGTCTGGCTGTCCGAGCCCACGACCCTCACCTTTGGCGATGGACTTTGGTTTAGCTTTGAGACAGTCTCGACCATCGGCTTTGGCGACATTCCGGCCGAAACACCGGTTGCCCGCGCTATTACCGTCGTCTTGAGCGTTATCAGCATCTTCTACATCGCCATGCTCACGGGCGTGGCGGTGAACTACTGCAATACGCTCATCAAGATGCGCCAAAAGGACACCATGGCGCGCTTTATGGACGATCTTGAGCATTTGGAAGAGCTCGATCGCGACGAGCTTGCCGATCTTTCGCGCCGCGTGCGCGAATATCGGCGTCGCCAACGCTAGAGCGGGCGCCGCGCGTCACGATGAGGGGGACAAATATGAACATCACCGTGTACCTGGGTGCCAACACTGGCAATGACCCGGCATTTCTGCCCGCGGTGCAGGAGCTGGGCAACTGGATTGGCGCCAATGGACACGCGCTGGTATACGGCGGGTCCAAATCGGGCCTGATGGGTGCGCTCGCTGATAGCGTGCTCGATGCTGGCGGACACGTGACGGGTGTGGAGCCGAGCTTTTTTATCGAGGCCGAGTTTCAGCACGACGGCATCGACGACCTTATCGTGACGAGTGATATGGCCGAGCGCAAGGCCAAGATGATTGAGCTCGGCGATGCGTTCATCGCCTTTCCCGGTGGGACGGGCACGCTCGAGGAGATTGCCGAGGTCATGTCCGCTGTGTCGTTGGGGCACCTGAGTGCTCCGTGCATCCTGTATAACCTGGACGGTTACTACAACGACCTCAAGGCGCTGCTCGGGCACATGATCGATAAGGGTTTATCGAGCCCGCAGCGCCAGCACGGCATTTACTTTGCCGACGATTTGCGCGAGATTGCCTCGATTATCAACGGATAAGTCTTGAACCTGCCCCACAATGGCTCCCAATGGTGCCGTTTGCGGCGCAGACGGTTGGCTCGTTCGGGCAACGCTCGCTCTACAATAAAACGTAACTATGTCGACTTTGACCGCGGGAGGACCCGATGGATAACCTTGCCAAACCCACAAACCGCGCGCTGTTTTTAGTTAGCGTTGCCGTGACCGGTGCGTTCGCAGGTGCCGCGGTCTGGCTGTTCTTTTTCGCGATGGAGCACGGCATCGACTATCTATGGACCGAGATTCCGCACGCGCTGGGCGTCGCTTCGCCCGAGCTTGCCAGTGGCCCGTTTGGCTTTCTGCCGTACCCATTTTTTGTCTGCTTGCTGGGCGGTCTGTTAATCGGTCTGTACGAGAAGATGACAGGCACCAAGACCGATGACCTCAACCAGGTGATGGCTAAGGTTAAGCAAGACGGGCGCTACCCGTACGACAACCTGGGCAAGCTTTCGCTCGCGGCGTTGCTGCCGCTGCTGTTTGGCGGAAGCATTGGACCGGAGGCCGGCCTGACCGGCGTTATCGCCGGTCTGTGCAGCTGGGTCGGCGACCGCATGCGTCGCTTTGGCGCCGAGTTTAGGGAGCTCACGCTGCTGGGTACCCAGGCTGCCCTGACGGCGCTCTTTACCGCGCCCGTCTTTGGCTTTGTGGCGCCGCTTGCCGGTAGCGCCGACGGCCAGGGCGAAGACGCCGACGATGAGTCCATGTCCGGCGAGATCACCATCAAGCTGCCCAAGGCGCAAAAGACGGTGGTCTACGGTATTGCGATTGCCGGCGGCCTGGGCACCTACCTGCTGCTCGGCCAGCTCATGGGCGGCGGCATGGGTATGCCGAGGTTCGAGGCCGCCGTGGTGGGTAACCTGGAGCTTACCTGGCTCATTCCGCTGGCGTTGGTTGGCACCGTTTGCGGCTGGCTGTACTTTGTCTCTGAGCACGCAAGCGAAGCGCTGTCCCATGCAATAGGGGAGCGTCCTGTCGTCAAGGCCATGCTAGCCGGTCTGGCGCTCGCCATCTGTGGCACGGTCCTGCCCTATACCATGTTTGCCGGCGAGACCCAGGCCGACGTGCTCATGGAAACCTATCTGACCATTCCCGCTGGCGTGCTTATCGCGACCGGTCTTGTTAAGGCCATGCTGACGCCCGCCCTCATCAACCTTGGTTGGCGCGGCGGTCACTTCTTCCCGGTTATCTTCTCGGGCGTAAGCCTGGGCTATGGCCTTGCCATCCTCACCGGCGCAGATCCGGTCTTTTGCGTCGCCGTCTGCACGGCATCGACGATGGGTGCGGTCATGCGTCAGCCGGTCATGGTCGTGGGCCTGCTGCTCATGTGCTTCCCACTCAAGGGTATCGTCTGCATGATCATCGCGGCCGTCATCGCCGCCGGCATTCCACTGCCCAAGCCGCTGCGCAAGTAGTACAGTGGCGCACGCCGGGGACATGCCCTTTGCCACGGATTTGCGGGGAGGGGCGGCGATCGCGTCCTTCGCGGATTGAGACTCGTGTGGCTACAGATCGCGTACTCGATAAACCTTGGTGCTGACGGTGCAACTGATTGCGCATAGTGCGAGCGCCAGTACGGCAATTCCTGCACACAGACAGCCAAGGACGGCAGGATCGGGATTCGCCCCGGCAATCGACATAAGCCAGTTGCTGATGGGGTTGGAGGAGCTCAGCGCTGCCATGGTAAGGCATCCGAGTAGGGCAAACAGGCCAACGGATAGGCGCAGTGCCTCCATGTGTCCAAATCGGAAGAACAGCGGCTGTGCCAAGAACACCATCATGAGGGAGATGAGCATCGATGCTGCCGAGGCAATTGCGATCTCAAAGATGGTTTGTCCTGTCGAGGCCACGCCCGCGCTGTTGAAGAACGGAAGGGCGATGATGTTCAAAAGCACGGCGGCGCATGCCATGACGGCCGAGAAAGCAATAATGCACAGGTAGCGTGCGCAGATGATGTCTTTGCGCGAGAACGGCAGCGTTGCCCGATAGCGCTCCCAGCCGTTTTGGTTATCGTAGCCAGCCAGTGAGTTCATGATTATGATGGGCGACATGGCGCTGACCGCGCAGGCGCCGGCGCTCATGCCGGAATCGCCGTCTGTCGCGTTGGCAAGGGTCAATACGACGAATATGAACAGGCCGACACCTGCGATGCTCGGGACGAGCGTGCGAACGATGGCAAGCTCGGACATAATGGCGCGTTTCATTTCAAAGCCCCTTTCAGCATGAGGCGCAGATAGTCATCAATGGTTGCCCGATCACAGGGAATCTCGGGAAAGGCCTCGAGCGTTTCGCGACGGTTGGGCACGAGCACGTCCACGCTATAGGCGTGGTGGGCGGCGCGGGCGCCTTCGACGCAAGCCATAAGCTCGGCGGCCTGTGCCTGAGTGCAGTGGGCGATGCCGGCGCGGTCGGTAATTTCCTCGCGCGGCAGGTCAAACACAATCGAGCCGTTATCGATGCAGATGACGCGGTCGGCAGCACGATCGAGATCAGACGTAATGTGGCTCGAGAGCAGCACGCTGCGCTGGCCGTCGGCGACAAAGGCGAGCAGCTCATCGAGCAGTTCCTCGCGTGCCATGGGATCGAGGCCCGCGGTGGCTTCGTCCAAAACGAGCAGCTTGGCATTGTGGCTGAGCGCGCAGGCGAGCTGCAGCTTCATACCCATGCCGCGGGAGAGGTCCTTGACCTTTGTCTTGGGATCGAGGCCAAATCGGTTGATGAATCCGGCGAACGTTTCACGGTCCCACGTGGGGTACGCCGGGCCTACGAGCGCCTCGATCTGGCCGACCTTGAGCGTGGAGGGGAAGGGGCATGTGTCCAGCACGAGGCCGATGCGAGAGCGTAGATGGCGTTGCGACTCATCGGGCGCGTCGGCGCCACAGCGCTGCCCAAACAGGTGCACTTCGCCGGCATCGAGCTTGATAAGCCCGAGAGCAGCTCGAATCGTCGTTGTTTTGCCGGCACCGTTGGCACCAACAAAGCCGACGATCTGGCCGGGCTCCACGGCAAGCGTGACGCGCGCAGCGAAAAGCGGTCGCTTACAGTGCGTGAGATGCCTTTGAGTTCTAGCAAGTTTTGCATGGTATAGCCTTTCTTGCAGATGGCTACTGCATGGTTTCGGGGGCCATCAGGTCGAGCATTTCGTGCAGTTTGTCGCGCGTGACGCCCAGGGTTTCGGCTTGGCTCGCCGCTTTCGCAAGTAGCTCTTCGATATGGCAGAGCTGGTTTTCGCGCAAAAGCTCCTGGTTGCCCTCGGCGACAAAACAGCCCTTGCCCTGCACGGTGCAGATAAACCCGAGCTGCTCCAGGTCGGCGTAGGCGCGCTTGGTGGTGATGACGCTCACGCCAAGATCGCTCGCGAGTACACGGATGCTGGGGAGTTTGGCTCCCGCAGCGAGCGTGCCCGATAAAATCTGAGCTTTGACCTGCGAGGTTATTTGCTCGTAGATGGGCTTATCGCTCGAATTGGATAGGATGATGTCCACAGCGGCTCCTTAGCTGATGGGCTACACGTGTATATAACCGGTAAGCACAGTATATACACACTATGCACAGTTCTGCAAGAGGCAAATGCGGATTGGGCCGGCTACCCAGGCCCCAACTGATGAATTTGTCCTGATAGGCGCCCTAGAGCGGGATTTCGCGGCTACAATAGTGCGGTTACAACGACGTAATGCACTCAATGCAAGAAAGGATCCGCATGGCAAGCCTGTCGGATGAAATCTCGTCGCGCCGCACATTCGCGATCATCAGCCACCCGGACGCCGGTAAGACCACACTTACCGAGAAGCTGCTGCTCTATACCGGCAGCATTCAGACCGCCGGCTCGGTCAAGGGCAAGAGCTCGGCCAAGCATGCCGTCTCGGACTGGATGGACATCGAGAAGGAGCGCGGTATTTCCGTCACCTCCTCGGTGCTGCAGTTCACCTACAACGGCGCCTGCGTCAACATCCTCGATACCCCCGGCCACCAGGACTTCTCGGAGGATACCTACCGTACCCTTATGGCCGCCGACGCCGCGGTCATGGTCATCGACGGCGCCAAGGGTGTCGAGGCCCAGACCAAAAAGCTCTTTAAGGTTTGTACGCTGCGCCACATTCCCATCTTCACCTTTGTGAACAAGCTCGACCACGAGGCTCGCGATCCGTTTGAGCTCATGGAAGAGATCGAGAACGTCCTGGGTATCAATACGTATCCCATGAACTGGCCGATCGGCAGCGGCCGCAACTTCCGCGGCGTGTTCGATCGTCAGACCCGTCGCGTTATCGCCTTTGAGGGCGACGGCCACGCCAACGCTACCAAGAAGGTCGCCGAGGTCGAGGCCGAGCTGGGCGATCCTTCCATGGACGAGCTTATCGGCGAGGAGAACCATAAGAACCTGATGGACGACATCGAGCTGCTCGATGGCGCCGGCGACGAGCTCGACTTGGATGCCGTGGCCTGCGGCAAGCTGAGTCCGGCGTTCTTTGGCTCGGCGCTCACCAACTTTGGCGTGGAGCCCTTCCTCAAGGAGTTCCTGCGCCTGGCCCCGACGCCGCGCGCCTATACCGATACGCTCAGCAGCGAACCGGTCGATCCCTGCCGCGACGACTTTAGCGGCTTTGTGTTTAAGATCCAGGCCAACATGGACAAGAACCACCGCGACCGCATCGCCTTTGTGCGCATTTGCTCGGGTAAGTTCGAGCGCGGCATGGACGCCTTCCACGTGCAGGGCAACCGCAAGCTTAAGCTTGCTACGGGCACGTCGATGATGGCCGATGACCGCGCCATTGTGGACGAGGCGTACGCGGGCGATATCGTGGGCCTGTTCGATCCGGGTATCTTTAGCATCGGCGACACCGTGTGCTCCGGCAAGCGCCACGTACAGTATCCGCAGATCCCGACGTTTGCCCCCGAGATGTTCGCTCGCATTACGCAGGTCGACACGCTCAAGCGCAAGCAGTTCGTCAAGGGTATGGAGGAGCTTGCCCAAGAGGGTGCCATCCAGATCTTCCGCGAGCTGGGTGCTGGCATGGAGAGCGTCATCGTGGGCGTGGTCGGCGTGCTGCAGTTTGAGGTGCTCGAGCGCCGCCTCAAGGCCGAGTACCGTGTTGAGGTTCGTCGCCAGCCACTGCCCTATACGGACATCCGCTGGATCCAAAACGACCCCGACACCATCGATATCCCGGGCCTTTCGCTCACGCGCGACACACTGCGCGTCGAGGACATGCGCGGCGGCAAGCTGCTGCTGTTCACGAGCCCGTGGAACGTGGATTGGGCAACCGACCACAACCCCGACCTTATCCTGTCGGAGTTTGGCAACGTGGCCTTTTAACGCATCGGCGCGGTGGCCCTGCGGGGCTGCCGCGCCGTTTGCTTGCCTTATGCCGTGTGAGCGGCTATTATACCCACCGTCGTCTCAAGACCGGGGCGTCCGAGCAGTTCGGGTCCGATATCCTGCTCGTTAAACCTAAAACCAAAGGAGTACATAATGATCAAGAAGGTCATGGAGGACTACAAGGTCCTGTTGCGGAGCATTCCCGCGGCAACGGTTTCGCTGTTTTTCGTGAGCGTCATCATGATGAACCTGCTGGCCAACAAAGAGCTTATCAGCCTGCCGTATCTGGCGCTCGACTGTGGCTTTGTGGTGAGCTGGGTCTCGTTTTTGTGCCAGGACATGATCTGCAAGCGCTTTGGTGCCAAGGCATCCATCAAAATCTCTATCCTCGCGCTGCTGGTCAACCTGGCCGTGAGCCTGTGCTTTTGGGCATGCTCGCTCACGCCCGGCATGTGGGGCGCTTACTACGACACGGGCATGATCGAGGTCAACACCGCTCTTAACGCCACCATCGGCGGCACCTGGTACGTGGTGCTGGGCTCTTCGCTGGCAATGCTCGTTTCTGCCGTGGTTAACTCTACGCTCAACCAGTCGCTCGGCCGCATGCTCAAAAAGAATAACTTTGCGAGCTTCGCCTTCCGCTCCTATGTGTCCACGGGTGTTGGCCAGTTTATCGACAACCTGGTCTTTGCCATCGTGGTGAGCCACACGTTCTTTGGTTGGACCTGGGTGCAGGTCCTTATGTGCTCGCTGACGGGCGCTGTTGCCGAGCTGCTGTGCGAGGTCTTCCTGAGCCCCGTGGGCTACAAGGTCGTGCGCGGCTGGGAGCGCGAGAATGTGGGCTCCGAGTACCTCGAGCGCCACGCAACCGCCTAAGGAGCAAGTATGCGGGTTTTGATCACGGGCGCTTCGGGCGGTATCGGAGCCGCATGCGTGCAGCGCTTTTTGGACGAGGGCCACGAGGTTGTGGGCTTTGATCTGCTGCCGGCGGCGGTCGAACACGAGCGCTACCGCCATCTGATCGTTGATGTCCGCGAGCCGGGCTCGTTTCCAGGCGACCTTGAACCCCAGGTGATCGTGAACGTTGCCGGTGCGCAGGATTCGGCCGACGACATCGCCGCCAACCTGAGTGGCACCATCAACGTGACCGAGCGCTACGCCTTTGTGGGGGAGGGGCTTGCCGCCAAGCCGGCGCCGGCGATTAGATCCGTGGTCAATGTGGGGTCGGCGAGCGGGCATACGGGATCGGAGTTTCCCGCCTATGCCGCCAGCAAGGGCGGCGTTATCGCCTACACCAAGAACCTTGCAAACCGTCTGGCACCGCAGGCTATCGCCAACAGTGTGGACCCGGGCGGCGTTATCACGCCGCTCAACCGTTGCGTGATGGAAGACGAGCACCTGTGGAACCAGATTATGGAGCTCACGCCGCTTAAACGCTGGGCCACCGCCCAAGAGATCGCCGAGTGGATCTACTTTGTGGGCGTGACCAACCGGTTTATGACCGGGCAGAGTCTGCTGATCGATGGCGGCGAGGCCGGCCGCACGCAATTTATTTGGCCCGAATAGGAAACGCGCCCGATGGAAAGCTGTCGGGCGCGTTTTTGATGTATCGATTTTTAGCCGAGGCAAGTCCAGTTGACGGGGGTCGAGCCGTGCTGCTCGAGTAGCCGATTGGCTGCCGAGAAGGGGCGCGATCCCATAAAGGCGGGGAGTTCTGCCGTGGCACGGTTGGCCGAAAGCGGCGAGGGGTGCGTAGATGCCAGGCAGAACTTGCCGGTTGCCCTGCCCGCACCAGTTGCGACGAGCTTGCCTTCGACCATCTGCTGGGCAAAGCGACCCCATGCCAAAAAGACTACCGGTTGGGGCAGCTGGCAGCAGCGTTCGATAACGTAGTCGGTGAGCGTGCTCCAGCCTAGTTTGGCGTGCGAGTTGGCGGCATGCTCGCGCACGGTGAGCGTAGTGTTGAGGAGCAGGACGCCCTGTTGTGCCCATGGGGTTAGGTCTCCCGTGGCGGGAATGGGGCAACCCAGATCGGCTTTGAGTTCCTTATAGATGTTGCGCAGGCTCGGCGGCAACTTGGTTTGCGTCGCGGGGACCGAGAACGACAGCCCCATGGCCTGGTTGGGTCCGTGATAGGGGTCTTGACCCAAGATGACAACCTTGACCTGGTCGGCCGGCGTGTAGGCGAGGGCATTGAGGATGTCGTCTTGTGCCGGGTAGATGGTTTGCTCGGCACGCAAAAGGGCGATGCGCTCGAGCAGCTGGTTCGTAGTGTCACGTACCGGCTGCGGTGCATCGCCCAACCAAGTTGCTATGTTGCGGTCGCGGGTCGCGGCGTCCATGGGGCTCCTTTACGTCAGATGCTCTGTTGACATCTATTGTAAAGGCGCACCGGTTGCCTTTATGCCGCGGCTGTATGAAGAGCGGGGTCTACGAGACGTGCTCGGGCGCTCCTGCCATGCGAGCCTGTCCATGTGCGCGGAGGCGCGGAAGCTCGACGGTTGCCACCATGACGCCGGTGAGGATGAGGGCGGCGCCAAAGAAGGCGATGGGGCTCAGGACCTCGCCGACCAGGAAGAACGAGAAGACGGCGGAGCAGACTGGCTCGAGCGAGAAGGCGAAGCCGGTGGTCTCGGCGGGCACGTGGGGCTGCACGAGCGTCTGGGTGATAAAACCGTAGGCAGAGCAGATGAGCGCGAGGGCAACGACGACCACGATCTCGCTGGGCGTACTGGGAAGTGTGAAACCGCCAAAGACGCATGCGGCAATGCCCGAGAACAGGCCGCCAAAGCCCAGCTGCCAAACGCCCAGGGACAGCGGGTCGACATCTTCGACAAAGCGCTTGGCTACGATAATGTGGCCGGCATAGATAAAAGCGGAGAGCAGCATGATGAGCGCGCCCGGATTCAGGCTGGTGAAGTCGGTGCCCGAGAGCAGCAACATGCCGCAGGTGACGATGGCGGTGCCGATGAGCACTTTGCGCTCGGGGGCGCGGCGCAGCAGGGCGGCGTTGGCAAACGGCACGATCACGACCGTCAGGCTCTGCAAAAAGCCGGCAGTGGAGGCAGAGGTGAGGCTGGAGCCCAGGCACATGCAGGTGAGCTCGGTTGCCATGATGGCGCCGATGATGGCGGCGCGAACCATAAGGTCGCGGTTGATGCGGAACGCGCGCTTGTGGAAGAGCAGCAGGCAGACCACAAAGGCGATGATGCAGCGTAGCGCGACGATGCTCGTGGCGTTCATGCTGTCCATGCCGATCTTCATGAGAGGGTACGAAAAGCCCCATGCGACGGGAACGGAAAATGAGAGCGCGATTGCTTTTTTGCGATCCATGGGACTCCTTTTGTTACAGAACGGTTTCGTACAAAGGATTCTGCTCCCAGATGTGGATGTAGTAAAGCGAATGTATCTTCAGTATGATTAAGAAATGCTAAAGTAGGCGCGAAAAGCGCTGACAAAACGTTTTACGGCTGCATTGATGTGGAGGCACGATGACATCGCGGTATCAGATTGTTTGTATGGTGGTCGATTGCGGCAGTCTTAAGGGCGCGGCGGACGAGCTGGGCTATACGCAAAGTGCGGTGAGCCAGGCCGTCAAGGCGCTCGAGCGCGAGCTGGGTACCACGCTTATCGAGCGCGGAAAGCAGGGCGTTACGCTTACGCGCGACGGTAAACAATATCTGCCGTACCTGCGCCAGATCGTGACTGCCGAGGCCGAGCTCGAGGGCAAGCGCCAGGAGCTGCTGGGGCTTTCGTCGACCGATATTCGCATTGCGACGTTTACCAACGTGAGTCGAACCGTGTTGCCGCGCGTGATCCGCGACTTTGGGGCCCTGCATCCGGGCGTACACTTTACCCTCAAGCAGGGCGATTACACGCGCAACGCCCAGTGGGTGCACGATGGCGTGGTTGACTTTTGCTTTACGGCACGCGGGTTTACCGCTGGTCTCGAGAAGCGCGTGGTCTATCACGACGAGTTGGTAGCATTATTGCCGGCCGCGCATCCACTGACGGCAAAGGAAAAGGTGACACTCGCCGACCTGGCGTCCGAGCCGTTTGTGCTGCTGGATGAGGGCGAACAGAGCCTGGTGCTCGATGCATTTGCTGCGCATGGCCTGTCGCCGCATGTGACGAGTGAGGTGACCGACGACTACACCATCATGGCGATGGTGGAGGAGGGCCTAGGCGTGAGCATGCTCTACCGTCGTACTGTGGAGGGCATGCGAGCCGATATTCGTGTGCGGCCCATCGTGCATGCCCCCTCGCGCGACGTGGTGGCGGCCTGGCGCAGCTGGGACACCATGCCTATCGCCACGAGGCGCTTTATCGACTATATGAGCTCGCATATTGTCAATTAATGACTGGCGTAGCGTTGGGTGCGGTGTTTAGCGGGCTGTCGCTTTGGCTTGGGTGGCGCGATAGGTGCGTGCCGGGTGGCAAAGTAGTACCGCTACGACCATAAAGAACGCCGTGGTGCCCAGGCTGATGGGGTAGACCATCATGATGTTCGCAAAGGTGCGGAAGTGCGGGAACACGCAGAACACCCAATAGAAGCGGATGCCGCAGACGCAGATCATGGTGATGAGGGCGGGTGTGAGCGAGATACCAAAGCCGCGCAGGTAGCCTGACATGTTTTCGTAGAACATGCTAAAGGCGTACGCCGGGAAGATCGAGCACACGCGGATATAGCCGATCGAGACGATGTTGGGGTCGCTGTTGAACAGCGACAAGATCTCACGCCCCAGGCCGACAATAACGATAATTGTGGTGAGCGCGACGATACCGCCTTCGACCAGGCAGACCTTGAGCGTTTTGGTGCAGCGGTCGATCTGGCGGGCACCGTGGTTTTGTCCCACAAAGGTGGTGCAAGCCTGACTAAAGCTGTTGAGCAGGTTGTAGCACACGTACTCCAGGCTCATGGCGGCGCTCGATGCCGCCATGACCTCGGTGCCCAGGCTGTTGATGGCAGACTGGATGATGATGTTGGCGACGGCAAAGACGGCGCTTTGGATGCCGGCGGGCAGGCCGATCTTGACGATGCGCTTGAGGGCGACGGGGTCGATAGCCAGGTCGCGCGGGGTGACGCGGACGACGGAGTCGGTCTTGAGTAGGCGGATAAAGAGCGTAGCGGCGCTGACGGTGTAAGCGATGGCGGTGGCGATAGCGACGCCCGCGACGCCCCAGTGGAGTACGGGGACAAAGATGAGGTCCAGGCCAATGTTGAGGACGGTGGACACGGCAAGCGCCTGTAGCGGCATGCGGGTGATGCCGACGGAGCGGAAGATTGCGGCTTCAAAGTTGTAAAGCAAGATTGAGGGCATGCTGAGCAAAAAGACGCGTAGGTAGAGCGAAGCGAGCGGCATGGTTTCGGCGGGAACGTTGAGCGCGGCGAGCATGGGCTCGGCAAAGATCTCGCCCAGTGCGATGACGACAAAGCCCACGAGTGCCATTAAAATCGAGGTATGGACGGCGCGTTTGACCATGTTCTGATCATTGCGGCCGATAGCGTTGGCGATGACCACGTTGGAGCCAAGCGACATGCCAATAAACAGGTTGAGCATAAGACTGGTAAGCGGGACATTGGAGCCGACCGCCGCCATGGCGAGGGTTCCCTGGTCGCCCGAGAAGTTACCGATGATGACCGTGGCGATGAGGTTCGACAGCTGCTCCAAGATGCTCGTGGCGGCCACGGGGAAGGCGAATAGGGGAATATTGCGCCACAGCGATCCGGTGGTCATATCAATGTGCTTAGATACGGTGTCAGCCATGCGCTCTCAATCTCTAACATGCTCTTTCGTGCTTATTTGCGCAGACGATGATACTCCTAATGCAACCAGTCGGCACTTAGGGACGTTCCTTTTCTGCCGGCAGCTGGGGACACTCCTTATCTCTTCTATGACTAGGTGGGGAAGGCGTGCGACAATGGTGGGCGTTGTGTTGTTCGCGCTAAGGAGTTGCCATGTTGTTGTGTCCCGTTTGCCATGAGCCGTTGGTGGACGACGAACGCGGTGCTGCGTGTGCGGGCGGACACCGGTTTGACCGCGCGCGCGAGGGCTATCTGTACCTACTGCGCTCGTCCAAGAGCGGCGACTCCATGGGCGATCCCAAGTCGCAGGCACGCAGCCGTCGTGATTTTCTGAACCGTGGATACTACGCGCCGTTGCGCGATGCGATGGTCGAGCTGGTGCGCGAGCGGGCGGCAGAGCGCGCTGCGTCTACGAACGGCTCCATGACGTTGCTCGATATTTGCTGCGGCGAGGGCTATTACACCAGCGCCATGGGCGCGGTGCCGGGCGTGGGTGCTTACGGTTTCGACCTGGGCAAAGAGATGGTGCGCCTTGCCGCCAAGCGCGGCGATGCGACCTATTTTGTGGCCAACATGAAGGATATCCCCGTGGCCGATGGCGCCTTCGATATGGTGACCGAGCTCTTTGCTCCCTTTAACGAGCGCGAGTTTGCCCGCGTGCTGGCACCCGAAGGTTCGCTCTACACCGTGGTGCCAGGCGCCCGTCATCTGTTTGGGCTCAAGGAGGTACTCTACGACACGCCATATCTCAATGACGAGAAACTGCCGAAGACTACTGAACTCGAGTTAGTCGGAACGCAGCGGGTGTCTGCGAATATTACGCTTCAGACCCAGGACGACATCGAGGCGGTGTTCCAGATGACGCCGTACTACTACCGCACGCGCCCTGCCGACAAAGAGCGCCTGGCAAACCTGGACACCCTTCAAACCGACATCGACTTCATCATCGCCGAGTACCGCCACGGCTAACAACCTGCCAAAAAGGGACAGGTTTATTTTGGTAGGTTTTATCTGGGCAAACGTAAAGGGCCGACCGCGTTGCTACGCGATCGGCCCTTTTTATTGGCGTATATACCAGAGTCGCTGAGCGATTGACACGGATGCGGCTTAGCTCAAACGGTCCATGCCCTCTTTCTTGACGCGGTTGGCGAGTACAAAGTAGATAATGCTGACAATCAAGCCGGTAAAATCGGGGATGCTTGAGCCGGTCCCACCCAAGAGGGGCAGGGAGAGGAGCAGACTGATGACCGAACATGCTAGGCAGACGATGGACCAGATCCAGACAACGCCAGCCTTGGCGGGATTATTTGCCGCGCGGATACCAAAGACAGCGGTCACAATTTCGACGACGCCCAATACGATGACGACGACGCAAGAGACGATCATGGCACCCGTGATATCGCCTGCCGCGCTGCCCGCAAAGAGCGCTGTAGCACCCATGCCTGCACTTAGAATGCCGACGACAAAGAAGAAGAACGATAGGATTTTGAGTAATTTGCAGGCGTTGCTCATGGCTGGTCCTTTCGATACGGGTACGGCCGGTCTGGCGCACCCCATGTGCTGCACATATGGTGAAGCACATTGTAGTTCAACGCGGCGATGCATGCGCCTGAAAGCGCTTTGAGCCCGCGCAGCCCAACCCCAACCTTTCAAAAAGGAAAGCTGGACGTAAGCCAAATCGATGGCAGCTCATGTGCGGCGCTGCGATGATGAGGCCGTAACAAGGGGCTGGTCTCAAGGAGGAGCCATGATGTACGGAGCAGGGCAAGTGCGCGAGCCGCGGTCGTTGGGAAGGCGCATGGGTGATTCTGTGATCGCTGCCGTGTGCACGGGATTGATGGCGGTGCTTTGCATTGGGATGCTGTGGACCATGTCGCATGTGGGACAATAGCGGACGGTTGGGTGCCGACATAAACGGCGCTCGCGTATTCGTTTTGCTTGTTAAGGAGTACCCATGGGCGTCGTCGATCCCTTTTCTGTTGCTCGGGCCGCGGGGCTTGAGCTGACCGGGAAGTCCGAGGGACTCACGCTCACCGACGGCACGATGGAGCTGCGTGCCGATTTTGGCCGCATGCTTCCGCGGCTCAAGCAGGGCCGTCTGCAGCAAGAGCTGTTGGTAAAGGCTGCGCGCGCAAAAGGCATCGAGCGCCCATGGGCGATTGATGCCACGGCAGGTTTTGGCGAGGATTCGCTGCTGCTGGCGGCCGCGGGCTTTACCGTCGATCTGTATGAACAGGATTGCGTGATCGCGGCGCTCCTCAAGGATGCCTTGGATCGCGCGGCAGATGATCCGGCGCTTGCGACAGCCGTGGCGCGCATGCGCTTACATGCGGGCGAGGACAGCATTGCCGGCCTTCGCCATACAGCTGAGCTGATCGGGCAGGGCGAGCTCACCGCTCCCGACGTGGTGTATCTGGACCCCATGTTTCCTGGGCGCACCAAGAGCGCGGCGGTGAAAAAGAAGTTCCAACTCTTGCATCATTTGGAACAGCCGTGCGCCGATGAGGAGACGCTGGTCGAAGCTGCGCTTACGGTGCACCCGCGCAAGGTCGTTATCAAACGACCGGTGAAGGGACCACTGCTTGCCGGCGTTAAGCCGAGCTATCAACTTGCGGGCAAGGCCGTCCGCTACGATGTTTTGGTGCCGCCGCGCCCGTAGCTTGCGCGCGATGGCTGGCGCTCCGTCAGTGCCGTGCCGATGCGGGTCTATTTCCAAGGATGCGACGTCAGATGCCAGCCGCCGCAGTATTCGCATTTGTAGCAGGCCAGCCCGCGGCGTCCGCGGTTTTCGCAGTCGGCCATAACTGCCTCGGCCTCGGCGCGCGTGTCGTAACGGTTTTTGCGTTCACACGACTTGTAGCGCCAGGCCTCATCGCGCTTGGCGTCCAGGGCGTCACGGCGCTCGTCCTCGCGCGCAAACAGGTCGCTCATATCGCCGCCGGTAGCAGCGCCCAAAAACTCGCTTTTGGCTTTTGACCAGGCGGCTCGCTTTTTGCTTCCCATCTGCTTCGCGCCTCTCTCCAAACGCTGGTATCATTGCTCAACCAAAGTGATACCAATAAACGTAAGGTCGCCGCGTGATGATCAGAAAAACCCTCGATACCGACATTCCCGCCGTCATGGTTATCTATGACGTGGCCCGCGCCTTTATGCGCGCGCATGGCAACGCCACGCAGTGGCCCGAGGGCACGCCTTCGGTCGAGCAACTGGCTGCCGATATTGCCGCCGGTGGCAGTTACGTGTGCGAAGTCGACGGTCGCGTGGTGGCGACGTTTGCCTTTTTACCGGGCCCGGACGAGTGCTATGACGTAATTGAGGACGGGCAATGGCGCAGCGACACTCCGTACGCCGTGCTGCACCGTGTGGCATCCGATGGCACCGTGCACGGCATCGCGGCTGCGATGTTTGCCTTTGCCAAAGAGCGTGCCGATCACCTGCGCATCGACACGCATCAGGATAACCTGCCCATGCAGGGTGCGAGCATTAAGGCGGGGTTTGAGCGTGCCGGCGTCGTGTATGTGTCGGACGGCACGCCACGTATTGCGTTTGACTGGTTGCGCGAGGCATAAGATCGAGGGCGCGCATCAATAATTCGTGCGAACGAAAATGGCCCCACCCGGGGCCATTTTCGTTCGCTGCGCTGATTTAAAGCCGGCTTTCGCAAGGCGCGAACCTACGAAAATCGCCGCGCGGCAACGCGGGGCGATGAGCTCGGTCGGGGGATAGGGCCCGCTTCGCCCGCCGGCCCGTACATTGTATCATCCAGTTTGGAACGAGGATGCCCGTTGCCGCGTGCGATGGGCTTGCAATAAGAGGACCTTGATTATCAACTTCATCCGAACACCTCCCACATTCATCCGCACATGTGCGGA
>CALKBO010000030.1 GCA_937989875.1 uncultured Collinsella sp. | reverse complement strand
GCAACGCGTTGCGCTGAGTCCTGAGGCTGTTGCAATGAAAATGACAATCAAGGCCGAATTCCACAATGTAAGCGATTTTTAAAAATGTTCTTGCCACCGAGTTCAGGCTCCGTTATATTATCCCTTGCGCACTTGCGCACCCTTGATCGGGC
Source organism: uncultured Collinsella sp. (assembly GCA_937989875.1). Taxonomy (GTDB): domain Bacteria; phylum Actinomycetota; class Coriobacteriia; order Coriobacteriales; family Coriobacteriaceae; genus Collinsella. Next base: position 158,687 of record CALKBO010000030.1, on the reverse strand, counting down.
GTTTAGCTCAGGGGGAGAGCGCTTCCCTGACACGGAAGAGGTCAGAAGTTCAAATCTTCTAACGCCCACCAAATGTTCGCAGCTCAGAGGCTATGTCCTCTGGGCTGTTTTGTTTTATGCCGCCAAATCCGCTGGCAGTTCCAACCGCCCAACTGGCCAAATGCCGACTATCTACTTGCCGATCTATCCATCGGCATAACCAATCAGTCCGCACCGCAACTTCTCGGCAAAACGCCGCGATGTCTGCGCCCTGCGGTATCCTTGAGCCACTTGCACCTGCAGTACCAAGGAGCCGCCATGCGCACCGAGCTCGATGTCCCCTTTTCGCACAAAGAAGAAGCCAAGGCGCTGGGCGCCAAATGGGACCGGACCAAGAAGATCTGGTATGTACCCAGCGGCGTCAACCCCGAGCCCTTTGCCGAGTGGCTGCCCGGTGTTGACCGATCCGACCCCTCAGCACCGTATATATATCTAGTACTGGGCAAGCGCGAGTGCTGGAAGTGTCACAAAGAAACCTCGGTCGCGGCCTTCGGCATTCCCTATCGAACCGATAACGACGAGAGCATCGCCATCGCGCACGCACCCAACGAAGCCGGGCACATTGCCATCGACACGGCCAACGCCAACGCGCTCGCCATCGTGCCCGCTCTTGGCTGTGTGCCGGGCGAGATCCGCGACTACCTTCATAAGCGCTGCGGCTACAAGCCCGTAGGCGCGCGAACCTCCAAAGCCCCGTCGCTCGGCAACACGTGCACCAGTTGCGACGCGCTGCAGGGCAGCCGCTATCTGTTCGAGGAGCCCTCGTCCCCGTTTGCCCTCACTGCCATCAACAAGCTGCCGGCACTGGAGTTTGTGCGCGTCGAAGTTGCCGGCGTCTTTGGCGTCCCGGCCACGCGCACCGACTTTGACCAGGCGCTCTTTACCTGGGCACGCGACCATCACGCCGAGTTCCATAAGCAGCTTGGTGAGGGGATTTATTTGTAGGGGCAACATCGAGGTATCAAGGAGCAGGGGTTGATTGTTAAATAATCTCGAAACGCTACAGCCCCAGAATATGCTCCAGGTAGCCCTTGTTGAACCAGAACGATTGCTTCGTCATCCAGCGCCCGTCGGGCAGTTCGTAAGCATTCCTTGCGATGTCACCGATCTCTGTTCCATCGGCAAACTTGTAAGCCGCTTTTGACGTATGCGGGCGAACGTGAACAATTGGATTGTCCGCCATACCGGGCAGATTGTTAGTCACTTTGAGCTTTCCGCTCGCATCCCGATACGGATTGAGCTCAACGCCCTCACGTATTACCTTTCGCGTCTCATCCCAACAAGCTTTCGCTGGGCCTTCGATTTCGTTTTCTCCCATCGCCCAGAACAAACAACGGTCGAGACGCAGCACGCCATCGTGGTCCTCACGGAACACAACGAAGAAAAAGCGATTGGTCTCAAGGCACGCATGAAGAGGCGACGTCTCCCAGTCTTCTTCAATCAAACGCTTGAACTCAAACGGTGGGAACGACATAGCCTGTTCGATGTGCCCCCTGTTGTTAACTCGAACAGTTCGGACGGAAATGCCTGCCTTGACGAATTCCTCGGCAGCATTGTTTTTGATTCCGAGCATACGATAAACGAGCGTTGTCCACTGCGCCTTATTGCCCGTGTACTCCAGTCCATACTGTTCGGCAATTTGACGATCGGTCTCACCGTAATGGCGCTCGATAAGTCCAGTTACGTAACTTTCGAAATCGATAGACTTGCCATCGTCCTGAACAATGCTCTCCCCGACTCGCGGAGCACCGAGGACATAAGTATGGAGCACATAGTCCATATACGAGCGCTTGAGGGAAAAGGCGCGACGCTTTGCGCGATGGCGCTCAATCTCGCCCGTATCGGTATTGAAGTATTCATAATACTGGTCCGCCCACATTGTGGCCTCAGTTGCGCCCTTCGTGCAAGCACCCAGATAAGTCGTCATGCCTTCTGAAAGCTCGTCCGCACGGCCATCCTGAATATAGGAAATGATCTTCTCGTAGTCGGCGCGAATGATTTTCATGTCCTCTTCGGGCAGACGAACCATGACCGCACGCTCAATGCGTTGGTCGTATTTATCGATGGAACGATCTCGGCCGTAGTAAATCAACAGGATATTGCTGAGCTTGGTCTTGAGGTGAGAACTGTCGTAGTCGAGCGAAACAGGTCGGTCATAAGGAATCATGGTCAGGACAAGGCGCTCGCCAGCAGACTTCCGGCCGTTCTTGAGCACATCAAAACACGTTGCCTTGAGCTCAACGCCCGCCTCGGGAAAGTCGGGGCGATCGTCACTATTGGCCTTGTAGCCAAAGTAACGTTCTTCGATAAGAGTGCCCATACCGCCTTTGTACTTCTTGGAGCCAAAGTCCTTGGGCGCACTCTCCCCCTCCGGAGCAATACCGAGCTCGAGAATATCGCGGAACGTCATGCCATCGAGATTGGCAGCATAGCGCTCAATACTTGAGGGGTCAGAAAAATCAGTATCGTCAAGCATGCGCTTGAAATCGAGGCGCTTCTTAGACACGGGATACCTCCGAAACTCGCAACTAACCTCATGGTAGTTCAGAGCAACTACTAACGCCCAGAAAATTGAGGTCTTGATTGTCCCCTCGATCGGTTATTGTTGTGACCACCATAACCGGACACAGCAGCGATTGGAGAAACGTGTCTGAGATTAATATTGCCGAGCTTTTTGCTGGCGTCGGCGGATTCCGTTTGGGCCTCGAAGGCTACGCTGACCCTCGTTATCCAGATTTCTACATGAACCCCGCCGGCCCCTTCCGCACCATTTGGGCCAACCAGTGGGAACCGCCCGGAACCAAGGCGCGTCAGTTTGCGGCACGTTGTTACATGGACCGCTTTGGCGAAGATTCCGTTGTTAACGAAGATATCAATAAGGTCCTGGAGCAGGCTGAAGCCGGCGAAATTAAAATCCCCGACGTGCAAATGGTCGTCGGTGGCTTCCCTTGCCAGGACTACTCTGTTGCACGCCCGCTCAATCAGGCGCACGGCATCGAGGGCAAGAAGGGTGTCCTCTGGTGGGACATCTATCACTTCCTCGAGATGAAGGAACCCAAGTTCGGCCTCTTCGAAAACGTCGACCGCCTGCTCAAATCGCCCGCGTCTCAACGCGGTCGCGACTTCGCCATCATCCTAAGTTGTCTTGCCGACCTCGACTACACGGTCGAATGGCGCGTGGTCAACTCTGCCGAATACGGTTTCCCCCAGCGTCGCAAGCGTGTTTATATCTTCTGCGAAAAGGACGCTGGCAAGGTTGATCTCGTTGATCGCATGCACAACGGCGTCATGGCTAAAGCCTTCCCCGCCATCTATCCCGACGAGATGTCCGAGCTCGATGTTTTACCCGACCCCTACGAGAACTCAACTCGTTTTGGCGTCGGCCAAAAGACCTCTCAATTCAAGAATGCTGGCGTCATGCAGGGCTGTCATGTTCTGACCTGCGACTTTGCCGAGGACTATCACGGTGAGCGCCACGTGCTTGGCGACGTGCTTGTCGACGAGGCTTATGTCCCGGAGCAGTTCTACATCTCCGACGAAAAGCTTCCCGACTGGCGCTACCTTAAGGGCAGCAAGCGCGAAGAGCGCACTAACAAAAAGACAGGCTTTACGTACACGTATTCCGAAGGAGCCATGAGCTTCCCGGATGCCACCGACAAGCCGAGCCGCACCATCCTCACAGGAGAAGGCGGCACGGGAGCGAGCCGCTTCAAGCACGTCATCGAATGTCCCGATGGCCGTTTCCGCCGTCTTGTTCCCGACGAGCTCGATCAGCTTCAGGGATTCCCGAAAGGCTGGACCGATACGGGCATGACTGACGGCCATCGAGCCTTCTGCATGGGCAACGCACTCGTCACCGGCGTGCCCCATCGCATTGGCGAAGCTATGGTCGAAGTGTACAGCCTCTAAGGCAAGCAATCAGGAGCCGGCAGTTCACGCTGTCGACTCCGTTTTTTCCATCCCACTCCCCTGTATACTGATGTAGCACGTGTTTCATCCGGGCTTGTTGGACCGGATTGTTCATGGGAGGGTCTTATGGCTGCTTCGAATCCGCCTAAGGGGAGCGTTTCTTCTTCGTCCATCAAGCCGGTTACGCGCAAGGCCGTGCGCTGCCAGCGCGAGGTCGCTTGGCTTGTCACGCAGGCGGCGGGCAGGCTTGTGGCGACCACTCAGGACGTCAATGCGCCTACACCGAGCTTTGTGTTAGCAGCGGCGCTGGATTTTGTGCGCCAATTGGAGCTTGCCGAACAGGATGCCAACGGCCACCTCGACTACCAGAATGTTATGGCGCCCGACCTGCAAACGTTCTGCCACATGGCCAAGTTGCCCGCCGCGCCCAATGCGCTTTCGGACGCAGGCTACATGTTTACGCTTTCGGGCGCGGACCTTATCCGCGACATCTATGCATACTGCGGCGAGCTCGCCGAGCGCCGCGTCTTTGACGCGGCAGAAGTCAAACCGGGATATGTCATCAAGCTGGTTCTTAGGCTGTTCTTGATGGACGAGCACGAAGCTGCGCAGGAATAAGTCATCCGGCAGAGCCATTGTCGATCCGGCGATGACGCCTTGCCGTAGCCGTCACCGCACGAGCGAGGATTTTCGGACAGTCGGATATCGAGAGTGGATATTTGGACGGTTTTTGGGGCTTTTGTGGCAGATTCCGTCCAAATATCCACTCTCGTTCGATAGGTGTCCGGAAATCCTCGCTCGTCTGTCCGAATATCCACTCTCGTTTGGCGAGTGTCCAAATTTCCACGCTCGCGCGGCGGTCACGCGGGGCCTTTGCCCAATCCGGCTGCATCGTCGTCAGTTCGCTGCAGAACCGCGACCCCATATGGGTATACTCTCGAGGATTCGACTCGATTCGCCCCCGATGGGGCGTCAAAGGAGACTGCATATGCCCACCACCTCAACCGACCCGCGCGCCGTTGCCTCCGCGCTGCTGGTGCCCGGCACCACCTGTCACGGCTTTGCCGTCGAGCGCCGCGAGACCGTGCCCGAGCTCGACTCGGACGCTTACGTGCTGCGCCACACCGCCTCGGGCGCTCGCCTGCTGTACCTGGCGTGCGACGACGAGAACAAGGCCTTTGCCATTGGCTTTAAGACGCCGCCGGCCGATTCCACCGGCGTATTCCATATTCTTGAGCACTCGGTGCTGTGCGGGTCGGCTAAGTTCCCCGTCAAGGAGCCGTTTGTCGACCTGATCAAGAGCTCCATGCAGACGTTCCTCAACGCCATGACCTACCCCGACAAGACCATCTACCCCGTTGCCACCACCAACGAGCAGGACCTGTACAACCTAATGGACGTGTACCTGGACGCTGTGTTCAACCCGGCCATCTACACCAAACCCACCATTTTTGAGCAGGAGGGCTGGCACTACGAGTTGGACCTGCCGGAGGGCGCCGAGGGCGAGGGCGACGGCAGCTTCGCGAGCCTGCGCGAGGGCACGCTGCGCTATAACGGCGTGGTGTTCAACGAGATGAAGGGCGCGTTGTCCGACCCCATGAGCGTGCTGGACGACGCCGTCAACGCCGCGCTCTATCCCGACACCGCCTATGCGCACGAGAGCGGCGGTGACCCACGCGCGATCCCTGCGCTCACCTACGAGCAGTTCCTGGATACGCACGCGCGCCACTACAATCCTTCCAACTCCTATATCACGCTCTACGGCGACCTGGACGTGGACCGCGCACTGGCCTTTTTGGACGAGCGCTATCTGTCGCAGCCGAGTGCCGCGAGTCGCCGCATGGACGCTGCCGTCGCCGCCGGCGAGGACCCGTCCACGCTGGCGCCCAATCCGCTGGGCGTGCAAGCGCCCGTGACCTGCGAGTATAAGCGCGTCGAGATGGCAACCACGCCCGAGAACGCCCTGGTTGGCCTGGGCCTGGTGCTGGGCAGCGCGCTCGACCGTAAGCGCACGATCGCGGCGGATATCCTGTTCGAGGCGTTGCTGGGCTCCAACGAAGCGCCGGTTAAGAAGGCCATTCTGGCCGCCGGCCTGGGCGGCAACGTGGTGAGCTACACCGCGGCCGAGAGCCTGCAGCCCTACGAGCTCATCATGCTGCAAAACGCGCAGCCCGGCGTGGCGCGCGATCTGCGCCGCGTGTTCCAGGACGCCTGCCGCGACCTGTGCAAGCACGGCGTTCCGCGCGAGCGCTTGGAAGCCATCATCAGCAGCAACGAATACGACCTGCGCCAGCGCGACTACGGTATCGCCGACGGTGTGGCCATTGCGTGCGACGCGCTGAGCACCTGGCTCTACGATGACGACGCCGCGACGCTGGCGCTCAAGTACGGCCCGGTGTACGAGGAGCTTCGTGGCGAGCTGGACGGCAGCTATTTTGAGGACCTGCTGCGCGAGCTGGTGCTGGAAAACGACCACATGGCGCTGGTCGAGCTGGTGCCGGTGGACGCCGCCGAGGGTTCGGAGGGTGCCGAGGCCGCCGAGCTGGCAGCCAAGCGTGACGCCATGACCGATGCCGAACTGGCCAATGTGGTCGAGCGCACGGCCGCGCTGCGTGCCGCGCAGGAGGCGGAGGACACACCCGAGGCCAAGGCCACGCTGCCGCGTCTGCGCGTGTCCGACATTGGCGAGGCGCGCCCCGAGCCGCCGCTGGTCGTGGACACGACCGCGCCCATCCCCTGCCTGCGCCACGGCATCCCCACCAACCGCCTGGCCTACGCCATGCAGTATTTCGACCTGAGCTGCGTCGCGTTTGAAGACCTGCCCTATGTGACGCTGCTCTGCCGCCTGCTCAAACAGCTGCCCACGAGCGAGCACTCGGCCGAGGAGCTCGACAACTTGCTCGCCGGCAAGCTGGGCTTTTTGAGCTTTACGACCGAGGTCATGACCCAGCCCGACGTGGACGGCGTGCGCCCCTACCTGCTGGTGAGCGCTGGCGCCCTGTCCGAGAAGATCGATGCGCTGGCAAGCCTGCCGCGCGAGGTGTGGTCGAGCACGCTTTTGCTCAATGCCGACGCCGACCGCGTGCGCGACGTGCTCACACAGATTCGCATTGGGCTTGAGCAGGGCTTTATCAACAACGGCCACTCGGCGGCGCTCGGTCGCGCGATGAGCTATAGCTCGCCTTCGGCCGTGGTGCGCGAGCAGCTTTCGGGCGTGGACTTCTATCTGTTCCTGCGCGATCTGCTCGAGCACTTTGACGAGCGCCTGGACGGCCTGCGTGCCAAGCTTGCCGAGCTGGCAGGCCACATCTTTGTGGCCGATGGCTGCATGGCGAGCTTTACCGGCAGCGATGAGGACTTTGACGCGTACTGGGCCGCTGCAGGCGACCTGGGGCTGGGCGCGGGCCATGGCACCGATGCCGGCCGCAACGCGCTCGTGGTGCCGACGCCGCGCGACCGCCACGAGGCCTTTGTCATCCCCAGCGATATCTGCTTTGCGGCAAGCGCGTGCGATCCGCGTCGCTTGAGCATCGACGTGACGGGCGCCTGGGCGGTTGCCGCCAACGCGCTTTCCTACGACTACCTGTGGAACGAGATCCGCGTGAAGGGCGGCGCGTACGGCTGCGGATTCCGCGCGGCCGGCGAGCGTCAGGCGGCGTTCTACACCTACCGCGACCCGGCAATCGACCCCTCGATTGAGCGCGTGGCGCGCGCGGGCGAATGGCTCGGCAGCTTTGAGCCCGACGAGGCCGCCTTTGAGGGCTTTATCGTGAGCTGCGTGAGCGGCATGGACGCGCCGGTGAAGCCGTACGCGCTCACCAAGCGTCGCAACACGACCTACCTGGCCGGGCTCGATCCGCATGCACGCGAGGAGCGCCGCGCCCAGATGCTTGCCGCCACGCCCGGTGAGCTGCGCTCGCTCGGCGCCGACGTGGCGCGTATCGCAGCCGAGTCGCCAACGTGCGTCTTTGGCGGCCGAGACGTCATCGCCAAGAGCAACGCCGGCTTTAACGTCATCGACCTGCTGGGCTAACGCACGGCAAGCAAAACTATCACGAAGGGGCAGGTACCTTTGCGTAGTTCGAACACTTGTTCTATACGCACACATGTTCTATAGTAGAGGTGCTTGCATCGAACTGAAATTGCAACTAGAATATAGTTGCAGAATGTGAGGCGGGATGACTCGATCCGATAAACTCATCGCCCAGCTGCTTAGCTGTCCTTCAACGTATAGATTTGCTGACTTTCTTAAAGTTATGGCTTCATATGGCTTTGAAATGGACAGCAAAGGCAAGACGTCCGGATCGCGCGTTCGCTTCTACAGGCCATCAGATGGCAGGATGTTCGTAATGCACGCGCCTCATCCATCTGACGAATTGACAGCGGGGACCATTCGAAACATCGTTCGCTTTCTGCAAGATGTCGGAGGTAGTCATGAGTAACGTTTTGGCATACAAGGGTTATTTCGCCCCGGTCGAGTTCGATGCCGAACAGCATGTGCTAACAGGTATGGTCGCCGGCATTAGGGACGCAATCGTATTTGAAGGCTCCACGGCTGAAGAAGTGGAGCAATGCTTCCACGACGCCGTCGACGATTACCTTGAGTTTTGCGCCGAGAAGGGCAAGGAACCCGAGCGGGCTTTTAAGGGCTCGTTCAACGTAAGAACGGGCTCTGAGCTCCACAAGCAAGCAGCGCTGGCAGCGGCAAAGAAGGGTGAGTCACTCAATAAGTTTGTGACTGAAGCGATCGCTGCGGCGCTGTGAAGCCAACGTCGAGTCAAAGCCGCCACAAAGGGCGCCTTTGTGGCGGCTTCGACGTTTGCCCAGATAAAACCTGCCAAAATAAGCCTGTCACTTTTTGGCAGGTTTGCTAGAGGAGGTTGGGATGGACAAGGCTGAGTTGCGGCGGGCGGTGATTGCCCAGCGCGATGCTCTTGATTTGGACTTGCGGGCGGCGAAGTCTGCTGATATCTGTGCGCGGCTGGTTGAGCTGCTGGGCCGCTTGGATGCCGCGGCGCCGCGCATCGTTGCCGTCTATGCCGCGATGGGTTCCGAGGCAGACCCTGCCGCGTTTGCCGCTGCGGCCGCCGCGCGCGGCTGGCGCGTGGCCTATCCGTGCATGCTCTCGGCAACAGACGCCGTGGCTTGTGGCCAGCGCATGTGTATGCGGGCAGTTGCCGCCGACAATGCGTCCGCGGCTCCGTTTATCGCCCGCCCCACGCGGGCCTTTGCGGCCACGGACATCGACAGCAACCACTTCCCTATCGTGCCTGCCGAAGCTCTCGACATGATCGTCGTGCCGCTCGTGGCCTTCGACCAAACCGGCGCGCGCCTGGGCTACGGCGGCGGTTGCTACGACCGCTACCTGCCCACGCTTTCGACCACATGCCAGATCGTCGGCATCACCTTTGACGAGCAGCGTGTCGACCGCGTTCCCACCGACGCCCATGACCTGCCGCTGCCCAACATCATCAGTGCCTAATCGCCGCCACATCAGCCACGGCTACAGCAGTACCATCGCAGCCTAGTGCTCCTCGCCGGCGCGGGCCAGGTCGTAGGGCGTGGTCTGATAGACGTAGTAGTTGAGCCAGTTGGTGTAGAACAGCTGAGCCTGGCTGCGCCAGACGTTGCGCGGCTCGGCGGTGGGGTCGTCGTTCGGGAAGTAATGCGCCGGCACCTGAGGGTTGAGCCCGCGCTTAACGTCGCGCTCGTACTCCAGACGCAACGTGTCGGTATCGTACTCGGGGTGACCAAATACAAAGAAGCGACGGCTGTCGGTCGACTTGACGATGTACAGGCCCACCTCGTCGGACACGGCCACGACCTCAAGCTGCGGCTCGGCCTCCACGTCCTCGCGGCGCACATCGGTGTTGCGCGAATGCACGGCATAGAAACGGTCGTCAAAGCCGCGGACCAGCGGGCTTTGCGGCTTCACCAGATAATGCTCGAAAACGCCGCTCGCCTTTGCCGGCAGGTCGTACTTCTGGATGCCGTAATGATGGTAGAGCCCCGCCTGTGCGCCCCAACAAATGTGCAGCGTAGAGTGCACGTGCGTGGTGGACCAATCCATGATCTGGCAGAGCTCGGGCCAGTAGTCGACCTCCTCGAACGGCATCTGCTCCACCGGCGCGCCCGTGATGATCAGGCCGTCGTAGTGGATGTCGCGGATGTCGTCGAACGTGCGGTAGAACGTCTCCAGGTGGCCGGCGCTCACGTGCGTGGCCTCGTGCGTCTTGGTGCGCAGCAGGTCCACCTCCACCTGCAGCGGCGTGTTGGAGAGCTTGCGCATGATCTGCGTCTCAGTGGCGATCTTAGTGGGCATGAGGTTGAGGATGAGCACGCGCAGCGGACGGATGTCCTGGTGCAGCGCGCGGTACTCGGTCATGACAAAGATGTTCTCGCTCTCGAGCTGCGCGGCGGCAGGGAGAGCGTCGGGGATACGAATGGGCATGGATGCTCCTTATGAGTCAGTTGCAGCTATGGTACAACGACCGGCCCCATCCGCGCGAGCGCATCGCCCAGCGATGCCGTCAGCGGCCCAAATCACTCCAAAAGTAGAGATTAAGGCATGTCCCAAAATCTACGGCACTTTAGCCTAGCAAAGTAACAGCAGAACGCTACAATGGTTCGACGCGAAAAACTCGGCCGAAAGGATACGTATATGTACCAGACGCGTAAGATCGGTGTGGTCGGCCAGGGCCACGTAGGAGCGCATGTCGCCAACAGCCTGCTCATGCAGGGCATTGCCGACGAGCTGTACCTGTGCGATATCAACGAGGCCAAGGTGACGTCCGAGGTCCAGGACTTGCGCGACTCCCTTTCGTTTGTCCCGTACAACACCAAGATCGTCAACTGCTACGACCACTACGAGGAGCTGGCCTGCTGCGACGTCATTGTCAACGCTGCCGGTAAGGTCGCGCTGGCCGCTGGCAACCGCGACGGCGAGCTGTTCTTTACCACCGACGCCGCCCGCACCTTTGCCAAGCGCATCGTCGACGCCGGCTTTGACGGCATCTTCGTGAGCATCTCCAACCCCTGCGACGTCGTGTGCACCGAGCTGTGGCACCTGACCGGCTACGATCCCAAGAAGATCATCGGCTCGGGCTGCGGCCTGGACTCCGCCCGCCTGCGCACCGAGATCTCCAAGAAGGTCGGCGTGAGCCCCAAGTCCATCGACGCCTACATGATCGGCGAGCACGGCTTTAGCCAGCTGGCTGCCTTTAAGGCCGCGACCATCGCCGGCAAGAGCCTCAACGAACTTCAGGCCGAGAACCCCGACAAGTATGCCTTCGACCACATGGAGATTGAGGAGCTCGCGCGCAAGGGCGGCTACGTAACCTACCAGGGCAAGCAGTGCACCGAGTACGCCGTCGCCAACTCCGCCGCGCGCGTCTGCGCTGCCGTGTTGCACAACGAGCACGCCGTGCTTTCCGCCTCCACGCTCATGACCGGCCAGTATGGCGAGGAGGGCATCTTCACATCCCTGCCGTGCGTGATCGGCGCCGAGGGCGTCGAGGAGGTCTACACGCTCGACCTTTCCGAGTACGAACTCGAGGGCTTCCACAAGAGCTGCCAGCACATCCGCGACAACATCGCCCAGCTCGACTGGTGGGACGCCGAGGCCTACGACGCCAAGTAGTCCGCCGCTTGATGCGACACCTCGCTCATACGGACGCCATGCAAAGCGGGCCGCGCCGGAATACTACCGACGCGGCCCGCTTTTTTGACTCACGCAGTGCCCTTGCGAATCGAAGGCGAATACTTTTCCCGTTACCTAGTACTGCTCGATGCCCATGTAGCGACGGACCTCGGGGCTGTGGTCGAACACCTTGCCGCGGGCGGCGCGCAGCTCGCAGCTCATCGCATAGAAGAAGATCGGCTCCAGGTACGAACGCACGCTGGCGGGCACCTCGCCCACGCCATACTCGAGTGCGTCGAGCACCATGATCGTGTCGGTGTGCGTGTTGAGGAACGCGAGCGCGCGCTCCTCCATGGGGCGGCACTCGCCCGATCCGAGCTGTACAAAGTAGAACACGCCGGGCTCGGTGGCTTCGAACGGACCGTGGAAGTACTCGCCGGAGTGGATGTAGCAGCAGTGCTGCCACTGCATCTCCATGAGCGAGCAGATCGCCATGGCGTAGGTCTGGCTAAAGTTGGGGCCGGATCCCAGGATGTAGAAGAACTTATGCTGCTGGCAGAGCTCGGCAAAGCGATCGCCCAGCTCGGCATTGACCTTCTCACGGGCAGCGGGCAGCAGCGCATCCATCTGCTTAAGGCCGGCGTACATGTCGGCGAGTGCCTCGTAACCCTCCTGCTGGTCAAGCAGCTCGGCAGCCATCAGGACGCCGATGCCCTGCGGAACCTCGGCCTGCGGCACGCCCTCGCCCCACGGATAGACCCAGGTGGTCCACTTGCCGTTATCGATCTTGGAGCCCTCGCAGTCGGTCATGGCCACGACCTCGGCGCCGGCGGCCAGCGCCATCTCGCAACCGTCGACGACCTCCTGCGTGTTGCCGCTGTGGCTGCAGGCGATGACGAGTGACTTCTCGCCAAGACTCTTGGGAGCCATCAGGCAAAACTCGCGTGCCGTGTAGACCGTCGAGGTAAACGTGGTTGCCTCGCGCTTGAGCAGCTCGTTGGCCGGCATCAGGTCGATCATCGAACCGCCGCAGGCGATCCAAAAGACATTCTCGATCTTGCCCTTGCGCTCGATGATTTCCTGAATCAGATCGTGTGCGTTCATGGTGATGCCCCTTCTTGTGTGGCGGTTTTGAACGACTGCAGCTCGTACCTGCAGTCGTTCTATGTTGTCCTATTTATAGCACGCACGACGACGCCCGTGAAGTCATTTCACCAAACTTGTTCTATATTGTTCTATCTGTGGACGTTAGATGTCGAACACGTAGCGCGAGCCCACGATCTTTTGGCGTCCGAGCAGCAAGGGCCGCCCGTCCGCATCCGTAAAGTACGCCTCCATATAGAAGAGCGGCTCGCCGACCGGCACCTCCAGCAGCGGGGCCGTCTGAGTATCGGCAAGCGCAATCTCCACGGTGCAGGGGTCGGACTTGAGCGGCGCGCGACCCGAATGCTCGGCAACGAGCGCAAAGATTGAGTTATCGGTGAGGTCCTCGTCGGCCAGCGTCTGCAGGTAGGGATGGTCAACCAGCACAAAGGCGTTGTTCTCGAGCATGACGGGGATGCCGTCGGCCGTGCGCACGCGCTCGACCACGATAAGCTCGCAGCCGGGCTCCACGCCAAAGAACGCCGCATCCTCGTGCGTCGCCGCAACCACCGTGCGCGACACCAGACGCGCACCCGGCACCATGTCGTTGGCAGCACAACCCTCAGTAAAGCTCTGGACGTCACCCTTCTGGCGAATCTTGCGTTTGAGCTTGGGGGCGCACACAAAGGTGCCCCTCCCCTGCTGGCGGTTGAGATACCCCGCACGCGACAGCTCCTCGATGGCACGGCGCACGGTGATGCGCCCCACGCCGTAGGACTTCGCGAGCTCCATCTCGGCAGGGATGCGCGAGCCGGCAGGGTACACGCCGCGCGCGATCTCGCCCTTTAGGTCGTCCATAACCTGCTGGTACAGTGGCACGGCGGGCACGTCAGTGCGGTCGGTTTTATCGTCGAATGCCATCGTTACGCTCCATCCCGCGCATGCTCGGACTCAAACTCTTCAATCGCCGCCATAAACTGTTCGCCAAAGGCGTCGGCTTTTTTCTCGCCAATGCCGTTGACCTGGATCAGCTCCTCGCGCGTCTGTGGACGCAGGCGGCACAGGCCGCGCAGGGCCTTGTCGGAAAAGACCATGTACGGCGCCATCTCCAGCTCGGTCGAGATCTCCTTGCGCAGGGCACGCAGGCGCTCGAACAGTTCGGCATCGTCACCCACGCGCGGGCGCTGATCCAGCTCGGCCTCCTCGCGCAGCAGATCCACCGCACGGCGGGCGCGGGCCGAAGCCTTGCGCTTGGACGCGCGACGCTTAACGGTAAAGGCAAACGTCTCGTCCTCGACCTCGCCAGCGCGCGGGCCAAGCCCCACGACCGGGTACTGCCCCTGCGAGGTGGCCAAATAACCGCGGCCGCACAGCTGGCCGATGATGTCCTTGATACGCCCGACCGATTCGCTCGACAGCTCACCGTAGCCGCGGTCCTCGTCCAGATGCATCTGGCGAATGCGCTCGGTGTTGCCGCCGTGGAGCACGTCGGCAATGAGCGACTTGCCAAAGCGCATGGGCCGCGTGGCCACATAGCGCACGGCGGCGCGGGCCATATCGGTGACGTCCTCAACCTCGAACTGCGTGAGGCAGTTGCTGCAGTTGCCACAGCCCTCGGCCTCGTCCGTGGCGGCGCTGCCCGTACCGGCCGAAGCAGCATGCTCGGCCGCGGACTCGTCGCCAAAGTAGCGCAGCATGTATTCGCGCAGGCAGCCGGTGGTATTGCAGTAGTCCTCCATCTGGCTGAGCAAGCGATAACGGTTCTGGAGCGCCCACGCGCGCTGCTCGTCGTCGAGCGCCTCATCGGCAGCATCGCCGCGGTCGATCAAAAAGCGACGCATGCGAAAATCGTTACCGTTCCACAGCAGATGGCAGCTGGCCGGGTCGCCATCGCGGCCGGCTCGACCCGCCTCCTGGTAGTAGGCCTCGATGCTCTCGGGTACGTTGTTGTGGATCACGTAGCGCACGTTGGGCTTGTCGATGCCCATACCAAAGGCGTTGGTGGCAACCATCACCTGAATGTCGTCGTCGATAAAGGCGCACTGGCTTTGGCGACGGGCGTCGTTGCCCATGCCGGCATGGTAGCGACCAACGCGAATGCCGCTGGGGCCCAGTGCCTCGGCAAGCTCCGCGGCCAGCGCGTCGACCGTCTTGCGGGTCGAGCAATACACGATGCCGCTCTCGCTCGAATGCGCGATCACGTAGTCACGCACCCACACGGCCTTGGCCTTGTCGCCCATCTCCTCGCAGCCAAAGTAGAGGTTCTTGCGATCGAAGCCCGTCACCACCGTCGCGGGGTTTTGCAGGCCGAGCATCTGCTGAATATCCGCGCGCACGCGCTCGGTCGCCGTAGCGGTAAAGGCCGCCACGATGGGGCGCTGCGGCAGGGAATCGATGAACTCACGAATCTGCAGATAGGCGGGGCGGAAATCCTGGCCCCATTGGCTCACGCAGTGGGCCTCGTCAATGGCCACGAGCGGCACGCCAATGCCGCCGTCCGCCGAGGCCTCCTGCGCAAAGGCTAAAAAACGCGGCTCGAGCAAGCGCTCGGGCGCCACGTACATAAGCTGGTAGCGGCCCTCGCGCGCCCGCTTGAGCACGGTGTTTTGTTGGGCCGGAGTAAGGCTGGAGTTGAGATAGCTGGGTCGCGCACCCGCCGCGAGCAACGCACGGGTCTGGTCCTCCATAAGCGACAGCAGCGGACTCACCACAAAGGTGATGCCGGGCAGCATAAGCGCGGGCACCTGGTAGCAAATGGACTTGCCGGCGCCCGTGGGCATAACACCCAGCGCATCGCGACCGGCAAGGATCGCATCGACCATGCGGTCCTGTCCCGGGCGAAACGAGGTGTAGCCAAAATAGGCGCCGAGCGTGTCGAGTGCCATCTGCTGCATGCTATCGGTCATGGTTTCCTAACGTCCAAGTCATCTGCCGCCGATTATACGCCGCCACGCGGACCGGTGCCGCACGGCTGTCAGCCACGCTCATTCTGCGGGTAGTCGTTGGGGACGTTCTTGAATGACTAGTCGTTTAAGAACGTCCCCAACGACTAATCTCTTGACAAGCGCGGAATTATCGTAGGTTGAGCATAAGTCAGCGAAAACGCCCCTAGGCGAGCAAGGTGACGTGAAAGAGGAGGGAAGCGTACTTCGGTACGCGACCGACGATTGAACGTCAGATTGCCGCTTAGGGGCGTTTGCAGCGTCGACCGGTCCGCCGTTCGTCAGAACGGCGGAACCAACCCTACATGACCATAACGTAGCGTGATCCCACGTAGTACTGCTTACCCATCAGGACCGGCTCGCCATTGGGGCCCGTGAAGCCGGCACGCAGGTTGAGCAGCGGATCATGCGGAGCAATGCCCAACTCGGCCGCCTGCTCGGCATTGGCGCGAACAGCCTCGACCGTACGGTAGCCAACCGAGACAATCGGTGTTCCGCCAACACGCTCAACCTCGGCAAAAATCGACTTGTCTTCAAGATCGGCCGTCAACAGCTCACGGTAGGCGTCAAACGGCACAAAAATGTTCTCCTCAAAGATGGGCTCGCCGTCGGCCGTACGCACGCGCTTGATATGCAGCAGCAGCGCGTCCTTCTGCAGGCCAAAGAACTCCATCTCGTTTTGGCGCGCCGGAACGATCTGGCGATCGACCACGTGTGCACCGGCCTTCATGCCGTTGTCGGCACACAGCGCGGTAAACGTCTGCAGCGTCGAGGCGTGAAACTGGCGATTGATGTGCGGCGTGGAGACAAAGGTGCCACGGCCCTGCTGCTTAACCAGGTAGCCATCGGAGCACAGCTCCTCGACGGCGCGGCGCACCGTAATGCGGCTCACGTCGTACTGCTCGGCTAGCTCAAGCTCGGACGGAATACGCTCCTTGGGTGCATAAACACCTTTCTCGATCGCATCCTTGATTTCGTCGTAAATCTGCTGGTAAAGCGGTGCATTTTTGGGCGCAGGCATATCTAATCACTCTTATCGAAATATTGAAATAACTAATACGTATATAACGTCTAGTTTCATGTTACCTCATATTGATAAAACGATACACCCTCCCTACCAAAAAGCGACAGCTTCATTTTGGTAGGTTTTACCTGGGCAAACGAAAGCCCCTCGAAAGCAACGAGGCTTTCGAGGGGCTCATTCGGATGGACTACGCTTGGCCGGCAAAATGCCAAAACCCTACTTCCCGTCATCCTGCTGCAGGCTGTCCTGCTCGCAGAGGTGCGCCCGCCTGCTGGCCATACGTGCGGGCTTGTCGGGATCGGGTACGGCCGTGGGCATGGGCTCGTCGACATGACCACCCCACCAGCCGCCCACAAAGTTGAGCGTGTGGAGCACATTGATCACGGCGCCGGGATCAATGTCGCACACCAGCTTGATAATGTCCTGGCTCTCGTAGGTCGAGACAACGGCATGCAGCAGGTACATCTTTTCGCGGCTGTATCCGCCGATGACCTCGGCGCAGCTAATGCCGTGCTGAAAATGGTCAACATAGGCGGTCATGACCTCGTCTGCCTTGCGCGTCGTGATCTGCAGCGTCACGCGGTCGTAGCGACGATAGAAACTGTCGATGGTCTTGGTCGAAATAAACTGGAACACGATGGAGTACGCCGCCTTGTCCCAGCCAAACATAAAGCCAAAGATCGCCAGGATAAAGCAGTTGAAACCAAAGATGACGCCCCAGATAGTCTTGCCGGTGTGGTTGGAGACCCACAGCGCGATAAAGTCGGTGCCGCCGGTGGATGCGCCGGACTTTAGCGCGATGGCAGCACCCAGACCCGAGACCACGCCGCCAAAAATGATGAGCATGATCTTGTCGCCCAAAAACGGGGAAAAGTGAAAGATATTGAGGAACAGCGACGAGAGCACGACCTGCATCATCGAGAAGATGACGAAGCGCTTGCTAATGCCGCTCCAGCATAGGAGCGCCACAGGGATGTTGAGCGCGAGCATACCGAGCGAGATGTCGATGTGAACGCCGCCCAGCGAGGTAACGCGATCGAGCAGGACCGCAACGCCGGTGAGGCCGCTCGGAAGCAGGTCGGCGGGCTGAATGAACGCCTGGATCAGGAATGTCTGGAGGACGGCAGAAATTGTGACCGCCACGGCAGTAATGGCACGGCGGACGATGGTGAGGCGGCCGAGCATGAGCACGCGGTCTGTGAGCTGATCGATGGCGTTCGCCACGTAGGCTCCTTTCGAAGGCAGATGTGGTTGTGGGGCATGCCCGCGATTGTAGCATGGAGCGTGCGGGGGCGCTTCAATTCAACCTCCCTCGACAACCAAAACGGGACCAGCAACCCCCACGACCAAAGGGCAAAATTCCAAGTGAGTAGACTTTTTACGATCTGCCGAGCACACCCAAAACCGCCACCCCTGTGACCTGCGGTTTTACTAGAGCAGATGCGCTTTGTGCTCGTCTTGCATCAAAAAGTCTACTCACTTAGTCCGAATCGAAGCCAAACGGATCCAAATAGATGACAAATTAAGCCAATCCGCAGCAAAAGACGCGTGAATCAGTGCTTCTCGCGGCGGATTGACGCTACAAAGCGGCCAAAATGTCGGTCAGATTATCGATAACGGAATCGGCTCGCGATTGATCGAGGTTGACACCCTCGTGCGGACGCAGCGCCAGGACGCAGGCGCCGGAGCGCTTACCAGCCTCGATGCCCAAAGGCGAATCCTCGATAACCAGGCACTCGGCAGGCTCCACCCCCAGCGCCTCCATGGCACGCAGGTAGATCTCGGGGTCGGGCTTAAACGCACTGCACTCGTGACCGCTGATGGTGTAGTCCAGCACGTCGGCGATACCGGCAATCTCCACCAGCTCGTCGATCAACTCGCGATAGGACGAGCTCGCGATGGCACACTTCACGCCACGCTCATGCAGCTCACGCATCACCGGCTCCGTCTGCTCGTTGAGCAGCTCGGCATACGGAACGGGGTGGTCCGGGCTGTAGACCTGCTTGTACTCCACGCGTAGGCGCTCGCGCAGCTCAACATCGTCGGGCACCAGCGCCTCCCAAATGGCCGGCTCGTTAGACCCCGAAAGATCGGGAATCTCGTCAAAGTGGAACCCCTTCTCTTCCATAAACGCCACGCGGCGGCGGTTGTAGAACCACTCGGTATCGACCAGCACGCCGTCCATGTCAAACAGCACTGCCTTGATCATACGCATCTCCTCCTACCTGCCAAAAAGGGACAGGTTTATTTTGGTAGGTTTTATCTGGGGTTTTATGACGCGACAGACACGCCCCCAAAGCAAAAAGGGGACGGGGCGCAAACCCCATCCCCTCTCAATCAACCCGTAAGGTCTACTTACTTGTGATTAGTAGGAAAGCTTCCACATGTAGCGACGCATGGTCAGCGGGTGCTGACGGGCCTCGGCGATCTGGTTGCCGTACTCGCGCATAACGGCGAGGTGCAGCAGCGGGTTGAAGTAGGTGACGACGCTCGCGGGCACGGCGTCAGCCAGGCCGTAGTCCTTGGAGTCGATCAGAGCGACCTTGGCGCCCATGCGCTCAAGGAAGGTGAGGGCGCGGGCGTCCATCGGACGGGTGGCGCCATCGGACATGAAGAAGACGTAGGGCTTACCCTCGGTGGAAACCTCGAACGGGCCGTGGAAGTACTCGCCGGTGTTGTAGGCGGCGGCGTCGATCCACTGCATCTCGGTGAACAGGAAGGCGGCGTGAGAATAAGCCATCTTCTCGGAGGCACCGGAAGCCATGAAGTAGATCATCTTGTCGTCCTTGAAGTCCTCGGCGAACTTCTTGGCGAGCTTCTTGCAGTGCTGAGCGGCGTTCTCGCAGAGATCGAAGATGTTGGTGAGGCCGGTGATCATGTCCTCGTAGTGGTCATAACCCTCGGTCTGCTGAAGGATCTCGAGAGCAAGAGCGATGGCGTAGCCGGGCTTCTCGCACTTGGCAGCGTAGTTGGCGTGGAAGCCGTGGACGATGACGTGGTCGGCGTCGACGGTCAGAGCGGAGCCAGCCTTGTTGGTGAGGGAGACGACCGGGCAGTTGTGCTTCTTGGCGGTCTTGTTGGCCTCGACGGTCTCGGGCGTGGAGCCACCGAGGGAGCAGGTGATCACGAAGGTGTGCTCGTTGACCCAGGAAGGCGTGTCGTAGTTGAACTCGTTAGCAGTGAAGATCTGAACGTTCAGCTTGTCCGTGTTGTTGGCCAGGAAGTACTTGGCGGGGTAAAGGTCGGACATGGAAGCGCCGCAGCCGACGAAGGCGACGCTGTGGATCTCGTGGTTGGACAGGACGTCAGCGACGATCTGCTTAGGGAGGTTAAGGTCGATCTCGTACATCTGACACATTCCTTTCGATTTTTGCGGCGCCACTTTGCCGGGCGCACGCAGGGTTACCGTGATTTGGACCGAGTCACCGGCCCGTTGAGGATGTGTCAAAGGGACTGTCCCTTTGACACATTTAGGGATGGAAGCCTGCCTGGGGTATGGGATGCCAGGCAGGCCCCCGGGGGAAAGCGGTTGGACGCTTGGTCGCGACTAGGCCAGGATGCCGGCCGCGGAGAGGGCGATGCCGCCCACGATGGCGATCACGAGAAGCCAACCGGTGTTGACGTTCTTCTTGATGAGCCAGTACATAAGGCCGGTGAGGCCAAGGGAGATCATCTGGGGCATCATGCCGTCCAGGATGTCCTGGATCACAACGGTGCCGTCAGCGAACTGCAGCGGGGTGGTGGCGCCGATCAGCGTGGCGATCATGCCGCCCACGGACATAAGACCCACGATGCCGCAGACATACATGAGCTTCTCCATGAGGTCGCCGCCCTGAAGCTTGCTCAGGTACTCGTGGCCGCCCTGATAGCCCATCTTGGCTGCGAACCAAGTGATCAGCACAGCGGGGACGATGGAGATGAGCATGGCCAGGATCGGGCCCATGATGGAGCCCTGCTGAGCCAGCTGAACGCCCAGACCAAAGGCGATAACGCGGATGGTGCCCTGGAAGAAGGAGTCACCGATGCCGGAAAGCGGACCCATGAGGGAGGTCTTGACCGCGTTGATCGAATCGGGATCGAAGTTCTCAGGATCCTTGGCGTACTCCTCCTCCATGGAGGCGGCGAGGCCCAGGATGAAAGCGCTCGTCTGCGGGGTGCAGTTGTAGAACGCCATGTGACGGTGGTAAGCCTCTTTCTTGGCCTCGAGCTGCTTGGGGTCAGACTCGTCGGGATAGAGGCGGTCGAGCGTGGGAACCATGCCGTAGAGGAAGCCCATGTTCATCTGACGCTCGTAGTTCCAAGAGGCCTGGATGGCCCAGGAGCGCCAGAAGAACTGGCTGACCTTCTTGTTCAGGGACACGTCCTTGGTTGCGGTTGCCATAGTGTGTTCCTCCTTAGTCTTCGTCGTCTTCGAGCGGATCGTAATCGGAATCGACACCGGCGGCTGCATGGGAACCGTTGAACTTGAAGCCCATGAAGACGACAGCCAGGCACACACCGATCAGAGCGACCGCGATGACGGACAGGTTGAGGTAAGCGGCGAGCAGGAAACCGATGAACAGGAACGGAGTCATGCCCTTCTTGATCATCATGGTGAGCAGCAGGGCCAAGCCGTAGGCGGTCATGATCTTGGTCGAAACGTTAAGACCAGTGGACAGCCACTCGGGAACCATGTTGACGATGGTCTGGACCAGGTCGGTGCCGACAAAGACGGCGAGGAAGATCGGCAGGAAGTACATGAGAGCGTACAGACCGGAGCCGGCGCAGATGTGCATACGGTAGGCGGTCTTGAACTTTCCGTTATCGATCGCGTTATCTGCCACATGGGTGAGGGCGGCGATGATGGAACGGAACACGATGCCGAGGAGCTGACCCAGGACGGCGACCGGGATGGCGATCGTCATGGCGGTCTCGGCAGAAGCATCGGTCAGGCACGCAAAGGCAGCGGCCACGATGCCGCCCAGGACCATATCGGGCGGAACGGCGGCGCCGACCTGCACCAGGCCCATGGACACGAGCTCGACGGCGGCACCGACGGCAAGGCCGGTGGGCACATCGCCCAGCAGCAGACCGACGAGCGTAGCACCAACGAGGGGCTGCTCGAAGTTAAGACGACCGAGCAGGCGGGAGTCCCACATGCAGAACACGCCGACGAGGCCGACGAGCACCGCACTGATGAACGTATTCATACCCTTCTCCTTTCAGTCAGGCAAAAGCCTGGTTGATTACAGCTTGGCGTCGATGTCGACGCTCTGATACGTGGGGGTCTGCTGGACGTAGAGCTTGATGCCCATGTCGAGCAGCTGGTTGATATCGGCCTTCTGGGTGGCATCGAGGAAGACGGAGCTGTCCTTGCCGCCGACCTGATCGGCACCGTCGTGGTTGGCGGTGGCGCCCAGGTTGATGGCGTCGAGCTTGTAGCCCTGGCAGAACTGCAGCATCTCGGCAGTGTTGCCAAAGACGAACATGACGCGCTCGCCGAGGGTGTTGAGCTTGTCCATCTTGGCGAGGGCACGCTCGACGGTGAAGACGTTCAGGCGCACGCCCTGGGGCTTGGCCAGCTTAAGAGCGCCCTTCTTGATGTCATCGTTGGCGGCAGCGTTGTCGACGACGATGATGCGCTCGGCCTGAACCTTGGTGGTCCAGGTAAAGACGACCTGGCCGTGCAGCAGACGGTAGTCAAGACGTGCGAGGACGATCTTGGCGGGACCGGAGCTGTGACGGGGCGCCTTGGCCTTCTTGGCGGGAGCCGCGGCAGCCTCGACCGGTGCATTGGGGTTGGTCAGACCGGTGCGGGCCTCGTTGATGAGGGCCGCGAGCTCGGCATCCTTGATGGGGGCGGGGCTCATAGCGAGCGTCAGCGCCAGCGGAATATTGAAACCGCTGACAACCGTGAACTTCGTGCCGTTCTTGGAAAGCTCGACCATGTTGTTGTTGACCGAGCTGCCGAGCATATCGGTCAGCACATAGACGGTGTCGTCCGCGTTGAACGTGGCGATCATGGCGTCCACCTTGTTGGTGATGGGCTCCTTGTCGTCACGAGCAAGCGACACGACGTGGACGTTCGACACGTCGCCGAGAACCATCTCGAGCGTGTCTTTGGCGCCTGCGGCCAGGCCGCCATGAGATGCGAGAATGATCTGATTCATCTTGCCTCCTCCTTTTCGTTATGGTCATTATAACGTCTTATACGTTGCTTATATTGCTAATTAGTATAAAGACCGTTTGCGGGTGAAAAACGACCGTTCGCGGGTTTAACGCACTTGAAACGTGGGGGCTGGGCAGGCCGGCGACGGCGGGATAACCCCAGGTCGGACGCCGCGCGCAACCCCCTATCGCACGAAGTACCAGGGGCTTTCTTGCACGGTGGGCTCCAAGGCAATGCCCGTGCGTTCCTTAAACAGATCCATGTCCTGCGATTTCTCTGTCCACCACGCGTTGGGCTTAAAGGTCATGCTCTCAACGACATGACCGACAAACACACTGTTGCGCAGCTTGGAGAAGTCGGTGTTCATAATCAGGATGGACGCGAGCACCAGCGCAATGCCCAGGACCTTGATCGCGCCGGCGGGCTCGGCATAGACACCAATGCCCACCAGTACGGTGACGACCGTCTCGAAAGACATTACGACGGGAACCTTCGATGTCTCGAGTCCCATGGACAGACCCTGCATATATAGGATGTAGGCCACGGCTGTGGGGATGAGTCCAAAACCAAGGAACAGCAGCAGCAACTGTGGCGACATTGCCGCGGCGACATCCGGCCACGGAGCCGCGATGGCTGCCATAACCGCACCGCCAAAAACAAAGCCCCAAAACGTGACAGCCAGCGGGTGGACCGTCTTGGTTGCTATCCGGCTAAACACCGCGAGTGACGCACCACAAAGGCCTGCAATCACGCCCGACGTGACGCCCCAAACCGAAAAATGAAAACCGGAAAGGTCACCATTGGTCACTGCAAGCACGCAGCCAACGATGTTAAAGACAATGGCAACGAGCTTGTTGGGGGTCACGTCCTCGCGATAAAGCACGCGGCCGAGCATGACGCCAAACACCGGCGAGGTGTAGAGCAGCACCGAGGCCGTGGACATGCCCACCTCGCCCATGCACTCGTAATAGCAGGTGTTGGCGGCGGCCAAACCGACGATACCGACAAGCGCGCAGGGAACGAGCTCTTTAGGACTTGCCTTGAACAGAGCCAGCGGACCCTGAGCCACGGTAGACCCCTCACCCGGACGGCAGCCCATAAACATCAGGACCGGCGCCAAGATAAGCGCTCCGACCAACAAGCGAAAGGCCGCCATGCTCTGAGACGAAACGCCCATGGCCGCAATGCCGTTTACAAAGATTCCGATGCTGCCCCACATAAGCGCGGCGATCAGCACCAGCACATAGCCCAGATTGCTTTTCTTCAACGCAGCCTCCTCGGTATTGTTTCCAATATGTTTCACACTACGTTATAGTCGTTATATACATTTTTTCAAGACACAAATCGGCGAACGGAAAAATCTGCTCCCACATACTCATTGGGTAGTCATTGGGGGCGCACTTAAATGACTGGTCATTCAAGAACGCCCCCCAACGACTAGGACTGTCCCCAACTGCCGGCAGAAAAGGAACGTTCCCAACGTCTAAGGCGCCGCTGGTTGAGCATAAGTCAGACACTATGACCCAATCCGAAGGCACGGAAACGACAGGAGCCCCCGCTCGTGACCGCGGGTCGGGGTTGCGACAATGTTGTTGAAGTGCCAGAGGCGCAGCCGCGCCGCAACGAGGTTGGGAGGCTCCCGTGCCTAGATATTCTACCGCCTTCGGAATGGACGTACACCTCAGGTCCACCACCGTCTGCGCGCTCGACGCGGAGACGGGCGAGGCCGTGACGAGGAGGTTCCGCGGCAACCCCTGGGGCGAGGTCGCGGAGTGGATGTCGGGCTTCCCCGGCCCGTCGCTCGCCGCCTACGAGAGCGGCTACCTCGGCTTCGCCCCGCAGAGGGAGCTCTCCGGGCTCGGCGTCGACTGCGTCGTCGCGGCCGTCTCCAGGGTCCCGAGGTCGGCGGCCGACCTCTCGTCCAAGAACGACCGCAACGACGCGGCCAGGATGGCCAAGGCGATACTGTCGCACGACGTCACCCCGGTATGGGTGCCGTCCCCCGAGATCGAGGGGCTCAGGGACCTCGCCGCCGCCCACGACGCGGCGACCGCGAGGCTCGCGGCGGCGAAGCAGCGGCTCCTGGCGTTCCTGGCCCGCCGCGGCTACGCCTACGGCGGCACGACGCCGGCCGGCAACCCCCGGAGGTACTGGACGTACGGCTTCCTCAGGTGGCTCGACGGCATACACCCCGCCGACGACGGCGGCATCCGGGCGCTTGCGGTGCTGAGAAACGAGGTCGAGGCGGCCGACGAGACGAGGGAGGCCCTCCTCGCCGAGTACAGGGCCGCCGTCGCGGCGGGCCCCCTCTCGGCCGAGGTCGAGGCGCTCCAGTCGATCAAGGGGTGCGGGTTCGCGCTCGCCGCCGCCTTCGCGTCCGAGGTCGGCGACTTCTCGAGGTTCCGCTCCGGCAGGCAGGTGACGGCCTACTTCGGCCTCGCCCCGAAGCAGAGGTCGAGCGCGGACTCCGTGCGCCTCGGCGGAATCAGCGGGGCCGGCAACGCGCTCGTCAGGAAGCTGGCGGTCGAGGGGTCCTGGTGCTACGCCCAGGCCGGCCACCAGCCGAAGCTGATGCCCAAGGGCTCCGGCGTCCCCCTCGAGATAAGGATGCACGGGAGGAAGGGGTCCGAGCGCCTGCTCCGGCGACGCGGGGAGATGCTCGAGAGGGGCATGCCCCAGGCGAAGGCGAACGCCGCCACCGCCGCCGAGCTCGTGAGATGGCTGTGGGCCCTCGGCACGATGTGCCGGGAGGCCGGCGAATAGACATAGCCCCCGTCCCGGCGAGCCGGGCAGCCTTCGGGGACACCCCCGTTCTCGCTGTGCGCGCGGCGACCGCCGCATGCGCGAAGTCAGACTAGGGGAACCCCGCCGAAGGAGAGGATTGCGGGCCGCCGGAGCGGTATCCGCGGATATGAGACTGAGCCGAAGGCGTCGACGACATGCCGGGGGCGGACCGGGACGGGTTCAACGGCAGGCCCCGCCGACCGATTGCAAGCGGTCGGCGGGGCCATTGTGGCTCTTGACAGCGGATTGGGTCATATGAGCGAGCGGGCCGCATTTGAGGCAAGGTGACGTGAAACGAAAGGGCGCTGACCTTCTGGTCGCGCCCTTGAAGTTGAACGTCAGATTGCCCAAATGCGGACCGCGCAGCGTCGAGCCGTTACGCGGTTTGGTAAAACCGCGTAACTAATACTCAAGCTTCCACATGTAGCGGCGCGTCATGTAGTCCTTGTGGGTGACGGCGGAGAGCGCGCGCATATACACATTGTTGAGGATCGGGGCGAAGATCAGGTGGTTGAAGTACTCGCTCACGCTGTCCTTGATGTCGTTGAGGCCGAGCTCCTTGGCGTCGAGCTGATAGACGCGCTCGCCACCGTACTGGTTGACGAAGCGGATGCCGCGCTCGTCGTTGCAGCGGCTGCGGCCGACGCTGATGAGCTGGAACAGCGAGGTGCGCTTGTCCAGGATCTCGAAGGGGCCGTGGAAGAAGTCGCAGGTGTTGATGGTGCAGGAGTCGATCTGCAGCATCTCCTGCACGTTGCAGATGCTAAAGACGTAGGCGGCACCAAAGAGCGGACCCTGAGCCATGACGTTGATGCAGGGCTTGTCGGCGTTCTGCTCGGCCCACTTGGCAGCAAGCGGACGGGTGTACTCGACGGCCTTGCGATAGATGGGGTCGACCAAGTCAAACGCGGCCATAGCGGTCTCGTACTCGGCATAGCCCTCGGTCTGCTGCGTAAGCTCCATGGCGATCATGGTCACGACGGCGGAGTTGGTGCGGCCCATGCAGGACTCGTCGACGGCCAGGCTGTCGTACTGGATCTTGTAGTCGCAGACCTCGGTGAGGCCGGACTCGTCAACATAGATGGCGATGGTGCTGGCGCCGTGGTCCTTGGCGACCTGGGCGGCAACGATGGTCTCCTTGGTGCCGCGCATGGACACGACGACGGCCAGGGTGTTCTCGTTGACGTAGGCCGGGGTGGCGTGCACGAACTCGTTGCTGGTGTAGCTGGAGCTCACGACCTGCGTGGCCTCGTGCTCCATAAAGTACTGGGCAGGATAGTTGCCGCCGTTGGATCCGCCGGCACCAATCCACACGACGCGCTTGATGCCGCCCTTGTCTGCCTTGTCAGCCAAAACCTGGGAGACGACATCCTTAACCTGTTCCTGAGTAGTCATCGTGCATCAGCCTTTCTTCTCGTTTGATGCTCTCGATGGCATACAAGTTACATACATGTTTTGGTTATGTCGACTAGTTGTATGCTATATTTATCTTAGAAATTTTGCTGGTAAGGTTTTCGGTAGCTCAATACCAGCGGTTTTATTGTTGTGTTGAATACATGCTTGCTTAGATAAGCATACAAGTTAAATATAGGCTGATCGCATGAACGCTTCATCTAAAAAGAAACTGAGCCAATACGAGCGCTTGGCGGGTACGCTTCGCGACCGCATCGCCGCCGGCATCTACGCACGCGGAGACAAGCTGCCGTCCGAGATGGAGCTCATGGACGAATCGGGGCTGTCGCGCAGCACCGTGCGCCACGCCCTTAAGGTTCTCGTTGATGAGGGCCTGGTGCGCACCGAGCGCGGGCGTGGCGCCTTTGTGGCCGACACGCCCGCGCTCCACGAGAACAACCTAGTATTTTCGAGCTATACCAAGCAGGTCGAAGGTCAGGGCATGAAGCCCACCACGCGCACCGTGGACTCGGGCTTTGCCAAGGCGGCCGGCAGCATAGCTAAGTTCTTTGACGCCGCCGTGGGCAGCAAGCTCGTCAAACTTGTCCGCCTGCGCTACCTGGACGACGTGCCGCTGTGCCTGGAGACCACCTACCTGCCGCCAAGCTTCGAGACGCTCATCGATCGCGATATCAACGGTTCGCTCTACGCGACGCTGCGCCAAGAATTCCATCGCGCGCCAGCACAGGGGCATAAGACCTTTGAAGTGTGCTATGCCTCGCAAAACGAGGCGTTTTTGCTCAACGTTGAGCGCGGGCAGGCGCTGATCCTGATCACCGACTACGTCTACGACACCGACGGCCGACCGCTCCATGTCTCTAAGCGCATCCAACGCACCGACCGCGCCAAATACACCGAGCCAATCGGCTAACTTGCCAAAATAAACCTGTCCCTAAATGATAGGTTTGGGAAGGTCGGGGAACCAGGTTGGTTTGGGTTGGTTGGGGACGCGCTCGGCTAGGACCAACTCCATCCAGCACATGTCGTACCAGCGGCCGAACTTTTGGGCGCAGCGGTCAAAGGCACCCACCAGGCGATACCCCATATGGGCATGGAAGTCCTGGCTGTTGTGCGTCAGGTACTCGTCGTCCTTGTCGTGCGGCACGGCAATGAGCGCGCACATATTGGTGATGCCCATCGCGATCAGACATTGCTTGAGCGTATCGTGCAACTTGCGGCCCAGCCCGCCGTGGCGCACGTCGCACGCCAGGTAGATCGACGTCTCGACCGACCAGTCGTATGCCTCGCGGCTGTTGAGCGGGCTCACATAGGCATAGCCTACCGGACGCCCGTCCAGCTCCATCACCAAATACGGATAGCGCTTGAGCGTACGCTCGATGCGCCCGGCGAACTCCTCAACGCTCGGCACCTCGTATTCGCAGGTAATCGCCGTCTGGCGCACATACGGCTCATAGATGGCAAGCAACGCCGGCGCGTCTTCGGGCGTCGCCAGGCGAATCGTCGGCTCGGACATCTCGGTCATACAACCCTTCTCCCCCAAAAGCAAAGACCACCCTGCGCCAAACCCGGCGCAAGGCGGCCCCTCGTCATTACATCAGGCTACAGGACAGCCGCCAGCGCGTCGATGTCCTCCTGCGTCGTGGCCCAGCTGGTGCAAAAGCGCACCACCGTATGAGTATCGTCGTACTTTTCCCAGTACTCGATCGCCGCATGCTCGCGAATGCGGGCCATATCCTCGTTGGGCAGAATCACGAACTGCTGGTTCGTGGGCGTCTCCAAGAAGAACTGGTAGCCGCGCTCGTGCAGCACACGACGCAGCGCCCGAGCGGTCTCAATCGCCTGGCGACCAATCTCAAAATACAGGCCGTCGGTAAAGAGCGCCTCAAACTGCACGCCCGTCAGGCGGCCCTTGGCCAGCAACGCACCGTGCTGCTTAATACGCGGAATGGGATGCGCCGGAGCGTGCATGCCGCAGAACACCACAGCCTCGCCGCAGAGCGCGCCGCACTTGGTGCCGCCGATGTAGAACACATCACACAGCTGTGCCAGCTCGGGCAGGGTAATATCGCACTCATCGGACGCCAGCGCATAGGCCAGGCGGGCGCCGTCCACAAACAGCGGAATCTCACGCTTCTGGCATACCGCATGAATCGCCGCGAGCTCGGCCTTGGAGTACAGCGTGCCGTACTCGGTCGACAGACTCACGTACACGGCGCCCGGGAACACCGTGTGCTCGTAGCTCTCGTTTTCGTAGAACACCTGGATATAGTTCTCGAGGTCCTCGGCGTGCATCTTGCCCTCGTAGCCGGGGATGGTAAGCACCTTGTGGCCGCCAAACTCGATGGCGCCCGCCTCGTGGCAGGCGACGTGGCCAGTCTCGGCAGCAACGACGCCCTCGTAGGGCGCAAGCAGCATGTCGATCACCGTCGCGTTGGCCTGCGTGCCGCCCACCAGAAAAAACACGTCGGCATCGGGGGCCTGACAGGCCTCACGGATAAGCTGCTTGGCACGCTCGGTGTGCGCATCGGTACCGTAGCCGGGCTGCGGCTCCATATTGGTGTCGACGAGCGCCTGCAGCACTGCCGGATGTGCGCCGTGGGAATAATCGTTGTTAAACGCGAGCATGGCAATCCTCTCTTACCGGGTATCGGCCAGATGATTCAAACGGAGCTATTGTACGCCGTTGGGATAGGCAATGCGCGCGGCAAGGCACTCAAGTGCCAGTACCAGGGCAAAACCGCAGCTCACGTCACTCAAAAAGTGCGCACCGATCACGATGCGCCCAAAGGCGACGAGCGCCGCGATCACAGCCGCCGCCCAAAAAATCACGCGGCGACGCGACGGTTTTTCCTTAAAGGCTGCCGCGGGAAGCCCGGCGAGCATAAGGCCGATCGCCGCATGCGCCGTGTGTCCGCTCGCAAACGACTTGAACCCGTCCTTGATCACGCCGGCGGCGATATAGGTCCACTTGTCGGGATTGCCGATCACCCACCACGGCTGAAACTCGAGCCCCTGCGTCACCTCGATCACGCGCATGCGCGGGCGCGACCACAGCGGCTTGACGATCACGTTGAGGATAATGGCCTGAGCGACCCACACGGCAAGCACCATCAACGCCCAGCGCGTGAGCTCATCGGGCTCGGTCGTGCGCGTGAGGCGATAGACGATAAGGTTGGCGGCGATGACCAGCACAAACGTCAGCACCAGCTGAACGGCAATGAGTTTGCCGCCAACCCGCAGGGACGAAACGATCTCGTAGCCGGCCAGGCCAATGTTGACGAGGATGCCGAGCACGGCGAGCCATTTGCTCCCCCTGGAGTCGGGACGCACCGCGCGCACGAGCATAACGCCCGCGATGCTCGCCGTCAGCTCAAACGGCAGCTCGCCGGCGGCCTCGATAAAGCGGCCGTACATGCTGCCGATGTTGAACAGCGCGCTCGAGATTTGGTAATCGAAAAAGGTGCCCACGCCCAAGCAAAGGGCAAGGATAACCGCTATAGCAGCGGCGTCTTTCTTGTAGATGTACCCGAACATACTTTCCTTTCAATGGAACCAGAGCGCCCAAATGGGGCGTTTGCAGCGTCGACCCGTTAGTCATCGTCGGACGCACCGAGCTGCTGCAGCAGCATGAGTGCCGCGGCCACGGGGCCGGTGCCGTCGTTGGCGTCGAGACCGCGACCCAGGCCGCTGCCCGCACCGGCGCCTGCCTTGTAGGGTACCGACAGTTTGCGGCTCTTGGGGAAGTTCACCGCGCCATAGCGGGTCTTAAGCTCAAAGGCCACCTTCTTGGGCACGTCAACGCCCAAAAACGTGATGCGGCCGCCGCTGAGCGTGACGCTCTCGAGCCCCAAGCGCTCGCCGCGGATGCGGATGCGCGCGCGGTTGAACAGGTTGAGCCCCGCCAGCGGCAGCTCACCGTGCGCGGCCTCGGTCTCTTCCTGCACCTCGTCGATGCTCTCCAGGTCCTCGGCCGCCGCGAGCTTACGGTACACGAGCACGCGCTGGTCCACCGCCGGCAGGTACTCCTCGGACAAGAAGTAATCGGCAGGCAGGTTAATACCCACGCTCGCCGCCTCCACGCCGGCGTCGTCATCGCCGCGCGCCTCGGCCACCGCCTGGCCCAGCATTTGCGTAAACAGGTCAAAGCCCACGCTCGACAGGTTGCCGTGCTGTTCGGCGCCCATAAGCGAGCCGGCGCCGCGAATCTCCAGGTCGCGCATGGCGATGCGCATGCCGCTGCCCAGGTCCTGGAACTCGGAAAGTGCGGTCAGGCGCGCCGTCGCCTCCTCGGTGAGCGGCAGCTCGCCCGGGAACATAAAGTACGCGTAGGCCTGCGTGGCAGAACGGCCCACACGGCCCTTGAGCTGGTAGAGCTGCGCCAGGCCAAGGCGCTGCGAATCCTCGATGATCAGCGTGTTGGCGGTCGCGTTGTCGATGCCGCTCTCCACGATGGTCGTGGCGATGAGCACATCGATCTTTTTGGTCGCGAACTCGATCATCACGTCCTCGACCTCGCGCGGGCTCATCTTGCCGTGCGCCACGCCCACGCGCGCCTCGGGCGCGGCCTCGTGCACGCGCGCCACGGCGTCGTCGATAGTCTTGACGCGGTTGGACACGTAATACACCTGACCGCCGCGGCCCACCTCCAGGCGAATCGCCGCACTCACCACGTCGGGGTCGTACTCCCCCACGTGCACGATCACGGGACGACGCCCGGTCGGCGGCGTCGTGATCAGGCTCATGTCGCGCACGCCGCTCGTGGCCATCTGCATGGTTCGCGGAATCGGCGTTGCCGAGAGCGTGAGCACGTCAATCTGCTCGCGCAGGTTCTTGAGCTGCTCCTTGTGCTGCACGCCAAAGCGCTGCTCCTCGTCGATGATCACCAGGCCCAGGTTCTTGGGGTTCACATCGGCCGAAAGCAGACGATGCGTGCCGATGAGCACGTCGATCGTACCCTCGGCAAACGCCTTGAGCGCGCGCTTTTGCTGCGCCGGCGTGCGAAAGCGGCTGAGCACTTCGACCTCGAGGCCAAACGGGGCGAAGCGCTCAAAGAACGTCTCGTAGTGCTGCTGGGCAAGAATGGTCGTGGGGCAGAGCACCATGACCTGGCGGCCGGAGTCCACGCACTTAAACGCCGCGCGCAGGGCGACCTCGGTCTTGCCAAAGCCCACGTCGCCGCACAGCAGGCGGTCCATGGGCTTGGGCGCCTCCATGTCGGCCTTAATGTCGGCGATGGCCTCCAGCTGGTCGCGCGTCTCGTCGTAGGGGAAGCTCTCCTCCATCTCGATCTGCTCGGGCGTGTCGGGCGGGCAGGCGATACCGGTAATCGACGAGCGGCGCGTATACAGATCGACCAGGTCAAACGCCAGCTTTTTGGCGTTCTTGCGCGCCTTATTGGTGGCACGCGTCCAGTCGGCGGTGTTGAGCCTGGTCAGGCGCGGCTTGTCGCCGTCGGGGCCAACATAGCGCGTGATGCGGCCGACCTGCTCGAGCGGCACGTAGAGCTTGTCGCCGTCGGCATATTCCAGCAAAAAGTAGTCGCGCTCCTTGCCGCCCACTTCCTGGCGC
Source organism: uncultured Collinsella sp. (assembly GCA_937989875.1). Taxonomy (GTDB): domain Bacteria; phylum Actinomycetota; class Coriobacteriia; order Coriobacteriales; family Coriobacteriaceae; genus Collinsella. Next base: position 126,138 of record CALKBO010000030.1, on the reverse strand, counting down.
GCGATCTCGCTAAAGAGCGCGATGCCGTGGGTGGCGTGCACCACGTAGTCTCCCGGCTTAAACGGGAAGGTGATCTGCGTAATGTCAACCTTGCGGCGGCTGCGGGCCCGGTTGGCGTCCATGCGGGCGTTGAGGTCGGCGATCGAGAACACGGCTAGGTTGGCATCGGGCACCACCACGCCCTGCGGCAAGGCGGCATCGACAAAGGTCACACGTCCGCGCGAAATAGTGGGCACGGCGGCGCCGGCGGCAGCCTGGGCGGCACCCGCCTCGAGCGAGCGGGCGTTGAGCGCGTCGGCCTTACGCTCGCGAATGGAAGTATGGGCCTCCTGGCGTGCGGCACGGTCGGCAGAATCTGCCGCCGCCACGCGTACGCGCTCGCCAATGACGCCGGCGTTTTCGGGCGCTGCCGTCAGCGACTCCTCAAAGGTAATGCCCTCGTCGCCAAAGGTGAGCTCCATCGACTCGCGCGCACCGCGGTCGGGAATGGCAAACACGCAGGCATAGCGCTTGCCCACGACTTCCTGGATGCGCGTCATAAAACGGTTGTCCGAGCCCGCAATGGCCGGCTGCTCAATCTTGAGCTCTGCCGTAACCGCACCGCCCGCGCGAATCAGGCTCACATAGTTCAGGCGCTGCTGAGCACCAAAATCGAGCTGCTGGGCACGCACGTACAGACCGTCCAGGCGGTCAATCCCCGCCTCGCCGGCACGAGCCTCGATATCCTCGTAGGCGCGCAGGCAGTCGTCGAACAGCGAGCGCGGCTCAGACAAAACCACGAGCGCTTTGCCGCTCACGTGCGCCAACGGGCTCACGGTCTGGCCGTACATCACCGGCAAAAAGCGGTCGAGCTCGGGCGTGACGATGCGCGCATCCACCATCTCGAGCAGCGCTGCTAGCTTGCTATCGTCCTGGCTGGCGCGGTAGAGCGCCACATGCATGTTGTGGACCGCCTCGTCGGTGAGCGCCAGCTCGCGGCACGGGAAGATCTCGATGCTGTCCTCGTTGCCGATGGTCTGCCCCGTGGAACTCACCATGCGGCGGATGCGGTCGATCTCATCGCCAAAAAACTCGATGCGCACGGGCGCCTTTTCCTGTGCGGGGAACACCTCGACGGTGTCGCCGTGCACGCGGAACAGGCCGGGCGCGTCGGCGGCGCCGGCATTGGTGTAGCCCATGCCCACCAGACGCTGCGGCACCTCGTCAAAAGGAATCTCCTCGCCCACCGCAAAGGTCGTGGACTCCCAGTAGCGGCTCTCGACTGGCGGCACGCAGCGCAGCAGCGCGCGGGCCGAGGCAACCATGATGCAGTTGTCCCCGCGCACGATGCGTCCCAAGGCCTCGCAGCGCTGCGCTACCACGGCGTCGTCGGGCGCCTGCTCGCGCCACGGATAATCCTTGCGCTCAGGAAAACGGCACACATGCGCCAGGCCCACGTAGGCGGCAAGGCTACGAGCGGCGCGATCGGCCGCATCCTCGCCACTCACAACGTAGACCGTGGGGCGCGGGCGGCGCGCAAACTGAGCGGCCGCCATAAGCGTGCGACCCGACTGCGACACGGCCAGCGTCACGTCCTCGCCGGCATCGAGTCCGGCCTCGACGGTCTGCAGCGCCTCGGCAGTGTAGAGCTGCGCGGCTATACGGTGAATGAGCATGCTGTTCCTCCGGCATCGCAACGCCAAAAGCCCGCCGGGGCAAGCTCGGCGGGTCGTACGTCAAATACATTGTCTGTCATGGTAGCGCATGGAGAGGACTCCGGCTCAAGGGCAAACCCAGCCCCGCAAAAAACGCCAGACGAAGATGCGTTCCGCCCTACCCCGCTACGCGCACGCTGGGGCACAAATCTGCCAGCGGACACTCGTCACACTTGGGTTTGCGGGCATCGCAGATCTCGCGACCAAAGGTGATCCACTGATGGTTGACCGACTCCCAATACTCGTGCGGCAAAATCTTGAGCAGATCCTGCTCGGTCTTGAGCGGCTCCTTGGCATGCGTCTTGGGACTCAGCATCAGGCGATGCGCAATGCGGTTGACGTGCGTGTCCACCGCAATGCCCTCCACGATGCCATACCCCACGTTGAGCACGATGTTCGCCGTCTTGCGTCCCACGCCCGGCAGCTTCACGAGTTCCTTCATGTCGGCCGGCACCTCGCCGCCATAGTCGGCGACGATCATCTGCGCGGCCTCGACGGCATGCTTGGCTTTGCTCTTGTAGAAGCCGAGTGACTTGATGGTGTCTGCCACGTCAGCCACGCTCGCCCCGGCCATGGCCTCGGGCGTAGGCCACTGGGCAAACAGCCGTGGCGTCACCTTGTTGACCTGCGCATCGGTCGTTTGCGCCGAGAGCAGCACCGCGATCAGTAGGCGGAAGGGATTCTCGTGGTCCAAAAAGCACTCGACCGGGCCATAGCGACGGTTGAGACGCTCGCACACCTCAACGGCGCGCTCGCGTTTGGCGGCATTGGTCTCGCGTGGCATAACGGCTCCTCGGCTCAACGGCACAATAAACTTATGGGCACAATTGTCCCACGTCCGAAACGCTTACGCCTCCAAGAATGCGCCGGTCTGACGGCTCCACAGGCTCGCGTACTCGCCACCCGCCTCGACGAGCTGCGCATGCATGCCATCCTCGACGATCTCGCCATCGGCCAGTACCACAATGCGGTCGAGCGCCGCCACGGTGGACAGGCGGTGCGCCACCACAATGGAGGTACGTCCACGCATCAGGTTTTCGAGCGCCTCCTGCACCAACGCCTCGGACTCGCTGTCGAGGGCAGAGGTCGCCTCGTCGAGCACCAGAATCGGCGCGTCGGTTAGGATGGCGCGGGCGATAGCCACGCGCTGACGCTGGCCGCCCGAGAGCTTGACGCCGCGCTCGCCCACCATGGTGTCAAAGCCACGAGGCAAGCGGTCGATAAACTCCAGGGCATTGGCCAGGCGCGCGGCCTCGCGAATCTGCTCATCAGTGGCGTCGGGACGACCGTAGGCAATGTTTTCGCGAATGGAGCGATGGAACAGCAGCGCCTCCTGCGGCACGTAGGCAACCTGGCGGCGCAGGCTCTGCTGCGTGCAGCGCGAGACGTCCTGACCGTCCACGAGCACGCGGCCGCCCTGAACATCGTCTAGGCGCAGCAGCAGTTTGGTGAGCGTCGTCTTACCCGAGCCCGATTTGCCCACCAGGCCCACGCGCTGGCCCGCCGCCACATGAAGTGTCAGGTCGTCGAACACGCTCTCGCCCACCGCAGCGTCACGGTACGCGAAGCTCAGGTGCTCAAAATCAATCGCGCCCTCGGTCACTTTGAGCTCAGGGGCGCCCGGGTCGTCTGCCACCAAACGCGGCTCGTCCAGCACGCGCGTCATCTCGGCCGCATCGCCCAAAGCGCGGTTGATGCGCTGCATCATGGAACTCACGTAGTTCAGGCGCATGGTGAGGTTATAGGTGTAGGTAAAAATCATGACGAGCGAGCCGGCCGAGATGCCAAACCACGCGTTGCCGCCCGCCACGAACACACTCACCACGGCCATGGTGATGACGATAAGGCCCGAGGTCGTAAAGTTGCGCTGCATCATGGCGTGCATCGAGACCGTCTCGGCATCGCGCGCGGCACGATCGGCGGCGTCGAACAGATCGCGTTCAAAGTCCTCGCGCCCGCAGGTCTTGACGGCCAAGATGTTCGTGACCGCGTCGGAGAGCACGCCCGAGAGCTTGTTCTGCGCAGCGGACGTCGCGGCCGAAAGCGGCATGATGCGCTTGTACATAAGCCAGACAAACGCGATGTAGACGACCATGATGCACACCAGGATCACGGTAAACGTCGGCACCACCGGGGCGAGTGCGGCCACGGTGCAGATGACCGAGGTGATGGTGGGGATGAGCGAATACACCGTCACGTCCACCAGCCCCGTGTAGCCGCTCATAAAACGACTCGTCTGGCTCACGAGCGATCCGCCAAAGCGGCTGGTATGGAATGTCATGGATTGGTTGGAGAGCGTGTCGAAGCATAGACGCGCCAGGTGATAGTTGCCTGCAATCTCGAGCTTGTAGACGGTGTAGTCCTGTAACTTGGAGAGGATCTGACCCACCAGGTTAACGAGTACGAGCGCCAGGATATAGGGGCCGAAGACCTCAAACACCTGGTCACCCGCCACGGGACCGGCTTGAACGCGGTCGACAATGAGGGCCATCACATAGGTATTGGCAAACGTCAGCAAAAAGATGTAGCCCGCCGACGAGAATACCGAGAGAAAGACAATCAGCGGCTGCGTGCGCGTGACACCCCAAAACCGCTGCAGCGTGCGACGCACGGTGGAGCGGCTGAGCGGGCTGGTGCTTCTCTGAGACATGGGCTTCCTTTCGCATCTGATAGGGCGAAACGCCATTGTTGCACATTGGAGCACGCTTCAGGCAAGCGCGATGCGAAAAGCAGCGGGGCACCCGCGTTTACGCCGGCGCCCCGCCGTCTTGTTGCAATTAGTCCTCGTCTTCTTGGTCTGCGGGAAGGCCCGCGGGCGTGAGTCCCAAGATCTCATCGGCTTGGTCGGCGTCTTCCAGCGCGTCGATGTCCTTGAGCTTGCGCTCCATGACGTTGGTGCGCGTGGTGATGATGCCCTCGACCGTCTTTCCTGCGGTCTCGATCTGCTGTTGGGCGCGGCGCAGCGCCTTTTGATAGCGCGGCAGCTCGGCCTTGACGGCGGAGAGCACGCGCAGCACGTCATCGGTGCGTTTTTGCAACTTAAACGTCTGGTAGCTCATCTGCAGACTGTTGAGGATGGCCGCCATGGTGCTGGGGCCGGCAACGTTGACGTGATAGTCGCGGCCCAGGGTCTCGATAAGCCCGGGGCGGCTGACGACCTCGGCGTACAGTCCCTCAAACGGAACGAACATAATGCCAAAGTTGGTCGTTGCCGGCACACTCAGGTACTTTTCGCAGATGTCCTTGGCCTCGCGCTTGACCATGGTGTCGAGCGTCTTGCGCGCAGCCACCACGGTCTCCGCATCGCCCGACTCCTGCGCGTCGAGCAAGTGCTCGTACGCGTCGCCCGGAAACTTGGAGTCAATCGGCAGCAGCACGGGGTCGCCCTCGTCCACCGGCAGCTTGACGGCAAACTCAACGCGCTCCGAGGCGCCGGGCTTGGTGGCGACGTTTTCCAGATACTGGTCGGGTGTAAGGATGTCCGCCAGAATTGCACCCAGCTGCACCTCGCCCAAAATACCGCGCGCCTTCACGTTGCCCAGCACGCGCTTAAGATCGCCCACGCCGGTGGCGATGGATTGCATGTCGCCCAGGCCCTTGTACACGGCCTCGAGCTGGTCGCTCACCTGCTTAAACGATGCCGACAGGCGGTCGTTGAGCGTGCGAGAGAGTTTCTCGTCCACCGTTGCGCGCATTTGATCGAGCTGCACGTTGTTGTCTTTGCGGATGGCGCCCAGCTGAGCATCGACCGTCTCGCGCACCTTGTCCAGGCGATGCTCGATGCCCTCGCGATTGGCGCCGAGCTGTTGGGCCGTCTCGCGGCGCAGGTCATCCATCCGGTCACCAGCTTGCGAGAACTCGCGTGCGATGGTCAGGTAACGTTGCTGCTCCACGGCCGCATCGGTCGTCTGCTGCTGCGCGATGGCATTGGCCGTGCGGCGGGTTTCGGCCAGCGCGACGTTCAGGGCATCGAGCGCGTTGTTGGCCTGCTCGAGTGCTGCCAGCGTTTCCGCGCCACCGTCGCCACGCTCCCGCAACTCGGCACGCAGGCTCTTGAGCTGAAGGGCGCAAGCCGCAGCAACCCCCACCGCCACCAAGGCGATCGCAACAAGCACAATATCAATAGCAGACATAATCTCCGCCCAACAAACCCAATCGAGCACCAATCAAAACCGCGATCAATCTTACCCCGCCACACACACCGGGCGCCCGGCCCCTTCTTGGGCGCCCCTCTCCTCCGCATATTCCATAATGCGGCGCGCCGTCTTCCTGCTCACCTTTGAGTCATCACCGGCTAAGTATGCGTAAACGTTTCCCTTATTCAGGCGCAGAGCACGGCAGAGGCCATAGCGCGTTTCGCCCGATTCCTCCAATGCTTCCAGCGTTTTCTTTCTCATCAGGGCGTTCACCCTTCTGTCGACCGCCGGCTTTTCCTTCACCGCTCTATACGCACGCCAAACGTTGGCATAACGGTTAGGGAGTTCACTTTTGGCGCATAGAGACGCCATGCTACCCGCTTGATCGTACAAGGACAAAACGCCTCGGTAATCCTCTTCCATCCACGAGCCCTCGGATAAGCCCAGAACGTATTCAGCTTTTCCTTGCGCCAAAGCGAGCAAAAACAGAGGCTCCGCCACGCGCGGCGCAGCCGTCGTCGCCTGCTCAACCAGTTTTCTAAAACTCAGCGACTGCTGTCCGGATAGCTCTCGGCAATAGCCTTTTAAGAATCCCTCAAAGGTCAGATTCAACCGAGCACCTCCTTTTTGTATTGCCTGTATGCACAGACCATCTCTTGATAACTCCGCTCCGAAGGCGACGACGCCAGTGCTTCTCCCTCGTCGAATATAAGCCGTTCGAGCAGCCCCCAATCAAGTCGGTCGACGAATGCCTGACTATGAAGATCGATGATGTCGTTCGGACGGAAGGCATAGAGCTTCATTACCGCCAGATCCTCCAAGGATGGCGTAAAGTACCTGATAAAACGCGCCCCAATATCCAAGGGGATCAAACGATCTTCGTAATTGAATGGCATCTGATTACAATATGCCACCGCCATACCATTCACCTCGGGGTATCGAGCTATGATCTCGCGGAGGCACCTGTCCGCCTCAAACACATCGATGTCATGTGTAACCGAACGATTCGTCACATCGTTTAGCATGAAGGCGCTTCCTCCCACCAATACAACGCTCGGCCTGTCGTCTCTTGGACCTATTTCCAGCTCTGCCTCTTCGTCAATGCCCAACAGAGTCTGCTCTAAATCCTGCTTATACATAACAAATCCTATTATTATTCAACTTCAATAATACTATTCAGTCGCACGACAGGACCAACAGGATGCAAGAATTCCGCTCGTGGCGATAATCCCTACACCCTAGAAGTCCTAATGTTACAAACGCTAGCTCTCCCAGCCGGTGCGGATGGTTGTTATGACGTCGCCTAGGCGCTGGCCCAGGGCCGCTAGATGTTGGAGCACCTCGTTGGGCGATGCGCCGTTGAGGATGCACGTGAGGGCATACGACGCCAGAAAGATGACCGCAAGCCCCAGCGGGATGAGCACGATCATCGCCAATGTGCGCAGGCGCTGGCCCACGCGGCGACGACGCGCACGACGCTTGTCGAACGCGAGCTCCTGCGCATATGAATCTTGCTGTACGGAATAGGCCTCTGGTGCCGATTCGCCCGCAGGCGAAACCACAGGCGTGGCATTTTGCGCAGGGGGCTGGGCTGCCGCCCCCTGCATTTGCATCTCCATGAGTCGTTGCTGCTGACGCAGCATGCGCTCAGCTTGTTGCTGCGGAATCTCAAGAAACAGATCCATGCTGGCCTCCAAAATCGGAGCATTCGACGCTTACGACCAGCATCCCGCACCGCCATGACCGCGACAACGCAATCGCCGGCAATAGCCACAAAGTTTCTTTTGCTCAAAAGCTGTCGAAAAGCTCAACAACTCCCCTACCAGCACTTTCTCTGAGCTTTTTTCGTCAGCAATCTTTTGGCCTTCCACCCTTACGCCAACTGACCAAAATCTAACCAAAAGCTTGACGGAAATTGTAAAGACAGGGACCCCATACAAAAACGTGCCGCCCCAAAAGGGGCGGCACGCTAACTTCTTATCAGTTTTTCAGTAGCAAGCACGCGACGACCCGAAGCCGGAGCACAGGGTAGGGAAACACCTTTACCTCGCGCGACCTGCGCAGCCGTGAGCGAGAGGGAAAGGTGTTTCCCCGCCCCGTGCTCCGCAGTCGGTGGAGGCAGCTTTAGATGCCCGCGAGACCTCGGGTGGCGGTGGCGCACATAAACGCCAAGGCTAGAATCACGAGCGAGCCCGCGATGTCTGCCAGCACGCCCATTGCACGGCGTTCAAACAACCAGCTCTCAAAGTGCGGGGCGACGTTGCGCCAAACACGCCACAGCAAGATGCCCATACCGATGACGCCCGGGATATTGAGCAGTAGGATCTCGGAGCACAAAAGACCGATCAGGTTACCGGCGGCAAAGCCCGCATCACCCTCGCAGTATTTGCGGTAGACCATATACAGCATGTACGCCACAAACGGCTGCAAGCACGCAGAAATAAACGAGACCACCATCGAGGGGTCCTGCGAAAAGACCTCGGTGAGTTTATCGACACTCGTGGCGTCCTTCGAAGCCAAGAATAAACCGATAACCACAAGGGGCACCACGCCCAAAATTACCTCGACCAGAGTAAACAACTTGGCAGTCAAATCCTCACTAGCCGAATTCAAATGAGGCGCCCACTCAGGATGAGCATGCGCGCCGACTTTCTTGTCCTTCTCGGCACGATCGGCCTTTTTACCCTCGGCAACCCGACGACCAGGATCCTTGCGAGTTCCCGCCGCAGCAACCCGAGCCCGAGACTTCTTACCCATAACCAACACCTCACAAGAGGAAACGAATAGCCAACGCTACCCAGTGTACCCTCTAAGCAACGTCACCGCCCCAACCGGCCCCCACAAAAACGTGCCGCCCCATAAGGGGCGGCACACAAACTTTTTTATCAGCTTTTCCGTAGCGAGCACGCGACGACCCAAAGCGGGCCGGGAGGGCCGGTCTACCTTCCCTCAACGCGACCCTGCGAAGCCGTGAGCGAGGAGGGAAGGTAGACCGGCCCTCCCGGCCCAGCTCACGCTAGCGCCAAGCGCTAGTAGTTCACCACCTGCTCCTCAAAGTACGCCTTCGGGTGGTTACACACCGGGCACACCTCAGGCGCCTCGGCACCAACGTGCAGGTGCCCGCAGTTCAGGCACTTCCATACCTTCACGCCCTCACGCTCAAACACCTCGCCCGACTCGATGCGCTCGACGAGTTTGTTGTAGCGCTCCTCGTGGGCCTTCTCGACGGCGGCGACGCCACGGAACTTCTCGGCGATCTCGGCAAAGCCCTCCTCCTCGGCGGTCTTGGCGAACTCGTCGTACATCGTGGTCCACTCGTAGTTCTCGCCCGCGGCGGCGTCACGCAGGTTGTCCAGAGTGCCCGGAACGGCGCCGTCGTGCAGATACTTAAACCACAGCTTGGCGTGCTCGGACTCGTTGCCCGCCGTCTCGGCAAAGATATTCGAGATCTGAACGTAGCCGTCCTTTTTGGCCTTGGAGGCATAGTAGCGATACTTGGTGTGTGCCTGGGACTCACCGGCAAAAGCAGTCTCGAGGTTCTTCTTGGTCTGAGAGTTCTCAAAATCCATAGGTGTACTTCCCTTCAACACGTGCCGCCCATAGGCTTTGAGCGACCTTGTTTTTAGGATGCCCTCAAGCCGCGAATTTAAACCTTACAATCCCGTTCTTCAGATTTGAGCGGGCTACACACTCAACCAGCAATCGCCCTCGGCTCGGCAAAAGCCCTCGCGCTCCAGGTCAGCTAGAATGCCCGCGATCAAGTCGCACTCGACCGGCCCGCGACCGGCTGCCGCTTCCATCTCGTTAACGCCCACCACGGCATCAGCAAGCGTAATCCCCGCCGGCTGCCCATCGCGCGCTGCCAACAACATACGCACGATATGCGCGCGCTTTTGGCGGCGCGAGCCCTCAAACTTGGACTGACGACTATAGCCCGCCGACCGCCTGGACGGATTGGGCAGTGTCTTTTTAAGATACGCGCCGTAATCCAGCAATGCGTAATACCACGCGCGCGGCGTGTCGGCATCGTCTTGAGGCGCGGCAAAGGGCGCGATCTCGTCCGCCGCCGCACCGGGGGCCGCCGGACAGGCAGCTTGGATCAGCGGCACCAGTTCGCGATCGGGAACGGCCGGCACATCGGGAAAGAAATGATGCAAAAAGACCGTGCGCACATTGGTCTCCAAATACACGCCCGGAAGATCGAATGCAAACGAACGGATGCCCTGCGCCGTTGCCGGGCCAATGCCGGGCAGAGCGACCAAGTCACGCGTCTCGCGCGGAAACTCCCCATCCCAGTCCTCTACAACGCACTGTGCAGCCCTGTGAAGCGCCAAGGCGCGGCGATTATAGCCCATCCCCTGCCACGCATCCAAGACATCGGAAGGGACAGCCTGAGCGAGCGCCTGAACAGTCGGAAAGCGATCGAGCCACGCCGGCATACGCGTCTCCACGCGCGGCACCTGCGTCTGCTGCAGCATGACCTCGGAGAGCCAGATGATATACGGGTCGCGCGTTCGGCGCCACGGAAGGTCGCGATAACGCAAGACCCCTTCCGAACGAATCATCGAACGAAAGGGGTCCTGAATCATAGCTATACTCCTTATGCGGCGCTATTCCTCCCGGCAAGCGTACGCGCAGGCAGCGTACTCGGGAAACGCATCGCGATCGGCGAACTTGGGATCGACAGCCGGAAACTGGCGATGGGCGACGATATCGCCGAGCGAAACGGAATCGAGGTAGTCGCGCATCAACGCCTGGGCTCCGGCCCACAGGGGATGATAGCAGCACGCGCCCATGCGCGCACAGTCACCATCGGGGGCGGTGCAGTCGTTCATAACCATAGGGCCCTGAACGGCCTCGACGACCTGGCGGATAGTGACGTCGTCCGGACTGACCTTGAGACGCATGCCACCGTGGACGCCACGCAGGCTCTCCACAATACCGGCCTGGACCAAACCGTGCTGAATCGAGCGGGCAAACGAATACGGAACATTGACCTCTTCGGCAGCGGTGCGAACAGAAAGTAAGCACTCCGGATCCTCGGCAAGCATCGCCAGCATACGAAGGGCGTAATCAGTCTTCCTCGATATGTCCATTTTTCCCCTTTCAAGGAATACGAACAGCTCGAACGAGCTCCGGGGCCGAGCTTGTGTCGAGACGCTAAATGACCGCAGGATATCCAAATAGTAAATCGGATATCCACTGAGCGCCGCGCTTGGAGCGAAATGCATCAAATGCGGCCTACAGTGCAATTTAGTATAACCTAACCCCCTGTCTCGTTGAACAGGTGTTGCGCAACAAAGCTGTTGTTCAGACAGATATACTTATTAGATTTTACTCGCGTTCCCGAAGGCGCGGGGATTCTGGGCGAAGATGCACTAGGGCGATCGTTCTATCGAAACAAAGTGCATCAAACGCAAAAAGCCACGTCCGAAGACGTGGCTTTAATTGCGTTGGCGGGAAGTACGGGGCTCGAACCCGCGACCTCCGACGTGACAGGCCGGCGCTCTAACCAAACTGAGCTAACTCCCCAGGCAGACGTTCGCGTTTGTTTCCGCTCGCGTGCGCTGCGGGGATTAGTATACACAGAAGTCTGTCCGGCGCGCAACAACTTTTTTGAAAAAATTTTTCGGTCCCTCCGGGAGGGTCTCCGGGGCCGGCTGGCGCGGGTTAAGTTTGCTGCTCTACAGTCCTGCGCAAGACGGAAAGCACATTAAGTGCTTTCCTTTGCGTGCGGAACTCGCGACAAACTTAACCCGCGCCAGCCGGCCCCGGAGACCCTCCCTGCCGTCACTTTGTTCGAGCCGTTGTTGTTGCTCGCCGCTTCGCGGCTCGGCGGCCCCGTTCTCCGCGGCGGGGTTGTCTAAGGTTCTTGTTGAAGCTCGGCCATTGGCTCAAATGGAAACGGGGGACGCATCTGCATCCCCCTTTTTTGTTGCGGTTAGTCTAGGTCAATAAACTTGGTGCTTAGGATCTTGCCGTCTTTGACGAGCATTCTGGCCATGGTGGGGCCTCGGGTGCCTCTGGGGTAGCTGGCGCTGCCCGGGTTGAGGACTAAGCAACGGCCCACTTGGGCTTCTTTGGTTACGTGGGTGTGGCCGTTGATGGCTACGTCTACGGATCCCACCGGAAGGTCTTCGCGGTAGTGGGCTACGGCGAATTTAAGGCCTTCGTAGGTAAAGAGCGCAAGACAGTCTACATCGGGGCCGTAGTCGCGGTAGTAATCGTTGTTGCCCAGTACGGCCCGAACGGGGGCGATGGTGCATAGGTGCTCGTAGTCCATCTCTGACGTGAGGTCGCCGGCGTGGATAATCAGGTCTGCGCCCTCAAGCTCATCCAGGAGCGCAGGCGAAAGATAGCCGTGGGTGTCCGAGATGATGTCGATGCGCTTGGCGCTTGCACTGTTCATGGGATCCCTTCCGCAAAAAACGATTCGGCAGATACATACAAAAAAGGCCCCACGGCTCCGCAGACGATGGGTCTACAGGGCTGCGGGGCCAGTGTGCTAGAGACTCAGAGCCTTCTTGAGCGGCACGACGCGGCGGCGCGAAACCGGCACGCGTTCGTCGACGCCCGTAATGCCCAGCTGGATGGCACCCGAGGGCACCGTCTCGACGTCCGTGACGCACGCCAAGTTGACGATATAGCGACGGTGAACACGGAAGAAGCCAAAGTCGCAGAGCTTGGCCTCAAACTGCGCCAGCGAGGTCGTCGACAAAAAGCGATCATCGACGGTATAGATGCAGGAGTAATCGTCCTTAGCCATGATAAAGCGAATGTCGTCCACGGGAATGAGCACCTTGCGGCCGCCCTTTTCCACCGGGATACGCTCGATGGTCACCTTGCTGTCCGTAACCGGCTTGGCGCGTTGCATGACCTTCTCGATCGCGCGATCCAAGCGAGCTTCTTCGACCGGCTTCATCAGATAATCGACGGCATCCACGTCGAATGCCTCGACCGCATGGTCGCTATACGCAGTCACAAACACGATCGCCGGCGGATTTTTGAGCTTATGCAGCGCCTCGGCAAGTTGCAGGCCCGAGGCACCGGGCATCGAGATATCGAGAAACACGACATCCACGCGACTTTCCATAAGCATCTCGATGGCGGAGCGGACGCTCGACGCCTCCGTGATCGTGCCGATCTTGCCCGTTTGCTCGAGCAGGAAGCGAAGCTCCGAGCGAGCCGGCGCCTCATCATCCACAATCATCGCACGCAGCATAGGGATAAAACCTTTCGTCAACTAACTACGCCGGGCATCCGCCGCATGACGTTGAGCCCGTAGCCTTTTATTTTACTCTTGAATGTCAAAGATGCTCTCTGACAAATCAAGATGAAGGAGCACTTTGGTGCCCTTGCCCGGCGCCGATTCGACACGCGTATAGGAGTGCGGCCCATAAAAGCGATGGATGCGCTCCGAAATATTGTGCATGGCCACACCGGCACCGCCACCCTGGGGAGAGCTGGCGTCGGGACGGGCAGAGCGCTCGTCAAACAGTCTGGCGGCGGTACCCTCATCCATGCCCACGCCATTATCGGCCACGGCAATCAAGATTGCATCCTCGCCGTCTTGGTGAACGGTCACGTCGATCCTCAGGGCGTCGTCATCGCCCATACCATGACGTACGGCGTTCTCGACAATCGGCTGGATCACGAACGCCGGCACCAGCGTATCTTCCACGTCCTCGGACACATCGAACGTCGCAAGCACACGGTCCTCGCCAAAGCGGGCCTTCTCAAAGGTAAGGTAGCGCTTGGTCTGTGCAACCTCGCGCGAGACCGGAATAAGCGATCCCGAGTTGTCGAGCGTGGCACGATAGAACGATGAGAACTCACGAAGCAGTTCGCGGGCCCGCAGCGGGTCGGTGCGCGTAAACGATGCAATGGTGTTCAGCGTGTTGAACAGGAAGTGCGGGTTAATCTGCGCCTGCAGCGCACGCACCTCGGCGCGCGCCGTGAGTTCCTTTTGCACCTCGAGCTCGTGGATGGCGAGCTGCGTGGACAAGATCTCGGCAAAGCCCGAGGCAAGCGCATACTGGGTACGGTCGACGGCGCGCGGGGTCTTGTAGTAGAACTTGAGCGTGCCGACGGTACGATCGCCCACCTTGATGGGGGCGATAATGCCGGCGGGAACTTGGTTGTGAGAGCCGTCCGAGCCCACGACATCCACCATACGGTTGAACGACTGCACGATGCCATGTTCGATAACGTAGCGCGTGGCAAGCGTGTGGATGGGAGAATCTGGCAGTAGTTTTTCCTCAAACTCTCCCGCGCAGGCAAGCACGTTGCCCTCGTCGGTGATGGCCACCGTCATGGCGCGCGTCTCGGGCAAAATGCGCCGGCACACCAAACGCGCCGACTCCTGCGTCAGACCGCCCTTAATGTCCTCGAGCATGGCCGAGGCCACCGAGAGCGTCTCCTCGGTGTACTGGGAGCGCACCGAATCGGGATTGAGCGTCAAAAAGATAAAGATGCACAGAAAGATGCACAGTAGCGCGCAGGCAATCACCGTGGCGATCGGCTCGATACCGGTCACCAAGGCAAAAATAAAGTACACCAGCACGCAAATGGCGCAGGCAACGGCAATGATGCGAAAGATTGATATTGAACTATCGCGCTGGGCGCGGCGGTCGATCATTCGGCCCCCTCCAGGATACTGATCAGTTGTACGTCGCGCCAAAGCCCGTCCATGATCTTGGGCCAAAAGCTCTGGAAACGCAGGTAGCTTGCAGCGTTTTGGCGCGCATAGGCCTTTGCCTCACCGATACCATGGCGCCAAATGCGCAGGTAGCCCTCATGCTCGCGGGTAAACACGCTGCGGACCATAGCGGTCTTGCGCACACGGTCGTCGAGCTCGCGCGAAATCCACGGGCCCGGGTAGGGCATGAGTGATGCCGCCGTAACGGGAATGAGCTCCTTTTGATGCGCGGCGAATGTCAACTTGGCCCGTTCGTAGTACCAACGGTATACATCCTGCATAAAGCGCGGTGAGCGCTTTTCGGACTCCGGAGGCAGATGGCGCACGGTCCACTCGTTATCGAACCACACGTCGTAGCCAAACATGCGCATGTTAAAGAGGTAATCCAAGTCCTCGCCGCGGGTGATAAACGGGTCAAAGGCTACACGCGTAAAGGCGCGGGCGTGCAGGGCCATCAGGCCGCCGCACACGTAGTTGGAGCGCGAGATGCGGGTGCCCGAGAGCGCCTTTTTCATCCAACGGTTGAACTCGATGCGCTTGGTCCACCAACGATGGCAGATGCCCGCCTTGTCCGTGGGAGCCAGCGGCGAGCCGTCGCGATCGTAGAAATAGCCGCTCTTGACCAAGATCGGCAAGCCCTGACGCGTCTGCTGCCCCAACGCATAGGTCGCGCGCTTCATAAAGTCGGCGTCGATGACAGTCTCATCGTCATCCAAAAAGATAACCGCGTCATGCCCCAGCACAGCGGCACAGGCTAGCCCCATGTTGCGGATGGCACCGTAGCCTCGCAGGCTCACGCACTCGCCCGAACCCTTGGGCGCGATCTGAGCAACCCGGTCTGCGATGCGCGAGGCCTGGGTGTTGGTGACAACGGTGACCTTGAGCGTTGGATGCGCGTCGACAATCTCGTGCACGCGCAGCGACACATCGGCTGTGGCAGAAACGGGACAGACCACCAAAAGGATGATGCGCGGGATGTCACGTACCTGCTCAAGCGAGGCCAGGCAGCGGTCGAGTTCGGGATTGTCGGCGTTTAGTCGCGTCGAATGGTCATAGGTGCCAGGGGCGTTTGCGCAAGCGTCATCGCCCGCCCAATACGTTGGAATCACGACTGTGGCGTTCATGCCTTACCCTCCCTGCAACACAAAAACGGGACGCCGCCAAACACAGGCGACGCCCCGCGACCTAGCTGATTCCATCATACCCACTTGGGCAAATCATTGCTCGCAAGTCGCAATGTTTATTGCGGATAACCCCAAAAGAGTACCGTGGACAGGCACAATAGCCGCTCGCTCCTATGCGGCATGTTCTGCCGCCCGAGTCATGCGGGACAGGCGGACCAGCAGCATAAAGCCAACGATCAGCAACACGCCAATGGAAAGGACGCCCAGCGACGGGTTGCCGGTCAGCGAGGTGACGACCGACACTAGGAAGGTGCCCATGACGCTTGCATAACGACCAAAGATGTCAAAGAAGCCGTAGTACTCGTTGGACTTTTCCTTGGGGATAATGCGGCCAAAGTAGCTACGGCTAAGCGCCTGCACGCCGCCCTGGAACAGGCCGACCATAATGGCAAGCACCCAGAATTCAAAGGCGGTCTTTAGGAAGAACGCGGCGAACAGCACAATGCCCATGTAGGCGGCGACCGCCACCAGGATCATGTTGAGCGTGCCCACGCGTCCGGCGAGCTTGCCGTAGATGATGGCGGACGGAAAGGCCACGAACTGCGTAACGAGCAGCGCAAGCACCAGCTGCGTCGAATCGATGCCCAAGGCCGATCCGTAACTGGTAGCCATGGAAATGACCGTGTGCACACCGTCGATATAGAAGAAGAACGCGATCATGTAGACCAGCACGGTCTTGTTGTGGGCGATCTCGCGCATGGTGTGTCCGACCTCGGAGAACACACCGCCCACGATGTGGCCGATAGTGTCCTCGGGACCGCGCTCGCGACCGTACTTTTGCTTATAGGTGCGAATGAGCGGCAGGGTAAAGATGAGCCACCAGGCACCAGTGATGATAAACGACAGACGCGTTGCCAGCATGGTGGGGACGCCAAGAGCGGGGCCACCCATGATGAGCGCCAGGCAGATGACGAACGGCACGGTGGAACCGATATAGCCCCAGGCATAGCCCGAGCTGGACACGGCGTCCATGCGCTCGTCGGTCGTAATGTCGGGCAGCATGGCGTCGTAGAACGTCATAGAAGAGTTAAGGCCGATGGTGCACAGCACGTACACGGTCAAAAATGCCATGGCGGACATTGGGATAGCCTGCGCCAGGCAAAGCACCAGGCCCGTGAGGAAGAAGCCCAAGAAGAACTTGATCTTGTTGCCGGCGTAGTCGGCAAGCGCGCCCAGAATGGGCATGAGCATGGCGATGACCAGCGAGGCGATCGTCTGTGCATTGCCCCAGGCGACCACCAGGTCGGCCGAGGAAGCGCCGGTATTGATGGCGTTAAAGTAAATGGGCACCACCGAGGTATTGAGCAGCACGAGGGCCGAATTGCCCACATCATACATAACCCAGTTACGCTCGAGCTTGGTGTATTTCATGGACAGGGACCCTTCGTATTCGCCCGATATGCAGTTAGTTCATCGTACCCCAATTGTCCAGAACCGCCGGTAAGGATTCGGCAAAGGGGCACGCACGGGCCCTATTCCTCGCGGTCGAACTCCTCATCGGCATTGAGCACGCGACCGCTGTAGTTGACGTGACTGGTCACGGCATCCATGTCACCGGTCTCGATAAAACGTGCGACCGTGCACTCGTAATCGACCAGCGCGCGATCAAAGACCTCGGGGAAACTCTCGTTCGAGACCTCGTCGGTAAAGGGATTCTTCCATGTCAGATGGCCCAGGTTACCGGTGCGCTCGGGCAGCTCCGTCGTCACGCGATGGGCAAGGCCGTCGAGCAGCGAGTAGTCGTGCACCAAGCCCTCAACCAGCGAGATCGCGCGCGTCTTTGCGGAGCCGGCCGGCTCAATCGCGCGGTAAAGTCGCTGCATATTGGCAACGGCAGCACCGTACTCCCCCGCCGGAATGTCAATGCCGTACACGCGTCCGGCAACATAGCTCATCAGCACGCCGGCCACGCGATTGATGCGATCGGTAGTGACGATCTCGCCCGCCGGCGGGTAATCGTCGACCGTAGCGCCATCGCGTTTAAGCTGCAGCATCAGTACATCCAGGTCGCTCTCGATCACGGCATGGACCTGACTGCTCGAATCCTCAAGCTCTGAATCGGACTCCACGATGCCAAACTGCTGCTCATAGACAAAGGGATGGGCGTTGCGGTCGAGCACGTAATGAGACAGCAGGCCCAGCGCAAAGGCGCGACCCAAGCTGGCGTCGCGCGGCTGCAGGTGCGACACGCCGTCGCGCAGGCACGAGAACTGGCGCGACATGCGCGAGCGGTGCATGACCTGAGCAAGCAACATACAGTCGGAAATGCGCGGCGTGAGCATGTGGAAGAAAAACGGGTCGGGACCTTGGTTTCCCAGGATAAAGGCGATGCGCTCCTCGTCGGACGTAATAACGCCCTGCGGAAGACGGTCGATGCTTTCCTCGCCAAACAGATGATGCGTAATGAGCGCGGGCATAATGATCCTTTCGATTTCATTCGATGTCACCCATTATGCCCACCGCACGGTCATGCCAAACCTGCGGCGGTAAACGATGGCATGCAGACCGCCTACGCAAGCCCCAGGTGCGCCTTGACCTCGGCAGCACGACGACGGGACACGGGCACCGTCGAGGTTACGCGATCGAGCCTGAGCTCCATAAGACCCGTGGAACCGATCTCGACATTGTGCACGTCTTCCAAATTGACCAGATAGCTGCGGTGGACACGGATAAAGCCCTCAGAGGCCAAGCGCCGCTCGAGCGAGGAAATCGACTCATTGATCAGGTATGTTCCCTCGGCGCAGACGACGTTGCAAAAATCGGCGCGCGCCTCAAAGTAGCAGACGTCTGCGGCGGGAATGAACACCTTTTTGCCCCCGCGGTCCACCGTCAGACGCAAAGGCTGGCGCGGAGCGTGGATAACACGACGGACACCCAAGGCTGCCTCGATCTTGTCGAGTGCCTTTGACAGGCGTGCGTCCTCGACCGGCTTGACGACATAGTCGACCGCATCGAGGTTATACGCATCGGCGGCAAATTCGGCAAACGCCGTCACAAACACAACCACCGGCGGCGTCTTTAGGTTCTGCAGCGTCTCGGCAAGCTCAATTCCCGAGCGACCGGGCATGGTAATGTCTAAAAACAACACGTCGGGCTTGTTCGACAGAATCGACTCCACGGCTTCGGTGACATTGCCCGCCTCGGCAATCTGACCCACACGCGTATCCTTTTCCAACAGATAGCGTAGCTCAGCCCTAATGGGAGGCTCGTCATCAACCACCAAGATGTTCCAGCCTTCGGACATATGTGCTTCCCCTCTTTTTCTCTCAATCCAACCGCGTGCTACGCCGTCAACGGCGCAGGCTCATGCGGCTCGCCGTTCAGCTCGACGATGACCTGCGTTCCCACGCCCTCCTGGGACTTCACGCGCATGCCGGAATCTTCTCCGTAAAAGAAATGGATGCGCTGAAGCACGTTGAAGAGCGCCAGGCCGCAACCTCGCTTGACGGAGCCGTCGGCGGTAATGCTCTCGGGCTCTTCCAGGCGATGTTGCTCAAACAGATGCGCGCAGACCTCTTCGCTCATACCGATGCCATCGTCCTCGACGATGATCTCCAAGCCGTCATCGGTCTCAAAAGCCCTAACACGAATAGAAAGCGGCTCGGTCTCGCGCTGCGCATGCTTGATGCAGTTTTCGAGCAGCGGCTGCAAGATAAATGGCGGCACCAGGCTGTCGCGCACCTCGAAGTCGATGTCGACCGAAACGCGCAGACGGCCGTCGCCATACCGGGCCTGCATAAGATTGATATAACGAGTACCCTGTTCCACCTCGTGCTCGAGCGTGGTGAGCGTATCGGAGTCAGAAAGCGTCTGACGATAGTAGTTGGAAAAGTCGATCAGCAGCGATCGCGCCTTGTCGGGCTCGGTTCGAACGAGCGACACGATCGTGCTAATGGTATTGAATAGAAAATGCGGGTCGACCTGCGACTGCAGGGCGCGAAGCTCAACGCGGGCCGTGAGCTCGTCCTGGCGCTCGAGCTCAAAGCTAGCGAGCTGCGTGGAAATTAGATCGGCAAAGCCCGAGGCAAGGGCCGTCTGGCGCATATCGATGCTGCTCAGGCGGGGGTAATACAGCTCGAGTGTGCCCACGCAATGCCCGCGCACGGTAAGCGGCGCGACAATGCCGGCGCGCAGGCGGGGAAAGTAGCCGCCCGTCTCATTGGAGGCGTCACGCGAAAACACGCTCTGCTCGCCCGTCTCAATCACGTTGAGCGTGGTCCGCAGCACCACCGGGGTGCCCGCGGGGCATTTTGCCGAGTCCTCGCCCCAGCTTGCCAACACCTGCTTGCCGTCGGTAAAGCAGATGGCAGAGGCGATAGTTTCGGACAGGATGATCTTAGAGGCGCCCAGGGCAGCTTCGGGCGTAAGGCCGCGCGACGTGTAGGCGAATATTTTCGACGCGATGGCGAGCGTGCGGTCGGTTGCGCTCGATGTGAGGTCGTCGGGAACGACAAAGACGTACGAGAAGAAGAAGCACAGCATGACCAAGCCGGCAATGACGACAACGGCCGGAACGGGATTGGGATTATCGGTTAGATCCCAGATGAGCAGCAGGATAAGCAGCGGAACGACAATACCGAGCAAGATGGCTTGAACCACATGCTGAGCGGTACGAAAGACCTTGGTAGAGTTGTAGCTCTTGCCCAGAATCAGCCTATTGAGATCCACCGTCATCTCCTTCTTACTGACGCACCCCATAGCAATAAAGAGGGCCGCAAGCGACCCTCTCCATTGCATTATGCAATCAAATACTGTGTTTTACATCAAGCCATCGATGAACGGTAGCTTAGGCGCTGTACTTGTTTGCCTCGCCGAAGGTGCCGGCCTCGACAATCCAGCCGTCCTTCATGATGACGTCCATGTTGTCGGTGTTGAGCACGTGGATGTCGGCGGCGACGTCACCGTTGACGACCAGCAGGTCGGCGCACTTGCCGGCCTCGATGGAACCGGTCTCGTCCTCGATGTGGCACATCTTGGCACCATTGAGGGTGGCGCAGGTGATGGTCTCGACCGGGGTGAAGCCGATCTTGTCGACGAACTCGTACATCTCCTCGATGGAGCAGGTGCCGTACGGGGTGACGAAGGAGAAGGAGTCGGAGCCGATCGTCATGACGACGCCGCGCTTCTTGGCCTCGCGCAGGCAGTCGTAGTTGCGCTGCAGCTCCTTCTCGACCAGGGTGCCCTCGTACTTGTCGTGCAGCTCGGGAACGTAGACGGGCGGATAGGTGGCGTACCAGGTGGGCAGGAAGGCGATCGTCGGGGTGAAGAAGGTGCCCTGCTCGGCCATGAGGTCCATGGTGCGCTCATCGATATCGAAGCCGTGAATCAGCTGCTCGCAGCCAAAGCGAACGGAATCGTAGGCAGCGGCGTGGTTGTTGTAGCAGTGGCTCCACACGGGGATGCCGACCATCTTGGCCTCTTCGACCACGGCCTGAATCTCCTCGGAGCAGTAGTGCTGGTCGCGGCCGGAGTCCCAGCGCCAGATGCCGCCACCGGTAGCCCAGATCTTGATGGCATCGGGGTTCTCGCGCAGGCGACGACGGACGGCCTTGCGCAGATCCCAAGGACCGTCGACCTGATCGCCCCAGGGGTGCGATTCCTTGTTGAGCTCCTGGCTGCAGTGGTGGGAGTCGCCGTGGCCGGCAACGCGGCAGAAGCCAAGGCCGGTGGCCAGAACGCGCGGGCCCTTGAAGACGCCCTTGTCGATGCAGTCACGGATCTGGATACCAAAGCGGCCGATCTCGCAGACGGTGGTGAGGCCGTGGGTGAGGCAGTCGTAGGCCTGCTTGACTGCGACGGCCTGCTTCTCGAGGAGCGGCTGCATGACCCAGTCGGTGTCATCGTCGGTCAAGTTGCCCGAGAAGTGCAGGTGGGTGTCGATCAGGCCGGGAAGGACGGTCTTGCCGGCGGCGTCGATAACCTCAACGCCCTCGGGAAGGTCCTGCATAGCACCGGCGTACTCGATCTTGCCGTTGTCGTCGACGAGAACGAGGGAGTTCTCGACCGGCTCGGCACCGGTACCGTCGATGAGCTTACCGCCAACGATTGCATACTTAGTGGACATGGTTCCTCCTTATGGATCCATATAGTGGGCGAGGCCGTGCTGGGTTAAGGCCTCACAAAGCTACCCAAGTGGCGCCGGGTTCGGTGCGCGGAAGAGAGGGTCCCGCGCACCTGATCCGCCCCGGCTCGGCGTTACTTTTTGCGGGAATTGGTGAAGGCCATGAGAGCCAGGCCGACGGCCAGCCAGCCGATCACGATGCTCCACTCCACCATGTTGAGGGAGGCGGGAGAGAACGGAATCACGAGCAGGCCGATGATGATGGCGCAGGCAGCGATAGCGAGGCCGATGCCAAACTTGCCACCGGGCACCTCGTAGGGACGAGGCAGGTCGGGCTCGGTGAAACGCATGCGCAGGCAAGCGAGGGCGACCATGCCGCAGGAGAAGATGAAGGCGAGAGCCGACACGTTGGTCAGAGGGATGAGCATGTTCTTGCCCAGGAACGGACCGATGACGGTGATGACGCCCAAGACGGCGCAGGCGAGCTTGGGAGCGCCGGACTTGGGGTCGACCTCGGCGAACTGCTCGGGCAGCTGGCCCTTGCGGCCCATGGCGAGCATGATGCGGCTCGTGGCGCCGTAGAAGGAGTTCATCGGGCCCATGGGTCCAAGCGTGGCGATGACGAGCATGGCCAGGTACAGAAGCATGTTGATGCCCTTGAGGCAGGCAAGCGCGGGAACCGGGCTCTTAACAAACTCATGCCAGTCGAGGATGGTGCCGAACGAGTAGATGCAGACCATGTAGAAGCCGCCGGCGGCCAGCAGAGCCAGGGAGATGATCTTGCCGAACTTGTTCCAGTTGAGGCCCTCGGCTGCTTCCTCAGCCTGCTGAGGAATGGTGTCGAAACCGGCGTAGAAGAACGGAGTCAGAACCAGGACCGACACGATGCCGGCGAACAGGCTGGTGCTCTCGGTAGCGGCCTTGCCGCCGCCAGCGCCGGCGACCTGGGAGAACACGGGCATGGCGTTGTCCGGCGAGCCGGTGAACAGCGAGACGCCCATGGCGAGCAGCATGCCGCAGAGCAGAGCCTTGGTCAGGAAGGCCTGGAGTTTGGCAGCCGAGCTGGCGCCGCGGAAGTTGAGGAAGATGACGTAGACTGCAAAGCCGAGCGCGATCAGCGTCGGGAACAGGTAGACGTCGGCCCCCAGTATGGTGTAGAGCTTGACGGCGCGCAGCCACTCAAGGCCGGGCAGGCTGCCGAACATCTCGGACACGAGGGTCGAGATGGCGATGGCCTCCCACGGGCACAGGATGCCGTTGCCCAGGGCCAAAAGCCATCCGGTGATGTAGCTCAGCGTACGGCCAAAGCTACGATCGACATACTCGACGATGCCGCCCGAGATGGGGATAGCAGCCGTGAGCTCACCGAAAACAGCTCCGACGGGCACGAGGAAGATTGCACCCAAGAGGAATGCGATCATAGCGGGAACGGGACCGCCGCCCACGACCATCCAGTCGCCGACCTGCAGAACCCAACCGGTACCGATGATGGCACCGAAACCGATGGTGAAGAAGTTCCAGAGCGAAAGCGTTTTCTTCATGCCGCCGTTATCCTCGACTGCAACTTCTGCGTTCTTGTCCGCCATTGTTCCCCTCCTTTCCTGTTTGACGCCCTTGGCGTCACCCCTTGCGCGGTCCGTTTTGCCGCGCGCTTTTATTCCATGGCTTTAAGATACGGCCTTGGCGCAGCAGCGCCGCTCGCAGCTCGACCGAAGGCAGAACTGCAAAACGAGCGGCACCGTTTTTGGGACGAACGGCGGGAGACGTCATTCGTCTTGGACGCTTTCATCTTGTCTGCTTTTGAATACCTGTTGCCGTGGCGCTTGGCGCGCGGCGCGGCAACGTTCATACCATTTGTCAGGCTTTTGGCGCACATGCCCATGTGTCGTACATCTTTTTATGTAGGATAGACAAGTTACACATGAGGCAAGGTGATTCGAATGGCATACGGATACAATGACGGCGACCAACGGCCACAAAGCGTGCGCCTTGCCGGCCGCACCACGCCAACGCCCAGAAGCACCTCCGACAACGACAGCCCGCAGCGCCCCCAAGAGCAGCCCGGGGCTTCTTCGCGGCAACAAAGCCGTACCGTGCAGCAGTCAGACCGCGTGAGTACGAGCACACGCCAACGCCAGACCGACACATCGCAGCCACGCCGCTACGATCGCCGTAAGACCGACTACTACGTCAAGCGCTCCTTTTCGCGACCTCAACGCGATCGCGGCAATTCCGCCCCTCACCCCGCGTCGCACACCACAAGCCACGCGCTTCCGGCCCGCCGCCTACGCCTTGCGCTTTGCTCCATCGCCGCCTGCCTCGTCTTTGTGTTTTTGGGATCCTGTATCTCCCACGGATCAGCCGGTCTTGAGCCCACTGCCGAGGACAAGCTGCTTAAAGCTCCCGTCGCACCCGGTTACTCCTTTGCGTTCTCGACCCCACGCTCGCAATGGCAGGCCGGCACCATGCCCCACATCTACCAAATTGACCCCGCATGGTCGGAGCTGCCCTATGCCGGTGGCACTATTCGCGAAAACGCTTGCGGTCCTACCTGCCTCACCATGGTCTATATCTTTAAGACCGGCCATACAGATAAGACGCCGGTCGATATATGCGCGCTGGCCGAAGCCGGCAACTACGCCCCCACTGGTGCCACCGAGTGGTCGTTTATGACAGGCGGTGCGTGGCAGCTGGGGCTCAACGGAAC
Organism: uncultured Collinsella sp.; assembly: GCA_937989875.1. Taxonomy (GTDB): domain Bacteria; phylum Actinomycetota; class Coriobacteriia; order Coriobacteriales; family Coriobacteriaceae; genus Collinsella. Next base: position 101,658 of record CALKBO010000030.1, on the reverse strand, counting down.
ACAGCTCTATAACGATCGCGAATCGATTACCCAAGCACTTCGCTCGGGTGCGCCCGTCATCGCCGCAGTGCGCCCCGGTACGTTTACCAACGTAGGCCACTACATCGTGCTCTACGGCATCGACGATGCCAACCAGATTGGCGTCTACGACCCCAACTCGGCCAGCCGCAGCGCCCGCCGCTGGGGCGTCGTAGAGGTCCTCAACGAAGTCGAAGCCATGTGGGCCTACTACTAGTCATTGGGGACAGACTTAAATGAGTGGTCATTGGGGACGCTCTTGTTTGACTAGTCATTTAAGAACGTCCCCAATGACTAGGTGAATAGCAAAAGCCCCGCAGTCGGAGCGGACTGCGGGGCTCATGAAGAGAGGCTAGTTTGTGGGCGCTTTGCCTGGCGCCCACGAGAGAGGCAACAGAGTAGAGACTACTCGTGGATGCGGGTACCGGAGAGGCCGGCCATGGTCTCGGCGGCCTTGTCCAGGGCGCCGATGATGCAGGTGCGGCCCTTGCGGGAACGGGCGAACTTGATGGCGGCGCGGACCTTGGGCTCCATGGAACCCTTGCCGAACTGACCCTCGTCGGCCAGGCGCTCGGCCTCGTCGGCGGTGAGGTCCTCGAGCTCCTCCTGGTTGGGCTTGCCGAAGTTGATGGCGACGTGCTCGACGGCGGTCAGCAGGAACAGGACGTCGGCGTCGCAGTCCTCGGCCAGCAGCTCGCCGCCCAGGTCCTTGTCGATGACGGCGGGAACGCCCTTGTAGCAGCCCTTGTTCTCGTAGTCGCGGACGACGGGGATGCCGCCGCCACCGCAGGCGATGACGATGAACTCGTTGTCGAGCAGGTTGAGGATGGAGTCGGCCTCGACGATCTTCTTGGGATCGGGGGAAGCGACGACGCGACGCCAGCCGCGGCCGGAATCCTCGACGAAGACCTTGGAGGGATCCTCGGCCATGAACTCCTTGGCCTGCTCCTCGGTGTAGAAGGGGCCGATCGGCTTGGTCGGGTTCTTGAACGCGGGATCGTCCGGGTCGCACTCGATCTGGGTGACGACGGTTGCGGCGTGCCAGCGCTTATAGCGCTTGTGCATCTCGCGGCCGATGCCCTGCTGCAGGTGATAGCCGATGTAGCCCTGGGACATGGCGCCGCACTCGGGCAGCGGCATCTCGGGGGTGCCGATGGCGTCGTGGGCGGCGGCGAAGGCGTTCTGGATCATGCCGACCTGCGGGCCGTTGCCGTGGGTGATGATGATCTCGTTGCCTGCTCGATGAGGCCGAGGAGAGCGTGGGCGGTGTTGCTCACGGCCTCGATCTGCTCGACGGGGTTGTTGCCGAGGGCGTTGCCGCCAAGGGCGACGACAATACGATCGGGCTTACCGTAGGGTTTGGACATGCGTGCCTCCTTATCGAAGAGTAGCGTACATCACAGCTTTAATGGTATGCATGCGGTTCTCTGCCTCTTGGAAAACGCGAGACTTATCGGACTCGAAGACCTCGTCGGTGACCTCCATCTCGGTTACGCCGAACTTCTCCGCGATTTCCGCTCCGATGGTGGTCTTGGTATCGTGGAAGCTCGGGAGACAATGCATGAAGATAGCGTTGGGGTTTGCCTTCGCCATGACCTCCGAGGTTACGCGGTACGGGGAGAGCAGCTTGATACGGCTCTTCCAGAGCTCCTCAGCCTGGCCCATGCCAACCCAGACATCGGTGTAAATAACATCGGCATCCTTTACGCCTTCATCGATGTTGTCAGTAAGCTGAATGGTGCAGCCATTTTCCTCGGCGATCTTCTGGCAAGTCTCAAGCAGCTCGGGATCAAAGTGGGTAGCGCCCTCAACGTCGCCTTTCGGCCCACAAGAGCAGAAGTTGATGCCGAGCTTGGCGCAGATCACCATGAGGGAATCGCTTACATTGCCCTGCTCCTTGCCGAGATAGGTCAGCTTGAGGCCACGCGTGTCGCCGAATTCCTCGCGCATCGTAAGGATATCCGCCAAAGCCTGGGTCGGGTGATACTCATTGGTGAGACCATTCCACACGGGAACGCCGGCTTTATCGGCAAGTTCCTCAACAATGGACTGGTCAGAGCCACGATACTCGATACCGTCATACATGCGACCAAGCACGCGGGCGGTATCCTCAATGGACTCCTTTTTGCCCATCTGCGACGAACCGGGGTCAAGGTAGGTTACACCTAAGCCGAGATCCATGCCGCCCACCTCGAAAGCACAGCGCGTACGCGTCGAAGTCTTTTCAAACAGCAGAACGATGTTCTTGCCATCAAGATAACGATGGGGAGCACCCATGCGCTTGAGATTCTTAAAGTCCCTCGAAAGCTCGAGCATATACTCGATCTCCTCGGTAGTGAAATCAAGCAGGGTCAGAAAACTACGACCAGAAAGATTCAGTGCCATGATAGGTTCCTTTCATTATTAACCTAATTGATGAGTGCACGGCGCGCGAAGAACGCGCATCCGCGCATCTCGAACCAGAACGGAATTAAATCTCTTCGCGCCAGAACGGCATGGTCATGCAGCGCGGGCCACCACGACCACGAGACAGCTCTTCGGAAGGAGCAACCAACAGCTCAACGCCCGCCTTATATAGCGCATCATTGGTAACAACGTTGCGCTCATAGACGCACACCTTGCCCGGCGCAACAGCAAGCGTGTTGGAACCATCGTTCCACTGCTCACGGGATGCCTCGATCGGATCGCCGGCACCGCATTCGATCATCGTGATATGGTCGATACCGGTTGCCATTTCAAGAATCTGCTGAATCGTTCCCTCGATCTCCTCGATACAGACCTCGCCATCCGAATCGCCCTTGGTGAGTCGATAGGCACGAAGCGTCTCGTAGATACCGGGGTAGACGGTAAACTTATCGTAATCAACCTGAGTACAAACCGTATCAAGATGCATATAGGCATAGCCGTGGGGGATCTTGATGGCAAATACCTGCTCGATCTCGGACTCTCCCGTGCCCCAGAACAGATTCTTGGCAAGCTGGTCGATGGCTGCAGTCTGGGTACGCTCGGAAATACCGATTGCAAGCGTGGTGGCGTTAATGTTCAGAACGTCGCCGCCTTCGATATGCCAATCGCTATTGTGGTCGTACCAAAGCGGAGCCCCAGCATAATCAGGATGGTGGCGCATGATCGTCTCATAGAATACGACCTCACGGTTGCGCTGATGCCAGTACATGCGGTTCATCATCGCACCCTTGCCGACCACAGCGATCGGATCACGCGAGAAGTAGGAGGCGGGCATCGGGAACAAGACCATTTCGTCGGGCTTCAGCTCGTCGCTATCCATGCTCGCAAGGGAACCGCTCACATGCGGAATCTCGAGATCGCGTACGTAGAGGCCGCCCATAGCGGTAAGAACAAACTCTTTGTTGTCCTTGATGGAGTCGAGCTTCTCCACGACTGCCTGACGAAGCGCCAGGTTCTCGATCTTGGCCTCGGGAACGAACTTGCTCATAAACTCGGCACGAGAACCCTCAACCTGATCGAAAGTCTCGGCAAGCAAGTCCTCCATATAAACAACCTCGGCGCCAGCACCGCGAAGAAGATCAGTAAACTCGTCATGCTCTCGCTGAGCATACTCGAGATAGAACGCGTCATGAATCCAGGCGCGCTCAAAATCCTCCGCCTTCATGTTTACCAGGTCCAAGCCCGGTCGGTGCACGCATACCTTCTTGAGGGCACCAATTTCGCTATGAACGTTCAGACCTTTGCTCATCATCGTTCCTTTCTGGATTAGAGCTCAATTGTTATTGCAATGGCCTACAAAGTTGTCGTTTCGTTTGCTAGACAATCGGAAGCAGACCGGATACCGCGGTAAATACGAGACAGACCGCACTGACCACAAGGAAGAACTTCCAGGAAACTCGCCACCACTGGCCAAGAGAGATCTTGCAAACACCAAGACCGGCGACAAGCATTGCGCTGGTGGGGGAAATCAGCGACATCGCTGCAGATCCCATCGAAAGGCCAGTAACCGCAGCTTCTGGATTTAGTCCCATGAGCTCAACCAGAGGCCCAAAGATGGGGATGGTGAGCGCCGCGATGCCCGAAGAGCTGGGAACCAGAATCGAAAGCAAGTTGTCAACGACATACAAAATGCTGGTAAAGAGAACAGGGGGGGGATTCCGGCAAGGCCAGTCGCAAGAGCGTTTAGGACCGTATCGATAATCAAGCCATCGTTGGCGATAACCAAAATGCCTCGAGCAAGACCGACCACGACCGCAGAGAAAACAAAGTCGCCCAAACCCTTAACAAACTCTGTAGCAATCTCCTTCTCGCTCATGCCCGATACGATGCCAGACAGAAGCGCCATAGCCATAAAGACTGCAGAGATCTCGTTCATATACCAGCCCTGGGTGACAAGACCCCAGACAATGGCGACGATTCCAAGCACGAATACGATGATTACGGCCTTCTGGCGCCCGGTGAAATCGGCTTCGAGCAGCTCGTCATTTGATGCATGCTCTTTGCGCTTCTCGATATCATCAGCGTAAGCAATCGAGGACTCGGGGTTCTTCTTCACCCTTCGAGCGTACAACACGACCCAGGCAATAGCGATGGCGGTCAGCACAACAAGGGCAACAACGCGAAGCCAGAGCTGGGGATTACCCTGGATATTCAGAATTCCCTGAGCAATCAAAACATTGAAGGGGTTGACCGTCGATGCGATATAGCCAATACGGGCGCCAACGAACACGATCATAAAGGCCGTAATGGAGTCATATCCCATAGCCATAACAATCGGCAGCAAGATGGCAAAAAATGGAAGGGTCTCCTCCGCCATGCCGAACGTGCTACCGCCCAGCGCAAAAACCGCCATCAAAATCGGAATAATCAGGATGTCTTTACTCTTGAACTTCTTAACGATGCGCGCCACGCCGCTGGTGATAGCTCCAGTGGCAGTAATGACCTGAAAGGATCCGCCGACAATCAGAATAAAGGCAACGACCTCAACTGCCTGCTGAATTCCCACCGCAGGAGCCTCGAGCACATCGAACAGGCCTTGCTTCAGGTCAACCTCAGCGCCGTCTTCGTCCGCATAAACCTTTTCAACGGACTCATATGTTCCAGCAACAGTGACCTCGCGTCCGTTGAGCTCCTGCCTCTCAAACGAGCCGGAGGGAACGATCCACGTAAGAGCTGCGGTCAACACCATGAGAATGAAGATAATGGTGTAGACGTGCGGAATTCGTAGCCCACGTTTCTTTTGCACTTCGGCCATTATGCCTCCTTTAGTTTGCAGGTTTTCGATACGAGCTTTTCGCCGGCAACCTTATTATTCGGTTTTCACGCCAGTTGACATTAGATATTTATGCGAATGGATAGTATTAAAAGGTAGACGGGCTTTAGTTGATATATAAGCTCAATTATCGAACTAAATTGATATTTTTTATCAATTGGTGACTTTCAATCAAGAGCTTAAGCCGTCCACCGATACCCACAACATACTCACTTAAACTTCTCCCAGCAGAACGATAATTGACATCAGTCATCATCCGAATTAAAGCGAGCGTTCTAATGCCAATTCATGTCACCAGCGAAATCGGTAAGATTAAACAGGCCCTTTTATATCGACCCGGTATCGAAACCCAAAACTATCCCGAAGGCCATTTTGGCCAAGTTTTTAGCCTAAGACCATCGAGCAGCCTATTTGACTTGGATAGAGCCCTAGCTGAGTGTGATGCCTATACCTCAGTGCTCGAGCATGAAGGCGTAGAGGTTCTGTATCTCGACCAACTTCTTATAGAAGCGCTTGACTCATGCCCCGAAGCTCGAGCATCTTTTGTCGATTCCTTTGTCGATGAATGCGGCGCGATTGGCGCCGAGTTGCAGCAAGCAGTCCGCGAGCATCTTGAACACACCCGATCGGCGCAGGAGCTCGTCTCGGCATCGATTGGCGGCATCCGCCACGGGCAAGTTACATACTGCTTCGACGGCGGGGACAGACTCGCCGAATTAACCGGCGAGGCCTATGCCCCTGACGAGCTGCTCGTAAGTCCATTAAACACCATGTGGTTCGTGCGCGACCCGGTAAGCACCATCGGCTCCGGCATCTCCTTCAACCACATGTATTGGCCCGAGCGCAATCGCGAAGTAGCGCTCTACCAAACGATTTTTAAATACCATCCCAATTTCAAGGACACGCCCTCGTTTTATCGTCACGATTCGACCTTCCATATTGAAGGGGGCGATATCATCAATCTTGATGCTCATAATGTCGCAGTCGGCATCTCTCAGAGAACCGAATCTGCAGCCATCGATATGCTCGCTCGTACCCTCCTGTGGAATCCCGACTCGAGCATCGACGCCGTATGGGCAATTGAGGTACCCGAGCGGAGCCTGTGTATCCATCTTGATACGTACCTAAGCCGGGTCGACTACGACACTTTTGTAGTCGACCCCCAGCTACTCGCGGAATCTCGCTCTTATCAGATTACGCGAAATCGAGCAGAGAATCTCTGCCAGATTCACGCCGTCGAAAAAGGAGTCAAGGAGGCACTGGCCGCCGCGCTCGGCATACCCGAGCTTCGTTTTATTCCCTGCGGTGGATCTAATCCCAATTTGGCAGAAAAAGAGCGCACGAATAACGCAGCCAGTGTGCTGTGCCTCCGACCGGGCAAAGTCTGTGTCTATGAAGAGAATCAAGCGACGAACGCTGCTCTTGAACAGGCCGGAATCGATCTTGTTCCCATTTCCATACACGAGCTGACAAACGGCTTTGGCGGGCCCAACTGTTTGTGCTTGCCACTTAGGCGTGATGAATAACATGGCCCAAGGGGATAACATTAAATGCCTTAGAACCCGCGAAGGCTTGACACAGCAGCAATTTGCCGACATGCTCGGCGTTACCAAAGAAACAGTATGTCGTTGGGAACGTGGACACACCGCCGTCAAGGTGTCGACTCTCGATAAGCTGACCGAGCTTTTTGATGTAACGTTTGATGAGCTCGCCGCAAGTAATAGCGGCCTTGCCTCTGCCAGCTTAAGCTCGCGGCCTGAGAAAAGCCCGACCGTGGCCCAAAACGAAGAATGCGGAATCTATAAAATCGTACGCTGCAACGGTGGCTTTAGCCTTAAGAAAAATGGGCATACCTTCGTTCCAGGACCCGTTCTCGAAAGGCACCCGGGAGGCTTTCTAGTTCAGATGAACAACAGCAGCATGTCACGCTGCTATCCGCAAAGCTGCGTTCTGCTGGTCGATCCTGTCGCTAAACCGTGGAACGGATGCACCGTCGTTGCCATGGTAGACGCATCGGCCATAGTTATTCGGCGATATGAAATCCGAGGGAACACGATTGCACTGTCAACGTATTCCTATTTGACAGAAGAACCCAACATCACTCTGGACAGGCATCGCCTTCGTGTCTTAGGTGTCGTCGTTTGGTTTCAGGCAACTCACGATCTGACGTACTAGCCTCTTAGTCGTAAATCCCCAGGTGCCGTGCTTGCCCACGGCAAGAGCGTCCCCTTTGGCTAGTCATTTAAGAACGTCCCCAATGACCAGGTGAATAGCAAAAGCCCCGCAGCCGGAGCGGACTGCGGGACTCATGAAGAGAGGCTAGTTTGTGGGCGCTTTGCCTGGCGCCCACGAGAGAGGCAACAGAGTAGAGACTACTCGTGGATGCGGGTACCGGAGAGGCCGGCCATGGTCTCGGCGGCCTTGTCCAGGGCGCCGATGATGCAGGTGCGGCCCTTGCGGGAACGGGCGAACTTGATGGCGGCGCGGACCTTGGGCTCCATGGAACCCTTGCCGAACTGACCCTCGTCGGCCAGGCGCTCGGCCTCGTCGGCGGTGAGGTCCTCGAGCTCCTCCTGGTTGGGCTTGCCGAAGTTGATGGCGACGTGCTCGACGGCGGTCAGCAGGAACAGGACGTCGGCGTCGCAGTCCTCGGCCAGCAGCTCGCCGCCCAGGTCCTTGTCGATGACGGCGGGAACGCCCTTGTAGCAGCCCTTGTTCTCGTAGTCGCGGACGACGGGGATGCCGCCGCCACCGCAGGCGATGACGATGAACTCGTTGTCGAGCAGGTTGAGGATGGAGTCGGCCTCGACGATCTTCTTGGGATCGGGGGAAGCGACGACGCGACGCCAGCCGCGGCCGGAATCCTCGACGAAGACCTTGGAGGGATCCTCGGCCATGAACTCCTTGGCCTGCTCCTCGGTGTAGAAGGGGCCGATCGGCTTGGTCGGGTTCTTGAACGCGGGATCGTCCGGGTCGCACTCGATCTGGGTGACGACGGTTGCGGCGTGCCAGCGCTTATAGCGCTTGTGCATCTCGCGGCCGATGCCCTGCTGCAGGTGATAGCCGATGTAGCCCTGGGACATGGCGCCGCACTCGGGCAGCGGCATCTCGGGGGTGCCGATGGCGTCGTGGGCGGCGGCGAAGGCGTTCTGGATCATGCCGACCTGCGGGCCGTTGCCGTGGGTGATGATGATCTCGTTGCCTGCTCGATGAGGCCGAGGAGAGCGTGGGCGGTGTTGCTCACGGCCTCGATCTGCTCGACGGGGTTGTTGCCGAGGGCGTTGCCGCCAAGGGCGACGACAATACGATCGGGCTTGCCAAGAGGCTTAGACATTGCTGGAATCCCTTCTGTAAAAGGCCTACAACCCATTAATAACCCGCGTCCGTGCGATACGCGAGTTTATTAAGGTTTATATTCTCTTTATCGCTCATTTTATTCATTTTGAAAATAGCGGAACGGTGAACGGTCGTTTTTGTCCGCTCAGCGTACAGAACTCCAGCTCAGACATATCTACGTAATTTACGTGCGACTTTATTTAAATGAAGCGAGGATTATGTCGGATTATGCAAACTACATCTCTGCTAAACACAAAACGGACAGCGCAATATCTTACTCGCGCTATACGAGATTCTATGCACTTATAAGTCGAGTATGCACCCCTGCAAAAACAAGGGGCTTTTCATCCAGCAAAAGGAATAAAGAAGCGCTCCGAAAAGGCGGCAACAGCCAAGTCCCCCATCCATCCCCAAAGTGGCGCGAGGTTTCGCGGCAAAGCCGCGAAACAGCGAAAGGGACGGAATACCCGGCCAACTACGTCCTTCATCCGCCCACACAATCTGAGGACGTAGTCGTAGCAGGATCTGAGGGCTGACCTTCGCGGACACTCCGCAGGACGAAAGAACCCCCGCCGCACGTTGTGCGCAGCGGGGGTTCTTTCATGTCCGAGGACGTCCGCGAAGGTCAGCCCTCAGATCCTGCGGTGGGAGACCTAAGCCTCGTTGTACACCGTCTTGAGCTTCAGCAGGTGAGCGTAGCGGTCCATAGCGGCCTGCTCGTTCTCCTTGAAGAGCTCCTCGGCGCGCTCGGGGAAGGAACGCGTCAGCGAAGCGTAACGGGCCTCGTTCATCAGGAACTCCTGATAACCGCCCGCGGGCTCCTTGGAATCGAGTGAGAACTTCTTGCCGGCAGCAGCCTCGGGGTTGAAGCGGAAGAGGTTCCAGTAACCGCACTCGACAGCCTTCTTCATCTCGGCCTGGCAGTTCTGCATGCCACCCTTCTTGATGGAGTGCATCTCGCAGGGGCTGTAGCCGATGATGAGGGACGGGCCGTCGTAGGCCTCGGCCTCGTGAATGGCCTTGAGGGTCTGAGCCGGGTTGGCGCCCATGGCGACCTGCGCCACGTAGACGTAGCCGTAGCTCATGGCGATCTCGGCCAGGGACTTCTTCTTGGTCACCTTACCGGCAGCGGCGAACTGAGCGACCTGGCCCAGGTTCGAGGCCTTGGAGGCCTGACCGCCGGTGTTGGAGTAGACCTCGGTGTCGAAGACGAAGACGTTGACGTTGTGGCCGGAAGCCAGGACGTGGTCCAGGCCACCGAAGCCGATGTCGTAGGCCCAGCCGTCGCCGCCGAAGATCCAGAAGGACTTCTTGGTGAGGTAAGCCTTGTCGGCGAGGATCGCCTTGGAAGCGTCGCAGCCGCACTTCTCGAGCTCGGCAACGTAGGCAGCGGCAGCGGTCTTGGAGGCCTCGGCGTCGTTGACGGAGTCGATCCAAGCCTGGCCGGCGGCCTTGAGCTCATCGGACGGACCATCGGCAGCGATGATGTCCTGGGTAGCGGCGATCAGCTTCTTCTGGACGGCCTCGTAACCGACGGCCATGCCCAGACCGTGCTCGGCATTGTCCTCGAACAGGGAGTTGTTCCACGCCGGGCCGTGACCGTCCTTGTCCTTGCAGTAAGGAGCGGTGGCAGCGGGGTTGCCCCAAATGGAGGAGCAGCCGGTGGCGTTGGAAATGAACATGCGGTCGCCAGCGACCTGGGTCACCAGACGTGCATAGGCGGTCTCGGCGCAGCCGGCGCAGGAACCCGAGAACTCCAGGTAGGGCTGCTTAAACTGGCTACCCTTGACGTTGGCCGCGATGAGCTCCTTCTTCTCGGATACGTTCTCGACCATGTAGTCCCAAACGGGCTGCTGGTCCATCTCCTGCTCGGTGGGAACCATCTCGAGGGCGCCCTTGGGGCAAACCTTGACGCAGTTGGTGCAACCCATGCAGTCGAGCGGGGACACAGCCATGGTGAACTTCATGCCCTTGGCCTTGGGGCCCATGGCGTCGAGCGTGCGGGTAGCCTCGGGCGCGGCGGCAGCCTCGTCCTCGGTCATCGCGAACGGACGGATGGTGGCATGCGGGCACACGTAGGCGCACTGGTTGCACTGGATGCACTTGGTCTCGTCCCAGTGGGGAACGACCACGGCGACGCCGCGCTTCTCGTATGCGGAGGCGCCCAGCTCAAACTGGCCGTCGGCGCAATCGACGAAGGCGGAAACAGGCAGGCTGTCGCCGTCCATGCGATCGATGGGCTCGAGCAGGTTCTTGACCTGCTGGGCGATAGCGGACTTGGTCTCCTCGGAGAGCTCGACGGGAGCGGCATCCTCGGCGGTAGCCCAGTCGGCCGGAACCTCGAACTTACGGAAGGCGGTAGCGCCGGCATCGATGGCCTTGTGGTTGGCGTCGACGATAGCCTGGCCCTTCTTCATGTAGGACTTGGTAGCCGCGTCCTTCATGTACTGCAGGGCGTCCTCGGCGGGCAGGACCTTGGCCAGCGCGAAGAAGGCGGACTGGAGCACCGTGTTGGTGCGCTTGCCCATGCCGACCTTAGCGGCCAGGTCGATAGCGTCGATCAGGTAGACGTTGACGTTGTTGTTCGCGATGTAGCGCTTGGCCACGGCGGGCATGTGCTCGGCGAACTCCTCGTCGCTCCACTGGCAGTTGACCAGGAAGGTGCCGCCCGGCTTGACGTCGCGGACCATCTTGAAGCCCTTAACGATGTAGCTGGGGTTGTGGCAAGCGACAAAGTCGGCCTTGGTCACGTAGTACGGCGAACGGATCGGAGAATCACCAAAGCGCAGGTGCGAGACGGTGACGCCGCCGGTCTTCTTGGAGTCGTACTGGAAGTAGGCCTGGACGTACTTGTCGGTGTGGTCGCCGATGATCTTGATCGAGTTCTTGTTGGCGCCGACGGTACCGTCGCCACCCAGACCCCAGAACTTGCACTCGATGGTGCCGGGGGCTGCGGTGTTGGGCGCATCCTCGGCCTCGGGCAGGCTCAGGTTGGTCACGTCATCGACAATGCCGATGGTGAACTCGCGCTTGGGCTCGTCCTTCTTGAGCTCCTCGAAGACAGCGAACGCGGACGCGGGAGGCGTGTCCTTGCTGCCCAGGCCATAACGGCCGCCGACGACCTTGATGCCCGTCTTGCCGGCCTCGTAGAGAGCGGAGACGACGTCCTGGTAGAGCGGCTCGCCGATGGAACCCGGCTCCTTGGTACGGTCCATGACGGCGATCTTCTGGACGGTCTCGGGGAGAACGTCGACGAAGTGCTTGATGGAGAACGGACGGAACAGACGAACCTTGACCAGGCCGACCTTCTCGCCGTGAGCGTTGAGGTAGTCGATGACTTCCTCGAGCACGTCGCAGAAGGAGCCCATGCACACGACGACGCGGTCGGCATCGGGAGCGCCGTAGTAGTTGAACAGACCGTAATCGGTGCCGAGCTTCTCGTTGATCTTCTTCATGTAGCCCTCGACGACGGCGGGAAGCTCGTCGTAGACCTTGTTGCAGGCCTCACGGTTCTGGAAGAAGATGTCGCCGTTCTCGTGGCTGCCGCGGGTGTGCGGGTGCTCAGGGTTGAGCGCGTGATCGCGGAAAGCCTGGACGGCGTCCATGTCGCACATCTCGGCCAGATCCTTGTAGTCCCACATGGCGACCTTCTGGATCTCGTGGCTGGTGCGGAAGCCGTCGAAGAAGTTAAGGAACGGGGTCTTACCCTCGATGGCGGCAAGGTGAGCCACCGGCGAGAGGTCCATGACCTCCTGGACGTTGCCCTCGGCGAGCATGGCGAAGCCGGTCTGACGACAGGCCATGACGTCGGAGTGATCGCCAAAAATGTTCAGGGCGTGGGAAGCGACGCAACGCGCGGAGACGTGGAAGACACCCGGGAGCTGCTCGCCCGCGATCTTGTACATGTTCGGGATCATCAGGAGCAGACCCTGAGAAGCCGTGTAGGTGGTGGTCAGAGCACCGGCGCCCAGCGAACCGTGAACGGTACCGGCTGCACCCGCCTCGGACTCCATCTCGACGACCTTGACCGGGGTGCCGAAGATGTTCTTGCGACCCTGGGCCGCCCACTGGTCGACATGGTCGGCCATCGGGCTGGACGGCGTAATGGGATAGATTCCCGCTACCTCGGTGTACGCATACGAAACATATGCGGCCGCCTCGTTGCCGTCCATAGACTTAAACTTACGCGCCATATACCCCTCTCCTCTCATATAGGTATACAGGCCCCGGCGATCGCCGGGATGTTGGCGTGATGGGATTTACGCTGTTGCTTCCAATCATCTGGCAGGCAGGCTCAGCAGCAGGTACGTGGCGTGGAGAGAAGACATGCCGAGGCGAGGGCCAGCTGATGCGCCCCACAGACCCGACCGCCCGTCTTGCACATGACCGAGCGCCGCAAAGGCCGCATGCCGGATGCTCCCGGGCACGCCCCGGCGATGGGAAGCGCCCGCAACGGAAATCCGCATGCGGGTTTATTGTACCCCGCCGTCAAGTGTAATTTCGGCAAATATAGGCGGGCGGTAAAGGTTTACCCCGACTGACCGCCATGGGGCGAAATGGCCCCTCGTCCCAAGCGGCCGGCCCTGGCGCGCCAAGGAGTGTCCCCAAGTGCCGGCAGAAAAGGAACGTCCCTATCTGCCGGCTAGAGGGCACCGAAGAGAATGGCGTAGGTAGTGGATTCGCCGAGCTTGAGCTCGTCGCCGGGATTGAGTTGGGCGGAACGGCCGGGCTCGACCTGAATGCAGACGCGCGTGGCCCCGTTTACCACCACGGTTCCGTTGGTGGACGACAAGTCCTCGACGTGCCAGATATTTTGAGCATCGCACCAGATATGGGCATGGCGGGCCGAGACATCGTCGCCGACGTCGGTAATATCGCCCTCACCAGTGGCCAGCGCGCCAATCTCAACACCCTGCTCACTCGGCTGAATCCAGCGCGGGGCGCTCACGACAAAACTGTTTTGCACGCGCAGCAAGCCCAAGGGGTGCGCCGGGGCGGGTTCGCGTTCGCCCGCAGTCAGCGACATGCCAAGCGAACGCGGCGTGGATGTGCCTCCGCCACAGGTCGCGTGTGCGTAGTCGATGGAATAGTTCACCGAGGACCGCACATCCGCCGAACAACCGACGGCGACAAACAGCACCAGCACGGCCTCGGCGCGCTCGGCGGGCATGAGTTCCGCCGCCTGGGACAGGCGATCGAGCGCGTTGCGATAGAGATTCGTGTCCTGGTGGCACTCTTCGAGCGCGCGTACCATCGGTTCACCTGCAGGACCGCACACCATATTGATCACAGCCGTGGAGTCCATGGGATTGCGCTGGCGCAGGGCCAGTTGCGACATAATACGCGCAGCCGAGGTACCGTATTCGGCAAAGTAGCGCTGCTGAAGCGTGCCGACCGGCGCGCGAACGATAAAGCGGGAAACCCAAGAGCGATCGGCGGCTCGGCTCTGCGGGCTGCGGCCGTCGGCGAGCGGACGGGACGAAAGCACCAAGCCGCACAGCTCGATATGGCTCAGATGCGCCGCGCGCTTAAAGATGTCAAACATGGCCCCGCATGGGGTGAGCTCAACTTGAGATGCCATGACCTAGGCCTCCTTGGTCGTAGAAATAGAATCGGACGATACTTCGACAGGTCCGCCAAAAGTACGGGCAGCTGCAGCTCCACCGGCAAGCGGAGTCGCCATCTGGGCTTTTGTGCGTCGCGGTGCCGAAACGGGAAGTTCAAAGGCAAAGCCCATCGCAAGCAAAAACCACGTAAGCGTATAGGTTGCAACCAGAGCGGCAACAAGGCCGCCCATCACGGCGCGTTGGGAAAATACGCTACATGCAGCCACAACCAGCACCGGAACCTCGCAGGCAGAAAGCGCAAGCACACCCTGCAGGAACCCCGAGCGCCGATTGCGCGCAAGTGCCCCCGTGGCAACGCCGGCTATGCCTGGCAGCGCCAACGCCAGTGCGGCAATAATACCCGGTAGCGGCCCAGACCACACGAGCGATCCCAAAGTCACCGTCACGCGAGCGCCCGACGCCAGCAGCGCGGCCGAAACCACGACCACAGCCCAAACCACGCTGCAAACGACCGCCGCACCAATCATCGCCGCGCGACGAACCGCGCGGCCGGACGCATCCATGGGGCACGGCGTGAGCGGCTCGCCGCGGAGCGAACGACCGACATTTTGCGCATAGTGGTCACAAAACGCCGAGAGCGCCGCCTCGACCGCCGCCGGCTCGGGACGATCTTTTTGATGGCTGGACAGACAGGCCATCACCACGTCGAACAGCTGGGCATCGACAAACGCCAGCGCATCGCGTAGCTCTTCGGAATCCGGCTCAAGCCCTAGCTGCTGGGCCTGCTCGGCCGCGGCGAGCGCCACATCGGGCTCACGACAAAGCAGCTGAGTCAAATCACAACCGGGCGCATGGGCACCAATGGGATAGTCGGGCCGCGTGTCCATCTTGAGACGATAGGGGCTGGCGATGTCGCGCGTCTTTTTGCGCGAACCCGAGGTGCCCGAAGTGCCCGGCGCGGCTTCGTATGGCGCGACGCCGGCAATGAGCTCGTAAACCGTGCTTGCCGCGGCATAGACGTCGATCGCCGGCGACATACGCAAAGCGCGCAGATCGGGAATATCGTCGGTGAGCATCTCGGGCGGGGCATAGGCAACCGTCGCGCGACGCAGCGTGGCATAACGCTCCGTAAACGACGCCTTGCCGCCGGTACCGGCCACGGCCGACGCAGGCTCGAGCGCCAGCGACGAGCCAAAGTCAATCAGGCACAGGTCAAAGGTGCCCTCGGCAAGCTGCCGGTCAAGCGGTAGACGCGCCGTACGCACCATAATATTAGCGGGCGAGATATCGTGATGGACAAAGCCCTCACCCACCAGACTCATACGGCAGAGCAGATCGAACAGGTCGCGACCCAGACGCGCCGCCACAAGCGGCGACAGGCGTCCGGCATCATCCACGGCGAGTCGCGAACGCAAGCGGGCAAGCGTCTCGCCCTCGACCCATTCCATGACAATTGCAGGCACACCGTCGACCTCGCCCCAGCCATAGAGGCGGGGAAAGCCCTTAAGGCCCGAAAGGGCACGATGGCATTCGTATTCCTCGCGAAACGCTGCCTTGAACTTGGCGACCAGCGCCTCGTGAGCGGCATCGTCGTCGAACTCATCGCGCGCCGGCAAGATGAGCTGCTTGAGCGCCACGGCCTCGCCTTGGGCGTTGACGGCACGCGTCACGCGGCCGATACCGCCACGGCGCATGGTGGCATCGTCGGCAAACAGCATCGTAAAACGACGCAGATAGGCAGGCAGTTCGTCCTGACCGAGCGCAATGGCCGGCTCAAACCCGTCGACACGCGCCAGGCGCAGGCCGACCATGGGATCGCGACCGAGCGATTGTGGTGTGGTGGATGCAAGATCGGTCATCATAGGGCAAGCGCCGCCACGTTATTGTTGAAGTTGCCGAGCGCGACGTCATCATCGCCGTAATGGCCGACCCATTGACATAGGTTGGTGTAACAGCCCCACAGATTGGCATACTGCTGATACCACTTTGACCGGGGCGAGAATGTCTGACGACCGAACTCGGCTCGAATGACAAACATCTCCCCGACCAGGCTGTCGCACGGTCTGGGATCTCCCGTAGAGTTATAGGTCGAGACCACGTCATTGGCACGAGAAACATAGCCGTCGAGCATGTTGTACTTGGTCACAAGCCAACTGTGAATGCTCTCTTCCTCAGCAGCGGAAAGGCCACCGGAGTTTGCATCGTTGTCAGTGTTGCCGCCCATCGAGCCGCCGTTTCCAGACCCTCCGGTAGAGGAACCCGCCCCAGAGCCGCCGCCCGAACTCGATGAATCCGAGCCGGAGCCAGAATTATCCGAGCTACCGGGCTTTCCGGACTGCTGGGCGTCCTGCTCCTTTTGCTGCTCGACCTTATTCACCGTTGCCGCCACGCTATTGTTGGACAACCGATCGATGATCTTGGTGTTGGTGAGCACGATGGTTTTGCCATTGGCAAGCGTGACTTCGTTGTCCGGGGCCTCGGCGCCGTCCGCATCGTCGGTGCCAAACACAACATGCGCGACCACACTTGCCCAAGCATATCCAGTCGTGGTGCCCAAATCACTTTTGACCTCATGCCCCACGCGCGGTTCGCGTGCGGCATGCGCCTGCATCATGGACGGCACGGTCATGCCATAGGCAGAAACGCCAGCTATGACCAGCACCAGCGAGCACGATAGCAGTGCGTACGCCCGCGGCGCCAAGCCCAGTCGGCGTCGCATGCGCACCGCGGCGCCGCGCTTTGTCTGAGTGCCACCGGGCCGCATGCGTTCTCCTCCAACAAAAACACGCCGCTCAGAAGCGGCGCATTCATTCAAATCCATATTTGAGTGTATCAGCGAACCCAAAAGGTTGCGCAACGAATGGGCAAATTAAGGATGCGAGCGGAAGCGTCCATGCGATAAGCGGATACGAAGCATCTTTGTTGCACAACAAACTCACAGTCGCACGGGGAAATTATGACTACCCCGTGCGTCGCGAGGAAAACATACGGCAGGAGCAGGCTCGCCACCTAAATCGCGCGACGGGCCTCGATGGCGCGGCCAAGTGTAAGCTCGTCGGCATACTCCAGGTCGCCGCCCACGGGCAGGCCGCTCGCCAGACGCGACACCTCGACGCCCAGCGGCTTGATAGTGCGGGCCAGGTAGCTCGCCGTGGTCTCGCCCTCGATGTTGGGGTTGGTGGCGATGATGACCTCATGGATATCCTCGTGGCCCAGGCGCGCCAGCAGCTCGCGAATGTGCAACTGCTCGGGACCAATCTTGTCCATGGGGCTGATCACGCCGCCCAGCACATGGTACAGGCCATGGTAGCTGCCCGTGCGCTCGATTGCCTGGACGTCGCGCGGCTCGCCCACCACGCAAATGCGAGTGGTATCGCGCATCGGGTCCTGGCAGATGGAGCACTCGTCGGCCGTGGCGTAGTTAAAGCAACGGCTGCAAAAGTGGACCTCCTGCTTGACCTCCAGGATGGCCTCGGCCAGGCGGCGGGCCTCCTCGGCATCGGCCTCGAGCAGGTAATAGGCGATGCGCTGGGCCGACTTGGGACCAATGCCCGGCAGACGGCCCAGCTCATCGAGCAGTTTTTGCAGACTGTGATTCGCACTCATATATATGCGTGTCTTAGAACGGCATGCCCGGGATGTTGAGGCCGCCGGTGATGGCGCCCATCTGCTTGTTGGCGAGCTCGTTGACGCCGCGGACGGCCTCGTTGACGGCAGCCATGATCATATCCTGCAGCATATCGACGTCCTCGGGATCGAGGGCATCGGGATCGATGGTGAGGTTGACGAGCTCCATCTCGCCGTTAACGGTCACCTTGACCATGCCGCCGCCGGCAGAGGCGTCGACGGTCTGGGACTTGAGGTTCTCCTGCGCGGCGGCAAGCTGCTCCTGCATCTTGCGAGCCTGCTTCATCATCTGCTGCATGTTCATACCGGCCATGATGGCTCCTTTACGTGCGGCCGCGCGACAAGCTGCAAGGGCAGCCGGAGCACGGCGGGACTTTCAAACTCAAAAATCGTACCACGGCGCGCTGCGAGAGAGCGGGGCGGACGTGTTACCTCAGTCGATATACATGTCCTGGAGTGCAAGCCGCACCCATAGATTATGCAAAGTTGAATAATTCGCATCTGCATAATATTGAAAGCTAAATCTTGTAGAGCCGGAATCCGACATTTAATACGTACCACTAAATGGCTAAATGCCGAGCCACTGCTCGAGGCGGCGCTCATGACGGCGGGGTATAATTTGATTGCAATAGATAGCAATTTGGAGGTGCCCCATGAATGCCCCCGACGTGCTCCAAAACATCCGCTCAAAACACCCCGTTGCATATGTGGTTCTCTATCTCTTTGTCGGCTGGGCATTGCTGGTTATCATCACCCATGCCATAGCCTTTGGAGCAGAACTGCTGATAGCCAGCTCGGACCAGCCCGTCGTCAAATGGGAGACGACCGATGAGTGCACCGACGGAACCCGAACCGTTTACTACAACAGCCCGTCCCTCTACCAAGAGTTCAAGGTCAAGATAAAGGACTCCAAGATTGTCGATGCCGAACTAGGCGCTTTCTTGACAATCGGAGCAACCCTCAACGCCGAGCAAGTCGAATACACGGACAGCCATGCGACGTATCGTATCGACCTCAGCATCCTAGGCCGACCGTCACGTACCTGTCTGCTCGAATGCGATATACACGGCACCACACTACACATGTCCGAAATACAGATGCGCCCGGACAAAAGAAAGTGATATATGGCCAAGTCGAAACAGACTAGGCATTAGGCATAGACTCGTCCGCCTTCGTAGGCAAAACGCAGGATGAGCGGGGCATTGTTACGCACGAAATCATCGAGTTCTTTGAGGTCCGCTTCGCTAAAGCCCTCGTGTGACACCCAATTGAATGCCGGCAAGATACACTCCGCCGTGTCAAAACCCCAATCGCGCGGGCGCTCCACAACAACCTTCACCGTGTTGTCCTCCCGGACTTCGGAATACGAAACCTGCGTATCGTCCTCAAGGCGGACATATTCCCACATCATAAGCTCGCTCCGTTCAAAGGGTTCTCTTCTTGAGCAGTATACCCGCCTGCGCAGCTACTCCACCGGTTTGAAGATGGTGGCCTGACCGAAGACGCTGCGGATGAGGTCTTTGGCCTCGTCCTCGGTCTGCGGGATACTCGGGGCTGCGCCCTGGTGGCCGAAGGGGCTGCCGGCACCGGGGTTAGACTCCCAGGGAGCTGCAGGAGCGTCCTCCTCTTTGGGGGCAGCCGCAGCGGGCTTGGGCGCGGGCGCCGCACCCGGCACGTCGAACGGAGGCAGATCGTCCCCGCTCGCATCGCCAGCGAAGCCGCCGACCATAGCGTCGTCGTAGGGCACCCGCTCGGATTCCCACGGCGCGGCAGGCTGAGTCTTGGGAGCGGACGCGCGCTCGGGCGCACGGGGCGCGGGCTCGGTCGGGAGCTTGCCCGTGGCAGGAGCGCCGGCAGGGTTGTCGGAGCGCAGCCAGGGGGCTTTGCCCAGGTCAGACGACTTGGGTGCGGGCGAGGCGGGCTTGGACACGGGCGTCGGAGCAGCCGGTTTGGGCGCCGCAGGCTTAGGCGCCGACGGGGTCGATGCCGCTACCGGCGCCGCTTGCTGCTGCGGAGCGCTGGCGCTCGAGGATACAGGGGCCGCCGAGGACACGGGTTGCGGGTCCGCAGATACCGCAGCCCGTGCAGATGGAGAATGCTCCTCATGTTGAGGAGCCGGCGTGCCACCTCCATCCAGGACGTAGTCGACGGTGCGACGGCCGAAGACCGCGCAGACCGTCGGCAGGACCACCGATTGCGTGTCGGCGCGACCGAGCATCTTGATGGCAAAGGTCGAGCCCGCGGGGAACGAGACCGTGAGCTTGGAGCCGTCGTCGGCCGTGGCGCGGGCGTTGAGCAAAAGGCCTGCATAGGAAGCCTGACGAGCCTTGACGCGCTCGACGACCTCGGCCCATTTGCGCTGGAGCTCGCCGGCGTCCTCGACCGCGGGGGTCTCGGCAGCACCGGCGGCGGCAACCTGGGCGGCGTTGTTGGGCTTGGACGCCGGCACGGTCGATGCAGTGGGCGCGGGAGCCGGAGCCGCAACGGGTTGAGGTGCAGGCGTTACAGGTTTGGGCGTGGGAGCCGGAGCCGCGGACTTGGGCGCAGGCTGGGCAGCCGGAACAGCAGCGCCGCGGTCCCAAGGCATGCCACCCTGATGCGCAGACGTAGCAGCGGGGGCGGCGGTCGCCGCAGGAGTAGCAGCTCGGGCACCCGAGATCAGCGTCGGCTGCTGGACAGCGGGTGCGGATGCAGCAGGCGCACTCGCTCGAGCAGCAGCCACGCTCGCCGGCACGGCGGCGTTGGCAACCATGGCCTCCAGGCGTGCCACGCGCTCGGCCAATGCCTCAATCGTTAAATCAGCCTCGGGACGCGCCAGACGCGTGCAGGCAATCTCGAGCACCAGGCGCACGTCGCTCGCGCCCCTCATCTCCAGTGCGGCATCGTCGAGCACCGTCAGCACGCGGGCCAGGCGGTCGGCAGGATGCTCGCCAAAGGCAGCGGCCTCGGCAGCAAGCGCCTCGGCCTGCTCCGAGCCGCCCTCAAACAGCTCGGCACGGGCACCGGCAACGCAGGCAACGTACACGTCACGCACATGCGCCACCAGGTCGCGCGTCAGCTCAAGCAGGTCATTGCCCTCCTCGACCTGCACACGAATCAGTCCATAGAGCTCGGCAACATCGCGATCGGCAATGGCGCGGGAAAACTCGCCCAGGATCTGGTCCGAAACCTCGCCCAAAAGCGAGCGGGCGTCGTCCGCATGCACAGAACCGTTGCCAAAGACGCTCAGCTGCTCCAGCGTGGAGAGCGCGTCGCGCATGCCGCCCTTGGCATGGCGCGCCACGATGGCGAGCGCCTCGTCGTCGTAATCGAAGCCCTCCTGCTCGCACACGTATGCCAGGCGATGCTCGATATCCTCGTTGCCGATGCGGTGGAAATCGAAGCGCTGGCAGCGCGAGAGGATGGTCTCCAGAATCTTTTGCGGATCGGTGGTGCACAGCACGAAGATCACGTGCGCCGGCGGCTCCTCGAGCGTCTTGAGCAGCGCGTTGAACGCCGCCGTCGTGAGCATGTGAACCTCGTCGATGATATAGATCTTGTACTTGCCGCGCACCGGGGCAAAGTTGACGGAGTTGATGATCTCCTCGCGTACGTTGTCCACGCCGGTACGGCTTGCGGCATCGAGCTCGTAGACATCCGGGTGGTTGCCCTCGGCAATGAGCTCGCACTCCTCGCAAGTACCGTCGGGCATGCAGCCGCTTGCACCCTCGGCGCGCGCCGCCTCGGCATTGCGGCACAGCAGCGCCTTGGCCAGAATGCGCGCCATGGTGGTCTTGCCCGTGCCGCGCGGTCCGCAGAACAGGTAGGCGTGGGACAGGCGCCCCTCGGTGATGGCGTGCTCGAGCGTCGAGACGATATGCTGCTGGCCCACCACGGAGTCGAAGGTGAGCGGGCGATACTTTCGGTACAACGATTCCATGGGTGCTCCCCCGGGTATACTGAGTCTTGTTGCCGCGACGGCCATGCGGTCGCACGGCATACTGCATTCATAATAACCCGTACGGCGAGCCCGCCGCGATAGGAGTCCAAAGAGCATGGCAGACGCAGAGAGCAACCTCGTTCCCTCCGAAGCAGCCGACCAGGTCGAGGTCGCGCTCGAGGAGCAGGCCGCAGCCGACGACGGCATCCTGTACCTCAACGAGTACCAGTACGAAAACGACCTGGTCACCGACTTCGCCCGCCTGGTCGCCTCGCCCAGGCGTCGCGGCTCGCTGTATGTCGCCGCGGCAATTGCCGCGCTCATCGGCATCGGCATGCTGGTGGCCGGCGGCAACTGGATCAAGTTCGGCGTCGTCCTGATCGTGTTCGGCGCCTTTTTGGCCTGGTGGAGCAAGAACCTGCACCACACCCTCGCCCGCGACTTTATCGACGCCGTTGAGGCCGACGAGTCCATGGGTGGCCGCTATCGCCGCGTCGCCGCCAACGAGGACGGCCTGATGGTTTGGGGCAAGAGCGGCAAGTCACAGTTCTTCCCGTTTGAAAAGCTCGACCACGTGCTCGACGGCGAGCGCATCTTTGTGGCCATGTTCGCCGACCAGGGTGTGACGATCCCTAAGGACACCTTTGTCCGCGGCGATGCCGAGCAGTTCGGTCCCTTCCTTAAGGCGCGCATCAACAAAAAACTCCGCATCGAGACCAAGAAGAAGAAAATGAAGGCCGAGAAGGCCGCCGCCGAGGCCAAGCAGGGCGACAAGCTCCAGGAGACCAAGGGCAAGCAGCGCAAGCAGAAGAAGAACAAGAAGAAGCGCTAAGGCCAAGCCAGACAGGCAGCCTCGTATCCCGCTATCCTCCCCATGCACCCGAGCGTGCTACACTAGCAGCATCTATGCCACCGCGAACGGCTCGGCTCCGCGCCCGCCACTCGCAAACGAACTTTAAACGCACGAGGGTTGGCCATGCCGCTTTTCTCGCAACATACCGCCCGGTTCTCGCCGGACGTTCCCTTGGAGGGCACCAGCTCTCGCGAGCTGCTCAAGCGGTACCAGCCGCTCGAGACACTTGCGACCGGCGGTTTTGGCTCCATTGAGATCTGCCGCGACACGCACCTGCGCCGCCGCGTCGCCATTAAACGCATCCCCCTCATCAACGGTGCCGGCATGCCCGCCAGCGACATCATGGATGTTCTGCGCGAGGCGCACACTGCCGCCATGCTTCAACATCCCAATATCGTGCAGGTCATCGACTTTACGCACGACACAGCCTATGCCTACCTGGTTATGGAATATGTCGATGGCATGTCGCTGGCCGAGTTTTTGCATCGCGTGGACGGCCACTCACTTACCTTTGACGAGGCCGCGGCCATTGCCGATGCCCTGGGCCAGGCGCTCACCTTCGCCCATAGTAATGGCGTACTCCACCTGGACATTAAACCCGCCAACGTGCTCATCGACCACTCGGGCAATGTAAAGCTCACCGACTTTGGCATGGCGCGACTGTCGTCCGCCGGTGGCTTTGGCGGCTCACGCGGCGGCACCATCGGCTACATGCCGCCCGAGCAGCTCGATATCGAGACCGGCACGGTCGACGAGCGCGCCGATGTCTTTGCCCTCGCCTGTGTGATCTACGAGGGCCTGTGCGGCAGCGCTCCCTTTATGGCGGCCACGCCCGCCGACTCGCTCGACCGCATCATCGGCGGCGCCACCTATCCCAGCGAGCTGATACCACACTTTCCCCCGGGAGCCGAGGCCGCGCTCATGAGCGCGCTCTCCCCCATGCCGCAGGACCGCCCCAACAGCATCGAGGCATTTTGCGACCAACTCCTTGCCGGTCTGGGCAGCGTGCGCGAAGGCCGTCGCAGCCTGGAACAAATGGTTGGCGAGCTTTCGGATGATGAGCAGGAGCTCGACGATATCGAGCCGTCGCACTACGAGGACGACGCCATCGAGGTCGACCCCGCACTCGGCTGGGCGGGCACGCGCTGGAGCCATGCGCGCGACTACACCATGCGCGCTATCTCGGCGCTAGCGTGCGGCACCTTTAGCTTTTTGCTGATGCAAACGGCCGGGGTCGCGGCGCTTCCCGGCCTGGTCATTGCGGCTATCGCGATCGGAGCGGCGGCTGGCCTGGCCCCCCAGATCGGCTCGGCCATCTCGGCTGTGGGCTTTTTGGTGCTCATGGCCAACGCCACCATGCAGGCGCAGGGCATCCTGTCGATGTTGCCGGTCGCGGTGATCTTTGCCGCTGCCATGTCCGGTTGGTGGATCGCCTGGGGTCGCACCGAGGCTGCCGCGAGCGCCGCGCTCACCTGTGCACTCGCGCTTGGCTGTCTGACCGGCAATACCTTCCTGGCAGCTGGGGTCGCCGCCGGCGTCGCGTCATTTTGGCTCGGCCCGACAAGCGCCGCTGCGGCAACGGGCATGGGCGCGCTTTTTGCCCGTCTGGCCACGGTCGCGCTTTCAGCCGGAGGCGTGCTGGGGCTCGGTAACGTTGCCGCAGCGCTGGGAGACCCGCTCCTTTGGGCTGCCTTTGTGCTGGTCGCGGCAACTGCCGCAGCGTCATCCGCGCTGCTCAATGCCCATGCCAAGCGTGCCGATCAGGGCTCAAACCTTACCGCAATCGCCGCCATCGCTGTCACCGGCATCGGCTGCGTAGCGGCGTCCTGTCTTGCACACCATATGGAAATTGCCAGCCTTGCAGCCGCGGTCGTCGCCAAGGCGGCGGTTGCGGGAACCCTATCCTCTATAATCGTTGGGATATGCCTATATTTGCTCGGATACCAAAGAACCTATACGGAGAGTGATCTTTCGTGAACTTCCTGAACATCTTCGAGGACCACGTGGCCGGCATCTTCGGTGCCACCCGTGGCCCGTTCTCCTTTAAGAAGCTTGCCAAGCAGGCCGCTCGCGACATGGAGGATCAGACTCTGGTGATCAACGGCGTCAACACGGCGCCGGCACTCTATACCATCCTTATCGCCGCCGACGACGATCCCATGCTCGCCCCGTTCTACCCCGAGCTTTCACGCGAGGTCCGCGAGTTTGTGAAGGCGCAGGCCGAAAAGCGCCGCTATGTCTTTGTCGGCGAGCCCCTCGTGCGCTTTATGATCGATCCGCAGCTGCGCGCCGGCAAGTTCTCGGTCTTTGCCGAGAACGTCGATGCCCCCACGCTCGGCCGCCTGTACGAAGAAGAGCGCGCCTATCAAAACGGCCTGGGCCAGAACAACTCCGCGACAAGCCGTGCCGCCAGCGCCCCGCGCGCCGGCCAGCAGCAGTTTGCTGCCCCGCAGCAGCAGCGCCCCGCCGCCATGCCCCAGCAGCAGCCGACGCCTCGCGCCGCCGCTCCCGACCCGCTTGCCGTGGCAGACCCCTTCGCGCCTAGCGTCCCCGACCCCGCCGCAGCACCCATCCCGGTGCCGCAGACCGTCTCGCGCGACGCGCTTGCCGGCATGGGCGGAGCCGCCGCGACCGGTGCCGCCGTGGGCCTAGGCGCCGCAGCCGGCATCGCCTCCAACATGGCGAGCACTCGCGCCCCGCAGCGCCCGCTCGCCCAGCTCGTCGACGTCGTGAGCGGCGAGAGCCATAGCATCACCTCCGCACAGGTGACCATCGGTCGCGAGCGCTCAGTTTCCGACATTGCCCTGCGCGACCCCAACGTGTCGCGCCGACACGCCCAGCTCACCTTTACAGGCTCGGATTGGTCGATCGAGGACCTCAATTCCACCAACGGCACGCTCGTCAACAACCGCCGCATTACGCGCTGCCCGCTGCGCAACGGCGATCTGCTGACGTTTGGCCTGAGTACCTTTGAATTTAGGGGATAGTCGCTTATGAACATCGATATCGTCCTTTTTGCAGGCCGCATCGTCTTGGTCGCCCTGCTCTATATCTTCCTGTTCGCCGTCATGAAGACCGGCGTGGGACTTGTGCGCGGGCAGCGCCGCGACTCGGCTGTCTGGACGATTGATGTGGACAAGGGTCCGCGCGGTATCCGCGGCATCCACGTAGACATGCTCGGCCCCGTCATCGTCGGTCGCTCGCCATCTTCGGACATCTGCATCAACGAGCCGTTTGTCTCGGCCTCGCATGCGCGCTTTTCGCTGCAGGGCCCGGCGCTCATCATCGAGGACCTCAACTCACTTAACGGCACGCTCGTCAACGGCCGCCAGCTCGTGGAGCCCGCGACGCTGCGCGAGGGCGACGAAGTCCAGATTGGCGACGTGGTCATGAAGGTGAACCGTCGATGATCGACGAGGAGAACAAGTCCGCAACTATGACCGAGGCACCGGCTGCCACCACAGCTGCGCCGGCCCACGCCGCTCCGGCGGACTCCACACCCGTGGAGCCCGAGGACACCGTGTTCTCCCTGCCTCTTTCGCATGTAACGCATGATATTTCGGATCTCGCCGATAACGAGGACGAAGAGGATGCCGTAGCGGCGCCCATCGGCGCACATGCTGCGGAACAGCCCACAGCGCCCGAAGCAACCCCGGCGCCGGCTCACTTTGCAGAGCCCGTCGCCGCGGCAATCAACGAGAGCGCTGCGGTGTTTGCGGCACCCGAGCCCGCCGCGCCGGCGTTTCCCATAGCCCCGGCATCCGAGGTTGCGCCCGCGTCTACGCCGACGCCCGAGCCTATAGACGTCAGCCCGCAAGACGACGAGTCGACCGCCCGCGTGTCCGAGGATCCCGACTCCCCGGACACCGGCGATTCCGAATCAAACGCCGAGACCGACACCGTCTCTCCCGGTGACACAGCCGAAATCGACGTTGCCGCCGTTGAGGCCAAGCTCAAAGACCCCGGCTCGACCATGAGCTTTGAGCCTCTGACCGAGGAGCGCATCGAGACCGACTCGACCTATGATGCCGGCACCACCACGCAACTCATGTGGGGCGCCCGCTCCGACGTTGGCTGTGTGCGCCCGCACAATGAGGATTCCTACCTGGTGCAGTCGCCGCTCTTTTGCGTATGCGACGGCATGGGCGGCCACGCCGCCGGTGAGGTAGCCTCCTCCATCGCCGTCGAGACCATTGCCAAGACAGCGCCGCAGGCAGCCGACGCCGCACGACTGGCGGCCGCCGTCGAAGCTGCAAACGCCGCGGTCATCGAGGCTGCGCTCAACGGGCTTGGCAAGCCCGGCATGGGCTGCACGGCAACCTGCGCCTATATCGAAAACGACATGCTCGCCATCGCCCACGTGGGCGACTCGCGCGCCTATCTGCTCCACGAGGGCACGCTCATCCGCGTGACCCGCGACCACTCCTATGTGGAGGAGCTCGTGGACGCCGGCGAAATTACGGCAGACGAGGCTCGCGTCCACCCCAACCGCTCAGTCATCACCCGCGCGCTGGGCTCGGATCCCGCCATGTATGCCGACCACTTTACCCTGCATATCGAGGAAGGCGACCGCCTGATCCTGTGCTCGGACGGTCTTTCGAGCATGATTCCCGATAGCGATATCGAAAACATCGCCACACAGTCCTCGACCGCGCAGATTTGCGTCGACAACCTTGTTGACGCGGCACTGGTCGCCGGCGGGCATGACAACGTCACCGTGCTTGTCGTTGACCTGGTCGACGATGGCGTCATGCGCGAGGCAAAGCGCGTCCGCCGCCGCAACATCACCATTGCCACCGTACTGGGCATCGCTTTTGTGCTGGCGGCAGCCATCTGGGCCTACGCAGGCATCACCGGCTCGTACTACCTGGGCACCTACAAGGACACCGTCGCGGTCTACCGGGGCATTCCCGGCAAGCCGCTCGGCCTTAAGCTGCACTGGCTCGACAGCACGACCACCATCAAACTGTCCGACCTGCCCGAAGACACACAAAATCGCCTTAAGGCAGGTATTCAGCAGACGAGCATCGACGACGCACAGGACACCATCTCCAAGTACCGCCATCAGATCGACGAGGAGCAGACCCGTCAGGTGATCGACGCGCAAACGATCCGCAATAACACCGACCAGGGTTCGACCTCCGAATCGGATTCCGAGAATACCGCCGAACAGTCCGCCGAGGCCGAAGCCTCCGATAAGAATTAGAAAGGGAGTGCCGCTTATGAGTCGCCGTAATACCGAACTGCTCTTACTCATCGCCTCGGCGTTCCCCGTCATCCTGCTGTATGCGATGTACGTGCTCACCGCAGGCGCCGCCATCTCGTTTGAGACACTTGCCGTTCCGATCGGTCTCTTTGCCGCCTTCGCCGCGGCGCATATCGCCGTGCGCATTCTGGCACCCGGCGCCGACCCGGCCATCCTGCCCATCGTCTTTGTTCTTTCGGGCATTGGCATCACGTTTGTGACGCGCTTGGCGCCCACGCTCGCCATCTCGCAGCTCGTCATCCTGTTTATCTCGGTGGCGTTGATGGTAGGTACGCTTGCGCTGGTCAAAAACCTCGACGTAGTCATGCGCTACAAGTACACCTTTGGCATCATCGGCATCATCTTGCTGATGCTGCCCATCTTTATCGGCACCACGATCTCGGGCTCTAAACTGTGGATTCGCATCGCCGGCTTTACCATTCAGCCCGGCGAGTTCGCCAAGGTCTTTATCGTGCTGTTCCTAGCCGGTTACCTGGCCGAGAACCGCGAACTGCTCTCTATCTCCAACCGCAAGATCTTGGGTCTTAAGATTCCGCGTCTGCGCCTGCTGCTGCCGCTGTTCGCAGTCTGGGGCGTATGCCTGCTCGTCGTTGTCTTCGAACGTGACCTGGGCTCGGCCTTGCTGTTCTACACCATCTTCTTGCTGATGCTCTACGTTGCCACGGGTCGCTTCTCGTATGTCATCATCGGCCTTGTGCTCTTGGCCGTGGGGGCCGTGGGTGCTTACAAGTTCCTGTCGCACGTCCAGGTTCGTTTCCAGATCTGGGCCGATCCCTTTAAGGATGCACAGGGCCAGGGCTACCAGATTGTCCAGTCCCTCTTCTCGCTGGCCGACGGCGGCCTTGTTGGCGTCGGCATTGGCAACGGCATGGCCAACAACATCCCCGTCGTCGAGTCCGACTTTATCTTCTCGGCTATCGGCGAGGAGATGGGCCTTTTGGGCGGTGGCGCCGTTCTTATCCTGTTTATGCTCTTTGCCGTACGTGGCCTGACCACGGCAGCCCGTGCCAAGTCCGACCTTGCCGCCTTTAGCGCCACTGGTCTTACGGCCGCCATCAGCTTCCAGGCGTTCTTGATCGTTGGCGGCGTTACCCGCCTGATCCCGCTGACCGGCGTCACCCTGCCCTTTATGAGCCAGGGCGGCTCCTCGCTGCTGGCAAGCTTTATCATCGTCGCGCTGCTGCTGCGCGCCGGTGACGAGGCAACCGGTCGCGAGGCCGAGCTCACCGGCACCGGCACCATGGCCGCCATCACCGACGACCAAGTCGCCTCGGCGGTCTCCCCGGCTGGCACGCGCTTCGCCACCTCGTCTTCGCACAACCGCGGCAGCCACTCCGCCGGCTCGCGCATGCGCCGTCGCCTGCTCGACACGCCCGAATCCGGTGTGCTCGGCCGCGTGGCGCTCGCCAATCGACTGACCCGCGCCGTGCTCGCCTTTACGGCACTATTCGCCATCCTTATCGGCAACCTCACCTATGTCCAGGTCATCAAGGCCAAGGACTATCAGGACATGCCGACCAACAACCACACCATCGCCCGCTCCAAGTACATCCAGCGCGGCTCCATCATCACGTCCGACGGCGTGACGCTGGCCGAGTCGCTGCAACAGGAAGACGGCACCTACGCCCGCTCCTACCCCAACGGAAACATGGCCGCTCACGTGGTGGGCTATGTAAGCCAGCAGTACGGCACCGCTGGTGTCGAGAGCGTCATGAACGAAACGCTCACCGGCTCCAAGGATTACTCCAGCTGGGACAACGCCCTCGCGTCGCTCGCGGGCCAAAACCAACCGGGCAACACCGCCAAGCTCACCATCGACTCGCGCATCCAGACGGCTGCCGAGCAGGCACTCAAGGGCTTTAAGGGTGCCGTGGTGGTTATGGATCCGCGCACCGGCGCGGTCCTCGCATGCGCAAGCTCGCCCACCTATGACAACACCAACATCGATGCCCTGATGCAGTCGGGCGGTGGCGAGGACGGCTCCATGTACGACCGCGCCATGGACGCTCTCTATACCCCGGGCTCGACCTTTAAGGTCGTCACACTCTCCGCGGCGCTCGAAACCGGCACCGCCAGCCTTACCAGCACGTACCAGGCGCCCGGCTCCATGGATATCGGCAACGCGCCGGTCACCAATTACGCCAACGAGAGCTACGGTACCATCAGCCTGCAACAGGCCTTTGCCGTGTCGTCCAACGTCGTCTTTGGCCAGGTGGCCAACGAGATCGGCGCCAGCTCGCTCGTCCAGTTTGCCAACGCCTTTGGTTACGGCCAAAAGCTCGGTCAGGACCTGACCACCGCGGCCTCCATCATGGCCGACCCCTCGCTCATGACCGAGTGGGAGACCGCCTGGGCAGGCGCCGGCCAGCCTGTCGGCATGGACCACACGCCAGGTCCGCAGACCACCGTCATGCAAAACTGCGTGATAGCGGCGGCCATCGCCAACAGCGGCGTGGTCATGGACCCGTTCTTCGTGGCCCAGGTGCTCGCCCCCGACGGAACCGTGGTCAAGACCACGCAATCCCGCTCGCTCGGCCAGGCCGTCAGCGCCACCACGGCCGATCAGGTCAAGCAGGCCATGCTCGCGGTTGTCCAGTCCGGCACCGGCACCGATGCCCAGATTCCGGGCGTCAAGGTCGCCGGCAAGACTGGATCGGCCGAGATCGTCGGCACCAACGTCAACTCGATGTTCGTCGGCTTCGCACCCTACGATTCACCCACGGTCGCCATCTCGGTGGCCTTGGAGGATTACGACAAACACGACGTCAAGGCGGCCAAGATTGCCGGCATCGTCCTGACCGCGGCACTTGCCGCCCAAGGAGCGTGATGCCTGTGATCGAAGCGGATACTTGGGGCGCGCCGCGGCCGATGAGCTAGCGGCAAGGCGCCACGCGGTCCCAGCGGCCATAGATTTGGTACTACACACATCGTTGAGCGAATAAGTTAGTTAGGAGCAGGAATGGAACAGAGGGTCCTCGGGGGAAGATACCTCCTCAAGGATAAGGTGGGAACGGGCGGCATGGCGACCGTCTTCCGTGCGCAAGATCAGGTCCTCGACCGCACGGTTGCCGTCAAGATCATGCTGCCGCAGTATGCCGGCGACGCCACCTTCGCCGCCCGCTTTAAGCAGGAGGCCCAGGCAGCAGCAGGTCTCTCCTCCCCCTATATCGTGGGCGTCTACGATTGGGGCAAGGATGGCGATACCTACTACATCGTCATGGAGTACCTGCGCGGTACCGACCTTAAGAGCGGCATCAAGAGCCACGGCGCCCTCGATCCCAAGAAGGTCGCGCAGATCGGCTCGCAGATCAGCTCTGCGCTTTCGGTAGCCCACAAGCACGAGATTATCCACCGCGACATTAAGCCGCAAAACATCATGGTGCTGCCCGACGGCAACATCAAGGTCATGGACTTTGGCATCGCGCGCGCAAAGAACAGCCACCTCACGCAGGACAACAATGTACTGGGCACCGCCCACTACGTAAGCCCCGAGCAAACGCGCGGCCAGGACCTCGGTCCCACCTCGGATATCTACTCCCTGGGCGTCGTGATGTACGAGTGCGCCACCGGTCGCGTCCCCTTTGACGGCGACGACGCCATCTCGGTTGCGCTCAAGCAGGTAAACGAACTGCCGGTTCCGCCGAGCCAAGTCAACTCCGGCGTCGATGCCGATCTGGAGCGCATCATCCTCAAGTGCATGGAAAAGGACCCGGCGAACCGCTTCCAGACGGCAGACGAGCTGCGCCAGGTGCTCAACAACTACCTGTCCGGCCGCGCCGTCAACGTCTCCGAGCCCACGCGCATCATCGGTGCCGCGGGCGACCTGGGCGCCACCAAGACCCGTGAGCTGTCTGACTCCACGCGTGCTATGGTTCGCCCCGTATCGGGCGTAAGCGGACAGACCAACCCCCGCAGCGCCGTTTCGGGTTCCACGGGCTCCTACGAGGTCGATCAGCCCAAGTCCAACAAGAACAAGATTATCGCCGCCGTAGTCGCCGCAATCGCCGTGGTTGGCGTTGTGGTTGCCTTCGCCACCGGACTCTTCGGGGGCGAGCAGGTTACGGTGCCCGATGTGCTTAACAAAGACCAGCAGACCGCTATCGAGCAGATCAAGGAGGCCGGCCTTGAGGTCGGAACCGTCGACCAGAGCTATAACGACGATGTCGACGAGGGAAAGGTTGCAGAGCAGACCCCCAACGGCAACACTAAGAAGCCCAAGGGCTCCAAGGTGAACCTGGTGATCTCCAAGGGCCCCAAGCCCTCCGAGAAAGTTGAGGTTCCGCAGCTCGTCGGCCTGACCAAGGACCAGGCCGAGGCCGCGCTGGCAAGCGTGGGCCTGAAGGGCAACGCAACCGAGGAGGCCAACGAGGCTGACGAAGGCCAGGTCTTTGAGCAGGGCACTGATGCCGGCAAGGAAGTCGAGAAGGGCACGACCATCTCGTATAAGGTCTCCAGCGGTCCTGACACCACCTCCGTCCCGGATCTGACCGACATGACCGAGGCCCAGGCACGCAACGCCCTTGACATGGCCGGTTTTGGCGTCGACGTGAGCTACCAGGAGAACGATTCCGTCACCGAGGGCACCGTCATTAGCTGGAACCCCAGCGGCAAGCAGAAGCCCGGCGCCACGATCACCGTCGTCATCGCCAAGAAGTCCGGCAAGGCCAGCGTTCCGGGCAACCTGTACGGCAAGAGCATCTCCGCCGCCGTCACCGCGCTCAACAACGCCGGGTTCTACAACATCGCATTCTGCGATCAGAACGGCAACCCCGTGAGTGGCAACGAAAACGCCACCGTGACGGGCGTCTCCCCCACCGGCAAGCAGTCTACCGACAACACGATCACGCTGACGGTTTCGGTTTCTGGCTCTGGTACTGATTCAGGCGACGATTCCGGCACGACCAACTAGCCGGCTGCTTATTATCTGCGCAGCGAACGCCGCAAACATATTCGCTCAGAAGCGCCCGCTTGCTCCCCCGGCAAGCGGGCGCTTTGCTTTTGATGCGACCCGTTAGCATGGAACGGCGCAGCTCTAACACCAAAAGAGCCCGGCACCGTAGCGGTACCGGGCTCGATATTCCTCTGGTGCCCCCGGGCGGATTCGAAAACTCCCCCCGCGGGGAAATTGGTGACGCGGGTGTCGACGGTCCGAATCCGGCCCTTAGACCAGAAGAGCCCGGCACCGAGGCGGTACCGGGCTCGATATTCCTCTGGTGCCCCCGGGCGGATTCGAACCGTCGACACCCGCTTTAGGAGAGCGGTGCTCTATCCCCTGAGCTACGGAGGCATGTTGTACTAGTGTAGCAGATTTACTGCATCGCCATACGTCGCATGACTAGACTTCGAAGTTGCGGTGGAATAGTTCCTGTCTGAAGCATCTAAAGCCGTATTTAGAAACTATTTCACCGCAACTTATGAGGAGCTAGTTGCCTTTGTGGAAGAGGCCTTTGATGACGGAGGGGATGCTCTTGGCGCCCTTGGCGGTCACATCGATAAAGTCGGGCGAACGCACGAGCTTATCCTCGTCGACGTACTTGCGGACCGCGCGAAGCGTCTCTTTGTCGTCGCGCGTCGAAAACGTAAAGTGACCGTTGTCCTTGGTGAAGATGGCAAAACGCGTAATCTTCTTGGTGCCGCGCAAAACCTCGGCGGCAATATAGTCGACCTCGTCCCACGGGATTTGAATATAATCCTCGGGATTGCGCTCGTTATAGTACTCGAACGCCTTATTGCCCACCATCACGTTACCGTGGCTGGTAAGCCCCATCAGGCAGGTTGCCGGCGTTGCCAGATCGACCGTGCTGTTCTGAGATTGCGCCATACGCGCCTCGCCCTCCAATTAAAACAATCGGACCGCATCCAGTGTACCCACCGGGTGCGGTCCGTTTCAATGGCTCAAAAGCCCTTACCTAGCAACTCTCGGTCTTAAGCCGAAGCGTGCTTACATGAAGCCGCAGAAGCGACCGATGATACCGACGGCGAAGAGAGCCAGGATGATGACGATCGGGCTAACCTTCTTCTTGAGGAGCTTGCAGACCAGCAGGGTCAGGCACACGGCGGCAAGGCCGGGGATGAGCTGATCGAGGTTACCCTGGAGCGTGGTGACCTTCATCTGATCAAGGGCGGTAGCACCGACGGAGTTGTACATCGTCAGCGCTTCCTTGATACCCTCGGAACCGGAAGGCAGGCTAGCCCAGTCGATAAAGGCGCCAGCAGACTGCTTGACCGTGGAGACGATCGGGGTGAAGGAAATGGACACCCAGCGCTCGACCAGGGCGCCGATGATGAACATACCCAGGATGGAAGCGCCCTCGGTGACCTTGCCCATCAGACCGCCGGAGAGGTCCTTGGCGATAGAGGAGCCGACCTTGTAGCCAAACTCCTGCGTGTACCACAGGAAAGCGTAACGGATGATGTTCCACGCGAAGAAGAACAGCAGCGGACCGACGATGCTGCCGGACATGGCCAGGGAAGCGCCCAGAGCGCCCAGAATCGGGCGAAGGGTGAACCAGAAGACGGGGTCACCGACGCCGGCGAGCGGGCCCATCATACCAACCTTGACGCCCTGGATGGCGACGTCATCGATCGGAGCACCGTTGGCGCGCTCCTCCTCGAGGGCGAGGGTAACGCCAATGACGGGGGCGGAAACATAGGGGTGGGTGTTATAGAACTCCAGGTGGCGCTTAAGCGCGGCAATCTGGTCATCCTTGCTGGTGTAGAGCTTCTTGATCGCAGGGATCATTGCGAAGCACCAGCCGCCGTTCTGCATACGCTCGTAGTTCCACGAGCCCTGAAGGAACTGATGACGGAAGCAAACCTTCTTACGGTCAGCCTTGGTGAGCTGAATCTTGTTCTCTGCCATATGTATCACTCCCCTCCTACTCGTAATCGTTCAGAATGTCGCCGAGCGGGTCGCCGGAGCCACCGCCCGTGCCGCCACCCTGCTTGGCCAGATCCTTAAGGCCAAGGTAGATGAGGGCAAGGGAGATGCCGATGAGGCCAAGGGCGATCAGCGTGAGCTGAGGGATGGCAGCAAGGACAAAGCCGAGGATGAAGAACGGCCAGGTCTCCTTGGTGGCCATCATGTTGATGACCATGGCGTAACCGACGGAAGCGACCATGCCGCCGCCGACGGCCATGCCGCCGGACAGCCAGTCGGGCATAGCGTTAAGCGCGTTGGTAACAGCCTCGGCCGGGATAACGCACAGAAGTACTGCCGGGATGGCGATACGAAGGCCCTGCATGAGGATGGCAGCGTACTGCCAGCGCTCGATGCCGGAGAAGTCGCCCTTCTCGGCGCAACCGTCCATGGCGTGAGCGATAGCGGTAGCAATGGTACGGCAGATCATGGTCAGGAACAGACCAGCGACCGACAGCGGGACGGCGACGGCGATGGCCGCGGTAACGGCCTTGGCCGAATCAGTGGCGCCGCCGTTGAGGGCGAGCACCATGATGATCGAAGAAGCGACCGAGGCCAGAGCGGCGTCAGGCGCGACGGCGGCGCCGACGTTAGCCCAGCCAAGGGCCATCATCTGGAGCGAACCGCCCAGGAGGATGCCCTCCTGAAGGTGACCGGTTACGAGACCGATAAGCGTGCATGCCACGAGCGGCTGATGGAACTGGAACTCATCCAGAATGCCTTCCATACCGGCAAGCAACGCGACAATCGCAACAAGCAGAATAGTGATTGCAGACATGTATCGGACCCTCCTTTACTATGCTTGAGCGGCCAGTTCGGCCTTAGCTTTCTTCAACATGGCGTCGAGATCCTCGGAGGCATCCGAAGGAACCTTGCGGACCTCGAACTTGACGCCCTTGGCCTTGAGGGCCTCGAGGGTCTTAACGTCGTCATCGCCCATAGCGACGGCGTTGGTGACGACGACCTTGCCCTTGGAGTGAGCCATGGAACCGATGTTGACTTCCTTGATGTCGACGCCGGCCTCGATGGCCTTGAGCAGATCCTGCGGGTTCTCGAAGAGCAGCATGGCCTTGGTGTCACCAAAACGCGTGTCCTTGACGACCTCGGCCATCTTCTTGATAGGCACGACGTTGGCATGGACTCCCGGAGGGGCAGCCTGCTCGATCATGGTCTTGCGGAGCTCGTCGTGAGCAACGCCGTCGGAAACCACGATGATGCGGTTGGGGTTGATCTGCTTGGTCCACGTGGTAGCCACCTGACCATGCAGCAGACGGGTGTCGATACGGACGTGGGCAATCTTGATATGCCCGTCGCCGATAACCGTTCCCGGAGGGATGGCGCCTGCAGGAGCAGCGGCGGCCGCAGCCGGCTTCTTCTCCTCGGGCTCCAGAGACTCGGGCTTGACGCGCACGCCAGCCTTAGCCTCAGTCACGAGATGTTTTGCGATCGCATGTGCAGTGTTCTTTGCGTCAAAGCGCTGCGAATATGCCTCGATGAGCATAGGCAGGTTGACACCGGTGACGATAGCCCAGGAATCGTGGCCCTCGATGAGCCCGCTGATCTGGTTGAACGGCGTGCCGCCCCACAGATCAACGAGGAAGAGTACCTGCTCCTGGTCGTCGAAGGAAGCGACTGCTTCCTCGACCTTAGCACGGAAGTCGTCGGGGCCCATGCTCGGCTCGAGCGAGACCACGGCCACAGACGGCTGGTCGCCAAAGACCATCGAGCCCGTCTGCTTGATTCCAGCTGCCAAGTCCCCGTGGCTAGCAAGAACAATACTTACCATCACATAACCTCCTTTTTGTCTACGTAATTCCTACACGACATGAAAGGAGTATACCTGTTTGGTTTGTGGAATTATAGCTAAATCTGCAAAAGGTTGGATTATTTGTTTAAACGTCTAGGTTTGTTACAAGTTGGTTACGTTGCTGCTTTTCGACTCATTACCCGCTAAGACGTCGCTCATCAAGCCGTGCATTTTACAGATACAAGCAGGCTGTTCATTAATATCGATTTTAGGCAAGCGCGAATGCGCTTGTACTGCCGCTATTTTGTTTAAACAGACATAACTTGACTATTAGCGTGACTTATGCTCTAGCGCAAGTAGTCATTGGGGACGTTCTTAAACGACTAGTCGTTGGGGACGTTCTTGATTGGCTAGTCGTTTAAGAACGTCCCCAACGACCAAGTTAGGCGATGTGGAGGGGGTTGGCGGCGTCGACGGCGTCGGGGGCGTCGGAAGGACCGTCGAGAGCAGCGTCTGCCGGGTCCTCGTCGGGGGTCTCGATCTGCTTGATCATGACCTCCTGGCCCTGCAGCAGGTATGTCTCGCCGCTGCCGCAATGGGGGCAGGTCTTGCCGTGCTCGACCGTCGCGTAGTCGCAGCCGCACGCCTCGCAATGCGTCACGGCCTCGACAGGCTCCACAATAAGCTCCGCACCCTCGGTGATGGACTTTTTATCTGCCGCCCAGTGCCAAGCGTCGAGCAGCAAGTCGGGAACGACGCCCGAGACTTCGCCCAGCAGCAACGTCACGCTCGAAACGCGACGCACGCCATGAGCGCGCGCCACATTCTCGACATCGCGAATGATGTGGTAAACGATCCCCAATTCATGCACTTTTTCTTCCGCCGTTCCCGTTATGGCTACTTACTTGCGACCGAACTTAATCTTGATGGCGCGCTTGAGCGCGTACTTGCCGAGGCTTGGGAGCTTTTGCTCGTATTTGACCATCGTGGAGCACTCGGGGCGATCGCGATCCAGGTGGATGGCATCGAACGCGCACTTGGTGGTGCACAGACCGCAGCCGATGCACTTGTTGGGGTCGACGATCGAGGCACCGCAGCCCAAGCAGCGGGCGGTCTCGGTGCGCACCTGCTCCTCGGTAAAGGTCTCGACGTACTCGCTAAACGGCGCAGCCTTCTCGCGCTCGCGGTCGATATGCGCCACCTCGCGGCTCGCGTTGTCGTAGCTCTCGATCACGACATCGTCGCGGTCGAGCGCGGTGTAGCGACGCTGATTGCGGCCGATGGTGAGCGTGGATCCCGGCTGCACAAAGCGATGGATGGACACGGCGACCTCGTGACCGGCGGCGATGGCGTCGATGGCAAAGCTCGGACCGGTGTAGACGTCGCCGCCCACAAAGATGTCGGGCTCGGCAGTCTGATAGGTCTGGGGGTCGGCAAGAGCACCCTGGCCGCGGCCGAGCTCCACCTTGGAGCCAGCCAGCAGGTCGCCCCACACAATGGACTGGCCAATCGACATGACTACACGGTCGGCATCGACACGACGCAGATCGTTCTCGTCGTACTCGGGCGCAAAACGGCCCTCGTCGTCAAAGACACGCGTGCAGCGCTTGAAGGTGATGCCGCACACATGACCGGCCTCGTCCAGGTGAACCTCCTTGGGGCCCCAGCCGCAGCTGATGTGAGCGCCGTCCTCAACGGCCTCGCGACGCTCCTCCTCGCTGGCGGGCATCTGGGCCTCGCTCTCCAGGCAGAACATCTCAACGTGCTCGGAGCCCAGACGGCAGGCGTTGCGCGCGACGTCGATAGCCACGTTGCCGCCGCCCACCACAATGGTGCGGCCGGGCAGCGTGTCGATCTTGCCACTGTTGACCTCGCGCAAAAAGTCGACGGCCACGGTCACGTCCTCGGCATCCTCACCCGGAATACCGGCGAGGCGGCCGCCCTGGCAGCCAATGGCAACATAAAAGGCCTTAAAGCCCTGCTCGCGCAGCTCGTCGAGCGTCACATCGCGACCGACCTCCACGCCATAGCGGAACTCGGCGCCCATCAGGCGAATGATCTCGACCTCTGCCTCGATAACGTCCTTCTCCAGCTTAAAGCTGGGAATACCGTAGGTGAGCATGCCGCCCGGGCGCTCGTTCTTCTCGAACACGACGGGCTTGTAGCCCTTCTCGGCCAGATAGAAGGCGCAGGACAGACCGGTCGGGCCGGCACCGATGATGGCGATCTTCTGATCGAAGCCGCCAGCGCGTGTCGGCGTCACCACGGGCGGGACATAGCGGGTCGCGGCATCAAGATCGCGCTGGGCGATAAACTTCTTGACCTCGTCGATAGCCACGGCGGCATCCACACGGCCGCGGGTGCAGGCATCCTCGCAGCGGCGGTTGCACACGCGGCCGCAGATAGCGGGCAGCGGGTTCTCGCGCTTGATGAGCGCCAGCGCCTCGTCATAGCGCCCCTGCGCCGCGAGCTTCAAATAGCCCTGAACG
Source organism: uncultured Collinsella sp. (assembly GCA_937989875.1). Lineage (GTDB taxonomy): Bacteria > Actinomycetota > Coriobacteriia > Coriobacteriales > Coriobacteriaceae > Collinsella. Next base: position 62,678 of record CALKBO010000030.1, on the reverse strand, counting down.
GCAACGTGCGCGGGGCAGGCCGTCTTGCAGGGCGCGGTGCCGGACTCGTGCGTCTCGATACGGTTGTCGTTGCGGTAGTTGGGCGACCACTTGGTGTGGTCCCACTTGGTGGCATCGGGCAGCTCCTGGCGCGGATACTCGGGCACCTGTCCGCCGGCCTTTTTGCTGCAGAGCTTCTGGCCGAGCTTGGCGGCGCCGGCCGGGCACACCTCGACGCAGCGACCGCAGGCCACGCACTTGTCCTTCTCGACCTTGGCGACATAGGCCGAGCGCGACAGGTTGGGCGTGTTGAACAGCTGCGAGGTGCGCAGGGCGTAGCACACGTTGACGTTGCAGTTGCAGATCGCGAAGATCTTGTTCTCGCCGTCGATATTGGTGATCTGGTGCACAAAGCCGTTGTCCTCGGCCTGGCGCAAAATGTCGTAGACCTCCTCGCGCGTCACATAGTGGCCGCGGTCGGTCTCGACCACGTAGTCGGCCATATCGCCCACGGCGATGCACCAGTCGGCGGGGTCGTCGGCGCAGCCCTCGCCCATCACGCGACGGCTCGCGCGGCAGCTGCAGGTGCTGGCGGCATACTTGCCCTCGTATTTGTCGAGCCAGTGCTCGATATGCTCAATCGGCACCGAGGTGCTCGAAGCATCGATAGCCTTCTCGACCGGAATGACGTGCATACCGATACCGGCGCCTCCGGGCGGCACCATCGGCGTGGCTTTGGACAGCGGCCCCTTGGACGCCTGCTCAAAGAACTTGGCATAGACCGGATGCTCCTCGAGCTGGCTCACGCGCATGTTGAGGAACTCGGCGGAACCCGGTACCAGCATGGGCAGCACCCACTGCTTGGCGCGCTCGGGGTTTTCCCAGTTGTACTCGAGCAGACCCGTGTAGCTCATGTCGTCGAGCATCTTCTCGATCTGGGCCTCGGGCATGCCGGTGAGCTTGACCATCTCGGGCAGCGTGTAGGGACGGCGCATCTTCATCTTGCAGAGCACCTCGGCCTGCTCGTCGGTCGCGGCCTCGGCAAACGACCAGTACTCGCAGCCCAGCAGCTCGTCGCGATGCAGCAGACGGTTGGTGCAGTGCTCGCACAGCTTGACAATTGCCTCGCGCGGATGCTCCGGCAGCGGCGGCACGAACTCCGAACCGATATCGGGCTCGGTGTAGCTAATTCCCGGTCCGTTGAGAATCATGGTTGTCCCTTCTCTTGCCGCAGCCCGACGAGGCCGCAGCGCCCCTCCTTTTTTGCAGGTCGGGCATGCCCCATGCCGTTCACCCGCCATTGTTGACATTGTGTCAAAAACAGTATTGACGAACCGTCAACAATATTCAAGACTGTTAGGTGAACGGTCGGGCTCAAACGGATGAAAGGCGGCAAGCGCATGAGCGATAATGCAGCAAACACTTCTATGGCCGACGCCGTCCCCGCGCCCGACAGCGCGGCCAAGCGTCTGACGGGCGACGAGCGTCGTCGCGAGATTCTCGCCGCCGTTCGCGCCGTGAGTTCCGAGCTGGGCGTGTCGCATCTTTCGGTATCGGCCGTAACCAAGCGAGCCGGCTGTACGCGCTCATTGTTCTACCACTACTTTGCCGATATGGACGCCGCCGTCACCGCCGTCATGGACGAGGCAATCGACGGTTTTATCTCCGAGCTCGAGCAGTGGAATGCCAGCCGCACGGTTGGCGACATCGAAGGCGCACTCGACACCGTCGCCCCGCTCTTCAAGCGCCTGGTCGCCAGCGGCCACGAGCTGCCAAGCACGCTCACCTCGAGCAGCGGCGCACTCTACGGCGGCTTTCTGCACAACGTGGTCCAGCGCGTGGCTCAGTATATCTGCGACACCACCGTGGTGGATTTTGTCACCCATCATGAGCTACGCATCGACCATGTCTACGAGACGTTCTACACCCTCATCATGGGACTGTTGATGTATATCCGCACGCACCCCGATGTGCCCGACGAGACGGTCAAGGAAATCATCGCCTCGACACTCCACATCGAGGGCTATACCGCCAAGTATCCGGAGCGCAAGCCCCAGAACTGACGACATTTGGCCAAACTGCCCGCGATCAGAAGAGGGGCCGCGGGCGTGTGAAAGGAGAGCAGCATGCTGTTCGACGTTTGGGGTAGCGATACCCTTATCCACTGGGCTGGCTGGGCCATGGTCTTTATTGGCCTCATCGTGCTCAACGAGGTCGGCCGCCGCACCAAGCTGGGCGCGGCAATCATCTTTGGCGTGGCTCCGCTGGCCATGACCATCTACTGCGTCGCCATCGCCGTGGGCGTTTCGCAGGGTGCCGAGTGGGCGCTCACCAACCCCACCCACGTGTACCAGAACAGCTGGTTCCACTACGCCAAGGTGTACGCGGCGCTGGCCGGTTGCTGGGGCTTCATTGCCATTAAGTACCAGTGGGGCAAGATCGGCAAGGCGCATTAGTTCCGCGCGTGGCCGTTTGTGATCGTCGCCATCAACATCTTGATCGCCGTCGTGTCCGACTTCGAGAGCGCCTATCACTTCTTTGTCCTGGGCGAGTCCACCTGGGTCACTTCCGAGGGTGCCACACAGCTTGCCGGCTGGAACAACGTGTTCAACGGCATCGCCGGTCTCATCAACATCTTCTGCATGACCGGTTGGTGGAGCGTCTACGCCTCCGAGGATCAGACCGACATGCTGTGGCCCGACATGACCTGGGTCTACATCATCGCCTACGATATCTGGAACTTCTGCTACACCTACAACTGCCTGCCCACCCACTCCTGGTTCTGCGGCTTTGCGCTGCTGCTGGCGCCCACCGTCGCCGCCTTTATCTGGAACAAGGGCGGCTGGATTCAGAACCGCGCCTTTACGTTGGCCATTTGGTGCATGTTTGCCCAGGTGTTCCCGTACTTCCAGGAGGAGTCCATCTTTGTGACCCACTCCACGCTCGACCCCGGCGCCGCTACCGCGGTCTCGATCGCTGCGCTGATCGCCAACGTCGCCGCGATCATCTACATCGCCTACCGCGCCAAGAAGCTCGGTCGCAATCCCTACAAGCAGGATGTCTTTGAGGGCACCAGCGATTGGGAGAAGGCCACCGCTCGCCGCGCCAAGATTGATTACGCGCACGCCGAGTAACGCGCCTGGCGCAAACATCGCTTGAGTACGAAGCCGCGTAGCCGGCTCCGCGCAACTCAACGCATTGCAGAGCCCCCGGAATGTGATTCGTCCGCGTTCCGGGGGCTTTTTGCTGCCGCGAGGATGCGGCTAAACGATGCACTCGGGTTAAATCGGATCTTATATTTCGCATGCGCTTTATATAGCTCCATTTTTGGGTACAGTGTTGTCCCGATATTGAGCTTGGGGGATATATGAAAGATGAGACAATGGGCCAAGAGGATGCGGCCCAAGATGCAGAAGCGTGTGCCGAGGCCCTGGAGAGCCTAGACCAGATCGCGCTAGACGAGCTCTCGTTTAGCGATTCGGCCGTCGACACGCAGGGCGAAGCGCGCGAAGGCACCGAGGACGAAGACGGCGACGCCAAAGACGCTCCTGACGAAACCGAAGCCGAAGCCGAAGAGGACGACAGCAAGGGCGACGACCAGCCCGAATCCGACACGAGCGAGGAAACCATCTTGCTCGACAGCTTGCCGGCCGAAGATTCGCTGACCCGCGAGCTCCCTGGCTTAGGCTCCGCGCCTGCCGTGGACGAGACCATCGCTATGGGCGATATTCCCCTGCCGTCCGTTCCCTCGGCACATGAGGCCGAGGTTCGTCATCGTAAGATGCCGCCCAAGCGCCGCAACCTGATGGTTGCCGGCGTTGTGGCCGTCGCGCTCGTCGCCGGCGGCGCAGGCTATGCTGCCTGGAACGGATATCAGCAAGAGCAGGCTGCCGTGGTTGCCGCAAACGCCCATACCATGATGTCGGTGCAAATTGGCGTACATGCCGCGGGGCTCGACTGCTCCACCGGCTCAAAGATTCCCGTGCAGGTGAGTGGCCAGGACTCCGACGGCTCTTCTGTGAGCGAAACACTCTACGTTGACGAGCACGGTCGCGGCATCAAGCTGCTGCCCGGTGACTATACGCTCTCCATCGCTGGGTCCCCCATCGCAGCCGACGGTACCATTTACACCGTGCCGGCCACCAAGGCGCAGGTCAGCATAAAGAGCGACGGGCAGGACCTGAGCGCTCAGGCATCCTTTAAGCTTAAGGTACCTTCGGCAGACACGGTGACCGACGACCAGATCGATGCCGCGGCCAAATATGCCGAGAAAGGCGGTTGCAGCTCTGCCGCGGCCGCCAAGATACTTCAGCAGGCAGCAACCGCTCGCCGTGATGCCGCCGCTAACGCCGTGAACGCGAGCGAAGCGCAGGCCGCGCGCGATGCCGATGCTCGGCATAAGGCGACGGATCTGTATCAGCTCGATATCCCCGTCGAGTGGTACGGTAAGGTTGCTACCTGGCAAAATGGCAGCACGCTGTGCATCTATCTGGGCGATGACGCCAATACGCCAATCGTGACGCTTGTCGCCGTGCGCGACGGCGGGACCTTTACGCCCGACGCCGGCGATACAGTTTTGGGCACGGTCAGCCTAGGCAACGGCTACACCGTCTATGCTAGCGGTCCTGTCTATCCGTATGTAATCCCGCAAACCATCAACGGGCGCACGCAGAACCCCGTGTCGACCTACCCCATGGATACGGCGATTGAGCTTGTCGAGCTCACGACCGGCAACCGCTACACATACAGCCAGATCAAAAACGACCTGGTCGGTAAAGACGGCAAGGCAGACGCCGCGACCAAACTCGAGACCGACTACCTCGCCCAGATTCTCCTGCCGAGCATCAAGGCCCAAGACTAGCCGGGTTCAGCAAGGTGCTCCCCAACCGTGATGAAGGGGCCAGGAGGTCCTGGCCCCACGATCCGTAGATGATTAGGCAAGGAGCCACTTCCATGCGGGCACAACGTGTACCACACCGTGTTCGCATGGAATATCGGCCTGCTCATCCATGGTAACGATTGCCGACTCGCCAAGATCGAACTGGGCCATCGAGGCATCAAGCGCGGCAATTTCGCGCTCGCGCGTTTTCTCACTTGCCATATCCACACTCACCTGAATCAGGCTATAAGCCCGCATGAGAAGTGCGTCCCCAGCCACAAAGTCCACCTCATGGCTTTTGCTCTTCTCTTTGATCAGCAGGCGGCAGACCGATCCGATCCTCACCGCGGGAGTCCTTCTTCTTAGCGCGTTGAACACTGCGGTCTCGAGCCTCTGGCCCTGGTCCAATGCCGATGCGGGAGAGAATGCTCCAAACATCGCAGGATCGACAGCGTAGACCTTAGACGCAGACCGCATGTTATTTGCCAGTGAACGCGTGAACTCCGGCACGGAGAACAGCAGGTAGGCGTCCTCATAATACTCAAGTAAGTCGCTGAGCGAATTACGACTGACGGGTATCTGCCTGCTCTTGAACTCGTTGTACACTTTGTTCACCGACAGCTCTCGTCCCGAAGATGCCATACACCGCGTTAGGAACAGCGATGCCAAGCGAGGGTTCTTGACGTCGTAACGCTCAACGACGTCCATGGCGACCGTTCGCGAAGCATATTCCTGTAGCAGCTGAATCGCGTCTGCGGGCGTCTGCTCAAGCGTCGCGATGAATCCCCCTCGTTCAAGATATCCGATCAGATGATGTCGAAGCAGCGCTGCATCGCTCGGGGAAAAGGTCGCATCTGGCTCGGGAACGCTCCCCGTCTTATATCGAACGTATTCCGAAAAACTCAACGGAAAAAGCTCTCGCACAAGAGAACGACCTCTGAACTCGCTCTTAAGTTCTGAGGACAGCATCTTAGAAGAAGATCCCGTCACATAAACGGTCGCTTTCTCTGTATCGACTACACGCCGCAGAAACGCACCCCATTCGGGAATTTCCTGGATCTCGTCAAAGAAAATGTAAGCGCCCTCGGTTCGAGCAGCAGGATACAGCGCATAGAACGTGTCGAGCACGTCCGCCAGCAGCGATGGCTCATACGGGCGCAAGCGCTCATCCTCAAAATTGAAGTAAATCATCCGGTCAAGCTCGACGCCCCGGCTCTGAAGCCGCCGCATCTCCTGATACAGGCGATACGTCTTTCCACAACGGCGGGCCCCCACAATCACATTTACAATGTTGTCGCGCTTTGGCTCCTGTGGGTTTCCTAGATCAAGGTCTCGCTCAAAGACCTGCGGAACCCCCTGCTGTTCAAAGTCCTTTATTTTCTGGGCGATCAAGTCGTTGAATGCCATGATTCTCCAATCTTGCTCTCTAGCTAATCAAAATTATACCTATTCTTGATTAATTAGAAAGCAAGATTGTGTCTGACTTGATTAACACTTAAGCAAGTTTTTCACTATTACTGCCCCGAAGGATGTCGAGTGGCTGAGAGGACAACCAAGCCCGAATGCGACTCCCTGAGCAGTCGATTTGGAACGGGGCTTTTTTGACTACCCCGTTCCAGAAAATCATCGCCAAATTAGCTGCTTGATGCAATTAGCGCCACGGGTCGGCTTCGAACATTGGCTCGCGCTCGGGGCGGCGATCGCTGTAGGGATCGTAGCCGTCGTCGTCCTCGTTCTCGGCACGGATGTAGGGGTCGCGCGGCTTGGGTGCCGGCTTAGGCGCAGACTTGGGTGCGGCGGGCGCCGCCTCAGCCGACAGTGCGTTCGTCTTGTTCTCGTCTTTCATCTGCAAAGCTCCTTGCCGTGCAATCGTGTTCAACATCATCGATTGTCGCACGAAAAAGGGCGGCGGACCCAATTGGATCCGCCGCCCTTGGCGTTTAGAGACGACGGGCAGATTTTAAGGCATAGCCCAAAATCTACTCGGCATCGGGAACCTCGTAGGTGGCCGCCGGCGTGTTGTCGCACACGACGGTAAAGCCGCCGTCCTTGTCGACATCGACCGTCACCTGATCGCCCTCGCGCACCGTGCCGTCGATGATAGCGGCCGCGATGGCATCCACGACCTCGCGCTGAACCAGACGCTTGAGCGGACGGGCGCCAAAGACCGGGTCCAGGCCGCCCACGGCGAGCATCTGCTTGGCCGCCGGGGTGATGGCAAGCGTCATGCGCTCCTTGGCCAGACGCGCGCGAACGTCGGCGAGCTGGATGTCGACGATCTTCTCGATCTGCGCCATGCCGAGCGGATGGAACACCACGATATCGTCGATACGGTTGAGAAACTCGGGGCGGAAGGTCTGAGCCATGGCCGCGTCGACCTGATGGCGCATCTCCTCCTCGTCCTTGCCGGAAAGCTCGGCGATAGCCTTGGAGCCCACGTTAGACGTCATGATGATGATCGTGTTCTTGAAGGACACCTGGCGACCCTGGCCATCGGTCAGGCGGCCGTCGTCGAGCACCTGCAGCAGCACGTTGAAGACATCCGGATGGGCCTTCTCCATCTCGTCGAGCAAGATCACGGAGTACGGACGACGGCGCACGGCCTCGGTGAGCTGGCCGCCCTCGTCGTAACCCACGTATCCCGGGGGCGCACCGATCAGACGCTGGACGCTGAACTTCTCCATGTACTCGGACATGTCGATACGCACGAGCGCGCGCTCGTCATCGAACAGGCACTCGGCCAGCGCCTTGGCGAGCTCGGTCTTGCCCACGCCGGTGGGGCCCAGGAAGAAGAAGCTGCCGATGGGCTTGTCAGGGTCGGAGAGGCCCGCACGGCTGCGGCGCACGGCTGCGGCGACGGCGGAGACGGCCTCATCCTGGCCGATGACGCGCTTATGCAGCTCGCCCTCCAGGCCCTTGAGCTTGTCGAGCTCGCCCTGCATCATCTTGGACACGGGCACGCCGGTCCAGGCACTCACAACCTCGGCGATCTCATCGGAGGTCACCTGCTCGTTGAGGCCCTCGCCGTCCTGCTGCTTTTGCGCCTCGAGCGCAGCCTCGGAATCCTGAATCTGCTGCTGCAGACCCGGAATCACGGAGTAGCGCAGCTCGGACGCACGGCCCAGGTCGCCGTTGCGCGTCGCGCGCTCCTCTTCGCTCTTGGCCTCGTCGAGCTGGCCCTTAAGCTCCTGCACGTGGTCGATGGCGTTCTTCTGGTTGAGCCAGCCGGCCTTTTGCACGTTGAGCTTTTCTTGGACCTCGGCAATCTCTTGGCGCAGGGCCTCCAGACGCTCCTTGGAGGCGTCATCGGTCTCCTTCATGAGCGCCTGTTCCTCGATCTGCAGCTGGGTGAGCTGACGCGTGGTGGCGTCGATCTCGACCGGCATGCTGTCGAGCTCCATGCGCAGACGGCTTGCGGCCTCGTCGACCAGGTCGATGGCCTTGTCGGGCAGAAAGCGGTCGGCGATGTAGCGATCGGAGAGATCGGCGGCGGCCACGAGCGCGCTATCGGTGATGTGCACGCCGTGGAAGATCTCGTACTTCTCCTTGAGGCCACGCAGAATCGAGATGGTGTCCTCGACGGTAGGCTCGCTGACCATCACGGTCTGGAAACGACGGGCGAGCGCCGCGTCCTTCTCGATGTACTTGCGGTATTCGTCGAGCGTGGTCGCGCCGATCGCATGCAGGTCGCCACGGGCGAGCGCCGGCTTGAGGATGTTGCCGGCGTCCATGGAACCCTCGGTAGCACCCGCACCCACGATGGTGTGGAGCTCATCGATGAACAGGATGACCTTGCCCTCGGATTTTTGCACTTCTTTGAGTACGGCCTTCAAGCGGTCCTCGAACTCGCCGCGGTACTTGGCGCCGGCGACCAGCGCGCTCATGTCGAGCTCGATAAGGTCGCGATCGCGCAGGGTGCTCGGCACGTCGCCGGCCACGATACGCTGGGCGATGCCCTCGACGATAGCCGTCTTGCCGACGCCCGGCTCGCCGATGAGCACGGGGTTGTTCTTGGTGCGACGGGACAGGACCTGGATGGTACGACGGATCTCGTCGGTACGGCCGATGACCGGGTCGAGCTTGCCGGCACGGGCAAGGTCGCAGATATTGCGGCCGTACTGTTCCAGTGCCTCAAACTGAGTCTTGTCCTCGGCAGACGTCACGCGGTCATCGCCACGCAGCTCCTCGTAGACCTGCTCGATGCGCTCCTTGGTCACGCCAGCGTCACGCAGCACGCGGCCCGCCTCGCCCTTGTCCTCGGCAAGCGCCATCAGCAGATGCTCGGTCACCACAAAGCTGTCGCCCATCTTGGTGGCCTTCTTCTCGGCCTTCTCGATAACGCGGACGAGCTCGTTGGAAAGACCCATCTGCTGACCCTCGCCCGAGACCTTGGGCGCGTGGTCAATGGCATCCTGCGTGGAGCGTGCAAGCTGAGCCGGGTCGGCACCGATGCGCTCGATGATCACGGAGATATTGCGCTCGCCGGCACCGAGCAGGGCGGACAGCAGGTGAATCGGCTCCACCGCGCCGGCCTGCGCGTCGGCAGCCGTGCTCATGGCGGTCTGCAGCGCCTCGCGCGACGTCATTGCTAGCTTATCGATTCTCATGGAATCACCTCTCTTGGGGTGGCCGCCCTACGGGGCGGCTTCACGTTGTTCGAGAAGTATTGTTGCCAGCTTTGTACGATCTTATACATAAATCTAAGTCTCTATATATAAGATTTTCTGAGTGATTGAAAGATAGGGAGCAGGTGCGCTCACCCGCTACGGCCTCGTCCCCTTACTATCTCAATCTGTAACATCTAGCGGCTGTTTATGGCTCTAGATGTTACAGATTGAGATGAAATGACCAGCGGCACCCGTTTATCTAAATCTGTAACATCTAGTCAGCAAATAGAGCTCTATCTGTTACAAATCGAGACGAACAGAAAACACCCGGATCAAAAATCTAAATCTGTAACACCAGGCCCACTTTTAGCGGCCAAGATGTTACAGATCGAGACAGACCGAAAACCACCACAAAGGGGACAGGCACCTTTGTGGTGGTTGCAGTCTCTATTTACTTGCCGAGCCCGTGCTTCCCGATTTGGCGTTCCAGGGCATCTCATCCTCGAACAGCCACGTGCGGGCAGACCCACTATCGCGTGCAGTCTGCGGATCAGGCAAGCAGGTCTGTCCATAGGCATCTTGGATACACTGACCCATAAAATCGTTGAGCTCGGTCTGGTCGCCCTCCATGACATAGGCGACATCACCGTCCATGATGTAGATGCCCGGACCCTCATTGCCCTCGTAGCCCGGATCGTACGAGACATCACATAACTTTGCGCCGTTTGCAGTGTCCAGCTCGATGGAAGAGTGGCATCCGCCAACCATGTCGTTCGCTTTTGCCCGATAGGACGCATATCCATACCAGCGCTTAAAGGTTTTGCCCTTGAGCAGCTCGGACGCCCTGTCGATCAGACTAGAATCCGTATTGCGCATAGCCCCAAGCTGAATAAGTGGATAATTACTAATGCCCAGCGCAGCCGGCTGCTCATCAAAATCAACGGTAATGGTCTCGGGCTTGGCAGCGCCGGTCAGAAGTTCGACAGATTGAGTCACAGGCTTGACCACCGGCTCCGTCACCGCAGCAGGTAGAAACGCCATGCCGACAGCGCCCGCGACAACCACAGCGATCGCAAGCGCCAAAACAATCAATCCAATACGGGCAGGACTTCTCACAGCAAAGCACCTCACAATGCAAGCCTTCACCACCTGCACTAATGATATCGCCAGCCAGCACTATTACCTAAAGGAGCCGCGCGCTCCTCACCACCACAAAGGGGACAGGCACCTTTGTGGTGGTTTTCGACGCTAACGGTCGACCATCTCGCGCCATGAGATTAAACTTGAATTGTTCTCTGAACATATCCATTTCTGCCTATCCTCAACAGATCTTTGTCTCGAGGAGCGCATATGAAGCCGTCTCATTCCACCGGCCGCAACGTCATCGCCATTCTCGCCATACCCATCGTGATGCTCTTCCTTATCGTCATCACGCCCTTTTCTTTTGGTATCGCCTCGCCCTTCGATCTTTGCGGGATGATCGACGCCGGCTCGCGTGCCACCTCGCTCTCCTTTGTCTGCCGTGGCGTGTTCTACGAATATGCAATTCCCACCGGAAGTTGGCAGTCCAAGTTACCGTTGCTCGGCAAGGTCGACGGATGCTCCCCCTATTTCTGCCTTGAACCTCAGGCGCTAAACTATCTGATCGACGACCAGCCCCTCGACTCCATCACCCTCGCCTACGACTACGCACCAAACACCGATGAGCGCCACATGAACCAAGTCCTCGACAAGATGCTTGGACAGTGCGGGCTCACCGAGGAGGCCGGTCGAACCATCTATAGCAACCAGCAATTAAAGCGAACAGAACTCCGCCGTGTCGGAAAAATCAAAGGGCGAAACGGGGCTGCCTACTGGCAGGCCTGGGCGACACGCGACAAGAGCGAATTCGGGCACAGCACCTATACGGTCACCGTCTACACCAAAGATGGAATCAAGGACGATGTTAACGATTTCGCGTCATCCAAACTCGGCATCCCCAAAACAACCAAACCCGCCAGCCCGGATGAAATCCTGTAGGGACGCTCATTAACATACCGCTCAACGATCACAACAACATCGAGCTCGTTCCCCACCGCCACAAAGGTGCCTGTCCCCTTTGTGGCGGTTTTCGACAAAAAAGAAGCCGCCCCATTAACAGAGGCGGCATCAAGCAAGTCTATTTATTAGCGTCCCTCAAGGCCCAACGAGAACGCAGAAATGTAGCCCGGGGCCACCCTTTCCCGAACGCGACTCTCGCGAAGCGCGTGAGCGGGCGGGAAAGGGTAAGCCCCGGGCGGACAATTAAGTGCGTTACTCGGCAGCGGCCTTGAACTTGTTGTAGTTGATCAGGCAGCCGGCCTTGACGATGGCACGCTCCTCTGCCGTCATATCGGCAATGTAGAGCTCAATCTGTTCAACCGAACCGTCGGCGCGCACCACGTAGGCGGCGATGTCCTTTAGGTCGCCATCGAGCGCGGCACGGATACCCGGCACAAAGACGTAGTCGCCCACCTCAAAGTTGGGCTCGGCCTCCATCTGGAAGGGCACCATGCCCCAGTTCATCACGTTGGAGCGATAGCGCTTGGTGGCGTACTCGTGGACGATGTTGGCCAGGCCGCCGATCACGCGCTGGCAGCTCGCAGCCTGCTCGCGGGCAGAACCGTCGCCGGGCTTCTTGGCATAGAGCATGGAGCCGTACTCGGTCGCCTCGGCATCGGCCGCGATGCCCGCGCCGGTCAGCGCCTCAAACACGCCCGCAAGCTCGGCATCGAGCGCCGCCAAGTCGCCTGCTGCCTCGCCGGCAACGCGGCGCTTTTCCACCGCGTCGACCTCCTTGGAACGACCCACGTAGGCCGGATCGCGGCGGCTGAGAGTAAACTCGGCCAGGCCCAGCGGGTTGGAGCGGAAGGAGCTCGTCTCGCCCGAGGGAATGAGCTCGTCGGTCGTGGTGACCGGGTCCATGATCTTGGAGCACACCTTGAGCAGGATATCGTCGCCGAGAGGCTCCATCGCGGGCCACGGCTTGATATTGGGACCCTCGACCAGCTCGTCGGCAGGCTCCGCCTTGCCAAAGCCCCAGTACACACGCTTTTTGTACGGCGCGTCGTCAAAGGTGTACTCGCAGGCCTCGTCCCAAGTCTCCTCAGGCAGGTCGGTCGCCGGCGTCAGGACGCCGCCGTTGGCAGCCGTCGCCGCAATGGAGCGGGCGTCCATCAGGGCCACGGCGCTCAGCTGGCCATTGCCCGGCTTGGAACCCTCGCGGTTGGGGAAGTTGCGCGTGGTGTGGCGGATGGACAGGCCGTTGTTGGCAGGCGTGTCGCCGGCGCCGAAGCACGGGCCGCAGAATGCCGTGCGCACAATCGCGCCGGCCTCCATAAGGTCGTAGATATAGCCGCGGCGTGTAAGCTCGAGTGCCACGGGCTGGCTCGTGGGATAGACCGACAGCGAGAACTCGCCGCAGCCGGTGTTGGCGCCCTTGAGCACGCGGGCAGCCTGGACCACTGAGTCGTAGTTGCCGCCCGAGCAGCCGGCGATAACGCCCTGCTGCACGTGCAGCTTGCCATCGACGATCTTGTCGAGCAGGCTAAAGTGCGTCTTGCCCTCGCCGATCTTGGCGGCCTCGAGTTCCACCTCCTGCAGGATGTCCTCGAGATTCTCGTTGAGCTCGTCAATCTCGAAGCCGTTGGAAGGATGGAACGGCAGCGCGATCATGGGCTTGATGTTCGACAGATCGACCTCGACGCAGCCGTCGTAGTAGGCGACATCGGCGGGCTTGAGCTCGCGGTAGTCATCGCCGCGGCCGTGCATTGTCAAAAACGCGTGCGTGTCCTCGTCGGTGGCCCAGATGGAGGAAAGGCAGGTGGTCTCGGTGGTCATGACGTCGACGCCGTTGCGGTAGTCGGTCGTCATGTTCGCGATACCCGGGCCCACAAACTCCATGACCTTGTTCTTGACGTAGCCCTTGGCAAAGACGGCACGGATGATGGCGAGCGCCACATCGTGCGGGCCGACGCCGGGGCGCGGGGCGCCCGTGAGGTAGATGGCGACGACGCCGGGATAGGCAACGTCGTAGGTGTCGCGCAGCAGCTGCTTTGCCAGCTCGCCTCCGCCCTCGCCCACGGCCATGGTGCCCAGGGCGCCATAGCGGGTGTGCGAGTCGGAACCCAGAATCATCTTGCCGCAACCGGCGAAGTTCTCGCGCATAAAGGAGTGGATGACGGCGATATGGGGCGGAACGAAGATGCCGCCGTACTTCTTGGCCGCGGAAAGGCCAAAGACATGGTCGTCCTCGTTGATGGTGCCGCCCACGGCGCACAGCGAGTTATGGCAGTTGGTGAGCACGTAGGGCAGCGGGAACTGCTCCATGCCCGAGGCGCGCGCCGTCTGGATGATGCCGACAAAGGTGATGTCGTGGCTCGCCATGGCGTCGAAGCGAATCTTGAGTGCCTCGGGATCTCCGGACGTATTGTGTGCCTGGAGGATCGAATACGCGATGGTGCCGCGCTTGGCATCCGCGGGCGTCTGCGTAATACCGCGCTCGGCAGCCTCGGCCGCAGGCACAACCTCGCTGCCGTTACGCAAGTAGATGCCGTCCTCGTACAGCTTGACCATACTGTCTCCCACTCTGCCCAAAAGATTTGGGCGCATAGCATACATTCGTTCAATATCGTGCCATAGAACGGTTGCGAGTGGGTTACGAATCTGCACGTTCACTTTATCTCGGTAAAGTAAAGGACGAGCCCGGTGTGGGCTGGAAAAATGATCCCTTGGTGACGGAGGAAAACGGATCACTGGGTCAGGCCGACCCCCTCAGTGATCCGTTTTCCTCCGTCCCCAAGGGATCATGAAGTTGAATGCCAGATTGCCCGAATGCATCCCGCGTAACTACAAATCGGTTCCCGCACCCAGCAGCTTGCGCATGACCTGTTCGGGGTTGACCGAGCCGTCGCGCGGGGCCAGGGCGGTGATCTTCTTCTGCATCTTGTACTCGTGCAGCTCGTCCTCGAGCTGGCGCACGCGAGCGCGGAGCTTTTCGTTCTCGCGCTCGCGCTCCTCGGCACGCTCCTTCATATCGAGGATGCGCACCACGCCGGCAAGGTTGATGCCCTCGTCGGTCAGCTGGTTGATGAGCTCCAGGCGCTCGATATCGGCACGCGAGTACAGACGCGTGTTGCCGCCCGAGCGCTGGGGGTTCACCAGGCCCTTGGACTCGTAGACGCGCAGAGTCTGCGGATGCATGCCGGTCAGCTCGGCCGCCACGCTGATCATGTACAGCGGTTTGTTCCTATTGTCCTCGGCCATGCTACCTGACCCCTTTCCGTCTCGTTATCGTCCATCATAAGCCCGCGGGCGCGGGCGTGCGCCACGACCGCCCTAGTACGTCGCCTTGTAACGGTTGACTTTCTCGCGATAGTCGCGCGTGTCGGCCTCGCGCAGCTTGGTCATGGCATCGCGCTCGTCGTCGGACAGGTTCGTGGGAACCTGCACCTTGATCTCGACGAGCAGCGCACCGGTGCGCCCGCGATGCTTAACGTCGGGCGCGCCCATCTCTTTAAAGCGGAACTTCTTGCCTGTCTGGGTGCCCGCGGGCACCTTCAGACGAACCGTCGCACCGCCGGGCGTCGGCACGTCCACCGTGCAGCCGAGCGCCGCCTCATAGACCGAGACCGGTACCTCCATGGTCACGTCGGCGCCCTTGCGCTTAAACAGCGGGTGCTCCTCCACGTGCGTGGTCACGACCAGATCGCCGCGCTCGCCACCCGCAACGCCATACTCGCCGCGACGCTTGTAGCGCAGCTTGCCACCATCCACGGCGCCCGCGGGAACCGAGACCGTAATGGTCTGCTGCTCGCCCGTCGAGGGAATGCGATAGGTGACCTTGTGCGTCACGCCGCGAAACGCGTCCTCGGCCGTCACATCGACGGTCAGCGACAGGTCTCCGCCCTTGCGAGCACGGTTGCGGCCCGCGCCGGCACCGGCAGCGCCCGCAGCCCCGGCAAAGCCCGAGCCCCAATCGCTGCCCCAGGCGCCGTTGCCGCTAAAGATGCTGTCGAAGATATCGCCCCAGCCGCTGGCGCCCGCGCCGGCACCGTAGCCGCCGCCATACGCGCCGCCCGCGCCCGGCATGCCGCCAAACATGAGCATCTGGTCGTACTCTTTACGTTTCTTCTCGTCCGAAAGCGTCTCGTAGGCCTCGCTGATCTCCTTAAACTTGGCCTCGTCGCCGCCGGCATCGGGGTGATATTTTTGCGCGAGCTTGCGAAACGCGCTCTTGATCTCTTTGTCGGAGGCGCTCTTGGATACGCCCAGGATGTCATAGAAGGTTTTGCCTGCAGCCATCGTAGCTCCTCTCCTGTTACATCCGCCGTCCCTGCGGACGGCGGCTCATGCTGTCACATGGCACTTGGCCAGAAAGGGCCCCGGGTGTTGCCCCGGGGCCCTTCTCAATTACTCCTCGGTGCTCTCGGCCGTATCGGCCGTAGCATCCTCGGGCGCCGCTTCGGGCTCCGGTGCGGGGCGCTTCTCGCCACCGTAGGTCACCGTCACCATCGCGGAACGCAGAATGCGATCCGCCATGCGGTAGCCCTTCTGGTACACGTCGTTGACGGTCTCGTCATACTGCGATGCGTCCTCGACGCGACCCACAGCCTGGTGCTCGAGCGGATCGAACGCCTCGCCCTTGGGGTCGATGGGCTCAACGCCCTCGTGCGCAAACACGTCGAGCAGCTTGGCATGTACCGCGTCAACGCCATCGACGAACTGCTTAAAGTCGTCGGAAAGCTCCTGGCTGCGGGCATGGTCGATCGCGCGCTCGATATCGTCGATCACCGGCAACAGCGCGGTGACAAGCTTCTCGGTCGCGCGCTCGCGCTCGGCGATGCGCTCGTTGGCGGTGCGGCGACGGAAGTTCTCCCAGTCGGCCTGCAGACGAGCGGTTCGCTCGGTAGCGTCCTTCGCCTTGTCCTCGGCGGCCTTCTGGGCCTCTGCCGCAGCATCGAGCTCATTGCGCACGTCGGCAAGCTCCTTTTGGGCCTGCTCGAACTTGAGCTTAAAGTCGTTGTCGGCGGCTTCCTCACCGGCGCGGATAGCGGCTTCCACCATCTCGTCCTCGGTCATCGTCGCCTCCTTGTTGGAATCCTCTACCTGGTTCTCGGCAGCCTCGGCGGCCGGGGCCTCATTGACCTCGGTATCGTCTGCGGCCTCTACGGGAATCTTCACGTCCTTCTCCTCAGAGTCAACGGGGGCGGCGCCGGCGGCAGCCGCCTCCGTGCGAGCTTTACGGGCGGACATGATTACTTGTCCTCGTCGTCCACAACCTCGTAGTCGGCGTCGACTACGTCATCGTCGGCAGGCTGGGCACCAGCGGCACCGTCGGTCTGCTGCTGAGCGTCGGCGTAGACAACCTGAGCCAGCTCGTAGGCCACGGACTGCAGGGACTCGCCGGCGGCCTTGATGGCCTCGACGTCAGAGCCCTCGAGCGCCTTCTTGGCGTCGGCGATAGCGGCCTCGGCCTTGGACTTCACGTCGGCGGAAACCTTGTCGCCCAGCTCGTTGAGGGTCTGCTCGGTGGAGTAGCACAGGCTATCGGTCTGGTTGCGGACCTCGACCTCTTCCTTCTGCTTCTTGTCCTCCTCGGCATGAGCCTCGGCGTCCTTGACCATACGATCGACTTCGTCGTCGGACAGAGCGGTGGAGCCGGAAATGGTAATCTGCTGCTCCTTGCCGGTGCCCTTGTCCTTAGCGGAGACCTTGACGATGCCGTTGGCGTCGATGTCGAAGGTGACCTCGATCTGCGGCACGCCGCGGCGGGCAGCCGGGATACCGGTCAGCTGGAACTTACCGAGCGACTTGTTGTCGCGGGCAAGCTCGCGCTCGCCCTGGAGCACGTTGATCTCGACGCTGGTCTGGTTGTCGGCAGCGGTGGAGTAAACCTCGGTCTTGGAGGTCGGGATCGTGGTGTTGCGGTCGATCATCTTGGTCATGATGCCGCCCATGGTCTCGACGCCCAGCGACAGCGGGGTAACGTCGAGCAGCAGGATGCCCTCGACGTCGCCGGTGAGCACGCCGCCCTGGACGGCAGCGCCGTCGGCAACGACCTCGTCGGGGTTCACGGACATGTTGGGCTGCTTGCCGGTCATGGTCTTGACGAGCTCCTGGACAGCGGGCATACGGGTGGAGCCGCCGACGAGGATGACCTCGGTCAGATCGGAGAGCTTAAGCTTGGCGTCGCGCAGGGCGTTGGTGACAGGCTGCTTGCAGCGCTCGAGCAGGTCGCGGGTGATCTTCTCGAACTCGGCGCGGGTCAGCGTGTAGTTGAGGTGCAGCGGACCGGACTGGTTCATGGTGATGAACGGCAGGTTGATGGTGGTCTGCTGGGCGGCGGAGAGCTCCTTCTTGGCGTTCTCGGCGGCCTCCTTCAGACGCTGCAGAGCCATGGGGTCCTGGCGCAGGTCGACACCGTTCTCCTGCTGGAACTTATCGGCCATCCAGTCGATGACGCGCTGATCCCAGTCGTCGCCGCCCAGGTGGTTGTCGCCCGAGGTGGACAGAACCTCAAACACGCCGTCGGCGAGGTCGAGGATGGAGACGTCGAAGGTGCCGCCGCCCAGGTCGAAGACCAGGATGCGCTGGTCGGTGCCCTGCTTGTCCAGGCCATAGGCCAAAGCAGCAGCGGTCGGCTCGTTCACGATACGCTTGACGTTGAGGCCGGCGATCTTACCGGCGTCCTTGGTGGCCTGACGCTGAGCGTCGTTGAAGTAGGCCGGGACGGTGATGACGGCGTCGGTGACGGTCTCGCCCAGATACTTCTCGGCGTCGGCCTTCATCTTCGCGAGCGTCATGGCGCTCACCTGCTCGGCGGTGTAATCCTTGCCCTCGATGTCGACGACGGCACGGCCACCCTGGCCCTCCTTGACCTCGTACGGCACGGTCTTAATCTCGGAGGTGCACTCGGAGTACTTGCGGCCCATGAAGCGCTTGATGGAGAACACGGTGTTCTTGGGGTTGGTGACAGCCTGGTTCTTAGCGGCCTTACCCACGACGCGGTCGCCGTCAGCACGGAAGCCGACAACGGACGGAGTGGTGCGGTCGCCTTCGGCGTTCACGATAATGGTCGGAGAACCGCCCTCGAGGACGGCCATAGCGGAGTTAGTAGTACCAAGGTCGATACCAAGAATCTTACTCATTAGAAATTCCCTCTCTCTTGTGCGTTCGCGCCGCCTCGACGGTCTTTCGCGCGGCGCTTCGGCTTGTCTTTCAGGATGTAGTGTATCCCCTTATGGGCCGGAATATACAAAATCTAAGTCAATTCATATAAGATTTCTTATCTCTGAGAGTTTAGGTTCTTAAATGCGCAGGTAGATGCGCTGATTGAGTTCTCGGCAAATCTATCGAGATCTATGTAGAGTTGACTGAGGTGTGAGCCTGAAACTGTGTCCCGTTTTGGACGTGGATTACGGGATGCGGTTTCCGCAAGCACGCTCAATCGCCCTATATTACGAGTCAGCTTTAGCTAACATTTACGCAGCTCACCGGCCCCACCTGCGCGTTTTTTAGTAAACCTTGGCATACTCGGCGAACGGTATGAAGATGCCGGCCAGAGGGTATTGCAAACGGTCGCTCCCGTGGTATGTTTTTGCCCGAATCAAACCGGCGCGCATCGTCTGTAGCGTCGGTCAACAGAGAGGAAACTACCATGGCTCATCCCGTAATTGATGCCGACGAGTGCATCGCTTGTGGCGTTTGCGTCGACACCTGCCCCGCTGGCGTTCTGGAGCTCCAGGACGTCGCCACCGTCGCTGACGAGGACTCCTGCGTCGCCTGTGGCGCTTGCCAGGACGCTTGCCCCGCTGGCGCGATCACCGAGATCGTCGAGGAGTAACAACTCCCCACTTGCACACTCAAAAGTACACCGTGCACAAAAAGGAGGCCTCCGCATCGCCGCGGAGGCCTCCTTTTGCTTATATGGGCAGCTAATTTGGAGCGGGACCCTTGGCAGTTGCGGTGGAATAGTTCCTGTTTTATGGCTTGGATGCCGATTTTAGGAACTATTTCACCGCAACTTATAGATGCGGCGTCGACTAGGACAAATCGTCCTCGTAGGGCATGAGGTCTGCCAAGTAGCCTTTCTCCTTGAGTATGGTCTCGATCTCGTCGAGGGTTTGCTCGTCCTCCGCCGCGATGCGATGGAAGTGATAGCCGCTCGTCACCGTTAGTAGCGGGAAACTCTTGCCGCTAGCAATACCCTCCAGATAGCGCTCGATATCGCGACGGTTACGAATGTCCAGATCGGCTGTGATCTTGCCATACACGCGGTGGTTGACGATTACATTGAGCACGGCACCACCCGCGTCGACGATGCTCGTGAGCTCGTCACTTGCCTGCTCCACGCTATGGTGCACCTTGACCAGGCGCGTGGGCACGGCGGGGCTGCTGGGGGCCTCCTGCAGCACGTAGCCGCGATTGGTGGCGACGATATCGTGCCCATCGGCGCGCAGCAGGGCGATGTCTTGCACGACAATCTGGCGGCTCACGCCAACCTCACGGGCAAGTGCGCTGCCCGAAACGGGCTCCTTGGCTTCCTCGAGCACGCCCATGATGGCACGGCGACGCTCGCGGGCGTCCATTATTTACCGTCCAACAGACGCAGGTGCTTGAGCGAGAGGTCGAGAATCGGCGCAGAGTGCGTCAGCGCCCCCGAGCTAATAAAGTCAACGCCCAGGTCGGCGAGCGCGCGGATATTGTTGGCGTCCACGTTGCCCGAGCACTCGGTCTTGGCGCGACCGGCGATAAGCTCAATCGCAGCAGCCATGTCGTCGTGGGTCATGTTGTCGAACATGATGATATCGGCGCCGGCCTCAACTGCCTCGCGCACCATATCCAGGTTCTCGCACTCAATCTCGACCGTCGTGGTAAACGATGCATGGGCGCGCGCCATCTCGATCGCACGCGTCACGCCGCCGGCGGCATCGATGTGGTTGTCCTTGAGCATGACGGCCGTCGACAGGTTGTAACGGTGATTGCTGCCGCCGCCGATCTCGACCGCGGCTTTCTCGAAGACGCGCATGCCCGGCGTGGTCTTGCGCGTATCGACGAGCACGGTCTTGGTGCCCTCGAGCACCGCGGCCATCTGGTGTGTATAGGTAGCGATGCCGCTCATGCGCTGCAGGTAGTTGAGCGCCACGCGCTCGCCCGAAAGCAGCACGCGCGCATCGCCGCGCACCTGGCCCACGTGGTCACCGGCGTGCACCTCGTCGCCATCGACGACATCAAACAGCACCGAGCTCTGCGGATCCAGCAACTCAAAGGTGCGAGCGAACACGTCCAGGCCGGCGATGATGCCATCGGCCTTGGCGATGAGCTCCACCGTGGCGGGACGCGCCGTGGGGCACACGCTCGCCGTGCTCACGTCCTCAAACGTAATATCCTCGCGCAGGGCCTGCAGGATCAGATCATCGACGACGAGCTTCATGGTAATGGGATTCATGGTCTACTCCTCCACGGCCTGCGTGCCGGCGGCACGGGCCAAATCATCGATTGCCAGGGTGTCGGCGCTCAGGGCGCGATGACGGCCATCGAGCGCGGGATCGCCCGCCTGCTCTACGACCAGTGACTCGCCGGTACGCATGTACCACGCGGCGCGGCGACCCCAGACCAGTGCCTCGAGCAGGCTGTTTGATGCAAGGCGGTTCTTGCCGTGAACGCCGTTGCAGGCCGTCTCGCCCGCGGCGTAGAGCTCGGGCATCGAAGTGCGGCCGTCCTTGTCGACCCACACGCCGCCCATAAAGTAGTGCTGCGTGGGCGTAACGGGAATGGGCTCGTCCAGGATGTCGCGGCCGTCCTCCAGGCAGCGTGCGCGGATGTTGGCGAAGTGCCCGGTCACCACGTCGCGCTCGACGGGGGCAAAGCTCAGCCACTCGTGCTCGGTGCCGTCCTGCTTCATCTGCTCGCGAATGGCGGCGGCGACCACATCGCGCGGCTGGAGCTCATCGGTAAAGCGCTCGCCGGCGGCGTTGAGCAAAATCGCGCCCTCGCCGCGGCAGCTCTCGCTGATCAGGAAGGTACGGCCCGGCTGCGGCGAGAACAGCCCCGTGGGGTGAATCTGCACGTAGTCCAGGTGCTCCATCTTAATGCCATGCTCCTGAGCGATGTAGCAGGCATCGCCCGTGAGCTGCGGGTAGTTGGTCGAATGGTCGTATACGCCGCCGATGCCGCCCGTCGCCCACAGCGTGTGGCGGGCATGGATCTTAAACGGCTCGCCGGCATGCACGCCCTCGGCGGCATTTGCCAGTTCGTCGGCGGGACGAACCGAGTTGTCCTCGTCCACGGGAACGGCAACGACGCCGGTGCACACCGTGGCGCCGTCACGCTCGCCCGTCAGGATGTCGGTCATGGCCACGTGCTCCAAAATCTGCACGTTATCCAGCTTGCGAACGGCCTGGAGCAGCTTGGTTGTGATCTCCTTGCCCGTAATGTCGGCATGGAAGGCAATGCGCGGGCGGCTGTGCGCGCCCTCGCGGGTAAAGTCGAGGCTGCCGTCGGCCTTGCGCTCAAAGTCCACGCCCATGGCCAGCAGGTCGTTAATAACCGAGCGGCTCGAGCGGATCATGATGTCGACGCTCTCGCGGCGGTTCTCGTAGTGGCCGGCGTGCATGGTGTCCTCAAAGAAGGCATCGTAGTCCGAGCCTTCGGGCAGTACGCAGATGCCGCCCTGCGCGAGCATCGAGTCGCACTCATCGATAGCGCCCTTGGAGAGCATGGTCACGCGCGTGCTCATCGGCAGATTGAGGGCCGCGTACAGGCCCGCCACGCCACAGCCGGCAATGACGACGTCGCACTCCATGTCGGGGTATTGTTTGGTTTCCACAGGAATCCTCTCCCTTGTAATGTGACATAAGGGACTGCCCCTCATGTCACATCGTTCTAGCGCGCCGCGTACTCGAGCATGCGGTCGAGCGTAATTTTGGCCTGGTCGGCCGCCTCGTCCGACACGCCGATCTGTACCTCGCCCTCGCCCGTCTCCAGGCATCGCACGAGCTTTTCGAGTGTGATGAGATCCATGTTGACGCAGGTGGGCTGCACCGCGGGAAAATAGAACTTTTTGCCGGTGCCCTCGCAGCGGCGCTCGAGCTCGTAGAGCACGCCGCGGACCGTCACGATGATGAACTCACTCGCGTCCGAATCCTCGGCGTACTTGATGATGCCGGCGGTGGAGCCGATGTAGTCGGCCTCGGCAAGGACGTCGGCCTTGCATTCGGGGTGCGCCAGCACGAGCGCGTCGGGATGCGCCTCCTGCGCATCGACGATCTGCTCGACGGTGATGATGTGATGGCGCGGGCAATAGCCATTGTTGAGGATGACGTGCTTTTGCGGCACCTGCTCGGCTACGAAGCGGCCCAGGTTTTGATCGGGGATGAACAGGACGTGCTGCTGCGGCAGCTCGGACACGATCTTGACGGCGTTGGAGCTGGTGACGCACACGTCGCTCCAGCTCTTGATCTCGACCGTCGAGTTGACGTAGCAGACCACGGCAAGGTCGTCGCCGTACTCGGCGCGCGCCGCATCGACCGTCTCGCGCTTGACCATGTGCGCCATGGGGCAGTCCGCGCCCGGCTCGGGCAGCAGCACGGTCTTGGTGGGGTTGAGCAGCTTGGCGCTCTCGCCCATAAACTCCACGCCGCACAGCACGATGGTCTGCTGCGGCAGGCTCTTGGCGAGCTTTGCCAGGTAGAAGCTGTCGCCGACGTAATCGGCAACGGCTTGGACCTCGGGCGCCACATAGTAGTGCGCCAGGATCACCGCGTCACGTTGGGTTTTTAGTTGCTGAATGGCCTCGACAAGCTCTGCGGGCACCAGTGCCGCGCGCTCCGTTGCCGTCGTTGCCGATGCTAGGCCGGCCGCAATATCGCGCGCAAGCTCCGACGCATCCATGTTCGCGCTCTGTGCCATCAAGGCCCCTCTCTTTTGGCGAATCTTGGGGCTTTAGTATGACACCTAGGTTTACAGCTGACAAGACAGCTGTAAACCTAGGTGTAAAGTTGAAATAAAGATTCAATCATGCGGCAGGTCCATTTTCGAACTGGCAAGCTGAGGATAGTCGAGCTCTCGATAGCGCAGGAGGCATCTTTCGCCACCGCAATACTGCTCGGCGCGAGTTGCGCACCGTGGGGCGCAAACGGGATGTTCCTCCGCGGGCGGCGCGCACCCAATGTGGCAAAATCGAACTACTAAGGGGGCTCGAATGCTCAAGATTATCGCCTGCGACGACGACGTCGCTTTTCTAGATAGACTGCACCGGATGATCGACCGCTGGTCGACCGAGACGGGCACGGCAGTCGACGTTGCGCTCGTCACGCGCGGCGAGGACCTGCTGGCCCGCCATGCTGCATCGCGCGCCGACATCATTCTGCTCGACATGATCATGCCGCTCGTCAACGGCATGGACACCGCGCGGGAGTTGCGCCAATCCGATACCGCTGTGCGTCTGGTGTTCCTCACCTCATCGCCCGAGTTCGCGCTGGAGTCCTATGAGGTCCGCGCCTTCGACTACCTGCTCAAGCCCGTAACGTACGAACGCCTGGCGCAACTGCTCGACGAGCTTTCGAGCATGCGACCCGCCGTGACCGACGAGCTCGTAACCAAAACGTCCTTTGGCTACCATGCCCTGCGCCTGTCCGATATCGAATATGCCGAGGCCCGCAACAAGCACGTGGTATTCCACCTGCGCGACGGGCGCGACATCGAGGCGCTCGAGCCGTTCCGCAACATCGAGGACCAGCTGGCCAAAAACGCAAGCTTCTTTAAATGTCACCGTAGCTACCAGGTCAACCTGCGCAATATCGATCACTTCAACCGTACGGATATCGTCATGCGCTCGGGCGCTTGCATCCCGCTGGCGCGCAGCTGCAAGCAGGGTTTCCAGGATGCCTACTTTGCGGCACGGTTCGAGGGCGGGAGGCGCTAATGCTCCCCACGACCGAGATGATGCTTTGGGCAATTCACCACGCAACAACCCTACTTTTTGGCGTTTTTGCCTCGGCGGCGCTCTGCGGTATCGAGATCAACCGGCGTCATGCGCTTGAGCTCGTGATGGTCGGCGCCGTAACCGGATGCGCATTCGGCCTCGCCAATGCCGTCGGCGGCGAGCTTTTCGCCCGTCAGGTATATCCACTCGTCGTGCATCTGCCGCTCGTCATCTATCTGTGCGCGCGCTATCGCCTGAGCCCGCTGCTCGTTATGCTGGGCGTCACCAGTGCTTATCTGAGCTGCCAGTTCAGCAACTGGATGGGCATCGCCGCGCTCGCCGCCACCGACTCGCAAATCGCGTACTACGTGGCACGCATTATCACCACGGCCGTCGTCTTTGCAATCCTGCTGCATTGGGCCAGCGACATCGGCCCGCGCCTGGCGGTTAAAAGCCCCACCGAGCTCGAGATTCTGCTCATCCTGCCGCTCGTCTATTACATCTTTGACTACGCCACTAACGTCTACACCACGCTCTTCCACTCGGGCTCCGTGGTGACGGTTGAGTTTTTGGCGTTTGCGCTTTGCGCGTTCTACCTTATGTTTCTTGCTGTGTATCTGCGCGAATACGAGGCGAAGGAAATCGCCGAGCGCGAGCGCTGGATGCTCACGACCCGCGACAACGCAGCCATCAAGGAGCTCGAGGCTTGGCGCCAATCTGGACGCGAGCTTTCGGTCCTCCGCCATGACATGCGGCACTTCCTGCGCGGCCTTGCGGCTTTGATCGAGGAGGGCCACATCGACGAGGCGCTCGAACGCATCGACGAGCTCTGCGAGACGAACGACCGCACCGCCGTGCGCCGATACTGCGCCAACGACACGGTCAATATCGCGCTTTCGTCATTTAGCTCCGATATCAACCGAAACGGCATCGCCGCCGATTTGCGCGCCGCCGTGCCCGAGAGCGTCCATGTAGCCGACGTCGATCTGTTTAGCGTGCTCTCTAACGCCCTGGACAACGCCATCGTCGCCGCAAGCGCCGCTCCCCAGGGCAAGCGATTTGTCGAACTGGACCTGCGTTGCGAGGACGGTCAACTGCTCCTTTTGGTCTCCAACACGTTTGGGCGCCCGCCGCGCATGGTCGACGGCATGCCCGTAGCCGGGCACACCGGACACGGCTTTGGAACCAAGAGCATTAAGCTTGCCGTCGAGCGCATGAACGGCAACTGCCAGTTCCGCATCAACGGCGACCGATTTGAGCTGCGCGCCGTGATGTAAGGGCGCGACAAGCCGGTGCCGCGCTCGACCCGCCAGGGCCGCCTTGCCGGCGCCAGTCCGCTACAGCGGCGCGGCCGCCGGGGTCAGCTGCTTGATGTAGGCCCACATGCGTTGCTTGGCGGCTCTGTCAGTAAGCGCCGCCTCAAAACCGTCGAGCGCGAGCACGCGACGACCCTGCACATGGGCGACCAAGCCGGGCTTGAGCATAGCGGTATCAAAGTCGTCGATTGCCACAAGCATGTCGGCATAGGTCTCGCGCATGGTATCGGCCGCGCGATCGTCCAGCAGCAGGACCGCCTCGGGGTCCAAGGCCTCGAGCGCCTCGCGGAACAACTCGCACGGCAGGCCCTCGCCTACCGCAACCACTCCGTCGCCCGCGCCGGCAACACTTGCCAGCACGCAGAAATCTTCGGGCGCGTAGCCGATGGCACCGAGCGCCTTGCGCAGCGCGGCGCCGTCCGGACCGGCAGCCAGCTCGCCGCCCGCACGCTCGGCATCGTCTAAATCACCTTTTACCAGCACAATCGGCGAGCACGCGTTGCCCGCGATACGCACACCGCGACCCGCGAGCGATGCGAGCTCCTGCTCGGTCGCCTGGGCGATGGCTTCTTTTTTCTGGCTTTGTGACGTGGGCATGCGCTCTCCAATCGTTTGCGTGCCCACCATTATATAAAAGAGCCGACCGCGAGTGGTTGCATTGCGGGCCGTTGGGTATAAGCACGGTCGTACTGAGTTTTACGCGGCTGAGCCGCGTCGCACTATGGAGGTCACCATGGCTGACATTAAGCAGATTACCCCCGAGAACTTCGATTCCGTCGTTAACGGCAGCCTTCCCGTGCTGGTTGATTTTTGGGCACCGTGGTGCGGTCCCTGCCGCTCGCTCTCGCCCATTGTTGACGAAGTAGCCGACGAGCTGGCCGGCAAGCTTGCCGTCGCCAAATGCAACGTCGACGACAATCAGGACCTGGCCATGAAGTTTGGCGTCATGAGCATCCCCACGCTGGTTGTCTTTAAGAACGGCGAGGAAGTTGACCGCTCCGTTGGCGCGCTGCCCAAGGCCAGGCTGCAGGCGCTGCTTGAGAAGCACCTGTAATACGCCGGTCATGTGCTGCCGTCCATGAGCGGTTTTGCGCCGCTCACCGGAGAGCCGGGTGCTGCGCCCGCGACCACGGATAATATGGTAATCACAAACAGCCCCCAGTGAACGGGTGCGGGTCAGACGGACT
This sequence comes from uncultured Collinsella sp., assembly GCA_937989875.1. Classification (GTDB taxonomy): domain Bacteria; phylum Actinomycetota; class Coriobacteriia; order Coriobacteriales; family Coriobacteriaceae; genus Collinsella. The sequence goes on along the minus strand of CALKBO010000030.1, from coordinate 35,766 downwards.
CGCACCCGTTTTCTTATGCGGTAGCGCCCCGTGCGGGCGTAGTAGAATCTGAACCACTGGATTGCCCCGAGCATAAGGAGATTTCCCATGCATGACGTCGGAATGAACATGAGCCAGCTTGCCATGAGCGTCAAGCAGGTCGACGACACCATCGAGCTCGCCCACGAGTGGAGCCATCAGCTGCTGCATGCGACCGAGAACTTTGATATGGAGCGCATTGGCGCCAAGCTCGAGGCCGCCATGGCGGCGCTCCACGAGGCACACGACGCACTCGAGGGCTATGAGGAGGCCATCGAGGCCGACCATAACTCTGTTGGCTCCGTAAAGCTGGTGTAGCGTGGCCGAGCACGAGCACGCCTGCGATCGCGAGCACGAGCATCCGCACGGGCCGACCGGCAACGTGGGCTGCCGTTGCAGCGGCTCCGCCTCAGAGCTGGTCCGTTTTTCGGTCACCGCGCCCGACGACCTGCTGCGCCGCTTTGACGAGCAGATTGCGCGCCGCGGCGACGTTGCCAACCGTTCCGAGGCCGTGCGCGACCTGATTCGCACCTCGATTGCCAAGGAGCAGATGCGAACGCCCGACGAGCAGGTCATCGGGTCGCTCACCATGATTTACGACCATCACACCGGCGACCTGACGCGCCGTCTGGACGAGGTGCAGCACGACTACACCGACGAGATCGTATCGACCATGCATGTGCATCTGGATCACCACAACTGCTTGGAGATTCTGGCGCTTAAGGGTCGCGGCGAGCGTGTCTACGAGCTGGCCGACCGTCTACTGGGCCTGCGCGGCGTTAAACACGGCGAGCTCACCTGCGCCGCCACCGAGCAGAGCCTGGGGCTGTAACGGCACACGACTGCCAATAAGGGACAGGTTTCGATGAAGGAGGGTCGCATGCGACGTGTGCATATCCATGTAACGGGCATTGTGCAGGGCGTCGGCATGCGACCGTTTGTGTATCGCGAGGCCATGGCGCACGGCATTTGCGGCTGGGTGCTCAACGCGGGCGATGGCGTGCATATCGAAGCGCACGCTCTAAGCGAGTCGCTCGACGAATTTATCGCCGCGCTTTCCGAGCATGCGCCTGCGGCGTCTCGCGTGGAGCATGTCGAGGTTGTGGACCTAGCACCCGGCAACTGGGACGCCGCTAACGAGCAGGGCTTTCGCATTGTGGCGTCGCAGGATCAAACTGCCCACACGACGCTCATCTCGCCCGACATCGCCACGTGCGACGACTGCCTGCGCGAGCTGTTCGACCCCGCCGACCGACGCTTTCACTATCCCTTTATCAACTGCACCAACTGCGGACCGCGCTTTACCATCATTCGCTCGCTGCCCTATGACCGAGCGGCCACCTCGATGGATCGCTTTCCCATGTGCCCCACCTGCGCCGCAGAGTATGCCGACCCGCTCGATCGGCGGTTTCACGCGCAGCCCGATGCCTGTTTTGATTGCGGACCGCATATTACGTGGCGCGAGGCGGACCGCGGCGTTGCGCCAGCGGTCGTCAACGCAACACCGGCCGTCGGCTCCACGCGCGAGGCCAGCGATGCCATCATCGAACGCTGCGTCGAGCTGCTGGCAGACGGCGGCATCGTCGCCATCAAGGGTCTAGGCGGATTCCACCTGGCCTGCGATGCCACCAACGAACAGGCGGTGCGCGAGTTGCGCCGTCGCAAGCGTCGCAGCAACAAGCCGCTTGCCGTTATGGTGCGAAGCCTTGCCGACGCCGAGCGCCTGTGTCATATCGATGGCATTGAGCGCAACCTGCTGGCCGGCAGTGTTCGTCCCATTGTGCTGCTGCGTCGCCGCGCAGCCGGCAACGACGCCCACAGCTCCCCCAACGCCCTCGAACTCGCGCCATCCGTCGCGCACGACTTGCCCGAGCTTGGCGTCATGCTCCCCTACACCCCGCTTCAACATTTGCTGCTCGCCGCAGCCGCGGCGCACGGCATGAGCGCACTCGTCATGACCAGCGGAAACCTGAGCGAAGAGCCCATCGAGACCGACGATGCCCTTGCATGGGAGCACCTTGTTGCCGCCGGCATCGCCGATGCGCTGCTCGGTAACGACCGCGCGATTCTGTCGCGCTACGACGACTCCGTGGTACGCGTAGTCGACGGGGTCGTCATGCCCGTGCGCCGCGCACGCGGATATGCGCCGCAGCCGCTGTCGTTGCCGGCGCTCGACAACGCCACGCCCTGTGTGCTCGCCTGCGGGCCGCAGCAAAAAGCCACGATCGCACTCACGCGCGAGGACACCGACGGCCATGCGGCCTGTTTTGTGTCGCAGCATATCGGCGATGTCGAAAACGGCGCGACTTTCGATGCTTGGAGCGCCGCACGCACGCGTCTGGAAAGCCTCTTTGACCTGGCGCCTGCCGCCTTGGCATGCGACATGCATCCCAGTTATCTGTCGAGCCAATGGGCGCGCGAGCAGGCACGGGAGCACAATCTGCCGCTTATCGAAGTCCAGCACCATCATGCGCACATCGCGAGCGTCATGGCAGAGGCGATTGCCGCAGGCCGGCTTGCGCCCGATACACGCGTCCTCGGCATCGCCTTCGACGGCACGGGTGCCGGCACCGATGGCACCATATGGGGCGGTGAGTTTCTTGTCGCCCATCTCGCCGATTTTGAGCGCGTCGCGCATCTGCGCACCTGGGCGCTTCCCGGTGGCGCCGCATCCGTACACGATGCCCGCCGCAACGCCTTTGCCCTGCTCAGCGAGCTCGACCTGCTCGAGCACCCGGGAGCCGTGGGGCTCTTGAACAGCCTTGACGAGCAAACGCGCAGCATAACGGCAACGATGATCGAGCGCGGCATCAACAGTCCGCGCACCAGCAGTATGGGTCGCCTGTTTGATGCCGCAGCCGCGATTTTGGGCATTTGCGGCCAGGCAACCTACGAGGGCGAACCCGCCATCGAGCTCGAAGCCGCCGCTTGGCGTGCACTGGACGGCAAAATCGCCCGTTTTCCCGACGACAACGTCGGCTATTCCACATCTGGCCCATCGTGGCTGGACGGCCCCGATGTGCTGGACCAGAAAGCACTCTTTGAGGCACTTTTGGAGGGAATTGAAGCCGGAGCGCCCGCCGACAGGCTCGCACTCGACTTCCATGTCGCCGTCGCGCGCTCCTCGGCGCGCATCGCCACCGAAATCTGCGCGCGCGAGGGCATTGGCACCGTCGCGCTCTCGGGCGGCGTGTTCATGAACCGACTTCTGCTCCAGCTCCTCACCCGCGAGCTCAAATACGCGGGCCTTGCTGTCTTGGTCCCCCACACCGTACCCGTCAATGACGGCTGCATCGCCTACGGTCAGGCGGCGGTCGCAAGCGCTCGTCTTGCGCAGATTGCATCGCAGTAGCTCGCCCTCACACGCCGCTGTGCCCAGCCGTCTCACAGGCGTAACGCGTTTGCCCGCAAACCCCGCGAGCGCTACCATCAACTGATGGATTATTGAGCGCCTATCCAGCGCAAAGCGTCTAAAAGGGGAACAATATGTGCCTTGCCGTTCCCGGTAAAGTAGTCAAACGCGACGACGACCTCAAGGCCACCGTCGACATGATGGGCATCGAGCGCCCCGTGTCGCTACGACTCGTGCCGACGGCGCAGGTTGGCGACTATATTCTCGTACACGCCGGCTTTGGCATCCAGATTGTCGACGAGCAGGAAGCGCAGGAGACGCTCGAGCTCGTTAATGCCATGACCGAGCTGATCGAAGAAGACCAACTGGTCAGCAACCCGGCCGAGGCATACTAGTGGCGGCCGGACAGCCGGCGCGCTCCGGTATCGACTTTTCGGCATTTCGCGATTCCAAGCTGGCCCGCGAGCTCATCGAACGCATCCATGAACTCGTCGGCGACCGCACCATCAACCTTATGGAAGTCTGCGGCACGCACACCGTGAGCATCGGCCGCTATGGCTTTCGCTCCATTATGCCGGCCGGGCTCAAGCTGCTGAGTGGCCCGGGGTGCCCCGTCTGCGTAACCGCCAACCGCGACATCGACCACGCGATCGCGCTCGCCAACATAGACGGCGCCATCATCACCACCTTTGGCGACATGATGCGCGTGCCCGGATCGTCCACCTCGCTCGCTGCGCAAAAGGCGGCAGGGCGCGACATCCGCATCGTCTATTCCCCGCTCGACGCGCTCGACATCGCCGAGCAAAGCCCCGATCGTCCGGTCATTTTTATGGGCGTGGGCTTTGAGACTACGACGCCCACCATCGCCGCCGCCATCTTGGAGGCCGAGGCACGCGGGCTTTTGAACTTTTCGGTCTATTGCGCCCACAAGACCACGCCGCCGGCGTTGCGCGCCATCGCCAACGACCCCGAGACCGCCATCGACGGCTTTATCCTGCCGGGCCACGTCGCCACCATCACGGGCTTGGCGCCCTTTAGCTTTTTGGTCGACGAGTTCAATACCCCGGGCGTGGTCACGGGATTTGAACCGGTCGATATCCTGCAGGGCATCTGCATGCTGGTCCAGATGGTTGTCGAGGGCAGGCCCGCGATCGACAACGCCTACCGCCGTGGCGTCAACGCAGACGGCAACCCCGTGGCGCGCCAGCTGGTCGAGCAGGTGTTTGAGCCATGCGGCACCACGTGGCGCGGGCTGGGGCCGATTGCCAACTCGGGCCTTTCTATCCGCCCCGAGTTCTCGCGCTTTGATGCCCGCGCTCGCTTTGACGTGCCCGTTGAGGCGACGGTCGAGCCGCGTGGATGCCGCTGCGGCGACGTGCTGCGCGGGGCCATTACGCCGAACAGCTGCCCGCTCTTTGGCCGCACCTGCACGCCCGAGCACCCCGTCGGACCGTGCATGGTGAGCTCCGAGGGCAGCTGCGCGGCGTACTACCGCTACCGTAACTAGCCTGGACGCACCCGCACACTGGCACCACCCACGATTGGAGTTTTGGATATGTCCCATAGCATCACCGATAGCACCGTCCTGTTGGGCCACGGCTCTGGCGGTCAGATGATGAAACGCATCATCGATGAGGTCTTTTTGGATGCCTTTGGGTCGCCCGAGCTGCTCGAGGGCAACGACGCCGGCGTCGCCGCGCTGCCCGCGAGCGGGCGCATCGCCATGTCGACCGACAGCTTTGTAGTCTCGCCGCAGTTCTTCCCCGGTGGCAACATCGGCCGCCTTGCCGTGTGCGGAACCGTCAACGACGTCGCGACCTCGGGCGCCAACGTGCGCTACCTGTCGTGCGGCTTTATCCTCGAAGAGGGCTATCCCATGGATAAGCTCCGCCAGATTGTGCAGACCATGGCCGAGACGGCGCGCGAGGCGGGCGTGTCCATAATCACGGGCGACACCAAGGTGGTCGAGCGCGGCGGGGCCGACGGCGTCTATATCAATACCGCCGGCGTGGGCGAGGTTCCCACGGGCGTGGCGCTCAGCGGCGCCAACTGCCGCCCCGGCGACGTCATCCTGGTGTCGGGCACACTGGGCGACCACGGTATCGCCATCATGAGCCAGCGCGAGGGTTTGGCCTTTTCGAGCACGATAGAAAGCGACGCCGCGCCGCTCAACCACCTGATTGCCGACGTTCTGGCCGCAGCGCCCGGCACGCGTTGCTTTCGCGACCCCACGCGCGGTGGCCTGGCGTCCACGCTCAACGAGTTTGCCCAGGCAAGCGGTGTTGCCATGGAGGTTGACGAGGATGCCGTGCCCGTGCGTCCCGACGTGCAGGCCGCCTGCGAGATGCTCGGCTACGATGTGCTGCAGGTGGCAAACGAGGGCAAGATGGTCGCCGTGGTGCCGGCCGAGCAAGCCGATGCCGCGCTGAGCGCCATGCGCGCCGCCCGCTACGGCGAGAATGCCGCCATCATCGGTCGCGTGCTGCCGCTTGCCGAGGGCTCCCGTCCCGCCGTGCGCGTGCGCACCGGCTGGGGCTCAACCCGCATCCTCGACATGCTCGTGGGAGAGCAGCTGCCGAGAATTTGCTAGGGCGGAACCGCACGGTCGGCGCGATGCGGCTTGGTATCCCTGGAGATGTTCAGATTCCAAGCACGCCCAACGCGGAAGCCCAGTATTATGAGGTGCGTTTTAAATCCAATGACGGGAGCTTTCATGGCAGCAGCTTTTTCCCATGTGATCTTTGACCTGGACGGCACCATCCTCAACACGCTCGAGGATCTGGCGGCCGCCGGCAACCATACCTGCGAGACGCACGGCTGGCCCACGTTTGCCGTTGACGAGTACCGCTACAAGGTGGGAAACGGCATGCTCAAGCTGGTTGAGCGTTTTATGCCTGCCGAGTATGCGGGCGACAGCCGTATGTTTGAGCAGACGCTTGCCGAGTTTAGGGCTTACTACGGCGAGCACAAGGAGGACCACACCGCCCCCTATGCCGGCACGATCGAGATGCTCGACCGCCTGCGCGCCGCGGGTGTGCAGCTAGCCGTACTCACTAACAAGGACCACGTCTCGGCGGCTCCGCTTATCGAGAAGTATTTTGGTCCCGAGCGCTTTGCGCTGGTACAGGGCCGTGTCGATGCGTTTCCGCCCAAGCCCGAAGCACCCGTCACGCTGCATGTGATGGAAGAGCTGGGTGCCGATCCGGCAACCACGCTCTATGTGGGCGATTCCAATGTCGATATCCTGACCGGTCACAACGCCGGCCTTAAGAGCGCGGGCGTCAGCTGGGGCTTCCGCGGCCGCGCAGAGCTGGAAGCCGCCGGCGCCGACTACGTGGTGGACACCCAGGACGAGCTAGCGGCGCTGATTCTGGGCGAGTAACGAGCGACACTGCTTAACGCAGCTGCGACAATTCTTCCGCGCGGAAAGCGCATCCCGTTTTGGAGCAATATTCCGGGTCGCACTTTCCGCAACCCACCCCATCCGGAAAATGCGACCCACTATTCGGCCAAAAACCGGGTCGCGGTTTCCCAAACACTCGATGCAACGCTAGCACAAGGAATGTCCCCAACTACCGGCAGAAAAGGAACGTCCCCAGCCGCCGCCTTCCCAATGACTACTTCAGCGATGGCAACGCCGCAGGTAGAGGACGGACAGCGAGCGGACACCAGAGCGAACAAATTGGCATGAAAAGAGGACGGCATAGACCTTCTGGTCATACCGTCCTCTTTGAATGACAAGTTGTCGCTCTGGTGCCCGCGCAACGTCGAGCAGTTGCGGCGTTTGGTAAAACGCCGCAACGAACTAGCTCAGCATTGCATCCATCATCTCGGAGTTGACGGAGTCGTCGGCAGACCACTCGCCGTCGTCGTTGCAGGTGTACTTGAAGATAACCGTGGTCTTCCTGGGCTCGGTGGCCTTGGTCACATCGACCATAACCTGACCGGCCATCTTGTACAGCTCGTCATCGGAAGGAACCGTGTCAAGCGCGGCGACCTTCTCCTGATACTGGGCGGAGAAGTCCTCGACGATCTTGTTCATAGACTTGCAGGTGATAGAGACCTCGGCGGTCGCGACACCCTTGTCCTCGTCGACCGTCACGTCGCCGATCTTGTAGTCAAAGCCCTCGAGATAGGTCTTGGCATACTCCTTGGGATCGATACCCAGCTGCTCGAACTCGTCGCCCGAAGCTTCCTCCAGACCAGAAAGGAAGTCGTCGCCACCGTTCTTGACCTCGTCAAACTGCGTCGTAAGATCCTCGGTGATGAGCTCCTCAACCGAAGGACCTCCACAGCCGGAAAGCACGACCACGCATGCAACCAAGACGGCCATGAGGGGCGCAAGCAGCAGCTTCTTTTTCATGTTGTTCCTCCCAATGAGCGGCACCGCGCTTCCCGGACGCGGCACACGTTGTAATAAGTAAGCCCATACTATCCACTTATGAACACCCTCGGCAACGCGAAGGCGCGGTCGGTTCGTTTTAGCGTCCGAACGGTTTGCAAGCCCGCCCAACGCGCAATAAAACGCTTCCCCACGGTGCAATAAAAAAGGTGGCCGGAAAACCCGACCACCCTTGCACATCCTTTGAACGCCGCAGTTTACTTGCGAACGACCTTAACGATGGCGTCACCGGCGGCGACGGCGGACTCTGCCTCAACGGTGAGCTCGACGTCGGCAAACTCGGCGGTGTTGGACACGGCCACCACGACGCAGTCCTTGTAACCGGCAGCGGCGATCTTGGCGCGGTCGATCTTGAGTATGGGCTGGCCGGCCTTCACAACGTCGTCGGCCTTGACGAAGCCCTCGAAGCCATCGCCGTTCATGTTGACGGTATCGACGCCAACGTGCACCAGAACCTCGATGCCGCTATCGGACTGCAGACCCACGGCGTGACCCATGGTGACGGTCACCTTACCGTCGCAGGGAGCGTAGACCAGATCGTCCTCGGGCCACACGGCACAGCCCTTGCCCAGAACCTCGCCACCAAAGACGGGATCGGGCACGTCGGCCATCTTGATGACCTTGCCCTTGACGGGCGAGCACAGCACGTCGGCGCCGGCAGAAGCAGAGATGGAGGCCGGAGCAGCGGCAGCCGCGGGCTCAGCCTTCTTCTTGAACATATCAAACAGACCCATACGTTTTCTCCTCTTGATTAAGCGCAACGTTGTGCGCATGCCTACGGTAATTATAGTGCCAAATGGTTCAAATGCTAAGGTGGGGACTCGAATCGCAAGCCCTTCTCGGTAGTGCTCGTGGGATGAGCATCTCCTTTGCATCGCGGTTCGATAAGCCGAGTATCGCCCACGCGCGGGACGGGCAGAAGCGGGCACGCCAAACCCGATACTTCTTTTCGCTCTCGAGTCCTGCCGCCGCCCCGTCCCTGACACTTCCTGATACCGACCGAAACGTGCCAAAATAAACCTGTCCCTTTTTGGTAGGTTTGGCGAGTGTGGATTTTCGGACGCTTAACTAACGAGCGTGGATAATCTCCCACTTTGAGGCCGTCACCGAGCCAAAAACGGGAGATTATCCGCTCTCATTTTGGATAACCCCCCTTGTACCAAGCCGAGCTCCATGATCAAGTAATAACGACTTCTCATCATTAGATTGTTTACATCAATTCTAATAACTATTTAATCCTTAAACTCGTTATTAGAATTGATATGATTGGCCTAATAACGAGTTTCCGGCACTAAAGATATGGAGGGCGCGATGCAAATCGAGGAGAACGGCCAGGGAACGCTCCGCAATAATCTATCGGGGAAATTGGCTTACTATTCGTTTTTTCCAACGCCCTTGCAATCATTGAGGCAGCTAAACCTCACCGAGGAAACCTATCGCACGCTTTCCGCATGCTCACGAAAGCTTGGAGAGCTTGAAGGCATGCTCTACTTTGTTCCCAACGCCGATATGTATCTGACAATGTACGTGCGCAAAGAAGCACTCCTTTCTTCGCAAATTGAGGGAACCCAGTGCACGTTTGACGACCTACTTAGTCCATCGCAAACACAACTCCATCATAAAGATGTCGCAGACGTCGTGAATTACGTCCGTGCTGTCGACCGCGGCGTAGAACTGCTCAAAAAGATGCCCTTGTGCACGAGACTTCTTAGGCAAGTTCATGCGGTCCTGCTGGACGGAGTGCGCGGAACGGAGAAGAATCCAGGCGAGCTGCGCTCCTCACAAAACTGGATTGGCCCCTCAGGCTGCACCATTGCAACCGCATCGTTTGTCCCTCCAAACATTGAAGATTTGAGTAACACGCTCCAGGACCTCGAACGCTTTATCAATGAGCCTCAAGTCGAAATGGATCCGATTGTGCGGGCGGCGCTCGTCCATTACCAATTTGAAACTGCCCATCCATTCCTAGACGGAAACGGTCGCCTGGGCAGGCTTCTCATTACACTTATGCTCATCAATGATGGCGTTCTTCATTCTTGCTTGTTCTATCCATCGTTCCAGTTCAAGAAAAATCGAAGCGAGTACTACCGGCAACTCACATCCGTAAGGGAGAGAGGCACTTACGAGGAATGGATAGAGTTTTTCTGCAACAGTCTTCTCGAAAGTGCGAAGGACTCGGTAGGGTCTTTAAAAAACCTTGTTGACCTCCATAACCGTTCCACAGCAACCATTACCGAAAATCTCGGAAGGACTGCTGCAAACGGGCAAAGGCTGTTGGGCATTCTTGAAGAGCACCCCATCGTCGACACCGCATTCATCGCTGCCCAACTCGATATCGGCAGGAGTACCGCGAGCTCGCTCGTCAAATCATTTGAAGAATTGGGTATCCTCCGTCCGCTCGACGAGTCAAGACAGAGATACCGGCAGTACGGGTATGAAGAGTATCTTTCGATTCTCAGGGAAGACGCCGAGCCGATTAGATAGGCATCGCAACCCAGGCAAATTAAAGCGAGCGTGGATAATCTCCCACTTTGAGCCTGCACACAGGCCAAAAACGGGAGATTATCCACGCTCATTCCTGAGTAGTCATTTATGAACGTCCCCAATGACTAGTCCGGCAACGCCGATGTTTCGGCAACGACAGCGAGCGAGCCGCATTCGGAGCAAGACGACGCCGCAGGTAGAGAACGGACAGCGAGCGGGTCGCATTTGAGACAAGGTGACGTGAAACGAAAGGGCGCTGACCTTCTGGTCGCGCCCTTGAAGTTGAACGTCAGATTGTCCAAATGCGGCCCGCGCAGCGTCGAGCAGTTACGGCGTTTGGTAAAACGCCGTAACTAACGTGCTCCGTACTGCTCGTAGTAGGCGTCGATGGCGGTCTTGAGCTCGTCGTCGATGACAACCTTGCCGTCGATCTCGTGGTTGTAGAGGGTCTCGACGACCTCAGCCATGGAGACGATGCTCGCGACGGGGAAACCGTACTTGGCCTCGATCTCCTTCTGCGCGGTGGTCACACCGCCCTTGCCGACCTCCATGCGGTTGAGGGACACGATCAGGCCCTTGATCTCGACATCGGCAGCAGCCTTGACCTTGGGATAGGTCTCGTCGATGGACTTGCCGCTGGTGGTAACGTCCTCGACCATGACCACACGGTCGCCGTCCTTGGGCTCATAACCCAGCAGGTTGCCCTTATCGGCACCGTGGTCCTTGGCCTCCTTGCGGTCGCAGCAGTACTTGACCTCCTTGCCGTACAGCTCGTGGTAGGCAATTGCGGTCACGACGGCCAGCGGAATACCCTTGTAGGCCGGTCCAAACAGCACATCAAAGTCGTCGCCAAAGTTATCGTGGATGGCCTGGGCGTAATACTCGCCCAGCTTCTTGAGCTGATAGCCCGTCACGTAAGCGCCGGCGTTCATAAAGAACGGGGACTGACGGCCGCTCTTGAGCGTAAAGCTGCCGAACTTAAGGACGTCGGACTCGACCATAAACTTGATGAACTCTTGCTTGTAAGCCTCCATGCGGGCTCCTCTCGTAATCGCGTACGTGCCTTCCAGTTTAGCGCAGGCGAAGCGTCGATGCGGGCGCGCTTTGGGGCCACGGCATTCTGTAAAGGCTTTGTCAGGGGGAATGGTTTTCCGAACAATGGGGTTGACATGTCAAACCCCCTCATCAAGAATACGGGCGGATTAAAAAGGGGTACGAGATACCCAAAGCGCGCTGCGCTCAGCCTTTAGGAGGTGTGCCATGGAAGGCAGTCCTAGTCGAAAAACCTGCATGTCGCCCTCGGCACGCCGCGAGGACTCCGCACACGCATAAACGCCACCGGCAGATCGCCAAAACCACCGCAAAGGCGCGCTGCACCCTTTGTGGGCTCAAGAGCTTGACGTGAGCGACATCTAGGTTTTTTGAAGCAAATACGACACGTACGCTAACTCCCCTCAACAAGGAGGACCCTATGCTGATGCTCAAAACCGTCACGGTACTCGAAGCCATCTCCAAGCGCCGCCGCACGGCGCGCCCTGCCGCTCATACCGGCCTGTCCAAGAACACCATATTCGCCGCCACCCATAGTGCCGAGGACGCCCTCGTACTGCTTGACGCCACGGCAAACGGCCTCACCGTCGAGCAGGCAACTGAGCGCCTGAACGCCGTCGGCCCCAACACCATCGAGGCAACGACCAAAACGCTCGCCCGCCGCATCGCCGACGCGTTCATCGATCCCTTCGCCGGCATCCTCGCCGCGCTCGCACTGGTCTCGCTCTACATCGACGTGCTCGCCGTGCCCGAACCGCAGCGCGACCCCTCCACGGTCATCGTCATCGGCACCATGCTGCTGGTATCGGGCGGCATGAAGTTTATCCAGGAAGCCCGCAGCGGCAATGCGGCCGAGGCCCTCAAGGACCTGGTCTCCAACACTTGCACCGCCCTGCGCGACGGCGAGCGCATCGAGATCCCCTTCGACGAGCTCGTCCCCGGCGATGTAATCCGTCTCTCTGCCGGCGATATGGTGCCGGCAGATGCCCGCATCATCACCGCGCGCGACCTGTTTGTGATCGAGTCCGCACTCACCGGCGAGAGCGAGGCCGTCGAGAAGACCACCGCCGTCACCGTCGTCGAGGGTGCCGACGGCTCCGCACTGCCACTCTCTGCCTGCAAGAACATCGTCTTTACCGGCACCTCCGTGCAAAACGGCGCCGCCATGGCGCTTGTCGTTGCCGCCGGCTCGGACACCTACCTGGGCGGCATCGCCAAGATGCTCAACGGGCGCGGCGAAAAGAGCGCGTTTGACCGCGGCGTCTCGAGCGTCTCCATGCTGCTGGTGCGCCTGATGCTCGTTATGGCGCCGGCCGTCTTTGCCATCAACGCCGCCACCAAGGGCAACGTCATCGACGCGCTGCTGTTCGCCACGAGCGTGGCCGTGGGCATCACGCCGCAGATGCTTCCCGTCATCGTGACCACGAGCCTGTCGCAGGGCGCCAAGGACCTCGCCCGTCGCCAGGTTATCGTCAAGGAGCTGCCGGCGATTCAAAACCTCGGAGCGATGGACGTCCTGTGCTGCGACAAGACCGGCACCCTCACCGAAGACCGCATCGTGCTCGAGCGCTACCTCAACACCGATGGCAACGAGGACGCGCGCGTGCTGCGCCATGCGTTTTTGAACAGCTTCTTCCAGACCGGCCTCAAAAATCTTATCGACCTGGCCGTAATCGACCGTGCCGATGTGACGCCCTCGACCGTCGCACCCGATTCCATGCTGGGCCAGAGCCTGCGCGACCGCTACACCAAGGTCGACGAGGTTCCCTTCGATTTCTCGCGCCGTCGCCTGAGCGTAGTTGTCGCCGACGCCCAAGGCAAAACCCAGATGGTTACCAAGGGCGCTGCCGAGGAAATGCTCGAGATCTGCTCCTTTGTCGAGATCGATGGCATCGCTCAGCCGCTCACCGACGAGAAGCTCGCCCAGATTCGCAAGCAGATCGCCGGACTTAACGCCGAGGGCCTACGCGTAATTGCCGTGGCGCAGAAGACCAATCCGCGCTGCGTGGGCGAGTTTGGCATCGCCGACGAGTGCGACATGGTGCTGATGGGCTTTTTGGCCTTCCTCGATCCGCCCAAAGCAAGTGCCGCGGGCGCCGTCGCCACCCTCGGGGCCAAGGGCGTGGCGGTCAAGATCCTAACCGGCGACAACGACCGCGTCGCCGCCACCGTCTGCGAGCAGATTGGTATCGATGCGAGCAACGTCTTGCTCGGCTCCGAGATCGATGCGCTCGATGACGCCGAACTTGCCGAGCGCGCCGAGAAAACCAACCTCTTCGCCAAGCTCTCGCCGCTGCAGAAGGCGCGCCTGGTACGTGTCATGCGCGAGATGCTCGGCCACACCGTGGGCTTTATGGGCGACGGCATCAACGACGCCGCCGCCATGCGTGCGAGCGATTGCGGCATCTCGGTCGATTCGGCCGTCGATATTGCCAAGGAATCCGCCGATATCATCTTGCTTCAGAAGGACCTGGGCGTGCTCGAGCGCGGCATCATCGAAGGCCGCCGCACTTACGGCAACCTGCTCAAGTACCTCAAGACCACGGTGAGCTCCAACTTTGGCAATGTGCTGTCCGTGACCGTCGCGAGCCTGTTCTTGCCGTTTTTGCCCATGAGCGCCCTGCAGCTGGTACTGCTGTCGCTGGTCTACGAGATCGTGTGCATCGCACTGCCGTGGGACACCGTCGATGACGCCTGGACTGCCCGCCCGCGTGCCTGGGACGCCGCGTCCATCAAGGGCTTTATGCTCGAGCTGGGCCCCGTGAGCTCGCTGTTTGACATCGTGACCTTCGCCGCGCTCTTCTTTGTCGTGTGCCCCGCCGCCGTGGACGCAAGCTGGTCCGAGCTTGCCGCTGCGGGCGACGTCACGGGTATGGCGACCTTTGCTGCGCTCTTCCAGAGCGGCTGGTTTGTCGAGTCCATGTGGTCGCAGACACTCGTGGTCCACATGTTGCGCTCCCCGCATCTGCCGAGCCCGCGCGACCACGCCGCGCCCGCATTGTGCGTTCTTACCGTGCTGGGCCTGGCGCTCGTCACCTGGCTGCCGGCAAGCCCCATCGCCGATGCGCTCGGCCTCATGCCGCTGCCCACGAGCTTTTTTGGGCTGCTCATTGGCATCGTTACCGCCTATATCGCGCTCACCCAGCTGGCAAAGCGCCGCTACATTGCCCGCCACGGCGAGCTGCTGTAGCAAGTAGACGGAAAACACCCTGCCAGCTGCCGTTGCCACTACCACAGCTGCCAACGCCGCTGCCGTTGCCTCTGCCGCCGCCGCAGTCTATCCCCCCAGCAGTTGCGGTGGAATAGTTCCTGTTTAAAGCCCCGTGACTTTAATTTAGGGACTATTCCACCGCAACTTATTGGAGGATTAGCTAGTCCTTGGGCGTCCAGGACCAGAAGAAGTTGATAAGGGCTACACGCGAGGCGGTACCGGCCTTTTTGTTGATCGAGGAAATGTGGCGGTAGAGCGTGGAGCGCGAAAGAAAGAGCGTTGTGGCGATGTCCTGAACGCTCTGGTCCGAAACGACCAAGACCTCAAGAATATCGCGCTCGCGCTCTGTAAGCCCAAAGGTGGCGACGAAAGCATCGAGGCGTTCATCGGACGTGAGCTCCGCTGCCTCCACGGGCTCGGGGTCGGAGCATGTGGGCGCAAGATCCCCACCAAGATCGTCGGTGGCAAGCGGCAGTCCGTCCCGCATCGCGGCATCATCGGCTCGTTGCCCCAACTGCCCCAGCAGCGTAATCGCAATGCCCACAAACATCACGAGCGCCGCACCGACCGCAGCCAGCACATTTTGACTCGAGATAATCGCCACTGCCGGCGCCGTCACGAACATCGAGCACACGTTGTTGACGACGCGACCCATGCACGGCCAAAAATATGACCAGCGCGCATAGAGCGAGACGGCGGCATATTTTGTGGTAAAGAACACCACAAAGAAGCCCGAGCCCAGATAAAAGATGATCGTGGCAGCAAGCTCGTTGCCGCCATTGCCATCGACGATGAGCACAAAGAACGAAAGCGTGGACAGTATGGCGGCACATGTCATGCCGATATTCATATACGAGCGGCCGTGCAGGTCAAATAGGACGCCGGCAGCCAACGAGCTCACGACAAGCAGCAGGCGCGGCCAGTCACCCAAATCAACGGCTCCGGTAGCATGCAAGGTTGTGAGACCCGCGTTGAGAGCGGCGAATACGCCGGAAAGATACGCCGTCGCCACGGTCAGGCGGACCACGGCGCGGCGGAATGCCGCCTTTGCCTTGGGATCGTCTTGCCACTTGGCGCCATATTCCAAAGCATCTACCGAAAGCCCGGCAACACTGGGTTCAAAGCTGGGATCGGACTCGTCGCGCAGCTTGGCGCGTCGGGCACCGTGGAGCAACGCCACCTGCGCGATCGCACAGACAACCAGAACAGCCTGCTGAGGAATGCCGGCAGGCATCACCATGTGGTTGAGAACCTGCACCAGAACGCCCATGGCGTAAGAAAGTGCGGCGGCGCGCGCCAAGCAGGGCGTTCGCGCAAAGCGCCTCGCAAAATTTGCATGAGCAGTCGATCCTCAGTAGCCCAGCGCGCAGCACGCCACCAAACCGCCGGCAATTACCACCTCAACCTGAACCGCCATAATCAACAGCAGCAATGCCGCCACCAGCAAAACGCCCGTGACGTCACTCGTTGCGTCGATAGCATGGGGACGGCGATAGTACAGAATGGGACGCACAAAAAAGCCAATCACGCTCGCGCCGATGACAAGGCTCTCATAAATAACGACCTCGTTCGGAGACACGAACTCGGCCATGCGCACATCAAAAAGATACTCGCACGCCAAAAACGTGAAGAAGAACAGCGCCAGGCATATAATCTCCCGAATGCCCCGACGCAAATATGCGGTTGTGTCTCCCATGCCCCTCATGGTTAACCCCCAGTCGCTCAATTGTCTGGAAATCTATTTTAATAAAGAACCAGTCTCAATATCGAAGCCAGGCTCGAAATGCTGCCAATTCGACCCCAGCCGTCCACATCACGCCGCGATTTTGAGCCGCATGGACCAGAAGGGACGCGCGCGATCTCTAGCTCGGCCAGGAGTGTCCCCAACTACCACTCATTTAAGTACGTCCCCAATGAGTGCAATGACTACCCGCAGCAAGGAGTGTCCCTATGTGTCGGATGAAAAATGGGCCATGTGTCCCAGTTGTGGAGACTCCTTGAGCCGTCTGGGTATCGCGAAGAATCGCACACTCCCCCATCATCAAAAGTGACACACGCTACCTGTTGATGGGAGGCAGCCATGGGCTTCTTTGACAAGATGTTCGAGAAGAAAGAGTGCGCGATTTGCGGTACCGAGCTGGGACTTCTAGGTAAGACAAAAATCAATGAAGGCTACCTGTGCAAAGAGTGCGCCGGCAAGCTCTCCCCCTACTTTCACGGCTATCGCTCCAGCACCGCGGACGATATCCGTGAGCAACTCGCCTACCGCGAGGCCAACGCCGAGCGCCTGTCTTCGTTCAACCCCACGCGCACGCTTTCTGCCGGGCGCACCAATATTATGCTCGATGAAGACGCGGGCCTGCTGATCATCACTTCGCAGAGCCGCTGGCGCGACGCCAATCCCGACATCATCGAGTTCTCGCAGGTACTCGGCTGCGATATGGATATCGACGAGCAACGCACCGAGATCTATCGCGAGACCAAGGACGGCGAGCGCGAGAGCTACAACCCGCCGCGCTACGACCTGGATTACGACTTTAATCTGACCATCCACGTCAACACGCCGTACTTTACCGAGATCAACCTGCGCGTGAACGACTCCACCATCGATCAGCGCGGCTCCATCGAATATCGCGAGGCCAAGCGCCAGGCAACCGAAGTCCGCGATGCGCTGGTGCAGCTGCGTCAGGAGACGCGCGACAGCGTCGTGGCCGCCAAGGCCCCCAAGACCGCGGTGACCTGCCCCTTCTGCGGAGCCACCACCATTCCCGATGCCAGCGGGCGCTGCGAATACTGCGGCGGCGCCATCGGCGCATAGCCTCCGGCAGCGAAAGGACCGATCATGGCCTTCGAGAGCGTCAACTATCAATGCCCCGCGTGTGGCGGCCCCCTTCACTTTGCCAGTGCCGAGCAAAAGCTCGTCTGCGACTACTGCGATTCTCGTTTTGAAGTCGAAGAAGTCGAGGCCCTCTATCGCGAGCGCCAGGACAAGGCAGATGCCAAAGCCGATGCAGCAGCCGCAATGCCCAAGCCCGTCGCCGACGACGCGGTGCAGGAACTCGCCCAAAACGCCGGCTACATCTGCTCGTCGTGCGGCGCCGAGCTCGTGTCCGACGGCACCGTCGCCGTCACCACCTGCCCGTACTGCGGCAACTCCGCCGTGGCGCCCGGCCAGCTCTCTGGCGACTTCTCGCCCGACCTGGTGATTCCGTTTAAGCTCGGGCGCGATGACGTCACGGCCGCACTCAAGGAACACTACAAGGGCAAGATCTTGCTGCCCAAGAGCTTTGTCACCGGCAACCATATCGACGAGGTCCAAGGTGTCTACGTGCCGTTTTGGCTCTACGGCGCCCGCGTTGACGGCGAAGTGTACTTTGACGCGACCAACGAGACCGTGACCGAGGAATCCGATCGCACCGTCACGACCACCGACCACTACGATGCCTATCGCAAGGGCAATATCTCGTTTAAGCGCGTGCCCGTCGACGGATCATCCAAGATGCCCGACGGCCACATGGACGCCATCGAGCCGTTTGACTACGACGCACTGCGTCCGTTCTCGGTCGCATATATGCCCGGCTACATCGCCAACCGTTACGACGAGGACTGCGAGACTTGCAAGGCGCGCGCCGAGCGCCGCATGGAAGAAAGCACAATCTCGGTCCTGCGCGAGACCGTCGTCGACGAATACGACGATGCCACGGTCGAAAGCAAGCAGCTCGACTACACCTGGGAAGACAGCGACTACGCCCTGTTCCCCGTCTGGATGCTCTCCACCTCGTGGAACGGCAAGAGCTACCTGTTTGCCATGAACGGCCAGACCGGCCGCTTGGTCGGCGAGCTCCCCTGCTCCAAGCCCAAGCTCGCCATCGCCTCGGTGCTGTTCTTTATGATCGGATTTATCCTCTCCCAGATTCTCTTTATGGGGGAATACGCCTTCGATCCGGATTACCTCACCTTTGATATCGAGGGCATCCTCATCAATATCATCGCGCCGCTGATCATCGTGATTATCGGAGACGTGCTACTGGTAGGCCAGCTCAAGACGGCCAACGAAGCAACCTGTGCCGATGAGTATTGTGGCGAGCTCGACCTGACCGAGAAACACGACACCTTCAGCCACACCGAGACCACCGTTGTCATGAAAGACGACAAGGACGACTAAGCAATCCAACCAATACCACCCGGCCTTTGACGAGAAAGGAAGATCACCATGGGACTCTTGAAAGCTGGATTGGGAGCTGCCGGCGGCGTCATGGCCGACCAGTGGAAGGAATTTATCTACTGCGAATCGATGCCTGCTGACGTCTTGGCCTGCAAGGGCAGCAAACGCACCGGTGGCCGCAGCTCCAACACGCGCGGCGAGGACAACGTCATCTCCAACGGCTCGGTCATCGCCGTCAACGACGGCCAGGGCATGCTCGTGGTGCAAAACGGCAAGATCATCGAAGTCGCGCTGGAGCCCGGTGAGTTCGTCTTCGATACCGGCAGCGAGCCGAGCGTCTTTAGCGGCAACCTGGGCGATTCCATCAAGGAGACCTTCGCCAATATCGGCAGCCGCTTTACCTTTGGCGGCGACGCGGGCAAGGACCAGCGCGTCTACTTCATCAACACCAAGGAGATCATCGGCAACAAGTACGGCACCGCCTCGCCCGTGCCCTTCCGCGTGGTCGATAACAACATTGGCCTGGACGTCGACATCTCCGTGCGCTGCAACGGCGAGTATTCGTATCGCATCACCAACCCGCTGCTGTTCTACACCAACGTGTGCGGCAACGTGACCGATAGCTATACGCGCGACAAGATCGACAGCCAGCTTAAGTCCGAGCTGCTCACCGCTCTGCAGCCCGCCTTTGCCAAGATCTCGGAGATGGGCATCCGCTACAGCGCTATCCCCGGCCACACCACCGAGCTCGCCCGTGCGCTCAACGAGGTCCTCTCTGCCGACTGGCGTGACCTGCGCGGCGTCGAGATCGTGAGCTTTGGCGTCAACTCCATCGCCGCCTCGCAAGAGGACGAGCAGATGATCAAGGACCTGCAGAAAGCCGCGGTCATGCGCGATCCCACTATGGCGGCAGCCAACATTGCCAGCGCCCAGAGCGACGCAATGCGCGCGGCAGCCGCCAACCCCAACGGCGCGATGGCGGGCTTTATGGGCATGGGCATGGCAGGCGGCATGGGCGGTATGAACGCCAGCCAGCTGTTCGCCGCCGGCCAGGCACAGCAGCAGGCCGCCCCGCAGCCGGCTCCGGCTCCCGCCCCCGCACCTGCGGCCGGCACGTGGACTTGCAGCTGCGGCGCCACCAACACCGGCAAGTTCTGCTCCGAGTGCGGCAGTCCCGCACCCGCCCCGGCACCGGCCAAGTGGTTCTGCCCCAACTGCGGCAGCGAAAACGGCGGCAAGTTCTGCAGCAACTGCGGAACGCCCAGGCCCTAGCGCCCCTAACTGGTAATGAGCGGGGGATCCGCCACCCCCGCTGCCTTCTATGGGTTTCGTTCGATGAAGGAGGACACCATGAAGACAACGTTCAAAAAGTCCGTACTCGCATTTCTGACATGCGTCCTGGCGCTCGCCTTTGCCCTGACGGGCTGCAGCGGCGGCGACAAGGACCCCAAGGCCAACTTCGTCGGCAGCTGGGAACTCTCGGGTGGAACCGTGGATGGCGAAGAGCTGACCGATGAGTACATGAAGATGCTCGAGGATTGGGGTGTCCACTGTGTTCTGATTCTCGATGAGGACGGTACAGGTGCCCTCGACCTGTTCCTTGAAGTCATGGACCTTAAATGGGAGGCAAAGGACGCCACCACCGTAACCATCACCGCCGAAGACGAGTCGCATGACATGAAGCTCAAGGACGGCAAACTCATCCTCGAAGAAGATGACGGCAATCTTGTCTTTACCAAGTCCGACAAGGACCTGTCCGGTACGGTGAAGAAGGATCGCGAGGCGGCCGAGAAGGAAGAGGAGATCGATGAGGCCGTTGAAGACGACGACGTCCAGAAGATTGAAATCTCCCCCGCCGTCACCGTCGCCGATGACGACCTGTGCACCATCACCATCACCGAGAAGTTCAAGGACGACTGGGGCGACATCGGCTTTGTCGTCAACATCACCAACAAGAGCGACAAGGACCTGACCTTCTACGCTCCTTCCGGCAAGACCAACGTCAACGGCACCATGAAGGAACCCTGGTTCTCGGCTCACCTGATGCCCGGCACCAACGCCACCGAGGAATTCACGTTCTCGAACGGCGAGCTTGACAGCCTTGACGACCTGGTCAACACGACCATCGGCATCGACGCCTATCTGACCGATTCCTACGAGGACGTCGCCTCTTACACCGCAACCATCGCGTAACGGCACGTAACATCAGCCGCGGATTGGCGGACACATCCGCGCACATGTCAAGCGGGGCCGCAGGAGATAATCCTGCGGCCCCGCCGCTTTATGCCGACAGCACTGCCCATACAAGCAGGCCGCCCGTCGTTTTTAGATGCGAAACGGCGGGCGGCCTATCTTTACGGCGCCGGAACACGGGTGAGCGCACCGACTACGGGCGCTCCATGTTGGGAACGATACTGCCCTCCGTTACTGCACGCACGGCCAGGCGCATGATGTTGTCGTAGCCGGTCTTATTGAGAATCTCCGAGATACGGCGTTTGATGGTGCCCTCACTCATAAACAGCTCGGCCGCAATCTCGCGGCGGCTTTTACCCTCGCAGGCAAGGCGCAAGATCGACAGCTCGACATCGTCGAGGGCCGCCGTGCCCGAAAAGATGCTCTCGGGCGGCTTGGGAAACGTGCAATAGCCCGCCAGCGTGGAGCGCATCACGGCGAACAGCTCGTCGATACCGACGTTCTTGTACACAAAGCTGTCGACGCCCGCCTCGCGGGCCTGGTCCACAAAGGTGATCTCGGGCATACCCGTCATGATAATGACGCGACACTCGGGCAGTTGTTCTTTAATGCGCGCCGCCGCCACGATGCCGTTGGAATCATGCTCGGTGCATACGTCCATCAGTATCATGTCCGGGCGCTCCTTGAGCACAACGTCCAAGGCATCCGAGGCGTCGGCAATCGCGGCGACAACGGTCATGTCGGGCTGGTCGCCCACGGAACGCGCCAGGCTCTCGCGCAGGATGGCCTGGTCTTCGACTATAAGGACGCGGATCATGAGCTTCTCCTTTGGACCGTAGCGTTGGAGGCGAGCGGGATGGACACCGTAAGCGTGAAGGGCGGGGCGGTGCGGACTTCCAGGCTGCCGCCCAGATTCTGTGCGACATGCCTCATACCTGGGATACCCGTTCCCTCGCGATACGATACGGGTGCAGGCGCGCCGTCGTTAGAAACGGCCATCCGCGCAACAGCGCCGTCTTCCGACGTCTCCTGCCGCAGGCGCACATGGACCTGATGGGCCTGTGCATGCTTGGTGGCATTGGTCGAGGCTTCGCGGATAATCTGCAGAAAGGCTGCGGCGACACGCGCGTCGCTTGGCAGCTCGCCCTCCACATCGATCTGCACGCTCACCAGGCCAAAGGCATGGACGATATCGCCCAGTTGTTCTGCCGGTTCGGCGTCGCCCCCGCTGCGCAGATCGGCAGCGATTGAGCGCAGCAGCGGGTCAATCTGCTCGAGCGACTCGTCGTCCAGGCGCCCCTCCTCCAGATAACGATGGAGGATGGACAGGCGCTGCCCGATCACGTCGTGCACGCGAGCGCGCATACGCAGATAGGCCGCATTGTCAGCAACTTTTTTGACTTCTTCGATCTGGGCTTGGAGCTCTTGGCCCGCAAGCTCAAGCAGGTGGTTGGCTTGCGCCAGGCGATCATGAGCATGCGCATACTCTGTTACATCCAGGCCGATAATGCGCTCAAAGAGGCGGCCCGAAACCATAACGTCATCGTGCACAAACAAGCGAATCTCGGCGGGAGAAACCTCGACCACCGCCCGCGCCTCACCAAAGCGGTCCAGATTAATCCGCACACGGTTCTGGCTGCTTTCGGGCATTTGCATGCTGAGTTTGCGCAGGTCGTTCCATGTGCCGCTCATATCGCCTAGGTCGGTGGGCATATGAAGTTCCACCAGGTTTCTGCGCATGCAGCGGTTCATGAGCAGCGGACGGCCCCTCGGGTCCAGATACAGGATGCCCACGGGAATCACGTTGATGGTCTCGATCGTCGAGAACGCGGTGATATCCTCCTGGCGGTTACGGACGTCCATCAAGAGCGCCGCGATGGAACGGAACAGGAAGAACGCTCCCTCTGCGATAAGGACAACGGTCCACGCCGAGCCCATGGCAAAAACCACCGGCGGTGTAACGGCGACAACAAGCAGCAGCTCGACCAGCATGACGGGGCGACGATAGCGCACCATAAGCACCACGCCATAGGCAAAGATTGCGGCATTGAGCCACAGCACTCCGCCCATTGCCCTGGCACAAACGTCAAGCGGCGCCACCAGATACGAGCCAGACGACGCGAACAGGATAAGCGCCGAAACCACCAGGTGAACCACGAGGCTCGCCTCGTAGGCGCAAATCACCTTACGGTTATAGGACGAGCGGCGCGATGAGATGAGCGGGACGTGGATCGTCTGCAGACACGCAGCCAGGGCAAAGACAACATCGAGCGCAACGATTTGGGGAAGGATGAGCGAAATCTGCATCGTCACTCACCCGCCCTCGGCATCAACACGATCATACGCAACTGGCCGGGTTCGCCCTCAAGGCGGTATGCCACGTTGCGCCTTTGCAGAGCGCTTTCGAGCTCTTGCGCAGCGGGCGTCTGCGAAAGATCTGCATCATCGTTGGAAAAAAGCGTGGCGCGCAGCTCGACACTGCATCGGTCATGGTCGCCCAAGTGATACATAAGCGCCGGATGGTCGGTGGTGTAGGCAAAAAACGCAAAGTCATACACGCAGTCGTACAGGGCGCTTACCGTACTGGCGTGCATCGGACGCCGTATGGCGATAATCGAGGCGCAATCGATATCGATGGTGCGCAGGTCGCTTGCGAGCTCGTTGGCAATGAGCTGAATACGGTCGCGATCAAAACCGCTCTCCCCGTGCTGTGCCAACGTGAGCGACCCCTTGCGCTTGCAATAGGCGACGAGCATCTTGGCGCGCTGCAGCATGCGGTAGCGCTCGTGCGAAGACGCTTCGTCGGTCAACGGCGGCAGCGAGCTCAGCAGGTCGTACATCCCTTCGAGCGCGCGGGCAAGCGCTTGATCCACGTCTTGGACCAGCAGGGTCTCGGCCTCTTGATCTGCCAAATGCGTCTTAAGGTCGTAGTCGGCGGCGAGCAGCTCATTTTGACGCTGCAGCTCCATACGACGATGTGCCAGTTCACGGTTAAGCTCGTTGAGATCCGACACGTCTTGGGCAAGCAGGGCCGATCCGCCCAGCAGTGGAAAGGCACGGTACATTACATCGGGATCGGACGCCACGGCAAAGGCATGGGCGCGGCTGTGCGCCTGGGTCCGCAACTCCTCGCGCACGCCTACCGGCATTGGCTTTGACACTGGCGTGGCATAGACTTCCTGCAGGTCGCGCGTTAGAACTTTGAGGTCAAGCGGCAAGGTGTCGAAAATGCCGGCGATGTCGTGATCTGACGGAACGACACCGCAATCGAGACAGATTTCCATCGCCACCACGCACAAGACGCAATAGACGAGCGAGAAGTTGAGCCTCCATGCCCAGGGCACGCGCAACGCATATGAGATGGCAAAGAACGCGCCGCCCAGCAGCACGAGCGCCGCCGTGCCCGAGAAACGTTGGATGCGAAAGGACGAGGACCGGCCCACCAGGATAAAAAAGGCCACAAAGTTAAAGGCCGTCCACACGAGGACGGCGAAATAACCCCAGCCGTACGTGTAATCGTTGCTCCAGGTGTCGCTTGTACGGTCAAAGCGAAAGACCTGCTGGTGAAAATCGTTGGTGAGCACAAATCCGATAAGCAGGATAGCCACAATCCACAGCGCAGCGCAGTAGCGGCGACCCAGGCGGTGTTGCTCCAGGCCCGCAAGGCGCAGACCACACAACTGGTAGAGCAGCGGAATGAGCGTCATGGGCACGTAGTACAGGTACCACAGCACGGTGGCATAGAACGGCGTGAACGACTTGTACTTGAGAATGACTTCGATCATCCACAGGGCGCAGATGGAGGCGATGGCAACAAGGCGGCGGCGCAACACATAGTCCAAACAGCGCAGATAGACCGATACGCCCCAGATCGAAAATGCAATTGCGGCAACAAGCAACGGCAGAGAGCTCGAATGGACGAGCGCATCCACGACCTCTTCGGACACCTCGCTATAGGCGGGCACGGCGTTAGAAAGTTTGGGGTCGAAGGCGAACAGCGCCGGCAAGACTGCCAAAAGCATGAGGAACATCGCGGTGATGACACCGGCGATAGCAAAGACGCGGTGGCGGTACACCTGATGTGTTATGCCAACAAGGAATCGCGGCATGGCGAAGAGCCTGCCGCCCCTGGGATCCGCCACGGGTGCGGATCGGGCGGCCGCGTTGCCGATATGTCGCTCGCGGGTACCCATAGTGCTTTTAGTGTACCGACAGATGGGTCGAAAAAGCGGGCCGCATGTCCCAAAATCCGCAGACGGCAAGGCGCCCGGCAGCCTCCCCCGTCTGGCACTTCCCGATATCCGCCCGCCCCAAACCACCGCAAAGGAGACAGGCACCTTTGTGGTGGTTTGGGGCGATGCGCTAGTCCACGGTGATGTCGAGGTTCTTGCCGATGAGGCCTACGTAGCCGCCCTCGGCAGCCTTGGGGCTGTCAGCATGGCAGAGAACCCACTTGTCGGCCTTCCAGTAGCAGTAGCTGTCGCCGGCCGTGGGCATGTCGGCCGCGGCCTCGGGGCGCGGGCCGTTGGTGCCGGCGGGCAGCGCCACCATCACCTGGAAGCCACCGTCGTCGACCATGCACGGCGTGTAGTGGAGCGTGGTGTTGAAGACTTCGACGACCGTACCCGCCGGCACGCGAAACGCCTTGACGCACGCGGTGTCGAGCTTGCCGTCCTCGATCTCCCAGCGATGCGCCACGAGCAGGATAAAGTCGCGAGCGCCCAAGTTGAATTCGCTCGCGCGGTGATACTCCAGGCAGTTGAGTCGTGTATTGTGGCCGTTGCACCAGCCGAGCTGGAAGGGACGGCCACCAAACATGAGAAAGCCAAGCTTGTCGGCATCCATGACACCCTCGAGCTCCGGCGCGCTCGCCACGTATTTGCTGCCCTCAGGGATGGGCGTGGAGGCAAGCGCCTCGAGCACGGGCGACGTAAGCTCGGACGGAACGTCATCCCAAACGTTGCCATAGGATTTGAACTCGGGATCGTTGACAGAGTAGATATGCATGTTCACTCCTGTTCGTAAATGTGACAGTATGAACATTCTAGAACAATCTTGTTCTGTTTTGAGCACTCGGCATAAAAAAGCGCTCCGCAAAGAGCGGGAGCGCTTCTAGTACAAACGCTATTTCTGCGAGGGACTTACGCCTGCTGATAGTGCAGGTGCTCCTCGTCGATATCGGCCAGGTCGCGGTTGAGGTAACGGCGCGCGAGCCAGTTAGCCATGGGAAGGTTCTGGTCCAGGTAGTTGCCGCACTCCTCAGGAGCGGCACCGGGGACATCGCCCTCAAAGTCGGCGACAAACTCGAACAGCTCACGCACGAGCGGCAGGATCTCCTCGCTCGTCACCTCGCCAAATACGACGAGGTAAAAGCCCGTGCGGCAGCCCATGGGGCCAAAGTAGACAATGCGGCTCGACCACTCGGCATGATTGCGAAGGAACGTCGCGCCCAGGTGCTCAATGGTGTGGCACTCGGCGGTGTTCATGACCGGCTCCTTGTTGGGCGTGGTCAGGCGCAGGTCAAACGTGGTGACGGCAGCACCGGTCGCCGGATCGCGGTCGATGCGGCTCACATACACGCCGGGCTCAAGCAGCAGATGGTCAACGGAAAAACTCGCGATGCGCTCCATGGCAGATCCTCTCGGTAGTCAATTTGGGACGGGCTCTTTTAGCTGGTTCGAATGGTCGCACCAATCATACCAGTCAAAAAAGCCCCGTCCCAAATGAGCTACCCGGGACGGGGATCAATGAGTTTTAAATCCCCGTCCCAGAAAAATCATTCTAGGTAATCTAGAAGGACTTTTCCGCTCTGGGGTCTGGCGCCGTTCCGACTAGATCTCGCGCACGCTTTGGCGCTCGACAAAGTAGGTCGACACGGCCGTCTTGCAGGTATAGCTCTTGGGGTTGCGGATGTTGCCCACCAGGCGACGCACCGCGATCTCGCCCACCTCGTGCTTGGGAACATGCACCGTGGTGAGCGGCGGGTTGGAGAAGGCGCCCAAAGACAGGTCGTCAAAGCCGATGATCGAGACATCCTCGGGCACGCGAATACCGTGCTCGTTGAACGCGCGCATGGCGCCCACGGCGAGCACGTCGTTCTCGGCAAAGAAAGCCGTCGGCAGATCGTCGCGCGAGACGTTGTCGAGCCACACGCCCATGTCGTGATAAGCGCCCTCGAGCGTGGTACCCAGCGTGACGTGCCATGCCGGGTTGGCCTCAAGATCCGCGTCCTCAAGCGCTTGGCGATAGCCGCGCTCGCGGTCCTTAAAGTTGCGGATCCGAAGGTCGCCCGCCAGATAGCCGATTTGCCTGTGGCCTTTCTCGATAAGGTAATCCACGGCACGCAGCACCGAATCGGTGTTGGCGATGACTACGGCATCGAAGTACTGGCGATCGCTCCAGCCGTCGAGCACAATCAGGTGGGCGGCAGCGTCGGCGAACAGGGCGTAGTCCTCCTCGCCCAGCTCGGTACCCATCAGCACGATGGCGGCCGACGGGTCGGCGATCAGGCCCTCGACCTGCGGGCGCACGGCGTCCAGGTCGCTAAAGTCGAGCGAGACAAAGCTCGTGCTCATGCCGTGGCGACGCGCCTGGCGCTCCACGCCCTCGATGACCGCGGGATGGAAGGTGCTCTCGTCCAGGATGGCGCCCGTCTTGCGCGCAAGCACAAACTGGATGCTCTCGAGCTGCGTCGACTGCTGATAGCCAAGCGACTGCGCGCACTCCAGGATGACCTTGGCGGTCTCCTCGCTCACGCTGCGCTTGCGGTTGAGCGCGTTGGACACGGTTGCGGGCGAAAAGCCGGTAATGCGGCTGATCTCGCGGACGCTTGCTTTAGCCATCGTTCCCCCTAGCATCGGTCGCGGCCGAGCATCGTGGCTTGACCGCCCCGTGGCTCGGCAACTAAACGACCGCAAATTCAATCTAAACAGAATAGTAAATGTTTAATAGCTAGTTTAGCCTGTTGTCAAGCGAAGTGGCACGACTATTCCCCCAACGGGCGCATTTGTCCATCTTAACGTTATTACGCAAGGTCTTCGCCATTGCTTGCTATTACGCGTCGGTACCATTCGAAGCTTTTCTTTTTACGTCTCTCAAACGAGCCCGCACCGCTATCGTCTCGATCGACATAGATAAACCCGTAGCGCTTACGCATCTGCCCTGTGGCGACCGAAACCAAATCGATCGGGCCCCAACAGGTATATCCCATGAGTTCCGCCCCGTCGAGCTCGACGGTCTCCCTCATCGCCTCGATGTGGGCCCGCAGGTATTCAACTCGATAGTCGTCTTCTATTTCACCCGAATCTTCCGGCACATCAGGAGCACCCAAACCGTTTTCGACGATGAACAGCGGCTTTTGATAGCGATCCCAGATTTCATTCATGGTGACGCGCAGCCCTTTGGGGTCGATAAACCTCCCCCAAGGCTCCTGTTTTAGATACGGATTAGGCGCCGAGCGAAGAAGGTTCGAATCGAACTGACCTTCCGCATGCGCTTTTGCGACGCGCGTCGAGTAATACGAAAACGAGACGAAATCGACCAGGTTTGCAGCCAGTACTTCGCGGTCATCATCCCGATAGGGCACCTCAAAACCATGGCGGGCGTATTCCTTGAGAACATAGCTCGGGTACGCACCGCGCACCTGGACGTCGGTAAACATGTAATGGCTGCGATTCTCAGCCTGCGCAGCCAGCACATCGTCCGGATCACATGTAGCCGGATAGAAGACACCTGCGTTGAGCATGCAACCGATCTTCGCCCCAGGGCACAGTTCATGACACGCCCCGACCGCACGGGCGCTCGCAACCAATACATGGTGCACGGCCGTGTGAACCGTTGCATAGCGATTCTCCCCTTGCTCGAAGATGATCCCCGCCGCCATAAAGCACGCCTGCGTCATGATGTTGATCTCGTTAAAGGTCAGCCAATAATTGACCAATCCCCGATAGCGCTCGAACACGGTACGCGAATATCGCTCGAACAGGTCGACCAACCTGCGATCGCGCCATCCGCCATACGCATCGACGAGATGCATGGGGACATCATAGTGGTTGAGCGTCACCAAAGGCTCAATGCCATGCGCGCGGCACGTCCTAAAAACATCCTCGTAAAAGGCAAGGCCTTCTTCATTGGGCTCGGCTTCGTCTCCTTTGGGAAAAATGCGGCTCCAGGCGATCGATAAGCGCAGGCATTTAAAACCCATCTGGGCAAACAGTTCAATATCCTGCTTGTACCTATGGTAAAAATCAATGCCTTTGCGAGCGGGATAGAAGCTGTCGGGTGCCAACGCACGCGGGTCAAGGTCTCCCCGCATGACGTCCATGCGTTGATCGCCAAACGGCAGCATGTCGGAATTGGCTAAACCGCGACCGCCTTCGTTCCATCCTCCCTCGCACTGGTTTGCAGCCAGAGCCCCGCCCCATAAAAAATCTTCTCTAAACATTATGGTGTCGTCCTTTCTATCAAATTCCCGGCCCACGCTGTCGAACGCAACGGACTCGGCAAGTGCCGCGCAACAGCACAGTACCGTTGCGCGGCCAAGGGGTCGGACCGCGCAACGGCTGGGGAGCATATTTGTGCAGTAGCCTCTTATGCCTCGACGGATTCAACAGCCTCAGAATCGCCGCTCTTGGACTTCAACGGCATCTTCTCCTGTCCTTCAAATCCAAAAACCATCGCCAACGCAAACGTCACGGCACCGCCAGCAAGACACCCGATGGTGCCGGGGATGATATCCTGAGCAAACATGAGCACGTTCATCCATGGGAAACCAACGCCAGTGAAGATATAGACGTTGGCATGAAGAAGGCTTACCAGCAGACCACCGACAGCACCACCAATCATGTTCCAGGCAAGAGCTTTCTTGTCGCGAAACAGGATGCCGTAGATGATGGGCTCACTCACGCGACCGAAGGCATAGGTGATGAACAAGTTCCAGCCCGTGGCTCGATTCTCCTTGTCCTTAGCGCGCAGGCCATAGGCGAGCGCGATGGCAAGCGTGGTGTAGGCTACAACCGCGGCGCCGGGGTATAAGATGGCGTCGTAACCGTTCTGGAGCGCGGCGGGCAATATGGCGGTATAGATCGGCACGTGCATGCCGGTGGCGATGATCAGATTCCAGAATGCGCCGATAACCGCGGTCGCAGCGGGACCGGCAACAGAGGCGAGCCAAATGATGAAATCGGCCACAAGGCCCATGACAAATTGGACGGCAGGGCCGCAGAGGCACAGCGCGACCGGCAACATCACGAGCACCGTACCCACGGGTACGATCAGAACGCGCAACATATCAGGCGAGATCTTCTTAAAGAAGCGCTCAACATAGGACTGGGCCCAGGTGATCAAGATGACCGGAAGAACAGCCTGGGTGTAGTTGACGAGCTGCATGGGGATGCCGAAGACGCTGAAAGGCTTTCCGTCCTCAACAATAGCGAGCATGTCGGGGTAAATCATCACAACGGCGATGAGCAGTGCCAGCACAGGGCTCGTTTTGAACTTCTTAGCCGAACTGTAGGCAGCAAATACCGGGAAGTAATAGTACGCCGCATCGCCCACCAGGGAAAGGATCCGATACAGGTCGCTCGTTTCGGACATAAAACCGGCGCCTTCGGGCCCAAACAGAATGACGAGCATCTTGAAGATACCGGCGACACAAAAGATCGGAAGGATCGGGGTGATAGCGCCGCTCACGGCATCGAGCAGCTGATTGAAGAGGTGCTTGGGTGCCAAGCGCTCCTTCCAGCTAAGCTGAGGGCCATCGAGTTCCTCGTCAATCGATACCGTGACCTCGAATCCGCCCTGCTTACAAACCTCGTCGTAGACCTTGTCGACCGTGGGCCCGATCACCAGCTGCACCTGCCCTCCGGCGTGCACGACGCTGATGATAGACGAGATGTCCTCAAGCTTCTCATCATTCGAGAGGCTTTCATCCTTGAGGCTGAAGCGCAGGCGCGTCATGCAATGCGTAACCGAAGCCACGTTTTCCGCCCCGCCCACAGTGGAGAGAATCTGTTCTGCCACCTTTTTGTAATTTGCCATCATTGGCTCCTTTGCACAATCTTGGCTTACTGTTCGAATCGGCAAAGGTCATGCCCCGAATGGCTACGGGTTACAATCCTTTTTTGGAGATGATCCGGTTGAGATGGATCATCAGATAGAGTTCCTCCTCCTCGGAGAGCGTGGCGTCCCACGTTTCACGACAATAGGAACCGATATGCTTCACGCACTCTGCCAACTGCGGAAACTCCTCACGAAAGTTCTTGTACATCTGCATGTTGGCGCTGTTCAGCGACTCGCCGGCTTGAATGCGCTTGAACAGGTACCGCAGATGCGTGGCGAAGCGGGTGAAATCGTAGGAATCGCGGTCAACGATGATGCGAAAATCACTCTCGACGATCTCAGTGACATCTTCTAGCATATCGTCAAACTGCTTGGTGGGTTTGCTCGCGGTCTCGATGGCCTGAACAACCCGCGCATTGACGAGATTCATGGCAATGCTGGCAATCTCTTCTTTGGGAAGTCGTTCACCAAGCTCCTTTTCGAGCCTCATAACGATAAACTGCGCCGCTTTGTATTCCTTAGGATATGTCTCGCGCACTTCATAGGCGAGAGGCATCGCAATACGAAAACCCTTTTGCGCGCGCTCCACCGCAAATGACAGGTGATCGGCCATGAACAATGTCGCCTTGGTCGACAGATCATAGGGCAGCTCGTTGGCGACGATGTCCATCACCTTGGCCGTGAACATCACGATCTCAGAAGGAAGGTCGCGCATGACGTCCTGCCCTTTGGGGTCGATGTCATAAAACGTATGCTCAATCTTAGAGAGCGGCAGCTCGCGGGGAAATTCTCCCCCAAACCCGACGCCCCTGCCCATGGCGATCACGTCGCGCCCCTGCCCGTCGCGGCAAAGAACGGCATTGTTGTTGAGCTTTTTAATCGCAAGCATTATTGAACCTCCTTTCGGAATTATCAAAAAGAAAAGGCATGACTGCAAATAGCCGAGCTATCGCGGTCATGCCTTACCAGTAACAATCCGTTGTATCGAGGCGCGGGCATGCCTCCCTAGAAGTAACAATCCGCGCAGCAAAGAATGATAGCCCATATCTTCGCGGGGAGCACCGTCCACAGCCGACCAACGGTAGCATATCGTCCGTGAACGGTTTTGGAAGCGTTGAAACGATTGGGAGGCCGTCTCAATCTTGCGGATCAGCCCAGGACACGGGCCATACGTGTCTTGAACTCGGACAGGAAGCGCGGAGCATCCACGGTCAGTGCCACAAGCGCGCTCTTGTCCGGATCGGACAGGCGACGCTCATCGCAGATGGTGCGACCGCGGTACTCGCCCAGCAGATCAACACGCAGGTTGCAGCCGAGCGCACCTACGAGCGTGGGGTCGATCGCCACGGCAACGGCCAGCGGATCGTGCAGCGCACAACCACCCAGGTAGGGTGCGTTCATCTCGTACGAGCCAATGTAGTGCTCGACCATGCTCGCAAATGCGCAGCCCGCCATGGTGCCCGAGCCCGTCCAGCCGGCAATGTCGCGGCGTGTGAGCACCACGCGATGCGTCACGTCCAGACCCACCATGGTGAGCTTACGGCCCGAGCGCAGCACCGCGTCGGCTGCCTCGGGGTCGCTCGCCATATTGGCCTCGGCGCCCGCGCTCACGTTGCCGGGCACGGTAAGGGCGCCGCCCATCACGACCACGCGGCCGATGGACATCATCGCCGCCGCATCGCGCTCCAGGGCGAGCGCCAGGTTGGAGAGCGGGCCAGTCGCTACGTAGACCAGATCGGGACCATAGGTGCGCGCGGCATCGATCAGATAATCGACCGCAGCGTTGCCGTCGGCCGAGGTCGCCCCCACCGGCTCGTAGGGCGACGCGGGCACGCTCGCGCCGCCGATGCCGTTCTTGCCGTGAATGAGCGCGGTGGACGCCGGCGGCGTATAGGGCTCAGTCGCCTGCAGAGGACGGTCGGCGCCCAGGTACACCGGCACCTCGGGACGACCCAGCAGATCGAGCACCGCCAGGCAATTGTGCGCCGATTGCTCGACGCGCACGTTACCAAAGCACGTGGTGATGCCCACGAGCTCCACCTCGGGGCTCGCGATGGCATAGGCCAGCGCCATCGCATCGTCCACACCCATATCCAGATCAAGGATCAGCTTCTTGATTGCCATTGTTCTACTCCGCTTCTCCGTCTTTATCGTTTAACCAAACCAATGTTCAACTTCGGTGCGCATGGGAATCGATTGCTGAGCGCCCAGGCGCGACACCGTCACTGCCGAGGCGCGAGCACCCGCGGCCATGCACTCAAAGAGCGGCAAGCCCTCTAGGCGAGCCGCCGCCAACGCGCCGATAAACGTATCGCCGGCGGCCGTGGTATCGACTACCGTACTCGAAAGTGCCGGCATGCGCAGCGGCTCACCGCCATCGCCGAGCGAAACCGAGCCGGCACCGCCCAACGTGATGACCGCAGCCCCGGCACCCTTGTCGAGCAGCGCATTGAGCGCGGTGACGCAACTCGCGTCATCCGTGGGCAGAATGCCCGTCAGCACCTGGCACTCGGTCTCGTTGGGACAGACCAGGTCGACCGCAGGCCAGACCTCCGCAGGCAGCTCGCAGGCGGGCGCTGGATTAAAGACCGTATAGAACCCCAGCTCGTGAGCGCAAACAAGCGCCTCGGCCGTCGCCGCAAGGTCGCATTCGCCCTGGGCGATAAAGACGCTTCCGGCAGCCGGGGCAATCTCGCTGGCGCCGCCGTCGAGCTCATGGGCCACCAGACGCCTCAGCGCGCAGGCAACGTCCGCGCCCGCAAGCGCATGGTTGGCGCCCGGTGACAGTATGATGCGGTTGTCGCCCTCGCAGCGAATGATGGTCGCCGTTCCCGTCTCCACGTCATCGCGATGCACTACAAAGTCACAGTCCACGCCGGCGCCTTGGAGCCCCGCCACGAGCGACGCGCCGAACGCATCGCGACCGACCGCGCCGATCATGTGCGTGCACGCGCCCATACGCGCGGCAGCTACGGCCTGATTGGCGCCCTTGCCGCCGGCGTTGGTGATAAACCCGCTGCCGCCGACGGTCTCGCCCGCACGCGGTATGCGCTCGCACGCCACCGAAAGGTCCATGTTCATGCTGCCGAACACCGCAACGATGCCGCGATCTGCCATGGAAACCTCCTCATCTGCGGGCTTTGCACCCACCGTCGACCGTCGATTGCGCGCCTTCGCACCTCTATAACTTTAGTTCACTTTGATGTGAACGCACCCTTGAGGTTGCGCCAGCAGCAAGCATTCACAGGAGCAGGCAGCTACAATGAATACGTGCTGATTATTCTCGTCATTGGATGATGTTTTATGGAACAATTCTCGCAATCGGGCTCGCGCGGCCGACGCCGCACGGGCAACGAGCCAGCGCCGCACGAACGCGTGAAGGGCGAACGCCGTGCTAACGAACCGCGACGCACCGCGAGCCCCCATCGCGCTTCTGCCAACAACGCGGGCCGCGCCAACACTCCCGCCGCGGAGCAGACGCCTGCTCGCCCCAAGTCCCGCTACATCCCTGCCCTTGACGGCCTGCGCACGCTTGCCGTCGTCGCGGTGGTGCTCTATCACCTCAACCTCACGTGGGCGCAGGGCGGTCTGCTCGGCGTCACGATCTTCTTTGTGCTTTCGGGCTATCTGATCACACGCCTGCTACTCAACGAAGTCGCTAAGACCGGCCGCATCGACCTCAAGAGCTTCTGGATCCGCCGCATCCGTCGCCTGGTCCCCGCCGTGGTAACCGTCGTGGTGGTGACCTGTGCGCTGTGCACCGTCTTCAACCACGTGATGCTCACCAAGATGCGCCCCGACATTCTGCCGTCACTGCTGTTCTTTAACAACTGGTGGCAGATTGCCCAAAACGTCTCGTACTTCAATGCTCTGGGCGACCCCTCGCCGCTCACGCACTTTTGGTCGCTTGCCATCGAGGAACAGTTCTACCTGATTTGGCCGCCGCTGCTGTTTGCCATGGTATCCATGCATGTGAGCAAACCCAACACGCGCCGCGTGGTTCTAGGCCTTGCCGCGGTATCTGCCCTTGCCATGATGGTGCTTTACAACCCTGCCGCCGACCCCAGCCGCGTGTACTACGGCACCGACACCCGCGTGTTCTCGCTGCTGCTGGGTGCCTGGATGGCCTTTATCCCCGATCGCGACCTGGCGCTGGTTCGTCTCGCCCATCGTTTGGGGCTCAATCGCCTGGCTGGCGCCGCCAAGCACGGCAAGAACGCCGAGGGCAAGCCTGGCGAGAAGGCCGACGAATCAGCCGAGACCGCCCCGGCACAGCCGAGCGCCCCCGTGCGCTTTTGGTCCTCGCCCGCATCCATCGATGTATTGGGCGTCGTGGGTCTGGTTGGCCTTGCCGCCATGGTCGCGCTCACCAACGGCTACACCGCGTTCCAGTATCGCGGCGGCACGCTGTTATGCTCCATCCTCACGCTCATGGTCATCGCGGCCTGCGTGCAGCCCCAGGGAATGGTTGCTCGCGCGCTGTCCGCCGAGCCGCTCGTGTGGGTTGGCAAGCGCTCATACAGCATCTACCTGTGGCACTATCCGCTGCTGTTGCTTATGAACCCGGTCGCCAACATCAACGATACACCGTGGTGGCAGTACATTTTGCAGGTGCTGTTGGTGGTCGCCGTGGCCGAATGCTCATATCGCTTTATCGAGACGCCGTTTAGAAAGGGCGCCTTTGGGCGCACCGTATCCGAGTTCCGCGACGGCACCGCCACGCCCGCCAACTGGGTGCGCGCGCACGTCCCTGCCTGTGCAGCCTGCGCTGTCGTGTTGCCTTGATTGTCATTTTCATTGCAACAGCCTCAGGACTCAGCGCAACGCGTTGC